>JAFWYM010000021.1 GCA_017517705.1 Alistipes sp.
ACCATTCGGGCAGGTATAGGTCAGCAAAGTCGGGCTGCGTCAAAAGTCGCATTTCGTAGCACTTTGCTTCATCCAAATCTCGACATATCCGCCCTCGCGTGTCATCTTGAGCGAAGTCCGCCCGAGATCCCGCATTCGCTACGCTCTGCGCTGCTTTGCAGTTCGACTCCGCTACGCTCCGCTCAGGATGACAGGGGTGGGGGCCCTCCGCTCAGGATGACAATGGGTGGGCTTATTGTTGCCCCCTAGTCTCTCCGCTAAAATGCCTCGTTGAAGCCGAGGATAAAGTAGCGGCTATCGCGTCCAAAGGCCATCTCTAAACGTATGGCCATAAGTGCGTTGAGTGACCAACGCAGGCCTGCGCCATAGGTCGGTAGCACCTTGCGCCACGCGAAGCGATCGTCGTGCGAGAAGGTCTCGCCCGCGCCACCCCAGAGGCCTATGCCCAGCCCCTCCCATACGTGTTGGCGTAGCTCCACCTGCGCAGCGACGAGGTTGTTGCCGTTGTAGCGTCCGCGGTAGTAGCCACGCATACGGCTCTCGCCACCAAGCTCGGCGCGCAGAAGCCACGGCGTCGAGCGGCTATGAAACTCGCCATAGAGGTCGAGGGCGAGCGTAGCACCGCGCCACAAGGGTTGGTAGTAGTCGAAGGTGATGTTTAGCGCGTACAGATTTGATGATGTGTTATTTAAGAGTTGTGGCTGTGCTGTAACCTCCACAGCGGCATATATGCCACGTGTGCTATATCCCATCCTCTGGCGTGTATCGATGCCGACACCGAGGTCGAAGCCCAAGGCGTAGCTGTGGTGGGGTAGTCCCACGGTCATCTGCATGGTGTGCGCATCGGGGTGTAGTGCCGCGATATTCCGATACTTAGTGCCGAGGCTCAGAAAGAGGCTGCGTGTGATGGCGTAGCGGTAGTTGAGCCATGCGCCATAGTCGCGCGAGGTGTACGCGCCAGCGTCGTTGTGTGCTGCCGTGGCGTAGTCGAGACCCCATAGGTATGTGGGCTCGGAGCATAGCCCCACGCCGTAGCTTAGGCGGTGCTTGCCCTTGCGGAAGGTATTCGCGCCATGGATTGTGACGTCGTAGTAGCCCGTAAGCGAGGCTGTGGCGGTGAGGGAGAGAGTGCCTGGGTAGGTGTGCTCCTGACCCGCCTGGCGGTAGTAGAGGTTGCCGATGGCGGCAAGGCGCCAGCCCGTATTTGCCGAGTAGCCGGGGCCTCCGATGATGTTGAAGCGCACGCTGCGCTCGTCGAGGCTTGTGTCTAAGTAGCGCTCGAGTGCCGTGCGGTCATCTTCCACGATGGGTGTGTAGCTATATGTTATGGTTGTGCCATCGATGGTTCTCTCCTCGATGTGCTGTGCCACGAGGCGCGGAGATAAAAGCGAGAACAGGACTGCCACGATGACAGTCCTGTGTCTTAAGCTATTTGCTGCGATAGATGCCATTAACGTAGGGGATCTGCAGCCTCGATAAAGCGCTGCTGCTCCTCCTTCGACATCTCGCCCTTGTGTACGTAGACAAGCTCGCCGGCCTTGTTTACGAGCATGATCACGAACATATTGTCGCAGTCGCCAAGACGCCAAGCACTCGAGATATAGTGGTCGGGGTCGCAGAGTATGGTGGCGCCATTCTTTGCTGTACGTGTGTCGGCAATCTTACGTACCAACGAGTTGGGGTAGATGGCATCCTTGAGGTTTACGATGCCGAAGCCCTCAATGTTGGGGCCCTGAACGCGACCAGTCTCCTCGATGTGAGTGATAAAGTCATGGTTCTGCTTCGGAACCTCGGGGTCGACGTAGAAGATGAGGAGGTTCTTCTCTCCCCACCATGGAAGACGCGACTTCTTGGCGTCGAGATCTTGCACTTCGACATTGCGCACCTTGCGCGGAAGGCTCTGAGCCTCGGCTGTGAGGGTGAAGGTGAACGCTGCAATAGCAACAAGGATCAATGCTCTTAGTTTCATAGTCTATGTCAGTTTTAATCGTTGCGTAGTAGTACCTTAACAATAATGGCGCAAAGGTAGTAAAATATCGTCACAATAGGCTCCTTCTGAGACTCTCTTTTTACTATTGAACGATAATTAATTGCTAATACACCAAACAATTAAACGAATGTTAAAAATTTTTCAATGAAAAAATATGGCTAAAGTCAAACTTTTCCATACCTTTGCTCTGAGTTGTGAATAGATAATTTATAAATATTAAGCAAATGAAGCAGCGCATATTGTTTGTATGTCTGGGAAATATATGTCGGTCGCCGGCCGCCGAGGCGATGCTCCGTCTACTTACGGAGCGTGCGGGAAAGGCCGATAGTGTGGAGATAGACTCTGCGGGAACGTATGGAGGTCATAGTGGCGAGCGCTCCGATCCGCGTATGCGTCGTGCTGCCGCGGCACGTGGCATAGAGATGACACACCGCGCACGTCAGGTGCGCGAGGAGGACTTCGACCGCTTCGACCGCATCATAGCCATGGACGACAACAACTACGAGGCGCTCTTTCGTCTTGCCCCCAGCCGCGAGGCCGGAGCGAAGATATACCGCTTTCGCGAGTTTCTGCGCCACCACCCCGACTGGTCATATATCCCCGACCCATACTACGAGGGTCACGAGGGCTTCGAATTGGTACTGGATCTTCTGGAGGATGGTTGCAGCACAATTGTAGAGCAGCTATAAAGGCGAACATCTAAAATGGGATAGCAAAAGTGAGAGGCTGAATAAAAAGTGTATTTTGTCGTTATGCTCGCCCTCAAAATGCTCATTTACGCCAAGTAAACTCCGCTTTTTCGGGCTTCGCAAGCCTAAAACTACATCTTTTTATTCAACCTCTTGAGTATCAGGGGCTGACTAAGTTACTTTTTAGCCAGCCCCTCTTAAGTGCTTCCGTCACTTCGTATTATCTACTCGAACGTGATCTCGGGGGCAACGTCAGGCGTCTCGATAACGATAGCTGTAGCCTCGGTATTGGCGGGGATATTAGCCTTAAGCTCGGGAAGCACCTCGGCGGGTTGCTCCGTAGCAGCGGCTTCGGGCGCCGTCGGCCAGATTGCGGGCTTAACGATGCCGAACATCAACCATGCGATAAGCATAGTGACGATGATGTTGAACGTCTGAGCACCAAGGAAGGCGTAGAGAGCATTGCGGTTCTCCTTTGAGATAATATCCTTAAGGCGTGTATCCATACCGATGCACACGAACGATAGCGAGAAGAAGAACGTAGAGAATGTCTTAGCCAACGACGTCTCCATAATCTTACCCTTCTCGTTGAGTGTGAGCATATCCTCTGCCTGAAGCACGCTAAACACGGCTGAGGCAATGACAAAGCCAAGGATGAACTTCGGGAACTTCTCCCATACGATGCCGAGCGAGGGGCGGTTTGAGCGCTTACCATCTGCCGAGCGGGTAGAGAGGTAGAGAGCGATGAAGAATGCCACGACGCCGATAAGTACATTCTGCGTAGCCTTAACGACGATGGCTGTCTTCTGTGCCACCTCGCCTGCCATCTCCGACGAAGCACCTACGCCCGAGGTGGTGTCGATGGTGCCACCTATCCAAGCACCCGTAATCTCCTGCTGGATGGCGGGATCGTCGGTGAAGAGGGGTACTACCACGCTGGCCAGCCAGGGCATGAGGTAGATCATTGGCACGACGATGATAAGTACCAATGAGATGATATACGACAGTTGCTTCTTATCCGTGCCGGCAACGCCTGCAGCGGTAATGCAGGCCGACACGCCACAAATAGAGCAACCACTGGCGAGGGTCATAGCCGTAGCCTGCTCGACCTTGAACTTACGTGCGAGCCAGAAGGCGAAGAACCACACGATACCCACAACGAGGACCGCCTGGATGAGGCCTGCAGCGCCCGACTTCATAACGTCCGAGAAGAGCACCGTAGCACCGAGGCACACAACGCCAATCTTGATGAAGAACTCTCCCTGCACGGCGGGCTTGAGCCAGTCGGGTACGTGGAAGAGGTTGCGGATGATAAGACCGAAGATTACCGAGAAGAATACGGCCTCGAAGCCGTAATACTTGATAGTCTCGAGTTTGGCAATCCACTGCGCCAGCACGGCGATGGCAAAGATGACGATGAACGACACAAGGAGACCCTTCAATGGTCTGTTAAGCAGTCGATTACCTACGTATAGTAGCACGAGGGCTATGACGAAGAACGTGCCTATGTTCATCCACGCCTCGGGTGTAGTGAGTGTCTCGGGAATCTTGGGACCACCATCGAGTTCGGGGGCAAAGAATGCGATGATAAGAAGAGGAATACTTAGAAAGGTAACAACCCAATCCTCTGTTAGAAACTTTTTCATACTATCTTTTTTGCGTTATACTTCTGTTAGAATATGGCCGACACCATAAGGTTGATGCCGTTGAAGTTCTTATCGATAGCGGCATTCATCGTGTACGAGTAGTTGAGCTGCAGGCGCAAGAACTTCCAAGGCTTGTATACGCCACCTAAGGTGATGCGATCCTCGTTCAAGATGTTGTGCTCGTCGTTGATGAACTCGTAGCGAGCAACAACCGACCAAGGCTTCTCGAAGTGGTATCCGGCCAGAGCGTAAAAGGCGTTGGTCATATTGCCACCAAAGTCGGCCTGTGCGAACTCGGCACGTGCAATCCAGTGGCGTACGTCGTAGATGGCGCCCACCGACCAGCGAGGGGCATTGATGTTTACGACACTCTCGGATGATGTCTTTGTCGTATAGCTGTACATATATGAGCCCGAGATAGATAACCCCTTGATGGGCTTAACGATAAGGCGGGCGATAAAGTCCTTCGACGAGTTGTTATCCTTGGTGTTTATGCCCGTGCCGTTGAATACGCCGACGTTGTAGTTGATTATGCTATAGCCCTCGCGCTCGAGGAAGCCGCCATAGAGCTGAAAGCCCATATCGCGACCCGTAGCCGCAATGCCGTCGTACTTAGCGTTGTTGCGCACGAGGTATGTTGTGAGGTATGAGTACTCGATAAACTCGAACGTTGTTGGGCCATAGAGTTCGTTCTCGAGCGAGAAGGGGAGCTTGAACTGTCCGAGCTGTATGTTGATTTCGTTCAGTGGCTTATAGCGGAAGTAGAGGTCGCAGATCTTGGGCGAGCCCGCCATATCTACCTGTAGGCGGTAGTCTATCTTCTCCTTTGCGGCATTGCCCGAGAGACTCACGCGAGCACGGCGGAGGTAGAACGTAGTCTCGGGGTCTGATGCTTGATTCCATTCGAAGCCACCCTGAAGGTATCCCGAAAGCTTAAGATGCTTATCTGCAAACTCTTTGATCTTCTCGCCTGTGGTCTGAGCCTCGGCAGTGAGTCCGAAGCACATCATTGTTACGATTAGTAGTAGATGTTTAATCTTCATAGCAAATACATTTACAAAATTTCCGCAAAAATACGACAATCTTGTTAAATGCGAGGTGGTATAAATACCTAAAATGAGGATACACCTATTTATATATAGGAGGAATATTCGGGTCGAAAAGTCTTATATGGAGGTGTCGAAGAGCCCAACTTCGCAGAGGTTTATAATGTGGCATCCGCCTCTCCTGGCGCGGCGTATGGTGTACTCCGTGCCACTCCTCTTATGCTCGTACCACGCAACGAGAGTCGTGGCACCCTCGACAAGCATATCGTTGCGACGATGGAATACGTCTTGGGTGTAACACGGTGAGGCATAGCGTATAACAGCCACCTCGCGAATTATGGTGTTGTAGCGTTCGCGAGCACTCGTGTCGAAGCGCGTGGCGAACTCAGGCCAGGGGACATAGGCTTCGAGAATAATGTCGGCGTGATGCTCCTTGAGGGCGATGACCGCCTCGGCTGCGTGGAGGTCGAAGCCCACGGCCATACCCACACGGAAGATGCGGGCACCACGCTCATAGAGTCGTGCAACAACATCGCGGAGCTGCTCGTTGGCAGCCCCGCTGTATGTGCGATGACCCGTGAAGGCGACTATATTATTCTCGATGTTCAACGTATTGACACTCAAGTGCTAATCACTTGCTAATCACGTGTTAAGGGTAAGGCCTACACCCCGCTCCCTGTTATAAAAAATCCTTTGCAAGGCCGCCCTCGCCCGTCTCCTTGTATATCGAGGGGAGGTCGTGTCCCGTCTGCTTCATAACCTCGACTACACGGTCGAACGATACGCGGTGGTGACCATCGGTATACATCGAGTAGAGGTTGGCATCCAAGGCACGTGCAGCGGCGTAGGCGTTGCGCTCGATGCAGGGTATCTGCACGAGGCCGCACACGGGGTCGCACGTCATGCCGAGGTGGTGCTCAAGGCCCATCTCTGCGGCATACTCAATCTGTGCCGGGGTGCCTCCAAAGAGCTGATTAGCGGCGGCTGCAGCCATGGCGCAGGCTACGCCTACCTCACCCTGACAGCCTACCTCTGCACCCGATATTGAGGCGTTATGCTTGACGATATTTCCAATAAGACCCGCTGTTGCCAGTGCGCGGCATATACGTTGCTCGGAGAACTCGCGCGTCTTCCATAGGTGGTATAGCACGGCAGGCATCACGCCCGACGAGCCACACGTCGGTGCCGTTACTATGCGACCACCCGAGGCATTCTCCTCGCTCACGGCCAAGGCGTAGGAGAAGATGAGGCCTCGTGACTTAAGGCTTTGGCTGTAGCCCGAGGCTCGTACATTGTAGCGCATGGCACGACGTGGGAGGTTTAGCGGCCCGGGAATCACGCCATCGGTCTCGATGCCACGCTCTACAGCCTCGCGCATCACGCGCCATATCTTCGAGAGGAATGTCCATATACCATCGCCTTCGTACATCTCGACATACTCCCAGAAGGTGCGGCCATTGTCGGTACACCACTTGAGGATGTCTACGAGCTTAGTGTCGGGGTATATGTCGGCACTCTCGATGGGTGTCTCGCCCTCCTCAGCCAGAGCACCACCGCCCACGCTATATACCGTCCAATCATCGACAACCCTCTTGTCATCGAGGGCCTCAAAGCGCATGCCGTTGGGGTGGAAAGGCTTGAATATCGAGGGCTCCCATACAAGTTCTACATCGCCGTGAGGCTTCAGCGTGTCGAGTATTGCTACGTCGGTCAAGTGGCCCTTGCCGGTGGCGGCAAGACTGCCGTAGAGCGTGACGCGGAAGTTGCGACACTCGGGGTTGCGATGCTGAAATATCTCTGCGGCACGTCGCGGAGCCATGGTGTGGCTGCTCGATGGGCCTGTGCCTATGCGATATAATTCGCGGATACTCTTCATAACTCAAAATAGTTTTGAAATATTACCTTGCAAATATAATGAAAATTTTAATAACTTTGTAGGTAAAGAAAACATAAATCCGATGGCTACACTCTATTTCCATATACCCTTTTGTCGTAAAATATGCACCTATTGTGACTTTTATAAGGTTGGCGCCTTGGCTCTACTTCCACGTGTTGTGGAGGTTATGCACCGCGAGCTGAGGGAGCGTGCCTCGACGTTGCACTCGCCACACCTCACGTCGATATACTTCGGTGGTGGTACTCCCTCGTTGTTGTCGGCGCGCGAGATTCAGGGGCTTATAGATGCTGCTCGCAATCTCTTCGACTGCTCCGGTGTTGCGGAAATAACGCTCGAGGCCAACCCCGACGATCTAACTGTGGAGTATGTCGAGGCGCTACGCTCGACCGAGGTTAATCGCCTGAGCCTCGGCATACAGTCGTTCGATGACCGCGTGTTGCACTTTATGAATCGTCGCCATACGGCTACCGAGGCTGAGGCTGCCGTGGCACGCCTCAGGGCTGCGGGCTATGATAACCTCTCGATAGATATAATATTTGGTGTTGCAGGCTTTGGCGATACGTTGAGCTATACGTTGCGTAGGGCTGTGGCTCTCGATGTGGAGCATATCTCGGCCTACCACCTCACGGTCGAGGAGCGCACTAAATTGGGTCTTTTGATGCGTAAGGGCGAGTATGTGCCGATTGCGGATGAGGAGTCTGAGGCCGAATACCTTGCTGTACATCGGGCATTTGTCGATGCAGGGTACGAGCATTACGAAATATCGAACTATGCCAAGCCGGGGCGTCGTGCCCAGCATAACTCAGCCTACTGGACAGGTGTCGAGTATCTTGGCATTGGGCCTGGTGCTCACTCCTTCACGGGCCATGAGCGGCGCTGGTGTACCTCTACGGCGAAGCAGTATGCCGAGGGCGACATGTTGTTCGAGGCTGAGAGCCTCACCGAGCGCGACCACCTGAACGAATATGTGATGACATCGCTACGCCGCAAGGAGGGTGTCGACCTCGACTATGTTGAGCGCCGTTTCGGGGCTTCGGAGCGCCGACGCCTTGAGAGTTGTGCGGGCGAGTGGATAGCATCGGGTATCGTGGAATTTGGTAACTCCTCACTGGCCATACGTGCGGAACATTTCCTCGTATCGGACGCTGTAATAGAGTCATTATTTGCATGAATTTATTGTTTTTTAAAAATATTTTTGTAACTTTACTTGGTGAAAGTAGATAAACTTCCATGATGCACTGCTTGTATGTATGATATTAGTCTGATTCATAATACGTTGCGGTGTTGTATTACTCTATTTTGAAACGAAACTAAATAAATATAGGTATCATTATGTCAGGACTAACATTCGACAAACGTGAATTGGGCAACTTAGAGTACTCGCTGGATCGCGAGATGCTTGCCACGGACCGTCGTGGTGGTTATATGAGTACTACCATTGTCTGCTGCAATACACGCAAGTATCACGGTTTGATGGTTGCACCCATCGACCAGAGCGACCGCACCTATGTGTTGCTGTCGTCGCTCGACGAGACTATAGTACAGCACGACCAGTCGTTTAATCTCGCACTGCATCGCTTCGATGGTACTTATGAGCCTCGCGGTCATAAGTATATCACCGACTTCGAGTATACACCTACGCCTACGATAACATATCGTGTGGGTGGTGTTATCCTTAAGAAGGAGCTCCTATGGGTACATAAGCGCACACAGCTTATGATTCGCTATACGTTGGTCGATGCACACTCGGATACGACGCTGCGCCTGCGACCCTTGTTGGCATTCCGCGACAAGCACGCCTTGTCGAAGGCCAATATGGAGGCTGATGGCAGGGCCTACCCCATACCTTATGGTGTTAAGTGCCGCCTATATGAGGGCTTCCCCTGGTTGTATATGCAGCTCGATAAGGCCGATGCGGAGTTTATCGCAGCCCCCGACTGGTACTACAACTTCGAGTACCGCAAGGAGTTGGCACGTGGCTATGAGGGTCACGAGGATCTGCTCACAACGGGCTATTTCGAGTTTAAGATAAAGCGTGGCGAGAGTGTTATATTCTCTGCTGCAACCGATATGATGGCATCGCCTGAGACTATCTCTGCAGTATACGAGGCGTCGTTGGCACGTCGAACACATAAGGTCGACTTCCTCAGCTGCCTGCAGCACTCGGCACGTCAGTTTGTCATTCGTCGTCCGGAGAATCGCACGGAGGTCATCGCCGGCTATCCATGGTTTGGGCCATTTATGGAGGATACGTTTATGGCACTCCCCGGTCTCACGCTTACACAGGGACATAAGGAGGATTGTATCGATGCCCTCGACACGGCTGTTCGCGACCTTGCCACAAGTGGCATCCTCGATGGTAGGGTTACACCTCCCACGGCAGATGCACCGCTATGGTTCTACTATACGCTCCAGGAGCTCGAGGCTCACATCGGTCGCAAGGCGTTGTGGGAGAAGTATGGCGCTCAGATGAAGGCCATCCTTGAGGCTTATCGCCGAGGCTTCGGCGAGGAGGTGCGCATGCACGATAATGGCCTTCTGTGGGCATCGGCCGAGCGCCCCTTGACATGGATGGGAACAATCGTCGATGGACAACCTCTCACGCCACGTCGCGGCTATCCCGTAGAGCTTCAGGCATTGTGGTATAACGCCGTGGAGTATACGTTGGCTGTGGCTAAGAAGGAGGGCGATAAGGAGTTTGTTGATGCCTGGAAGGAGCTTCCGAAGCGTATTAAGACATCCTTCGTCGAGAAATTCTGGCTCGAGGAGGAGGGATATGTTGCCGACTATGTGAACTACGACGAGGTCAATAAGTTTATTCGTGCCAATATGGCTGTTGTCTGTGGCTTGAACTATAAGCTTGTCGACGATGAAAAGATCGTACGTATCCTTATGACCATCCGCGAGCACCTGCTCACACCACGAGGTCTGCGTACCCTCTCGCCGCGTAACATGCTCTACAAGTCGAATTACAACGAGGATCAGCGCTCGCAGGATCTCGCTTCGCGTAATGGCTCAGCGTGGATATGGCCCTTGTCGCTATATGTCAAGGCCTGCTTCGACCTCGGTGGCGAGAAGTATGTCGACGAGGCGCGTCACATCCTCGATGCCTTCGATGACGAGCTTCAGACAAAGTGCATAGGCTCACTCTCTGAGCGCTTTGAGGGTGATCCTCCACATGGCCCTCGAGGCTCGGTGTCGCATGCTACGTCTGTTGCGGGTGTGCTCTACATTGCGGAGCTTATCGAGCGTTATGCTAAGAAGAGACCTCAGCGTAAGGCCAAGAAGAGCGTCGCAGAGGAGGCTGCAACACAGAAGCCTAAGAAGAAGTGTGTACGCAAGAGTACGAAGAAGTAAAACGTAAAAAAGAGATATAGATTATGAGAGTCTTAATGTTCGGCTGGGAGTTTCCGCCCCATATTGCCGGTGGTCTGGGTACTGCCTGCTATGGTATGACACAGGGTCTGGCTCGTAATGATGTGGAGGTCATCTTCGTGATGCCCAAGGCGTCGGGTGACGAGGATCAGAGCTTCGTTAAGGTTGTCAACGCGAGCGACATCGAGGCACACTATTGCGACTCAAGCATTGAGGGTGCCGATGATATTATGCGTAAAATATCGTTCATCCATATCGACTCGAATATGGTTCCCTACATCTCGCCCGAAGAGTGGGCTACATACCGCGAGGGCTATGAGCGTACGGGTAAGAAGTTCTGGGAGCGCAAGGGCGATAGCTGGACTCAGCGTTACACCTTCTCGGGCAAGTATGGTGCAAACATTATGGAGGAGGTTGCTCGCTACGCTGTTGTTGCTGCCGAGGTTGCGCGACAGCTTGAGGGTCAGTTCGATGTCATCCACGCCCACGACTGGTTGACATACTTTGCGGGCATCGCCGCCAAGCGTGTCTCGGGCAAGCCGTTGGTGGTACACATGCACGCCACGTCGTTCGACCGTTCGTCGAGCGATAACATAGACACACGTGTATACGAGATTGAGCGTGCAGGTATGGCGGCAGCCGATATGGTCATTGCCGTCTCGAACCTCACACGTAACATCGTCATCAACAAGTATAATATCGAGCCCGAGAAGGTTGTGGCTGTGCATAATGCTGTGCAGTTTGCCGAGAACGACAACCCCATCCCCGAGCGTGGTGTGGATGATAAGATTGTTACATTCCTCGGCCGTATCACCTTCCAGAAGGGCCCCGACTACTTTATCGAAGCGGCAGCCAAGGTGTTGGCGCGTGTTCCTAACGTGCGCTTCGTGATGGCAGGCTCGGGCGATATGATGAACCACTGTATTCGCCGTGTTGCACAGCTCGGCATCGCCGACCGCTTCCACTTCACGGGCTTCCTGAAGGGCGACGACGTGCAGAAGATGTTCCAGCTCTCGGACGTGTACATTATGCCGTCGGTGTCTGAGCCCTTCGGCATCTCGCCTCTGGAGGCTATGCGCTCAAACGTACCCACGATTATCTCGCACCAGAGTGGTGTTGCCGAGGTGCTGGACTATGCCGTGAAGGTCAACTACTGGGATGTCGACGCTATGGCTGACGCCATATATGGTCTTATCACCTATCCGGCTCTTGCAAAGATGTTCTCGGAGAAGGGCATGGAGGAGGTTAACAACCTCAAGTGGTTCAATGCTGCTGTGAAGATTAAGGATGTATACCAGCAGGCTATCGACAAGTGTAATAAATAAATAAGAAGTATAGATATATGAAGACTGTTTGTTTCTATTTTCAGGTACACCAGCCCTGGCGTTTGAAGACCTATCGTTTCTTCCAGATGGGCAACGACCACAACTATCTCGACGACTTCACCAACCGCGCTATCATGCAGAAGGTGGCTCGCGAGTGCTACTTGCCGATGAATGCCTTGTTGCTAAGCCTCATCGAGGAGAATAAGGGGGCGTTCCGCTGCACCTTCTCTATCACGGGCTCGGCTGTCGAGCAGTTCAAGGCCTACGCCCCCGAGGTGTTGGAGTCGTTCAAGGCTCTCGCCGCAACAGGATGTGTAGAGTTCCTTGGCGAGACATACTCGCACTCGCTCTCGTCGCTCTACTCGGTCGATGAGTTCAAGCAGGAGGTTAAGCTCCACACGCAGATGCTCAAGGAGGAGTTTGGCGTGAAGCCTACGGCCTTCCGTAATACGGAGCTCATCTACTCGGACGACATCGCTAAGGCCGTGGAGGATATGGGCTTTAAGACGATGCTTGCCGAGGGTGCTAAGCATATCCTTGGCTGGAAGTCGCCCAACTTCGTATATACCGATGCTGTGGACAACAAGCTGCGCCTGTTGTTGCGCAACTATAAGCTCTCGGACGATATCGCCTTCCGCTTCTCGAATGAGGGGTGGCCCGAGTGGCCGCTCACGGCCGATAAGTTTGCCGGCTGGGTAGCACAGGAGACGGGCGATGTGGTAAACCTCTTCATGGACTATGAGACCTTCGGTGAGCACCAGAAGGCATCTACCGGCATCTTCGACTTTATGAAGGCGCTGCCCGCAGCTATGCTTGCTACGGGTGAGGTTGAGTTCTCTACGGCGAGCGAGGCATCAAAGAAGCTGCAGCCTGTTGCCGTCCTCCATTGCCCATACGCTATGTCGTGGGCCGATGAGGAGCGCGATGTTACGGCATGGCTCGGTAACGATCTTCAGAACGAGGCGTTCAAGAAGCTATACGCTCTTGCACCAAGGGTTAAGAAGGTCAAGAATAAGGATTTCGAGTATGTATGGCACTTTATGCAGAACTCTGACCACTTCTACTATATGGCGACAAAGTGGTTCTCTGATGGCGATGTACACTCATACTTCAACCCCTACGACTCAGCCTACGAGGCATTTATCAACTATATGAATGTGTTGGCTGATTTCGAGATAGAGCTCAACAAACTATAATTTGTCGTGATAAGCCGCAATCTGCGGCACATCCCTAAAAGTAGACTACCACGGGCTGTACTAAAGTGTACTATCCCGTGGTAGTCTCTTTTGTGATGCACCACATCTGACGACTTCTGACAACAAATTACAGCTTAGTGTTAGAGCGGTGCTAATGGAAGGCTTAATTTTGATTATAAGGGGCTGACTAAAAAGCAACTTGGCCAGTCGCCGATAATCGGGAAGAGTGAATAAAAAGATGTAGTTTTAGGCCTGCGAAGCCCGAAAAAGCACAGTTTACTTGACGTAAATAAATCTCTGATTTGCCAACCTTGAATATCTACTTGTTTGCCAATTTGTTATATCAATATTTAAAAAAATATCGAAATCGCAGCCTTACAACTTTGCGTTATTTTTTGTACCTTTGCGCCCCGAAGAGCACAAAGTTCTTCGCCAATATGAGAACAAATATAAACTTACATTACTACATTTCGGCTTCGTATATCTACATTCCGTATCATCACAATATCAGTACGAATTGGGAGGACTGAAGGTAATGTAATTCTCTTTTAAAATCACTATTAAAATATAAATATTGCATGAGCAAAGTACGTTTGCTCATAATGGTGTTGTGTACATCATTATGGGCTGAGGGTAGCTATGCCCAAAATACTTATGTACTGACCTTAGAGCAGATGTTTGCTCTGGCAGACGAAAATAGCAAAACAATAAATGCAGAGGATGCTGCGGTCATTGAGGCACAGCAGGGGGTCAAGGTGGCTAAAAACGGCTATCTACCCGATATTGACCTATCTCTGTCGGCGAGTTATCTTGGCAATGGTTATCTTTTAGACCGAGAGTTTAAGAATGGACAGAGTGTTCCGATGCCACATTTCGGGAATAATTTTGCCATCGAAGCGACCCAACTCATCTATGCTGGAGGTGCTGTAACAAATGGTGTTGCTATGGCTAAACTTAAAGAGGAGATGGCGGGCGAAAACCGTGAAGCTGCACGCTCACGCATCCGTTTTATGCTTACGGGATTCTATCTTGACCTATACAAACTACACAATGCATTAAAGGTTTACGATAAGAGTATTGAACTGACCC
>JAFWYM010000022.1 GCA_017517705.1 Alistipes sp.
CTCGCGGCACTGCTACTTCCGGCAGCACGAGTAGTGAGCTCGGGAACAGCAACATTCAGCGTGAAGTCAACCTCGCCCTGGTTGCCAACATTGGCACCGTCGAAGTCGTTCTGGCACGATACCATACCGAGTACCAATGCCATCAAAGCTAAAAACTTTGCTTTCATCGAAATAATTGTTTAAGTAAACGTGTTATAAAAAAATTGTTGCGTCAATACCACACACCATAATATGCACAATCCGCGCCGAACATCCACCTATAAATCAGTTGAGGAGAGGAGGCCTAAATACCCCCCCCCTCAGCGAGTTACGCTTGCAGAGTGCTCAAGTGCTACATCGTAACGCACTTACAGTGTTTATATTACAAAGACAAAGATAGTAAAAAAAATATTATGATGACACAAAATATTGATAAAAATTGAGCTTGTAATATAACTTTTTTGCAACAAAAAAAGAGGTTGAATAAAAAGATGTAGTTTTAGGACTGCGAAGCCCGAAAAGCGCAGTTTACTTGGCATCTACCTTAAAGGAGGCCGACTAAAAAGGGATTTTTGGTCGGCCTCTATAGAGCATATAATCGCAGAAAGCGCTACTACCTAACACGCAAACGCTGACCGATACGCAGTATCGATGTTGACTTGATATTGTTAAGCTGACACAGGCGCGTCACCGTAGTGCCATACTTGCGTGCAAGGGCTCCGAGCGTATCGCCAGAGCGTATCGTGTGATACTGGATGGCAGCAGCAGCCTTGCGCTCGGCCTCCTCCTGCTTTTCAGCTTCGACCTCATCGTCGAAATTCTGCTCGAACTTAGCATAGATGCTGAAATGGCGACGACGCAAGAGCAGTTCATCACGACGAAGGTCGCCCGTAGCGAAGTCGATAATACGCTCAGGGTCAAACGACTGCCCGCGGTAGCGCACCTCGAAGTGAAGATGCGGGCCTGTGCTTCGTCCCGTGCTACCACCGAGACCTATCTGCTGTCCTGCAACAACCCAATCGCCAACCTCAACATCGCGCTGCGAGAGATGAGCATAGTAGGTCTCGAGGCCGTTATTATGACGTATGACAACAAGGTTGCCATAGCCACTTACTGACTTCGACACACGCACCTTACCATCGAACGTAGCATAAATCGGGTCTCCCGTCTTGAGTGCGAGGTCAATACCCTGATGAGGACGTCCACGACGTGGGCCATAGCGCGACGTTATGCGCCCCATAAAGGGGTAATGGTAGCTCTCCAACGAGTCGACAAGGCGTATGGCCGTGGCCTCGGGGAGAGAGTTAACATCCACATCGTTATAGGCGTGCGTAGCATCCGTATTCCAATGGTCGTTGAATACCTCGGGGTCGTTCTTATACTCCTCCGAGAGGATATAACGCCACGTGTTATCGTTGAAAAGGATGATGCGCAGAGCATCATTACCCGTGGCCAACGTGTCGATAACAGCCACCTTACCAAGCGTGCGCACAGGGTGTACAGGCTCCGGTGTGGGATTGACAACGACACTATCCTTACGTAGCGTATCGGCCACAGCAACACGCAGGCTATCACACCCTTGCACAGACGCAGAACTATCCAACGTCTGAGCATACGCGCCCGAGGCAACAAGGGTCAACAAAGCACCCGAAATCGCATATTTCAATATTCCTATCATAACAATCTACACTCGGCTACTTCATCTGCTTAAGCATCTCCTCGGCAAGCTCCATCTGGTGGTAGAAATCCTCGCCAAAGGCCCTAATAATAGGTTCCTTCAGGCCACGATAGACAGGCACACCAAGGCTCTTGCCACACTCACGCGCCGAGCTGCACACAGCCCAGCGATGGTAGTTCAATCCCGCCGAGCCATTGCGAAAGCGAGTGACACGTATGGGATAGAGGTGACACGAGAGAGGCTTGATAAACGAACACTTACCCTCACGGTAGGCGCGCTCGATGGCACAGAAGGTGATGCCATCCTCCTCGAAGGCGTAGGCACACGCAGCATTGTCGACAAGCGGCGTGGTGTAGTCGCCATCGACATCCACAACCATAAAGCCCTGCTCCTCGACAGCAGCACGTCCCGCCTCGGTCATATAGGGAGAGTAGTTATTCCACTCCTCCTCAAGAATATCAACCTCCTCGATATCGAGCGGAGCGCCCGAGTCGCCCTCGACACAACAGATGCCCTTGCACTTCGTCAAGTCGCACGCAAACGACTCGCGCAAGAGGTCGAGGCTTACAATCTTATCGTCAATCTCTATCATGGTCTACGGATTGTATATATCCTTATAGCGGAACGATAATATCTCATAAATCATATCGTGAAGCTGTCGCGCCTCCTCGTTCTCGGGCTCGAGCTTCATTGCACGATTGAAATCGTTGATAGCCTTACCCCACTCGTTATGACGATAGTAGCACTTGCCACGCTCGACATACAACGCAGCACGCTCATCGCCCGCCTCGATCATCGACGTGAGGCGCACGATATTGCCCGCAGGCGTCCACAGCTGGTTTGTCTTGATATACTCCGCAACCGAGGATGACACATAGGGCGTAATATCCTCACCTCGCTCGGCACGCTCCCTGACCTCCGTAGACGAGAACTCCACATAGGGGGCATCCTCCAACAACGTCACACGGTCGGCAAACTTCTCCACGGCATACCCCTTACGAGGATAGACATATATCTTGTACTCGTTGAGTATACGCTCATAATCCTTCCACTCATCGAAACGCGCCCATATATCACTACCGGTGATTATGGCAAACTCCATCTCGTTGCCACAGCTCTCCTTCAGGTAGTCGAGCGTATTAATCGTGTACGACGGTTTCTCCAGGACAAACTCCACAACCGAGGGTTTTATCTTCTCGGGATAGCGCGACTCCTTTGTCGCCATCTCGGCCATCTCGTAGCGCGTATATTCGGGCGTCTGTAGGAGATCGGCCTTAAAGGGATTTTGGGGCGAAATAATGAGCGCCACCTCATCAGCAAGGTCACGCTCGATAGCGTATTCGGCAAGCGCTATATGACCCTTATGAATAGGGTCAAACGAGCCGAAATATAATAACATACGTTTTTTCATCTTACTCTCTACTTTAGGAAGTTGTTGATAATAGCCACACACTCCTCGACAGCCGTAGCGAGGTCGTCATTTACGACCGTATGGTCGAATGCCTCAGCCTTCGACAACTCAAACTCGGCCTTGTCGACACGCTTCTGTATGACCTCCTCGGCATCCGTACCACGACCACGCAGACGACGCTCGAGCTCCTCAATCGAGGGTGGCATAATAAAGAGTGAGCAGGCATCATTGCCAAAGAGGCGCTTGAGGTTGATACCACCAATGACATCCACATCGAAGAGGATGATATTTCCCTTCGACCATATACGCTCCATCTCGCTGCGCAACGTACCATAGCACGTACCCGCATATACCTCCTCCCACTCGACAAACTCGTCACGCTCAACACGCGCACGAAACTCCTCGGCCGTGAGGAAGTAGTAGTCTACACCATCACGCTCCTCACCACGTGGCTTGCGCGATGTTGCCGATATGGAGAACTCAAAGCACGAAAAACGCTTCAATAGTTCACGTACAATAGTAGTCTTACCCGAACCACTCGGGGCTGAGAATATCACCAACTTACCCATAGTTCAACTATAAAATATTGAGCACCTGCTCCTTAATTTTCTCTAACTCATCCTTCATCATAACCACCAATCGCTGCATATTAGCCTCGTTCGACTTCGAGCCCATTGTGTTAATCTCACGACCGAGCTCCTGGGCGATGAAGCCGAGCTTGCGACCGGGAGCATCCTCCGTAGCCGCCACCTCGCGGAAGTAGTTGCAGTGGTTATCCAAGCGCACCTTCTCCTCCGTGATGTCGAGTTTCTCGATATAGAAGATCATCTCCTGCTCCAGGCGGTTGTTATCCAATTCGATGGCGAGCTTCTGAATATTCTCTCGAATACGATTCTTGATAGTCTCCACGCGAGCCGACTCAAAGGGCTCAACATCGTGGCGATACTGCTCGATAAGGTCGATGCGCTTCAATAAGTCAGCAATAAGAATAGCACCCTCCTGCACACGGAAGGCATCGAGCTCGTCGGCGGCCAGACGTGTAGCCTCAACAATGGTGGCGAGCTCCTCGTCAGTGACACCCTGCTCCTCGGTTGTAACAACATCAGGCATACGCATCACAGCCATCAACAAAGCATCGCCATCGGCAGCAACACCATTCTCGTCACATACAGCACGAAGCTCGTCGGCATAAGCCTTGAATACCGCAGCGTTGATATGTGCCGAGGTCTCAGCAACCTGCGACTCAACAGAGATAAAGCAATCCACCTTACCACGTACAAGGCGTTGCGACACGATACTTCGCACTTCAGCCTCCACAGCACGGTAACGACCCGGAAGTTTAATGTTCAGATCGAGCTGCTTAGAGTTTAACGAGCGTAGCTCAACACGAAATCTCTTATCTCCGCATACGGCCTCTCCCTTACCGAAGCCGGTCATTGACTTAATCATATATCGACAGTATATTAATTACATTAACTTTAACCCACAAAGGTATATAAATTATCCCAAAGCGCCAAAATAATTTGTCAAAAGAGAGATAAAAAAAAGGACCGGCTAAGAAGCAGCTTAGCCAGTCCTTGGTACGAACATACGTTGGAGTTATGCCAACATCTCGTCGGCCAAAGCCTCAAGTGCGGGTATATCCGACGGCTTCAATGTAGACATAACGGTCACCATCTTATCTGCAACCTCAACACCCTTAAATCCATCAATGATGGCACGCATAGCTCGGCCTGCAGAGGGAGCCCACGAACCATTCTCGATGATACCTATACGACGCTTCGAGAAGCCCTTAATGGCCAAGTGGTGCAGGAAGTCGTGCATCGGAGGGAATACATCCGAGTCGTACGATGCCGCAGCAACAACAAGACGGCTGTAACGGAAGGCATCCTCGACAGCCTTAGCCATATCGGCACGCGAGAGGTCACGAACAACGACATTATTTGCCCCCTTAGAGCGGAGAATCTCGGCAAACTTATTTGCTATCTCTGCCGTATTACCATGAATTGAGGCAAACGCCACAAGGGTACCATCCTCCTCGGGCTCATACCTACTCCACGTGTCGTAGAGGCCGATATAGTAACCCAAGTTCTCGGTGAGCACGGGCCCATGCAAGGGGCAGATAATGGCAATATCGAGGCCTGCAGCCTTCTTCAAGAGAGCCTGAACAGGTGCGCCATACTTACCGCAAATGTTGATATAATAGCGACGTGCCTCATCAGCCCAAGGCTCGTCCACCGAAAGAGCTCCAAACTTACCAAAGCCATCAGCCGAGAAGAGCACCTTATCCGTGCTGTCGTAGGTAACCATAACCTCCGGCCAATGAACCATAGGAGCCATCGCGAAGTGAAGCGTACGACCACCAAGATCAAGAGTATCACCCTCCTTGACAGCAATAGTGCGTGCCGAAAAATCGGTATCGCAGAAGAACTGAGGCATCATCTTCACAGCCTTATCCGATGCAACAACCTGCATCTCGGGATAGCGCTGCAGGGCGATAGCAATAGTACCTGCATGGTCAGGCTCGAGGTGCTGAACAACAAGGTAATCGGGCTTGCGGTCAGCCAAAACAGTCTCGAGATTCTGCAACCACTCGTCGCTCTTACGACGATCGACAGTATCCATAATGGCGACCTTCTCGTCGAGGATAACATACGAGTTATAGGATACGCCATTAGGCACTACATACTGGCTCTCGAAGAGGTCAATATCGGTATCGTCAACGCCAACGTATACAATTTTTTCGGTTATATTCTTAATCATTTTGCGTAAGTTTTTAGGTTTTATTGGCGCAAATATCTAAATTTTTACGGATAAAAACAAAATTTAAGGAGACTTTTTTATACCTTTGTCGTATATTTGTATTGTAAACGACATTGACATGAAACGAATAACCATATTTATCATAATTTGCACACTACTCTCAGCCTGTGTTACACGCGAGAATAATGCCACCGAAAAAACCATATTTGTAACAATAACACCCCTCAAGCGCATAGTAGAAGAGATTACCTGTGGCGACTTCCGCGTGGAGGTGCTCGTTCCCGAGGGGGCAAGCCCTGAGACCTTTGAGCCCACAGCGCGACAGCTAACCTCTCTAAACAACGCGAGCAAGGTCTATGCCATCGGCCTCATAGACTTCGAGCAGAGCCTAATTGCCAACCTCGACGAGAGTCGCATCGTCGACCTATCCGAGGGTATAGAGACGATGGAGGGGAGCTGCTCACACGGACATAAGCACCACAGCCACGGTATCGACCCACATACCTGGACATCACCACGCGCACTAAAGACGATGGCACGCACCATCGAGCGCTCCATTATGGCCGAATACCCCGACTCGGCGAAGTATAGCGAAGCCGCAGACAGACTCGTCGAGCGCATTGAGGCGTTAGACAGCCATTGTCAGGAGTCGGTGGAGCGAAGCAACACACAGGCAATACTAATATACCACCCTGCATACACCTACTACACACGCGATTACGGAATACGCCAGATTGCCATAGAACACGACGGCAAGGAGCCCTCGCCACGACAGCTCAAGGCCATCATCGAGGAGGCACTGACGAATAACATCCGCACAATACTACTGCAACCGCAGTATAGCATCGACAAGGTGGCAACAATAGCCAAGGAGTGTCAAGCCGAGGTGGTCGTTACGAATCCTTTGGCAGAGGATATTCTCCTTGAGATTCAACGTGTAACATACATAATGTGCCGCAGCAATGAGTAGCTCTCCGATTGTACAACTGCGCGATGTAGGCGTGCGCTACGATAGTGTCACAGCACTCGAGCATGTAAACCTCGACATCTACGCCAACGACTTTGTAGGCATCATAGGCCCTAATGGCGGTGGTAAGAGCACGCTTGTAAAGGCCATAATGGGCATCATACCATATAGCGGCAACATAGAGTATAGCCGAGAACTTATGCGTGGCAAAAAACCACATATAGGCTATCTACCCCAAATATCGACCTTCGACAAGGATTTTCCGATTAGCGTGCGCGAGGTTGTAATGTCGGGCTTGCAGGCCGAGCGTGGACTATGGCGAGGTTATGGCAGCAACGAGCGTCGCCGCGTAGATGACATCCTGGAGCGAACATCGCTTGCCGACCTCCGCAACCGTGCTATAGGCGAGCTCTCGGGAGGGCAGCTTCAGCGTGTAATGCTCTGTCGCGCAATAATATCGGAGCCTCGGCTCCTCGTATTGGACGAGCCTACGAACTTCGTCGACAACCGCTTCGAGAACGAGCTATACAATCTTCTGCACCACCTATCCGAGCAGATGGCTATCGTTATGGTATCACACGATATAGGCACCATTTCGAGTGTCGTGCGCAGCATCGTATGCGTCAATCGCCACGTACATCGCCACGACTCCAACATCATCACCGAGGAGCAGTTACGCAACTACGACTGCCCCATACAGCTCATCTCGCACGGCGATATTCCCCACACCATCCTCGGTGCCCACAAGGAGTGCCCTCACTGCCACAAGTAGCGGCAGGCACGCACGAGGTCGGGGACGATAATGATGGGAGATGTTATCAGCGCTATCCACACCCAATCCTGGAATGTCAAGGGTGAGACGTTGAAGAGCTCACCGGCAAACGTGACGATAAGAATCTGACCGCCCAAGATGACGGCAAGAATCAGGAGGAAATATCGGTTGTACGACTCCTTTATGCGTCCATCGCCACGGAAGAGGCTCACTATATCTGCCGTGATGCAATGATTCGTGCGGAAATTCTTGGCATTGAAGAGATTCCAGAACTGCATCATCACAAACACCGAGAAGAAGATGCCCATCTCGTAGCGTGTCATCCGCTGGGCGCTATTGGTAGTGAACATCTCGTCGAAGAAGATGCGTACAGACTCGCCACTAAGCAGCTGTTGCACGCTCGTAACATCGGTGTGGTAGAGCAACTGCCATAGGCCGACAAGGAATAGGAAGAAGGCAAGACCTCCGCCCACAATGCGCAGCAGCATACTCCTATTTATAATATGGCTATTCGGATCGCGAGGCTTATCCTTCAACACGCTACGCTCGGGTGGCAGCGACGATAGAGCCATAGCTGCGAAGGTATCCATAATGAGGTTTACCCACAACATCTGCGTGACCGTGAGTGGCGACTCCGCGCCTATAAATGCACCAAAGAGCACGATAAGACATGCACACAGGTTTATGGTCATCTGGAAGATGATGAAGCGACGGATGTTGAGATAGAGCGACCTGCCCCACATTATCGCCTTATTTATGCTGGCAAAGGAGTTGTCTATAATAGTGATGTCGCTCGCCTCCTTCGCTCGCGACGTGCCATCGCCCATCGATAGTCCCACCTGCGCCTTGCTTAGTGCCGGAGCGTCATTGGTACCATCGCCCGTGACGGCAACGACCTCGTCGTTAGCCTGCAGCAGCATTACGAGTCGCGCCTTATCGTCGGGGCGTGCTCGCGATATTATCTTGAGGGTCGTACCACGTAGCATCTCGCGGGCCTCCTCGTCGCTGAGTGCTGCAAAGGCGGGGCCCGTCATTATCTGTCCCTCCTCGTCGGAGGTTATGAGTCCTATCTGTCGACCTATCTCGCGTGCCGTGCCGGGGGTGTCGCCCGTGACGATGATAACACGCACACCCGCAGAGTTCATACACGTATCTATGGCCTCAGCCACATCGTCACGTATAGGGTCAGCTATGCCCACCACACCGAGGAATGTCATCACACCATGCTGCTCGACAGCAAAGCCGAGGGTGCGCATAGCACGACTCTGATAGGCGTGCAACAACTCATCGAACTCCTCGCGCGAGCACCCCTCAGCGATATGCTCGCACATGGCCATAACAATCTCGGGCGCTCCCTTAACGAAACGCACTCGTTGCCCCGAGGACTTACGGACAACCTCCGTAGCCATATACTTCGTCTCGGTGGAGAATGGCTCGACTGCCGTAACGGTAAAGTTATCGCGTATGGCGACATAGTCGTTGCCACCATCCTTAAGCCATCTGAGCAGAGCACACTCCGTAGGGTTACCTATGGCCGTGAGTGCTCCGTCATCCTCCTTCGTAAGCTCGGCAGTGGAGTTCACCGCCATACACTCAATTATGCTCATCCTGGCCACATCGTTGCACGCCTTGAACTCCACCACGGTCATACGATTCTTCGTCAGCGTACCCGTCTTGTCGGTACATATCACCGTCGTAGCACCCATCGTCTCGCAGGCGTGGAGCTTACGCACGAGGCTATTCTCCTTGAGCATGCGGCGCATACTCATCGCCAGGCTCACCGTGATACTCATGGGCAAGCCCTCGGGCACAGCCACGACAATGAGCGTTACGGCAATCATCACCGAGCCGAGTACGAACTCCAGCACCTCCAACCACGAGGCACCTCCCGAGAAGCCTCCCGAGAGCCAGAAGAACAGCAGACGCCCCACGATGATAAGTGCTGCGATGATGAAGCTCGCGCGCGATATCCAGCTACCGAGCCTGTCGAGCTGACGATTTAGCGGTGTCTTGACGTCGCTACCCTCGCTTGCCAGAGCCACACCGCGACCCTCCTCCGTATCTACGCCTACACCCTCGACGAGCATCGTGGCGCTACCCTCGATGACTGTCGAGCCACGCAATAAGAAGTTCGAGGGATAGGTGGCATCCTTGTCGAAATCTGCCTCGTCGACAAACTTATTAGCGTATGTCTCACCCGTGAAGTTCGACTCGTCGACGCGCAGATGCTGAGCATCGAGGAGCACGCCATCCGCGGGTATCTCATCGCCACCCTCAAGGCGCACAACATCACCCACGACCACATCCTGACGCTCAACGAGCATCATCGTGGGGCGCTTGCCCTCGGCCTCACGGCGCAACACCTTCACCGGGCGCGAATCTTTCACCTTATTTAATATGTCGAACTCGCGATTGGCCTTAACCTCGAAGATGAAGCCTACGCCCGTGGCTAAGAGTAGCGCCAAGAGCACACCCACGGGCTCGAACATAAGCGACCAGTCGTCACCCATAAAAAATATCTCGTAGAGCGACAACCCCACAGATAGGCAGAAGACGACCAGGAGGACTATGATGATGGGATCCTTGAACTTATCGAGATAGAGACTCCATAACGACTCGCGCTCGGGCGGGGGTATTATGTTCCTACCCTTACCCTCTATTACACGCTGAGAATCCACACTCAGACACCTACTCAAATACTCTCTCTTACTCTCGCGCGACATAACCTCCACTCTTTACTCTTTATCTTTCATATACTCCGCCACTATGCGTGCTGCCGTGGCCACATACTCCACACAGGGACGCTTCTTGTAGTACTCTGCGGTGCGCTCCGAGGGCATCGCCGTCTCGGCACGCTCCGCCATAGGCTCGAGGCCGATAAGCCTGCGACATACTATATCGCCATTCTCGCTACGAAAGCGCTCGGCAAAGTGTTGCACGAGGGCGTAGTTGTTCTTGCGCTCCTCGAGGTTTTTGGGATCGACCGAGGGGCATATCTCTCCTGCGAGCATCGCCATGCCACTCACCGTACCACACACCTCGCGCATACGTCCCATGCCACCACCAAAGGGGGCAGCCATACGCGCCAAGGTCTCGGGGCTCTGCCCCATGATATCGTCGAAGGCCATTACCACAGCCTGTGCGCAGTTGTATCCCGCAGTGAAGTAGCCACGCGCACGCTCCACACGCTCCTCGACATTTATATTCGATGTTTGCATTTTATTCAATATCTTAATATATTTGCGCCACAAAGTTACATTTTATTTTGGAATAACAATCACAAATGGAGTTTCCGAGACTACAATTTCCGCCCATACGGCTCAGGGCACGCCGAGGCGCTAATGGCCGCACCGAGGTCTTCGACCGCGGGCGCGGACGCTGGCTTGTGCTCACCCCCGAGGAGTGGGTACGCCGACACGTTGTGGAGTATCTGCGTGGCGAGTGTGGCTTCCTTGCCGAGCAGATTGTCGAGGAGTACCCCGTGGATGTTAACGGCATGGCGCAGCGTGCCGATATCGTAGCTATAGGCTCGGATGCTAAGCCTCTTGTTATCGTCGAGTGCAAGGAGCCGAATGTCTCCATCGACCAGGAGACCCTGCGCCAGGCTGCACGCTATAACGCCACCCTCGGCTGTCGCTACCTCGTCACCACCAATGGCCTCACCACCCATTGCTTCATGCTCTCACCCGATGGCGGCTACGTAGCCATCGATCACTTTCCGCACTTCGAGTAACAGCGCCAAGCCGAGCGTCCCCCTGTCATCCTGAGCGGAGCACCCCACCCACCCTGTCATCCTGAGCGGCCCCCACCCTGTCATCCTGAGCGGAGCGTTAGCGGAGTCGAAGGATCTGGCAATTAAAGACGAAGAGACGAAAAAGACGAAGAGACGCATAATTTAGAGCGCAGTCATGGGGAGCCTGGGTAGATTGAGTAGATTGGGTAGATTGGGTAAAGCGCTATCAAATAATTACCCATACTACCCATACTCCCCACGCTCAGATTCTTCACTGCGTTCAGAATGACATTTTGAAAGCAAAGCACCTACAAAAAAACTCCCCGCAACTTTGGTTGCGGGGAGAAGTATTAAAGCGGTAGCCACTTACCTAAAAAGCGGACACGGCACGCACATAGCTGCGGTTGTACTTATCGCCGCGGCTGGTGTAGCCATTGCGCATAAGGACATTCCACGCGCAAAACTCTGGCTTATAATCAACATACTCTGTTGAAGACCAATACCACCAACTTTTGTCTAAAGTAGTACCACACTTCTGCAAAGTGGCATTAAGCACACTCTTATTGTTATATATTGTCTTAAGTTCATCGGCTGCCGGCAAATACCAACTGCTACCCTTCGCCCTACACCATTTGAATGGCGGGAAATAGTCGCTATCCGAGCGAGCCATGATCTTATCCGTATTAGCCCTACCATCGCTCTTACTATCGGCATAAGTACGTGTACCATTTCTAAAACCTTTTATAAAACCCCACGTCACTCGCGAATCCCAAGCGGCTGTAGTCTCATCAAGGCTGACGATCTTGCCATGGCAACCGCCATCCCACACCTCGAAGACAACGCCTTGTTTACCGTTCTCGTCGTAGTAATCGCCAATATTGTAGGTCTTAGCTTCCGGAACAACAGGCTTAGGCTTGCCCGCCTGAGTGATTACAATCTCAATGCTCTGATCACCATACGTGACAATAATCTTAGCGCTGCGGCTGCTCTCACCACTATTGGCAGTCGCCACATAGCTAATCGAATCTCCAGATTGGCTAACACTTACCCATTTGGCGTTACTCTTAACAGATAGTTGCATATCGTCGCGCCTATTAGTGAGGGTATACGCAACCTTGCCACTACCTCCCTCCGCACCAACCTCAACGCTCGACTTGGACGTAAGCGTTAAAATCGGGTCGGGAAGCACAACAGGTTCGGGCTCTGGCTCGGGTTCGGGTTCGGGTTCGGGTTCGTTAATCTCAACAACCTCCGCCTCGGTGGTTACAACAACATCCTCAAGTTGAGTTTCAGCAACCAAAGACCACTTACCGACACCTTCATCGAGTATCGCCAGGCAATCCTCGACATGGGCAAGGCGCTTGGTATTATCCACAACAAGGCACTCCCTAATAAGCCTCTGCCAGGGCTCGGCAACGCTGCATAGCAACTCGGGAAGGATGCCCGACCTCATCTGGCGCGACTGCTCATGGTGGCCCTCATCGCTCGTGGGCGAGAAGCTACCAGAATTAAAGGGAAGCTCGCCCGTAAGCATCTGGTAAGCAAGGACTCCGAAGCTCCACAAGTCGGTATTCTTGCGTATATTCTTCTCGGCAAGCTGCTCGGGAGAGGCGTAGGCTCGGGTGCCACCAAGCACCGAGTTGCTCACA
>JAFWYM010000023.1 GCA_017517705.1 Alistipes sp.
AATTGATTTGACCGAGTAACCGTCTTCGAGCATCCTCATATATTTGAGTAATGCTACATAATCGTGTTTTTTGCGCATAAAGAAACCCCAAAAGTTTTTTGTCCAAACTTTCGGGGTCACTTCAAAAACGGGGGTGACTAAAAGCAATTTAGTCACCCCCATTTTGAGTTCTATATCGTAACCTTATGCCAATACTGATGAGATAAGGAAGGTTGCAGCAACACCCAAGATAGCGTAGAGCTCGGGGAATGCAGCAAGGATAAGAGTCTTACCAAACACGTCGTTACCGTTACCAATAGCTGCGATACCGTTAGCGCAAACCTTAGCCTGGAACAATGCTGATGACAAGCAAACGATAGCCATCAACAAACCAGCACCGAAGATAGCAACTGCTGCGAACATAGACATGTCGGCTGCGATATAGCCGCTGACCATAAAGTAACCTACGAAGCCGTAAAGACCCTGAGAACCAGGAAGAGCCGAGAGAATCATATAGCTACCGAAGGCGCCGCTATTCTTCTTCAAAGCACCTACTGCTGCCATACCACAACGTGATGTTGCAACGGCTGAAGCCAAACCTGATACACCGACCATAAGGGCAACGCCCAAATAAGCCAAAATTAATGCTGAATTCATAATTGTTTAAGTTTTTAGATTGTTAATTATTATTTGTTTACTTATTTCATTTTGCGCACAGGATCGAATGAACGCTGTCCCATCTCGAAACCTGCATTTTTATAAAACTCCACGAAGGTCAGACGCATAGGATGTACGAACGACGATATGGCCGACATAAAGAGATTGATACCGTGGCCAATGAGCAGGATAACCGAAGCAGCAAGAATCTGCACTGCAACGACATACCATGCCGAGTCGCCAATACCCTCCGAAAGACCTGAGAGGCCAATAGCCAACGAGTTGAACACCTGAGCCAACACACCGCCCGAAAGACCAATGGCAAAGAGACGAATGTAGCTCAATACGTCGCTCAACAAGCCAGTGATATTGTTGTAGGTATCCCATAAGCCCGCACCAATGTTGATAAGCGGGTTACGCTTGATATTGTTGAGCAAGAGCATCAAGACTGCACCCAAGCCCATCATACCATAGAACAGAGGCGATGATGCCGTGAAGAACGGTATGGTAAGGCTCTCGTTGAGCATAGGAAGACCAACAGCCACCGCTCCAGAGAACAGTATAATGAACCATCCGAGTAGGCCGAACGTAGAGGTAAAGCCAAAGAGCTTAGCCTTCATCCAGATATTTATGGCCATACCAATCAAGATCTGGAATACACCGATAGCCAACGAGATAGAGAAGAACTGTGTCTGGAAGTCGAGGAACTTAATAACAGGTGCGAAGTCCGAAATGGCCATGCCAAAGAACGAGTTAGCATAGAAGCCAAACAGCACCGTACACGAAGCACACACAATAGAGAGCCACGCTGCCTGACGCAACTTGGGGCCACCCTTCATCAAGAGTCCCAAACCCGCAGCCAACAGCACCAAACCGTAGCCCGCATCGCACAAACAGATGGCGAAGAACAACATATAGAAGGGGCCAAAGACGGCTGTAAGGTCTATCGTACCATACTTAGGCAGTGCGTACATCGAGCCGATAAGCTCGAATAGGCGCGCAAACTTATTGTTCTTGAGCTTCACGGGCGCCTCATCGTCAATCGTAGCATCGCGACGCTCGAATACCAAGTAAGGGTACTCCTCAAGCATCTTATCCACTCTCTCCGACGTATCGGCCTCAGCCCAGCCCTCAAGGATAAGCAGCTCACCCTCGGCCTCACGGCCAGCCATAGCACCAACCTTAAGACCCTGAAGTTGCTCCTTGAGTCGTGCGCACTCATCTTCGACAAGCTCCTTAGAGGCTGCGACGCGCGAGAACGTAGCGTTCAGCGCCTTATCCTCGGCAAGCAATCTCTCAACCTCGGCAAGCAACTGCTCGGCATCCTTCTCCGGCAGGCGAACCTCCTGGCCATCGATAACAATAGGCGTATCATCCGTAGTAATTACCACGAAATATACAGCTGCCGATGTGCGGCCAACCTCTGCCATGGTGACACCCTCAATGGGCTCTGCGACAAGACGCTCGTAGACGGCAGCCTGTGCCATAAAGAAGCGCATAGCCACACCACGGCTTGCGAGTCGCTCGATATCCTCTGCCGAGAAGTTACCCCATGGAGCAACATCGTCAGCAAGCTTACGCAGACGTGCAACCTCCTGCTGCAACGACTGGCGCTTGTCACGTGCTATGGTATACATCTCGTAGGCCTCAGCCCCTGAAGCGTATGCCTCAGCATCAGCCTGATACTCCTCCGTCTTAGCAAACGCAGCGAGCGCCTCTAAAGCCTTATTGTGCGACTCGATATCTAACAAGAGACCACGATCGCGCTCCGAGGGCTCCCAGCCCGTGGTGGTGATATCCACCAAGCCAAGTTCACGAAGCTCGTTCACAAAGCGCTCCTGCTCACCAGCATAGAGCACAATGTCATAGCGAATCATCTTACTGATCATACGTTAGGCTCCTCCATAGCCTCGGCTTGCGCCTGACGAGTTTTAACGATCTTCTGCGCCGACTTACTGAGGTTCTCCTCGTCCTCCATAAATCGCTTAATCTTACGTATGGCATCCTCATAACCAGGAATCTGTACCTTCTCGTAGAGGTTTACCTTCTGAGTAGTTTTGCGTCGTGCGTAGTCCAGAAGCTCCATCTTGCGATTATATACCTCGAACTCGATGCCGAGACGAGACATACGCTTCAATACCCTGATACCCTCGGCATACCATACCGGTGCCGAGAAGAGGTCGTAGGCCTTCTCCTGGTATACTATATCATTTAATATAGGTATGCACACGCCCGCAATCTTCTGTGTCGATAGTTCAACATCAGTGATGCGGATAAGATCACAATCAAACTCTCCCCACAGCTGTACCATATAGTCGTACTCGGCCTTGAGCGCCGCGAGCTCCTTACGGTAAGCCTGTGCAGAGTCCTTCGCACGTTTAACCTCCGAGCGTAACGCACTCTCCTTACTCTTTATCGTAGGCAAGGCGTTCTTTCGGATCTTAAGCTGTTTGTTCAGCTCACCGAGCGAGGTCTTATTATACTGAAATTTGATTGCCATAAGCCGTTGTTATGCTTTCCAATATTTATCCGAGAGTTCCTGCTTGATGCTAACCTCACCCTTCGAGAAGTACTTAGCAAAGAGCGTCCACGCGGTGTCAAGCATCTCCTCAATCTCGATGTTAACGTCGATAGAGAGCAACTTCTCCGAGTAGTCGTGAGCAAACTTCAAAGCACGCTCGTCGTAGTCCGAGAGGTCGAAACCGTTCTCCAACTTAGTCTTAGCATTAGCAGCATCTGCATACAAACGCACGCAGGCATTCATAACCTGAGGATGATCCTCACGTGTCTTCTTGCCGATAACGAGCTGCTTCAAACGTGACAACGAGCGGAAGGGGTCGACGATAACCTTACCAGTATCGGTATCGTTACGCAAGAACAACTGACCCTCGGTGATATAACCCGTATTATCGGGAATAGCGTGAGTAATATCACCACCCGAAAGCGTAGTCACGGCGATGATGGTGATAGAGCCACCATTAGGCAACTGTACGGCCTTCTCGTAGATCTTCGCCAAGTCCGAATACAACGAGCCGGGCATAGAGTCCTTCGATGGAATCTGATCCATACGGTTAGACACGATAGCCAAAGCATCGGCATAGAGGGTCATATCCGTAAGAAGCACCAATACCTTCTCACCCTTATCTACTGCGAAGTACTCGGCAGCCGTAAGTGCCATGTCGGGCACCAACAAACGCTCCACGGGAGGGTTATCCGTAGTATTCACAAACGAAACGATACGATCCAAAGCACCCGCATTCTCGAACACCTGCTTGAAGTAGAGGAAGTCGTCATTCGTAAGACCCATACCTCCCAAGATGATCTTGTCGGCCTTAGCTCGCAATGCCACATTTGCCATCACGGCGTTATAGGGCTGATCGGGGTCGGCGAAGAAGGGAATCTTCTGTCCCGACACGATGGTATTGTTAAGGTCGATACCTGCGATACCCGTAGCGATAAGCTCCGAAGGCTGGATACGACGGAAAGGATTCACCGTAGGGCCACCAATCTCGCGTGCCTCGCCCTCAATCTGCTCACCACCCTCGAGTGGCTCACCGTAGGCATTGAAGAAGCGACCGGCCAAGGCATCCGATACGCGCAATACGGGGGGCTCGCCGTGGAATACCACCTCAGAGTCTGTAGCAAGACCCTCGGTACCGGCAAACACCTGAAGAGTAACCTTCTCGCCCATAATCTTTACCACCTGAGCCAAGCGACCACCCACGGTTGCAAGCTCATCGTTACCTACGCCCGTAGCACGAAGCGTAATGGTAGCCTTGGTGATATTATCAATCTTTGTATATACTTTCTGAAAAGCTCGTGTTGTCATAACTTCTCCTCCTTATTAAGCAAGTTTACCATTTACCAAGGTCTCAATCTGAGCGCGGAACTTCTCAAACTGCTCCGACTTCCACTCCGAGTAGTTCATCTGACGGAAGGTGTAGATGAGCTCCTTGAAGAACTTTGAGCACTCGTCGAAGTCGGCCAACTGGAACGACTTGCGACAGATATCCAAGACCATATTGTACATCATCTTCTGACGCTCAATCGGGCAGTTAGCATCGATATTATCGAAGGCATCCTGCTGCAAGATAACCGAGTCGAGCAACTCGCTCTTCCAGAAGCGCTCGTGATACTCTACGGGCACACCGTCGTCACCAAGGATATTGATCTGGTCGTTAGCCTCCTTACCGCGCTGAACGATAGTCTTACCCTCATATACAGCATCTACCCAATTCTTCTCGATATGCTCGTCGAGGTATTCGCGAACCTCGGGATACTCCAAATACTTAGAGTACGAATCGAGCGGGTCGATAGCGGGATAACGCTTAGAGTCGGCACGGCTCTGTGACAAGGCGTAGAAACAACGCGCAGCCTTCTTCGTAGACTCTGTAACGGGCTCCTTGAGGTTACCACCCGCGGGCGATACCGTACCGAGGAACGTAACAGAGCCTGTGTGGCCATTGTTCAACTTTACCAAGCCGGCACGAGCGTAGAAGTTTGAGATGACAGCCGAGAGATCCATAGGGAAGGCATCCTGACCGGGAAGCTCCTCCAAACGGTTAGACATCTCACGAAGAGCCTGAGCCCATCGCGACGTAGAGTCGGCCATAACCAACACCTTCAAACCCATTGAACGATAGTACTCGCCGATGGTCATACCCGTATATACCGATGCCTCACGTGCAGCAACGGGCATGTTCGAGGTGTTACAGATGATGATGGTACGCTCCATAAGCTTATGTCCCGTACGGGGATCTACCAACTCGGGGAACTCTGCGAAGATCTCCACAACCTCGTTAGCACGCTCACCGCACGCTACGATGATGATAACATCTGCCTCCGCCTGCTTAGAGATGGCGTGCTGAAGCACCGTCTTACCGGCACCGAAGGGGCCAGGGATAAAGCCCGTACCACCCTCAGCCAAGGGATTAAAGGTATCGATGGCACGAACACCTGTCTCCATCACACGTGAGGGACGAGGCTTCTCCGTGAAGCATCGAATAGCCTGCTTTACGGGCCACTTCTGAACCATCGTAATATTATACTCGTTGCCGTCAACATCCGCAACAACAGCGATGGTATCCGTCACCTTATACTCGCCTGCAGCAACGACATTCTTTACCGTATAGTTGCCCTGCATAACAAAGGGAACCATAATTTTATGCATCACCCACTGCTCCTTAACCTCACCGAGCCAGTCACCAGCCGTCACCTTATCACCGGCCTTAGCAATGGGGGTAAATGCCCACTTAGCCTCGAAGTCGATAGGGTCGGTAATAGAACCACGATTGATGAACAAGCCATCCATCTTCTCCAAGTCGTTCTGCAAACCGTCGTAGTTACGCGACAAGAGACCCGGGGCAAGCGTTGCTTCGAGCATGTGACCCTCGAACTCGACCTTGTCGCCAATCTTCAAGCCTCGCGTGCTATCGTAGACCTGCACATAGGCCTCATCACCTATGACCTTGATGACCTCAGCCATCATGCGGATATCACCGCAATATACGTGGCATATCTCGTTCTGACCCACCGGACCGTCAACCTTGGCGATAACGATGTTCGAGATAATACCGTTTACACGTCCTAATGTTTTCATTCGTTTATGTAGTTTTATTGTTTATTCACAAGCTGCTTAGCATCTAAATCAGCCATAAGGCGCTCGAGCATCTGACGGCCAATCTCAGGCGAGAGCATCGTCCAACGTGCCACGATGTTCACCTTAACTAAGTACGAAAGGATGAAATTGATATTGAAGAAGTCGAATACGGCGATATCCTCAGCCTCAGCCCAACGTATAGCGTCGATTTTACGCTCCTTCTCAACGATATTTTTCTCGTCGCTCACAGCCGATATCACAGCATCGATATACTGCAACTCGCCACGAAGACCGAAGTCGGCAGCCGACGAACGTGAGAGTTGCTCGACAATCTCACCGCCACCTACCGTCACATCCTTAACCTGACGACCAGCCTCACGTGCAGCAACAGCCGCAGCGATGTTGCGTAGGTTACGATCGAACTCACCCCAGCCACGCAAGAATCTGCACTTCGAAGCGGCAAGTTCTGCATAATATGCCTCGAGGATGGCGCGCTCGAAACGCTCATCGAGCTTTACATCCTCATCGTGATCCTCATCCGAGGCCTCCACGTAGAGTTTAACAACCTCTGCCACACGCTTCGGGAGCAACGAGTAGTGGCGCTCATCAAGCACCTCGTCGAGCTGCTCCGCAGTGAGATTACCAAGGCCATTATGGCGGGTACTCTTAGCACGACGGGCAATAAGGTTCTCGCAATCGTAATAGGCGTAGAGCAGCTCCACGGCCTTACGATCATCGCTCGTGAGATTCTCGAAAATCTCGTCGAGGATCTCGCGAACGTCGAAGCCCTTGGTATCTGAGTCGAGCGTCCAATCACGCAGACCCGCAACCAAACAGTAATACTCGGTAGAGAACATAACTATTTATAGAGCATGTTAGACACCTTTTCGCGGAGATACTCCTTCAACAGCGCGTCGAAGCTCTCATCCGTGAACGAGATGTAGTAGCCACCATCCTTCTCGCCGAGCTTAAAGCCACTCTTCACATCCTTCGAGTAGCCCACCTCGACACCGGCCTTCAGAAGCTCGGCAGCGCTCTTCTGCATCACAGCATCAAGCTCTGCACGCTTAGCCTCGGGGAGCAACGCCTTGAGCGACACATCGGTTGTCGACGACGACCAATTGTGAGCAACAGCAAGGAGCATATCCTTAACAAAAGCCTCATCCATCGTAGCTGCCTTGACAGCAGCACCCGTAGACTTCATAATGACAGCCTCCGCAAGCTCAGTCTTAATCTTCGACACAGCCTGACGACCTGCCAACGTGATCTCGGTCATCGCATTCTTCGCAATATCCTCGGCACGTGCCTCAGCAGCCTTGGCAATAGCCGCAGCCTCAGCCTTAGCATCTGCAAGAATCTTCGCTGCAGTCTCCTTTGCCTCGGCAACAAGACGATCAGCATCCGAGCGACCCTTCTCCAAGCCATCATTATAGAGCTTTTGCGTAAGCTCCTGAAGTTTGTTGTTCTCCATAGTAATAGTTGTTTTTAAGTTATATATAATTTTTTCAATCGTAATCCGTTTACACTTACGTGCTACATATCCCAATGAGTATACGCCCAACGTTTTATAAATTTTATAAATATGAACGCGCGCACGTCAAAAATCCCACAAATATAATCTTTATTTTTGTATTTCCAAAGAATTAAACCCCTTTTTTAGACTATTTGTAGCACCTCGCAGACCATCATACACAAATTGCAAAAGATGTCTAAAAAATATTGTGGTAATTGAAAATTAATTTATACCTTTGTTGACATATGAGAACACTTGACACTTCAAAGCAGATTGTCGTTACACTCGATGCCGGTGGCACCAACTTCGTATTTGGGGCTATGTCTGAGGGTAAACCTCTCGGTCAGAGCATCACAAAGCCTTCGCAGGCTCACGACTTAGACCTATGCCTCGCAACACTTATTGCGGGCTTTAGCGAGATTATCGACTCACTCCCCGAGCCACCCGTTGCAATCAGCTTCGCCTTTCCCGGCCCCGCGGACTACCGCAACGGCGTCATCGGTGGATACCTTCCCAACTTTCCATCCTTCCGCGATGGCGTGGCCCTCGGCCCCATGCTCGAGGAGAGGTTTGGCATCCCCGTATATATCAATAACGACGCCGACCTCTTCGCCTATGGCGAGGCTGCAGGAGGAGCCCTTCCGCGCATCAACAAGATGCTCGAGGAGGCTGGTTCTGCTAAGCGCTACCGCAACCTCCTTGGCTACACCTTTGGCACAGGCTTCGGCTTTGGCTTCGTCATGGACGGGAAGCTCAATCTTGGCGATAATTCGTGCGTGGAGACCTTCTGCCTGAAGCATCGCGACTTTCCCGAGTATATCGTTGAGGATGGCGTAGCCATACGCGCCGTAAAGCGCGTATACCGAGAGCTTTCGGGTGACGAACGCGAACTACAACCTAAAGATATTTTCGATATTGCCGAGGGCACAGCCGAGGGTGATGCAAAGGCGGCACAGGAGAGCTTTGCAACACTCGGTCGCGTGGCGGGTGACGCCATGGCTACAGCTGCTACCCTAATGGATGGCATCATAGTTATTGGTGGCGGTCTTACGGGTGCCTCTAAATACTTTATGCCTGCACTTCTCGAGGAGATGCGTGCCGAGATTAAGACCATGTCAGGCGATAAATTAAACAGAGTGCAGATGCGCGTATACAATCTTGACGACAAAGCTGAGTTTGAGGAGTTTGCGCGTGGTAACTCAACTAAAATCAAGGTATATGGCAGCAACCGCGAGGTTGACTATGACCCCATCAAGCGCATAGGTGTAACTCTCTCGGACATCGGAGCAAGCAACGCCGTATCGCTCGGTGCATATCTCTATGCCATTGACAACAACAGGTAATTCCGAATAACCAAAATGAAAGCAATGAGGGCGGCTAATTTAGTCGTCCTCATCTTATTGCGATAGCATCGGCAATACGCGCCGTAACTACAGATAGCAGTCGGTGCTCCGCGATAGAAGCAACAGATGTGACACCCATAGCATCGACCATAAATAGTTCGTCCATACGCATGAGCGAAGCCACGGAGAGAGGTCGAACCACAAGCTCAATACCGGCACGTTTAATAGCATCGCTCGTTACGGCATACTCCACCGTATCGTACTCCATAGGGGTGTATACTCTACCGCCATATACAGCAAATAGTGGTAACCAAGGACGGCTTATAGCGTTACCCGCGGTGTCAACCCATAACGCAGCATCGCCACCATCCTTAACAATACGGCTATCAGCCATAGCATCTACAGCGACAGAGACCGACGTTTGCGACAGATACTCGGGGTATGGCATTGTTAACGGAGCGAGAGAGATGCGCTTAGCCCTCACCGAATAACCCTCATACAATATAGGCTTTTCCACCTCAAACGATAGATGTCCATGCGAATCGAGACGCATAGCTACAGGCGTGCTCAACCTTCGTGACACACGCGACAGCTCGAGGAGTTTGGTGATGATGCGCTCGGCATCGGCTACACCACACAATGAGGCGAAGCCGAAGATCTCGATAGAGCAATCCCTAAGAAGCATAAGATGGCGACTCACATTGTAGGCTCGATAGTCGAGCGTATGCACACGTTGCAGGATGTAGGGACTGGCAAGATGAAAATCCTTCACCTCGACAACACAGCCATCATTCCACGCCATCAACCTCATAACATCTATGGTCGTTGAATGAATATCTTAAGAAGCAACTCCTTGAGTAACTCACCATTGTCCAGACCTCCATTATCCAGACCCTTGCTCTTGGCATCATACTCGCGTAAGAGCCCCAATATGGCGAACACACGGCGGTTATCCCACTTCGATATGTGAGTCTTGAGCTCCTTGACGACATAGGGATTATTAGCCCTGATAAGTCGCACGAGCTCCATATCCGATGGGAATGGAATACCTCTCTTACGAGTCAGCCAACTATGGTAGTTTAATAGAAAGAGTTGTTGAAATAGGCCAAAGAGAACGGTAATCGTGAGCGTTATAGGGTAGCTCTTGGGGTTGTGAGCAAAGTGGTCGGCAATACGCATAGCTCGCACCATATCCTGCTTTAACACAGCGTCATTAAGCTCGAAGGTATTAAACTCCTTCGACAGGCCGATATACTCCTCGATATGCGCATCGCTCACGACCCGCTCGCCCTCCTTCATCGACACTGCAAGCTTATCTATCTCCTTAGCCATACGCGCCAAATCCATGCCTACGTGCTCCTTGAGCATAGCCATAGCCTTGGGTTGCAGCGTGAGCCCTACAGACGACACATAACCACCAAGCCACGCATCAACCTCATAGTCGCGCGGACGTATAGACTCAAAGACGCAACCGTTCTTGACACAACTCTTGTAGAAGGCCGTGCGTTTATCGATACCACGCCCCTGCTCCTTATTCTTGTAACACACAACAAATATGGTCGAGGATTGTGGTTGTGAGGTGTAATGAACAAGATTCTCAATCTTGGCCAGATTCTGCGCTTCGCGAACGATGACAACCTGATGCGAGCCCATCATAGGCATCTGACGACAGAGCATACATATATCGCCCGCAGTGCTGTCAGCACCATATACCGTAACCTGACTAAACGAGCGCTCAGCCTCATTCAGAATACTGCCCGCAAGGCGATCGCAAATAACATCGATAAAGTACCCCTCGTCGCCCGAAAGGAGATATATGCCTGCAAAACGACGAGCATCAACGTCTGTCATTATCGCGTTGTACGACGCGATACAATCGCTGAATTTAACACCTTTAGCCATACCTATCTAAACTAATTATAGAGTATCGCGCACGACTCTTAACACATTCTCGGTCTTACGTGTAATCGCAAACCTATCATCCAATCTACGACCTATCACCCAGACCACATCCTCACCCGAGAGGAGGAGGAACTGGCGATTCTTCTCCGCCATAGACACCTTCTTGTCAATAAGGTAGTCGCTAAGCTTCTTTCGTCCTGACATTCCGAAGGGCACAAACCAGTCTCCCTCGTGCCAACGACGCACCGTGAGCGGGAATTTCAGTTTGTCGGCATCCAGCAGAGCTACATTCTCGCCCTGATCGAGGCTGTCGACAAAGTCGATATTGCAATACTCGTAGTATAACACCGAGCCTCCGGCGTAGGAGCGCACAGTTCCGCGCTCAACAATCGTCTCACAGCTATCATCCTCGGCAATGGGCGCCACAACAACATCACCTCTATCTACAACCGCAACCCACTCACGCGAATAGAATCTACGCCCTGTGGCGCCATTATCTATGGCGTGGCACAGCGCATCGACGACATCTCCCTTGAAGCCATACTCCGAACTCAATATCTCGTAGATGACATAGTTACGAGGCAGTGTTGGACGTATCTGTCCCACACGCAGAGTGTGAATATCGCCATTATGCTCCAATGCCTCACCCTTGACAATGTTTATAGCCGAGGTAATGAAATCCTGCGCCTGGCTCAGTCGCGCAATGTTACGTCGCATAATCGTCGTAAACTGCGGATTAATCTCCTTGAGCATCGGCACAAGTCCCAAGCGCACCTTGTTGCGTAGATACTTCGTCGAGCGATTCGACGAGTCCTCCCTAAAGGGAATATGATGAGCAACAGCATAGTCGTGGATATCCTTGCGCGTGGCAAACATCATAGGACGCACAACACGTCCCACCTGCGTGGTTATACCCGTAAGACCACGTAGGCCCGTACCACGTAACATATTGATAAAGAAAGTCTCTATCGAGTCATTGCTATGATGTGCTATGGCTATGGCCGTGTAGCCATGCTCGTCGCACAACTCACGAAACCAAGCATAACGAATACGTCGTGCCGCCATCTCCATAGATTCGCCCGTGCGCTCCATCTCACCGAGAGTATCGAAGCGCTTATTGTAGAACTCTGCGCCATAACGTTGTGTTTCACGCTCAACGAGGAGCTCATCCTCCTCACTCTCAGCGCCACGCAGCTGGAAATTACAGTGGGCAACACCAAAGCGATAGCCCGCAGCCGCGGCCAACGCCATCATCACCATCGAGTCGACACCGCCCGAAACGGCAAGCAACAACTTATCGTCATGCGAGAAGAGTTCATTCTCCTCGATATATCGTTCAAATCCGTCAAGTAACAGCATAATTTACAAAATGTTAACCTCGGGGCTGATAGCCACGCCGAACTTATCCATAACCCTCGAGCATACATACTCCGCGAGGGCAATTACCTCGCCACCTGTAGCACCTCCGTGGTTTACCAGCACCAACGCCTGACGATCGTGAACACCCACCTTGCCAGCACGATAGCCCTTCAATCCGGCACGGTCTATAAGCCATCCGGCCGCCAGCTTTACAACATCTGCATTGCCATTAACAGCATAGTGTGGCATATCGGGATATACGGCAAGGAGTCTCTCAGCGACACTACGCTCAACGATAGGATTCTTAAAGAAACTACCGGCATTACCCAGTATCTTAGGGTCGGGCAACTTTGAGGAGCGTATCGCACATATCGACTCACGGATATTCTCGAGCGTAGCACCGCCACGCGCCTCTACCTCCTTGATGACATCGCCATAACCCAGATTTGGCGTAGGGTTTCTGTGCAATCGCAACTCCACGGCAAGGATAATAGCAACACCCTTAAGTTCGTGCTTAAAGATACTTTCGCGATAGCCAAATCCACACTCCTCGTTGCTAAGACGCACAACGTCTAAACTATTGGTATCGAAATACTCGACCGTGGTTATCACATCCTTTACTTCAGCTCCATACGCACCGATATTTTGCACTGGCGCGGCACCTACAGAACTCGGTATCATCGATAGATTCTCGATACCCCACAGCCCCTCGCTCACACTCCATGCCACCAGGGCATCCCAATCGTGAGCAGCCTCCACGCGGATATCTACATTTACGCCATCATCGGCAAGCATCGTTCTTCGTGCAGCCACGGGGGCCAAAAGCACACCATCGTAACGCTTTGTAAAGAGGGTGTTATTGCCACCACCCAAGACATACCAATGCTCGGGCTTAGACTCTGTAAAATAGTCTCGCAGATCGCTACTTGTCTCAAACTCAACGAGCTCGCGAGCACTCTCCACAACGCCGAAACTATTGCGACTCTGAAGATTTATATCATTATAAATACGTTTCATAGTGCAAAGTTAAAAAATTTTTGCTATATTTGGGAACTATTTCGGATAATAATCGAAGAGGGGCATATAATATATTCTAAAATATTAATAATTAACCTATATACTACTATGTTTACTAACGACGACATCAAGAGAATTGAGTCACACGGATTGACCGTAGCCGAGGTCGAGCGACAGATAGAGAACTTCCGTCAGGGCTTTCCTTCACTCCCCGTAGTACGAGCAGCGGCAGGTGGTGATGGTGTAAAGCAGCTTAGTGACGAAGAGGTTAAGGCCGCAGAGAACCACTATGATAACCTCGCTAAAACACTTCGCACCGTTAAGTTTGTCCCCGCATCGGGCGCTGCAACACGCATGTTCAAGGAGTTGTTCGAGTATGTCAACGACGACAAGCGCACAGCGGGCATCGACAAGCTCATTGTCAACCTCGAGAAGTTTGCATTTTTTCCCGAGTTGGCCAAGTTTCTAAAACCACAAATCGACGATAAGGATGTTGTTCGAAATATCATCATCGATGGTCTTCAGTATGGAGCCAAGCCTAAGGGACTAGTGACGTTCCACGCCTACAAGGATGGCGCACGCAAGCCCATTGAGGAGCACCTTGTGGAGGCCGCCCTCTACGCCTCAAATGGCGAGAGCGCCAACATACACTTCACCGTATCGCCCGAGCATCAGGCCGGTTTTGAGGCTCTGCTCAAGGAGCGTCAGAGCCACTATGAGGAGAAGTTTGGCATCCGTTACAACGTGACATTCTCGATTCAGAGCCCGGCAACAGACACCATCGCCGTAAATCCCGACAACACACCATTCCGCACCGATAGTGGAGAGCTTCTCTTCCGTCCCGCCGGCCATGGAGCATTAATCACCAACCTCGACAAGCTCGATGCCGACATCATCTTCGTTAAAAACATCGACAACGTAACAACAGATGAGCGTAAGGCCGATACCATAACATTTAAGAAGGTACTGGCAGGTGAGCTTCTACGCCTCCAGAGCCGTGCTTTTGAGCTTCTTCGCGCCTTTGAGCGTGGCGAGGATTGCGAGGCCGAGGCCACAACATTCCTTCGCGACGAGCTATGCTGCAAGCTCCCCGAGAATGCATCGCGCGAACTTATCGTTGCGACGCTCGACAGACCTATACGTGTATGCGGCATGGTTAAGAACGAGGGTGAGCCCGGTGGCGGCCCCTTCTGGGTACGTGATGCTGAGGGTCGTGAGCAGTTGCAGATTGCCGAGTCGAGCCAGATAGCTAAGGAGGATATGCATCTTATGAAGGAGGCTACACACTTCAACCCCGTAGACCTCGTATGTGGCGTAATGCGCTATGACGGCACCAAGTATGATCTAACAAAGTATACCGACCCTAAGACGGGCTTCATCTCGTCGAAGTCGGCAGGAGGTCGTGAGCTTCGTGCGCAGGAGCTCCCCGGCTTATGGAACGGTGCCATGGCGAATTGGAACACGCTCTTTGTCGAGGTGCCCATCTCCACATTCTCGCCCGTAAAGGTCGTTCAAGATTTACTACGTCCTGAGCACCAGTAATCTATCACCCCGGGCGGGCTACTCACTGCCCACAACGCTCGGCGAAAATGCCGTCAATGGAACGTACAACGAAGTATTATCCATTGACGGCGATTTTTGTTGCCGGTAGCAGAGGCACTGCCCATTGGCGATAAATCCCACCTCTCTCATAAAGCGTAATTTCTCTTTGTGCTTTGAGATTTTTTTGCTACATTTGTCGCGTTAAAAAATATATAAGGAAGATGCGAAAGTTACGCAATATTGCCATTATCGCCCACGTAGACCACGGTAAGACTACGCTTGTGGATAAGATGATTATGCAGGGCAACCTGGTACGAGAAAACGAGCACTCAGGTGGCGACCTGATTATGGACAACAACGACATCGAACGCGAGCGTGGTATAACCATCCTCTCGAAGAACGTGTCGGTAATATACAAAGACTACAAAATCAATATCATCGATACCCCGGGTCACGCCGACTTTGGTGGCGAAGTGGAGCGCGTCCTCAATATGTGCGACGGCGTGCTTCTCTTGGTCGACGCCTTCGAGGGCACAATGCCACAGACACGCTTCGTGCTACAGAAGGCTCTATCGCTCGGAAAGAAGCCTATTGTTGTCATCAACAAGGTGGATAAGGAGAACTGCCGCCCCGAGGTTGTCAACGAGCAGGTCTTCGACCTAATGTTTACGCTCGGTGCCACCGAGGAGCAGCTCGACTATAAGACCATCTACGGCTCAGCAAAGCAGGGATGGATGTCGCACGTACTCTCGGAGCGCACAGATTCCATTACCCCGCTCTTGGACACTATCATCGATGAGATTCCCGAGCCCGAGGTTGTCGAGGGCACTGTGCAGATGCTCGTCACATCGCTCGAATACTCACCATACGTAGGACGTATTGCTGTGGGTAAGGTTACACGTGGCACCCTCACTAATGGTCAGAACGTAACACTCGCCAAACGCGACGGCACGCTTCTAAAGACCAAAATCAAGGACTTGATGGTATTCGAGGGGCTTGGCAAGGCTAAGGTTGAGCGTGTGGAGTGTGGCGAGATATGCGCACTCATAGGCATCGATGGATTTGAGATTGGCGATACCATCTGCGACTTTACCGACCCTGAGCCTCTGCCACCTATTGCTATAGATGAGCCTACAATGTCTATGCTCTTTACCATCAATAACTCGCCCTTCTTCGGCAAGGATGGCAAGTATGTCACATCGCGACATATCAAGGAGCGCCTCGACCGCGAGTTGGAGAAGAATCTCGCCCTACGTGTCGAGCCCGGGCAGAATGCCGACTCGTTCATCGTGTATGGTCGTGGCGTATTGCACCTCTCGGTGTTGATTGAGACTATGCGCCGTGAGGGCTACGAGCTTCAGGTGGGCCAGCCTAAGGTCATCACTAAGATTATTGACGGCGTTAAGTGCGAGCCTGTGGAGGAGATGACTGTCGACTGCCCCGACGATTGCGCAGGTACGGTCATCGAGCTTGCCACACGCCGTAAGGGCCAGCTTGTGAATATGGAGTCGGCAAACGAGCGTACACGCCTGGAGTTTATCATCCCCTCGCGTGGCATCATAGGCCTGCGCTCGACGATGATAACGGCCACTGCGGGCGAGGCTATCATGACGCACCGTCTCAAGGACTTCGAGCCGTGGATGGGAGATATTGAGAACCGCACATCGGGAGCCATCATCGCTTCGGAGACGGGTACAGCATACGCCTACTCTATAGACAAACTTCAGGATAGAGGTAAGTTCTTTATATCGCCCATGGAGCAGGTATACTGCGGTCAGGTTATCGGCGAACACACGCGCTCTAACGACATCACCGTGAACGTGACTAAGGCTAAGCAGCTCACCAATATGCGTGCTTCGGGCTCCGATGAGAAGACCTCGATTGCTCCACCCGTAGTATTCTCGTTGGAGGAGGCTCTCGAGTATATCCGCGAAGACGAGTATGTGGAGATCACGCCTAAGTCTATGCGCCTAAGGAAGATACTTCTCTCGGAGGTTGACCGCAAGCGAGCATCAAAAGAGTAAATAACCAACCTAAAACTATACACAAATGGAAAAGAAAATCGGTATTGCGTGCGACCACGCTGCCTATGACCTCAAGGAGTTTCTCGTAGGCTATCTCTCAACCAAAGGTTTCGAGGTTAAGGATTTCGGTTGCTACTCTGAGGAGTCTGTCGACTACCCCGACTTCGCCCACCCTCTGGCTGAGGCTATCGAGAATGGTGAGCTTGAGCGCGGCATAGGTCTCTGTGGCTCGGGCGAGGGTATCTCTATGACGCTCAACAAGCATCAGGCTATCCGTGCAGCCCTCTGCTGGATTCCCGAGATTGCCAAGCTCTCACGCCAGCACAACAACTCTAACGTACTCTGTATGCCTGCACGCTTTATCTCTAACGATGAGGCCTTGGCTATGCTCGACATCTGGCTCGAGACTGAGTTCGAGGGCGGCCGCCACCAGCGTCGCCTCGACAAGATGCCTATCGCGAAATAGGATATTGAAGCACAGCACATAATAATGGGGATGACAAATTTACTTTTTTGTCATCCCCATTTTGTTAGGTGGTTGAATATCCTTCACCCTCGATACTACTTCTTCTCCTTGAGAAGGTCGCGAATCTCCGTCAAGAGCACTTCCTCTTTTGTCGGCGCGGGCTCGGGTGCAGGTGCGGGCTCAGCAGCAGCAGCTGCTGCGGCCTCCTCCTTCTTGCGTAGCGAAGTGAGCTTGTTGATAACCTTTATCATTACAAAGATGCTCACAGCTATAATCAAGAAGTCCAAGCATGTCTGAAGAAAAGCTCCATACTTCCAAAGCACCGCAGGCTCGACCACCTCGCCGGCTTCGTTCAATACGGCGTGCTTGAGCTCAACGCCGAGGTCGCTGAAGTTCTTGTCGCCAAGGGCAACACCGAGCGGAGGCATGATTATGTCGTTGACAAGCGATGTTACAATCTTACCGAAGGCACCACCTATGATAACACCGACAGCCATGTCGACTACGTTACCCTTCAATGCGAAGGTTTTAAACTCTTGAAGAAATCCCATAATAGACTATTATTTTATTGTTAAACGTTGTTTCGCATCACAAATTTAGTAATATTTATTTTATTATGCAACCTCTCATGAGTTATATCCGGAGCAGAGCCTCTTCCTCTTTGTCATCCTGAGCGCCCCACCCTGTCATCCTAAGCGCCTCTTCCCCTGTCATCCTGAGCGGAGCCCCCCACCCATTGTCATCCTGAGCGGAGCGTTAGCGGAGTCGAAGGATCTGGTAATTAAAGACGAAGAGACGCATAATTTAGAGCGCAGTCATGGGGAGGTTAGGAAGAGTTATTGTAGGGAATTTAAGGAATTTAGGGAGTTTAAGGAGAGCGCTATCAGATAACTCACTATACTCCCTAAACTCCCTAAACTCCCTATACCCCCTATAACTAAAAGCGCAGTCATGGGGAGCCTGGGTAGAGTGGGTAGAGTGGGTAGAGTGGGTAAAGCGCTATCAAATAATTACCCATACTACCCATATTACCTATACTCCCCATACTCCCTAAACTCCCTATACTCCCTATACTCCACACACTCAGATTCTTCACTGCGTTCAGAATGACACTTTGTGAAAGTAAAGCATCCATAAAAAAAACTCCCCACAAACAATGTAGCGGGGAGAAGCATTAAAGCGGTAGCCACTTGCCTAAAAAGCGGACACGGCGCGCACATAGTGGCTGAAGTCCTTATTGCTGCCGAAGGTGCCGCCACTGCCCATAGTGACACCATACGCGCAAAACTCCGGCTTATAATCAACAAACTCTGGTGATGACCAATACACACTATCATGTAAAGCAGCACCATACTTCGTTAGGGTAGCATTAAGCACACTCTTATTGTTGCATATTTTCTTAAGTTCATCGACTGCCGGCAAATACCAGCTGCTACCCTTCGCCCTACACCACTTGAATGCAGGAAAATAGTCACTATCCGAGCGAGCCATTATCTTATCCGTATTAGCCTTACCATCACTCTTACTATCGGCATAAGTGCGTGTACCATATTTATATTCTACTCCATCAAACCTCACTCGCGAATCCCAAGCATCATAAGTCTCATCAAGGCTGACGATCTTGCCATGGCGACCGCCATCCCACACCTCAAAGACAACACCTCGCTTGCCATTCTCGTTGTAGTAGTCGCCAATATTGTAGGTCTTAGCTTCCGGAACAACAGGCTTAGGCTTGCCCGCCTGAGTAATTACAATCTCAAAGCTCTGATCGCCATACGTAACAGTAATCTTAGCGCTGCGGCTGCTCTCACCACTATTAGCAGTCGCAACATAGCTAATCGCATCTCCAGATCGGCTAACACTTATCCAATTGGCGTTACTCTTAACAGATAGTTGCATATCGTCGCGCCTATTAGTTAGGGTATACGCAACCTTGCCACTACCTCCCTCCGCACCAACCGCAACGCTCGACTGGGACGTAAGCGTTAAAATCGGGTCGGGAAGCACAACAGGTTCGGGCTCGGGTTCGTTAATCTCAACAACCTCCGCCTCGGTAGTTACAACAACATCCTTCTCTTTATCCTCGCCACCCGAAAGCACGATACCACATACAACACCTACAACTGCCAAGAGCAACAGTAGCCATAGCCACCACCTCTTGCGCTTGGGTTGCGGCTCTTTGGCGTCACCATTGAGATGGGACATGAACGTCGCAGTAGTATGTGGGCGCTGCTTGATGCTAAAGCCCATAGCCGCAGTGATAGCGGCACGTGTCGGTGATGACACACTATGAGGTAGCTCGGGGAGGCCATTGCTACCCACAACGTTGGCACGCGGAGGGTGGCTGGCAGTGACGAGGTAGTAGAGCGTAGCACCCAGCGAATATATATCGGTCTCAGGTGAGAAGTAAGCAACACCGCCATCGTCGTACTGCTCGATGGGAGAATAGCCGTGGCTACGACCACCGAGCGTCAATGTTGTCTGCGTGCCACTCTCATCGTCGTAGTGCTTAGCGAGGCCGAAGTCTATAAGTATGGCGCGGTCGTCGCTCTTACGCACCATAATATTGTGAGGCTTGACATCGAGATGCAACGTATTACGCTCATGGAGATAGCCAAGGGCATCGGCAACCTCCGCGATATAGCGGCGTGCGGTACTCTCATCGAGAGCGCCATCGCGCTCAACGATAGAGGCCAAAGACTCGCCCTCGATATACTCCATAACGTAGTAGGCGGTGCCGTTCTCCTCGAACGAGTCGAACACACGCACAATATGGGGGTTGTCCATAGTCGATATAGTGCGGGCCTCCTTCAAAAACTTAGCCTTGAATGCATTGACAACCTCCACATTGTCATCATCCTTGACCGTAGCCAAATGGGATATATCGTCGCGGCGATAGAGCGATGTGGGGAAGAACTCCTTAATACACACCTTACGGCGCATGTGTATATGCTCTGCGAGATAGGTGATGCCGAAGCCTCCCTGTCCGAGGGCGGATATAATGCGATAGCTGCCATTCTTGAGCAGCGTCTCGGGCTGTAGTTTCATCGTATAGATATTATTGTTGAATACATATACAAAGATAGTGCATAAACAGCTAATTTGCAAATAGAAGTGCTGAATATAGGTATTTAGTGCGAGACCGATTCTTGTCAGAAGGGGTCTAATGTGGTGCATAACAAAAGGCGACCCCTCGGGATCGTACTTGACGTACAGCCCGAGGGGTTTTGGTTAGGATGGGCTAAATATGCCCAATAAAATCGGAAATTAATTACTCATCGAAAGAGTGAATAACAACACCCGAACGCAACTTAGGCTCGAACCAAGTAGTCTTGGGAGGCATAATGTTACCGGTGTCGGCGATGTCGATAAGCTGCTGCATAGATACGGGATACAACGCGAAAGCAACCTTCATCTCGCCGCTGTCAACACGCTTCTGCAACTCGCCCAAACCGCGGATACCGCCAACGAAGTCGATACGCTTAGAGGTACGAAGGTCAGCGATGCCGAGAACCTTATCCAAAACGAGGTTAGAGAGAACGGTAACGTCGAGAACACCAATAGGATCGTTGTCATCGTAAGTACCCTCCTTAGCAGTCATCGAGTACCACTCGCCATCGATGTACATCGCGAAGTTGTGCAATGCGTTAGGAGTGTAGATGTCGGCACCCTTCTTCTCAACAACGAAGTTCTCCTCGACAGCCTTCAAGAACTCCTCCTTAGAGAGGCCGTTGAGATCCTTAACTACGCGGTTGTAGTCGATGATGCGCAGGTGCGATGCGGGGAAGGTAACAGCCAAGAAGAAGCAGTACTCCTCGTCGCCAGTGTGGTTGGGGTTCTTCGATGCGCACTCCTGACCAACACGTGCAGCAGCAGCTGTACGGTGGTGACCATCAGCAACATACAATGCGGGGATACCCTTGAAGAGCTCCGTGATGCGATCGTTGGTCTCCTTGCAACGGATAACCCACATGTGGTGGCCAAAGCCATCCTCAGCAACGAAGTCGTAGTCAGCCTCGTGCTCAGCTACCCACTTAGAGATGATAGCATCAATCTCGGCATTGTCGGGGTATGTGAAGAATACGGGCTCGATATTAGCCTTCTGGTTGCGCACGTGAATCATACGATCCTCCTCCTTATCGGGACGTGTAAGCTCATGCTTCTTGATAGCACCCGAGAGGTAGTCGTCGTAGTGGCAGCACATAGCGATACCGTACTGCGTGCGGCCGTTCATAGTCTGAGCGTAGATGTAGTAGTACTCCTCGCCATCCTGTGCCAACCAACCCTTCTCCTTCCAGATGCGGAAGTTCTCCATAGCCTTAGCGTATGCCTCCTCAGAGTGCTCGTCAGCGATGGGGTCGAAGTCGATCTCGGGCTTGATGATGTGGAGCAATGAACGCTCACCGGCCTCAGCCTTAGCCTCCACAGAGTTCAATACGTCGTAGGGGCGTGATGCTACCTCCGATGCATACTCCTTCGGAGGACGGATACCCTTAAAGGGCTTAATTCTTACCATAGTAGTATAGTTTTAGCTTGGTTTTAAATTCTTTGTAAGGGTGCCAAGTATTTCATTGACACCCTAAAGTTGTTATCAGCGATGCTGATAGATGTAATAAGTAATATTGTTGAGCTATTTTGAAGCTGGCAGAAGGGTGAAAAGCTGAGTTTACTGTCGTAAATGAGCATTTTTCAGCCGCGCCAGATGCCTAAAGAGCCAACAAGATTATTTATTAACCTGGAAGCGACGGTTGCCGTTTACGAAGAAATCAACAATCTGACGTGCAGCTGCAAGACCTGCGTTTACGTTAGCCTCAGCAGTCTCAGCACCCTGCTTCTTAGGAGTACCGAAGTAGCGCTTGCCAAACTTCTCAGCAAATACATCCTTCGTATCGGGAGCGATGTCGGTGATGTACTTGAGATCCTCGCGCTCCTCCATAGCCTTCATAAGACCCTCCTCGTTGATAACCTCCTTACGTGCGGTATTCACGATGGTAGCGCCCTTAGGCATAGACATAGCGAGGTCGTAGCCGATAGAGCCCTTAGTCTCAGCAGTTGCGGGGATGTGGAGTGAGAGGTAATCAGCAGCAGCGTAGAGCTCAGCAATAGAGTTCATCTTCTTCACGCCATCACGCTCGAATACAGTCTCGTCAGTGATGAAGGGATCGTAAGCAACAACATTCATACCGAGAGCCTTACCCTTCAAGCCTACCAAACGGCCTACGTTACCATAAGCGTGGATAGCAAGAGTCTTACCCTGAAGCTCAGAGCCTGTGCCGGGGTTGAACTGGTTACGAGCCATGTAAACCATCATGCCGAGAGCAAGTTCAGCAACAGCATTAGAGTTCTGGCCGGGAGTGTTCATAACAACTACGTTCTTAGCAGTTGCAGCAGCGAGGTCTACGTTGTCGAAACCAGCACCTGCGCGAACAACAATCTTAAGCTGTTTAGCAGCCTCGATAACCTCAGCCGTAACCTTATCGCTACGGATGATCAAAGCATCAACATCAGCAACAGCTGCCAAAAGCTCAGCCTTGTCTGTATACTTCTCAAGACGTACTACCTCGTAGTTAGCCTCCTTCAAGATTGACTCGATACCCTCAACTGCGCTCTTTGCGAAGGGCTTCTCGGTTGCAATAAGTACCTTCATAATAGGTCTATTCTTATTTTTAATGTTTGTTAACCATAGCAGCCACCCGACCCTACGATCGGGCGGCCACTATAATGTTGATTGTTAATTACTCGGTGTAAAGATTACTTGTGAAGCTCCTCGAACTCCTTCATGCAAGCTACCAAAGCCTCAACAGACTCCTTGGGGCAAGCATTGTAGATAGATGCACGGAAACCACCTACTGAACGGTGACCCTTGATACCTACCATGCCACGCTCCTTAGCAAACTCCATGAACTCCTTCTCGAACTCCTCCTTACCAGGAGCCATAACGAAGCATACGTTCATCAACGAACGATCCTCCTTAGCAGCAGTACCTACGAACATAGAGTTGCGGTCGATCTCGTTGTAGAGCAACTCAGCCTTCTCCTTGTTCATCTTGTACATAACCTCAACGCCACCAAGCTCCTTAACCCACTTCAAAGTCTGGTACATAACGAAGATGGGGAATACGGGAGGTGTGTTGAACATAGAGTGGTTGCGAGCCTCCTCGGGATAGTGTGTAGAGTAGTCAACCATAGTCTGGAGCTTACGACCTGACTGGCCAAGAAGATCCTTGCGGATGATAACGAAGGTAACACCTGCGGGGCCTACGTTCTTCTGAGCACCACCATAGATCATACCGTACTTCTTGATGTCAATGGGACGAGACATGATGTCTGACGACATGTCGGCAACCAATGTTACGGGAGAGTCGATATCCTCGTGGATCTCGGTACCATAAATAGTGTTGTTAGTAGTGATGTGGAAGTAGTCCGCATCGGTAGGAATAGTGTAGTTCTTGGGAATGTAGCTGTAGGTCTTGTCCTCAGAAGAAGCAACAACCTCTACCTCACCATAGAACTTAGCCTCCTTAACAGCCTTCTTAGCCCAAACACCTGTCTGCAAGTATGCAGCCTTAGTCTTAAGAAGGTTGGCAGGAACCTCAAAGAACTGAGTCGAAGCACCACCACCGAGGAAGAATACAGCATAATCATCGGGGATGTTAAGAAGATCGCGCCAAAGCTGCTCAACCTCAGCCATCACACGCTCCCAGCCGGGAGTACGGTGTGAGATCTCAAGGATACCGATACCGGTGTTGTCGAAGTCGCGAATAGCCTCAATAGCTGCCTCAACTGCCTGACGGGGAAGTACGCAGGGACCTGCGTTGAAATTGTGTTTCATAAGTTTTAAGCGTTTAATAAGTTTGTATTGGTAAATAAAAAATTGTCTATTCCATTCGCCTCGTGCCACTTACACATTCGCGCAAAGTAGGCACACATCTATAGTCACACAAAGATAATCATTTTTTGTGATATGCAAAAATAAAACACCTATTTTTTCGCCTAAAACAGTTTTTGACGATAATAGCAGGGCATTATCATAGCACGAATCATAAAAACACTCTATTGTCAATGAGTAGTGAGTAGTGCGTAGTGAGTCGTGAGGAATTGATTTTTTTGTGGGGAGTGTGGGGAGTGTGGGGAGTGTGGGGAGTATGGGGAGACTGGGGAGAAATAGAGAGGCAACATCGTTGCCCGCCTTTGCGCACAACGCACAACACGCAATAAAGACAAACAAAAAAGAGGTTGAATAAAAAGATGTAGTTATAGGCATGCGAAGCCCGAAAAAGCGCAGTTTACTTGGCATCTACCTTAAAGTCCTCCTTTTCAAAGGAGGATTTAGGTGGATTGTAAATATCTAAACGAAAATGCGTCAGCATTTTGAGGGCAAGCATAACGACAAAATACACTTTTTATTCAGCCTCAATGTGGAGGTGGCGGGGGTCGGACGATTGGATACACATCCAATCGAAGCCGTCATTTGTGGGAACTTGATTTCCGCAAATGCGGCAACCCCGAATAAAATCAGCGCCACCGACACAAGCGCTGCATTGAACGTCAAAGCAAAGGCGTGAGCGAAGCGCACGGGGATGGGGATTGTTGCCGAAAACTTGTTTGCGGGCAAACAATCCTCAGCCACGTAAGGCAACATCGTTGCCCGCCTTTGCGCACAGCACC
>JAFWYM010000024.1 GCA_017517705.1 Alistipes sp.
GCGATAGCTTTCTGCTTCTTCTCGGCCTTAAGTCTCTCGGCCATCTGTGCTTTTCTTGCTCCCATAGTCTACTACTTTTTCTTGTTACCTGAATGACCACGGAAGTTACGGGTGGGGGCAAACTCACCGAGCTTGTGACCTACCATATTCTCAGTTACATAAACTGGAATAAACTTATTTCCGTTGTGTACGGCGATCGTCTGACCTACGAAGTCGGGCGAAATCATACTTGCGCGTGACCATGTCTTGATTACAGACTTGTTATTGCCCTCTGCCTGTGCTACTACCTTAGCCTCGAGCTTGGGGTCGATAAACGGTCCTTTTTTTAATGAACGGCTCATTATGTACTCTATTTAATTATTTTTTCTTTCTTGAAATAATAAACTTAGAGGTTGTCTTCTTCGGGTTACGAGTCTTCTTACCCTTAGCCAACAATCCCTTACGCGAACGGGGGTGACCACCAGATGCACGACCTTCACCACCACCCATGGGGTGATCAACAGGGTTCATTACGACACCACGGTTGTGAGGACGGCGGCCCAACCAACGCTTGCGACCTGCCTTACCCGAACTCTCGAGGTTGTGGTCACCATTTGACACAACACCGACAGTTGCGCGGCAAGTTACGAGTACCATACGAGTCTCACCTGAAGGCAACTTGATAATAGCGAACTTGCCCTCGCGAGCCAAAAGCTGAGCGTACGAACCAGCAGAACGAGCCATAGCTGCGCCCTGACCGGGATAGAGCTCAATATTGTGAATGAGAGTACCGAGGGGAATCTCCGACAAAAGCAAGGTGTTACCAAGCTCAGGAGCTACGCCCTGACCGCTAACTACGGTCTGGCCTACCTGCAAGCCGTTAGGAGCAAGGATATAGCTCTTCTCGCCATCGGCGTATACAACCAAAGCAATACGAGCAGTACGGTTAGGATCGTACTCGATTGTCTTAACGGTTGCTGCCATACCATCCTTCTGACGCTTGAAGTCAACCAAACGATACATCTGCTTGTGACCACCGCCAATGTAGCGAACGGTCATCTTACCACTATTGTTACGACCACCAGTGCTCTTCTTGGGTGCCAAGAGAGACTTCTCGGGTGTTGAAGTGGTGATCTCATCGTAAGTGCCGATGATCTTATGTCTCTGACCGGGAGTAACCGGCTTAAATTTTCTTACTGCCATCTCTTCTCAAAAGTTTAGATGTTACTGTAAAAATCAATCTGATCACCTGCCTTCAAAGTGACAATAGCCTTCTTGAAGTTGTTAGTGCGACCCTGGAGCAAACCAGCCTTAGTATAGCGGCTCTTCTGCTTACCCATGTAATTGATGGTGTTGACATCGGTAACGGTAACATTGTACATCTTCTCTACAGCGTTACGAACCTGCAACTTGTTAGCTCGGATATCAACAATAAAACCGTAACGGTTCAGCTTCTCGCCCTGAATCGTCATTTTCTCGGTCAAAATAGGCTTAATAATTACTTCCATTTTCTTAAAAGTTTTTTAAGCTAACATTACATTGATTACATTCTCTGCGCCCTCAACCAAAACAATTGTCGATGCATTCATAACCTCGTAAGTATTGAGGTTCTGAGCCAAGATAGGCTTCACCGAGGGAATGTTACGGCAAGAGAGCTGGAAGTTGGCATTTGTCTCCGGCAGAACTACCAACACCTTCTTGTTCTCGATATTCAACGCCTTCTGAATAGCAACAACGGCCTTAGTCTTAGGAGCCTCCATTGCGGGGTTCTCCAAAACGCAAATTGCGTTAGCCTGTGCCTTGTAGGTAAGTGCGCTACGGCGAGCCAGCTGCTTAAGCTTCTTGTTGAGCTTGAAGCTGTAGTCGCGAGGTACGGGACCGAATACACGGCCACCACCGGGGAACAAGGGCGACTTGATGCTACCGCAACGAGCACCACCGGTACCCTTCTGGCGCTTCAACTTACGAGTTGAACCAGCAACCTCGTTACGCTGCTTTGACTTGTGAGTACCCTGACGCTGGTCAGCCAAGAACTGCTTAACGTCGAGGTAGATAGCGTGGTCATTAGCCTCCACGCCGAAAACTGCGTCAGAAAGAACTACCTTACGACCAGTCTCCTGTCCTAATGTGTTTAATACAGCTAATTCCATACTACTTCTCAATTGTTAAATAAGAACCCTTTGCACCCGGAACCGAACCCTTCACCAAGATGAGGTTGCTCTCGGGAATAACTTTAACGACCTTAAGGTTGAGAACCTTAACTGTCTCACCACCCATCTGACCGGGAAGACGCTTACCGGGGAAGACGCGTGAAGGATAAGATGATGCACCAAGCGAACCGGGCTTACGCTGACGGTTGTGCTGACCGTGAGTCTGGCCACCAACACCACCGAAGCCGTGACGCTTAACTACACCCTGAAAGCCCTTACCCTTAGAGATGCCTGTTACATCTACCCAGTCCTCCTCAGAGAACATCTCAACTGTAAGTGCATCGCCAAGGTTCACCTCAGGCATACCCTTGAACTCAGCAAGCTTACGCTTGGGGGTAACGCCGGCCTTCTTGAAGTGACCTAACAAACTCTTGCTGGTGTGCTTTTCACTCTTGTCGTCATAGGCAATCTGAACCGCCTCGTAAGTGTCCTTCTCAACGGTCTTGATTTGCGTAACTACACACGGACCAGCCTCGATAACAGTGCATGGTACATTCTTACCCTCGGCACTGTAAACGGAAGTCATTCCGATTTTCTTTCCAATAAGTCCTGACATTGTACTGTCTAATTACTTGTTTGTTAATAAAGTGAATGTTTTATACCTATATTTATATATTATAGGTTGTTGTCGAGCATTGGGACAATCCCTCGCGGGATTGTCCTTACCCGAACGAGTGTTTTTATCAAACCTTGATCTCTACCTCAACACCTGAAGGCAACTCGAGCTTCATCAAAGCATCGATAGTCTTGGGAGTTGACGAATAGATATCGATGATGCGCTTGTAGGTGCAGAGCTGGAACTGCTCGCGAGCCTTCTTGTTAACGAAGGTTGAGCGGTTTACAGTGAAAATCTGCTTGCGCGTGGGAAGGGGTACCGGACCGCTAACCATAGCATCAGTAGCCTTCACAGTCTTAACGATCTTCTCAGCTGACTTGTCAACGAGGTTGTGGTCGAAAGACTTCAACTTGATTCTAATTTTCTGATTCATATCTAATCTCTAATTTTTACTCTAAATCCTTACGCTTACCGCTCGACTTCTCGATGATCTCCTTTGCAAGGTTTGCAGGAACCTCCTCGAAGTGCGAGAACTCCATTGACGATGTTGCACGACCAGAAGAGATGGTACGGAGAACGGTTACATAACCGAACATCTCTGAGAGGGGCACACGAGCCTTAACCACGCGAGCTGTACCCTTAGACTCCATACCCTGGATCTGACCACGACGCTTGTTCATATCGCCGATGATATCACCCATGCTCTCCTCAGGAGTAACAACCTCAACATTCATCACGGGCTCCATAATTACCGAACCAGCCTTGGGAGCTGCCTGGCGGAAACCGTTACGAGCACAGATCTCGAATGAGAGCTGGTCAGAGTCAACGGGGTGGAACGAACCGTCCTTCAAGGTAACCTTCATTGAGTCGATGGTGTAACCTGCCAAAGCACCGTTAGCCATAGCTGACTCGAAGCCCTTCTGAACAGCGGGAATGTACTCCTTAGGCACATTACCACCCTTAACCTCATCAACAAACTGAAGACCTGTAACGCCCTCATCTGCGGGACCAATCTCGAAGATGATATCAGCGAACTTACCACGACCACCAGTCTGCTTCTTGAATACCTCGCGGTGCTGAACAGTCTGAGTAAGAGCCTCCTTGTAGTTAACCTGGGGAGCACCCTGGTTAATCTCTACGCCGAACTCACGCTTAAGACGGTCAACGATGATGTCGAGGTGAAGCTCACCCATACCTGAGATAATGGTCTGACCACTCTCCTCATCAGTACGAACAGTGAAGGTAGGATCCTCCTCTGCGAGCTTCGCAAGAGCGATACCGAGCTTGTCGAGATCCTTCTGAGTCTTAGGCTCAACTGCAAGACCGATAACGGGCTCAGGGAAGGTCATCTGCTCAAGTACCAAAGGTGCGTTCTCAGCGGTAAGGGTATCACCGGTGCGGATCTCCTTGAAGCCGATAGCTGCGCAGATATCACCTGCCTCTACGCGCTCCATAGGATTCTGCTTGTTAGCGTGCATCTGGTAGATACGCGAGATACGCTCACGCTTGCCGCTACGCGCGTTATAAACATAAGAACCAGCATCCAAAGCACCAGAGTAAACGCGGATGAAGCACAAACGACCTACGAAGGGGTCAGTTGCAATCTTAAACGCCAAACCACAGAAGGGCTCGTCTACTGATGCCTCACGCTTCTCGAACTCCTCAGTCTTGGGGTTAGTACCCTCAACAGCGGGAACATCGAGAGGTGAAGGAAGGAATGCCATTACATAGTCGAGAAGCTTCTGAACGCCCTTGTTGTGGAACGAAGAACCGCACATCATAGGCACCAAAGTCATATTGATGGTAGCCTTACGGATAGCTGCGATAAGCTCGTCGGGAGTGATAGAATCGGGATCCTCGAAGAACTTCTCCATAAGAGCGTCGTCGGTAGCTGCAACCTCCTCGATAAGCTTTGCACGCCACTCGGCAGCCTCCTCCTTCATAGAAGCAGGAATCTCCTTAACCTCGAAGTTGTCGCGTACAGTCTTGTCATCGTAGTAGTACAAGGCGTTGTTGTAGATAAGGTCAACGATACCCTCGAACTTATCCTCAGAGCCGATAGGCAATACTACGGGAAGAGCTGTTGCACCGAAGTGCTCCTTAATCTGGGCACATACAGCGAAGAAGTCTGCGCCGGTACGGTCCATCTTGTTAACATAACCGATACGGGGAACATTGTACTTGTCAGCCTGACGCCATACAGTCTCTGACTGGGGCTCTACACCACCTACGGCGCAGAAAGTAGCAACAGCACCATCGAGTACGCGGAGTGAACGCTCTACCTCTACGGTGAAGTCAACGTGTCCGGGGGTATCGATCAAGTTGATCTGATACTGATTACCTTTGTAGTTCCAAAACGCTGTGGTTGCAGCAGAGGTGATGGTAATACCACGCTCCTGCTCCTGAACCATCCAGTCCATAGTGGCACCACCCTCGTGAGTCTCACCAATCTTGTGAGTCTTACCTGTATAGAAAAGGATACGCTCCGAGGTAGTGGTCTTACCGGCATCGATGTGAGCCATGATACCGATATTACGAGTATATTTAAGATCTCTTGCCATTTTGGTCTACAAATTTTAGAATCTGAAGTGTGCAAATGCCTTGTTAGCCTCTGCCATACGGTGCATCTCCTCCTTACGCTTAAAGGCAGCACCCTGCTGGTTGAAGGCATCTACTATCTCTGCTGAGAGCTTCTCTGCCATTGACTTGCCCGAACGCTTGCGTGAATAAAGGACAAGGTTTTTCATTGAAATCGAAACTTTGCGCTCGGGACGAACCTCCATAGGAACCTGGAATGTCGCACCACCGATACGCTTTGACTTTACTTCGACCTGAGGTGTGATATTCTCAAGAGCCTGTTTCCAGATCTCCAGAGGAGATTTATCAGCATCCTTCATCTTCTTGCCTACCAACTCCAATGAATCATAGAAGATAGTGTAAGCAATACTCTTCTTACCATCCAGCATAAGATTGTTCACGAAACGTGTAACCTCCACGTCGTTGAACTTCGGATCCGGAAGTAGAATTCGCTTTCTTGGCTTAGCTTTTCTCATTGTTGCTTGCTAATTTAATAAATACAATTTCTTAATCTCTTACTTCTTACCGGCCTTAGGACGCTTAGCACCATACTTCGAGCGACGCTGACGACGACCGTCAACACCTGCTGAATCGAGGGCACCACGAACCAAGTGGTAACGTACACCAGGGAGGTCCTTAACACGACCACCACGAACGAGCACGATTGAGTGCTCCTGCAAGTTGTGGCCCTCGCCGGGGATGTAGGCGTTGACCTCCTTGCCATTAGTCAATCTTACACGTGCAACCTTACGCATCGCCGAGTTAGGCTTCTTGGGAGTCGTTGTGTACACACGAGTACATACTCCGCGACGCTGAGGACACGCTGCGAGTGCGGGCGACTTACTCTTCTCAACCGCGCTTACTCGACCGTTTCTTACTAACTGCTGAATAGTTGGCATCTTTAAAACGTTTTTGTCCTTTAAATTTTTGTTAATTGTTTCAATTCCCTTTTGCGAGAAATTGCCCGCAAAGATACGCATTTTTTTTGACTTACAATATATATACACACTTTTTTCGCACTGATTTGTTGAAAACTTGCGATTTTGCGATAGAATTTTCTTATTCCATTTTCAAAACTATAATCGCTAATTTATGACAAAATATGTATATTATTGATATTGTGCATCTTGCAATTTTTAGCCGATTTCTTGAGGGTGAAATCGCAGCAATAGAATAAGCCACTTCGCAAATAGGATAATATTGGAGTATAATTCTTATATTCAGCAGAGCGCCATCATCACGCGGAGTAGCAAAAGGGGCGGTGTCATCGACAACTTTTTCGACTCTCAGCGACAACGTTACGACAAAACTTTATATCTTTGCACTGCAATGATACTTGACGTCACACGACATAAGTTCTTCGAGGGGCTCGCGACACTCCTACTCTTTGCCTTGGTTACAGCCATAGCAACGGGCGCGTCGTACATACATGCAACGTTCGAGGTGTCAACATCAACACCCCTAAGTATCGCCATAGCGCACTTTGCCCTACACCACCCCGTGCTCGCGGTGTTAGCCATAGCACCACTAATGGTGTACTCGGCACTACGTCTATCGCGCGCCACGGCGCGCGCATCGCTCTATCCCGAGGGGACGCTCGCAGCGATATCCCTTGCCGGCGTGACACTTATGGCGCTACTACCCTCGGCACACTATGCAACGACAGCCGTAGTAGCACTCCTGACGTGTGAGACATTCGGACGCCTGCTATACTGCTTCGGCCCCAACATCCGCGCACACTACCTCTTCACATCGATGTTGGCATTGGGCACGCTACCACTCATAGATGGGGCCCTGCTACCACTAACAGCCATCGTCGTGATACTCACAATGCTCCTCCGTGGCACACTACGCGAGGCCATCATCGCCATCGTTGGCGTATCACTACCGCTTATGATATACTGCTATGTCGAGTGGCTCACAATGGGAGACATCGCAACACCCATAGTTGTCATACGTCAGGGCCTGACAAGCACATCGCTCGAGACAATAATAGAGTATCTCACGCTACCACGACTAATATTCATCGGCGTGCTCTTGGCCACAACCCTCGCCAGCGCTATGCTCTACTTCGCCAACCGCGTGACACTCGGCATAGGCGCTCGCAAAGTGTGGTTTCTACTCCTAACGTCGTTAGCCACGCTCGCCGCATCAATAATTATTGGAGGGTGGGTCACCCCGGGCGTAATCGTAGCGATGGCCATCAGCGCCATACCAATGCTGCCCATGCTCTTTATATGCGTGCAGCCACTTACATCTGTGGTAACATACATACTCTTCATCATTGCGGGAGTAGTCGCCCTCATGTAACTCACACGCCATTTAGACCAAATCACACGATAGAATAATAATGCAAATATAGTGCATAAAATGCGCATAATTAAACCCTTTTAGAATATTGGCGAGCATAAAATGAAAATTTATTGAAAAATTATTTGGCACATAAAAAAATTATATTTACCTTTGCAGTGCAAACAGGAGACAATGGGTACACATCTCGAATAATTCTCATGGACACACCAATTAGCCCATTGTACTCAAAAATTCTCATTAACCTAACTAACAAGGGGGAGAGCTATCTGCGAAGACGCTACTCCCCCAATTCTTTTCTCAAGGCAAGACCGTAGAGGGGGGGGGCACGCACACACAACCCGAGATAATAGTGGGTCAGCATTAAGGATAAAGAGGCGAAATTGGGGAGTATGGGGAGCGTGGGTTGTTCTCTGATAGCACTTTACCCAGGCTCCCCAGGCTCCCTATGGCTGCGCTCTAAATTATGCGTCTCTTCGTCTCTTTTGTCTCTTTCGTCTCATTCGTCATTAGTAGCGGCTAATTATATTCCGCGTGATCGCTACTCTCTCAACAGAATTATTTTACGAAATTTGCGGGTTACGACTTTTTTATATATCTTTGCGCGATTTTATATCTATATAGGTGTCACAACCTATAGGCATTAAGTGCAGAATATACAAATAGACAAAAACATAAGACTATGAAGATTACAAGAGAACAGCGCGATGGCGGCATTTCGGTATTGAAGGTCGTTGTCAATGAGGCGGACTACGGTGCTGCCGTAGAGAAGCAGTTGCGCGAGTACAAGCGCAAGGCTAACATCCCCGGCTTCCGTCCCGGAATGGTGCCTATGGGTATTGTTAAGAAGATGTTTGGTAAGGGTGCCGTTGCAGAGCAGTCGTACCACATCGCTTCGAACTCGGTATTTGAGTACCTGCAGAAGGAGAACATCGACTACGTAGGCGACGTTATCCCCTCAGAGGAGCAGGGCGCCTTCGACTTCGAGAATAACACCGAGTTTGAGTTTATGTTCGAGATTGGTGAGGCTCCCAAGATTGAGTTTGAGCTCACTGCCAAGGATAAGGTTACATACAGCAAGATAAAGGTAGACAAGAAGATGCACAACGACTATCGTGCAAACTACCTCCGTCGCTACGGCCGCCTCGTAGAGGTTGATAAGGTTGCCAACGACGAGGCGCTGAACGTAACACTCGACAATGGCGACATGCGCATCGAGGAGGCTTACGTAGGCCTTATCTCTATGAGCGAGGAGGAGCGTAAGGCGTTCAAGGGCAAGAAGGTGGGATACAAGACCACGGTAAATATCAACGAGCTCTACAAGAAGCCCGAGCAGCGTGCTGCCGTACTTTCGGTTAAGCAGGAGGAGCTCGATGGCATCAATCCCGAGTTCGAGTTGGAGATTACGAAGATTCGCCGCTTTGCAGACCCCGAGCTCAACGAGGAGTTCTTCAAGATGGCATTCCCCGCAGGTAATGTGACAAACGAGGAGGAGCTCGACAAGTTCATCGACGAGGAGATCGAGCGCGAGCTTAAGCGCGAGTGCGACTTTATGTTCGCCAACCAGATGCGTAACTTCGTTATCGAGAAGGCCGGCATCCAGATGCCCGAGGAGTTCTTGAAGCGTTGGTTGTACGTCATCAACGAGGGTAAGTTCTCGCGCGAGGAGATCGAGAAGGACTTCCCCGCATTCATCAAGATGTTCACATGGAACTACTTGCAGAAGCACTTCATCACCGAGGGCGACCTTAAGGTAACTGCCGAGGAGGCTAAGGCCGAGGCTATGACATTCGCACAGATGCAGTTTGCACAGTACGGCATGCCCTCAGCACCCCAGGATATGCTCGAGAACTTCGCTAAGCAGATTATGGACAACAAGGAGCAGCTCCAGAAGATCTACGAGAAGCTCTACGAGGAGAAGGTTGTCGACTACCTCCGCGGCAAGGTGAAGGTTACGGAGAAGGCTGTATCGGCTGCCGACTTCGCGAAGCTCGCCGAGGAGTTAGCATAACAACCCAAGGGGGGGGGTGGCGACAGCCGACTTGTCGGGCATGCCACCTATGACTCCCACGAATATGAGCGATTCCCGAGCCTCGCGCCCGGGAATCGTCGTATAAACACCATGCGCACACGCACACGCGCATATAAAATATTGTTAGCAATGAACGAATTTGATAAATTTGCACGCCTGCACTGCGGCATCAACTCTATGACGATGCACGACTATCGTCGCGACATCACAGGCTACGTGTCGCCCACGATTATCGAGGAGCGCCATCTAAATGTGGCAGCGATGGATGTGTTCTCGCGCCTCATGATGGATCGTATCATCTTCCTTGGCGCGCCCATCTACGACGATGTTGCCAACATCATACAGGCGCAGCTCTTGTTCCTCGAGTCGGTAGCTGCCGACAAGGATATTCAGCTATATATCAACTCCCCGGGTGGCTCCGTAAGTGCCGGCCTGGGCATCTACGACACCATGCAGCTCATACGACCGGATGTGGCGACTACATGTTCGGGCATGGCGGCATCGATGGGTGCTGTGCTACTCACGGCAGGTGCTGCGGGCAAGCGCGCAGCATTGCCCCACTCGCGCGTGATGATACACCAGCCTCTCGGTGGCGTGCAGGGTCAGGCCTCGGACATCGAGATTACGGCACGCGAGATAGCCAAGACCAAGCGCGAGTTGTACGAGATTCTCGCACATCACTCGGGTGTAGACATCGCAAAAATCGAGGCTGATGCCGACCGTGACTACTGGCTTACGGCGACGGAGGCTAAGGAGTATGGCCTTATCGACAGCGTACACACAAAGAGAGAGTAATATCACACAACAACGGATATAGATGACACAGAGATCACGAAAGACAACAGACCATAAAGGCACGCACTGCTCGTTCTGTGGTACCCCCGCTGAGGAGGCTCCATTGATGTTCAATGGTGCTGATGGCTCGTCTATATGCTCCTCGTGTGTGGAGCATGGCTACGAGCTTCTTGTCGAGCACGGCATCGTGGCGGGCGTAGCCAATGGCACAAGGGCTAAGGGGGGTAAGACGACCTCTAAGTTTAAGCCTCTTACGAAGGAGGACCTTGTGCGCCCCGATCGCATCAAGAGCTTCCTCGACGACTACGTCATTGGTCAGGATGCCGCAAAGCGCTATATGTCTGTGGCGGTGTACAACCACTATAAGAGATTGCTCGCCAAGGGCAAGACCGAGGATGTGGAGTTGGATAAGTCGAATATCGTGCTTGTGGGCCCCACGGGTACGGGTAAGACGCTTATGGCACGCACCATAGCACGCCTTCTGCACGTGCCCTTCTCTATTGTCGATGCCACGGCACTCACACAGGCAGGATATGTGGGCGAGGATGTCGAGAGCATACTCTCACGCCTGCTGCAGGCTGCCGACTACGACGTGGAGGCTGCCGAGCGCGGTATCATCTTCATCGACGAGATAGATAAGATTGCACGTAAGGGCGACAACCCCTCAATCACGCGCGATGTCTCGGGCGAGGGTGTGCAGCAGGCACTGCTCAAGATTCTCGAGGGCACGGTTGTCAATGTGCCACCACAGGGTGGCCGTAAGCACCCCGACCAGAAGTATATTCAGGTCGACACGTCGAACATATTGTTCATCTGCGGCGGCGCCTTCGACGGTATCGAGAAGAAGATTGCTATGCGCCTAAATACCAACGCTATAGGCTATGGCACACAGGCACGCAAGCGTATCGATGAGGATAACATCATGAGCTATATCCAGCCTCAGGATTTGCGCTCCTTCGGTCTTATCCCCGAGCTTATAGGCCGCCTTCCGGTGCTCACCTATATGGAGCCTTTGGAGCGCGCTGCACTGCGCTCGATACTCACCGAGCCGAAGAACTCAATCATACGTCAGTATGAGACACTTATGGCTTTGGACGATATAAAGCTCACGTTTGACGATGATGTCCTCGATTATATCGTCGATAAGGCTATCGAATTTAAGCTCGGCGCACGTGGCTTGCGCTCTATCTGCGAGGCTATCATGATGGATGTTATGTTCGATATGCCCGAGGGCGATGCTAAGGAGTTCCGCGTAACGCTCGACTACGCCAAGTCGAAGATCGACAAGTCGGCATAATGCACAGTTACATAACAAAATAGGCTGCCTATGGGCAGCCTATTTTGTTATGTGTCTAACGCCTTTAGAACAGCAGCGAGTATACCAATACGCCGGCAAAGAAGCCCAGAAGCACGATGGGCGTGAAGCGCTTGAGGTAGTAGCCAAACGATATCTTCTCCATACCCATAACCGTAACGCCCGCAGCCGAGCCGATGATAAGGATGCTACCGCCACATACGGCACTGTAGGCCAGAAGTGTCCAGAATGAGCTATCGGCAGCAAAGACACCGACATCTGCAAGTGGGTACATACCCATCGTTGCCGACACCAATGCCACGTTGTCGAGGAACGACGACAGCACACCGAGCGTGACAGCAATCATATCCGGATTTGTGAAGGTGTCGCTGAGGAAGTTCGCGAGGATGGCGAGCTCGCCCGTGACGATAAGCGCCTGAACAGACATAAGGATGCCGAGGAAGAAGAATACCGTGCTAACATCTACACGCGCAAATGAGCGGTGTACGCGCAGGTTCTGCGTAGCCTCATCCTCCGCATCGGCATACTTTCTATCCGTGATGACCCACAGCGCAACTAAACCAAGCAGCACGCCCATATATGGAGGCAGCTGTATAAGTGTCTGCAATACGGGTACTAATGCCAACGATCCGAGGCCCACGTAGAGCACCATCTTACGCATCTTTGGGCTTACGTTTGACTGCGCACCATCGTTATCCGCAAGAGGCGTAGCCATAGCCTCCTTTGGGAGCATAAACGTGGCGCACACAAGCGGCACAAGGAGCATCGCCATAGAAGGAAGGATGAGCGAGCTTATCTGATGTGCGGCAGTAATGTTGCCACCGGTCCAGAGCAGCAGCGTGGTGACATCACCGATAGGTGAGCAGCTACCACCAGCATTGGCAGCAATGATAATCATAGAGCTGAACAACAGTCGCTTATCGCGCTCGGGGATAAGCTTGCGGGCGATGGCAATCATGACGATGACAGTCGCAAGATTGCCCAAGAGTATCGACATCAGGAATGTGATGGCGCACAAGATCCAGAGGAGCTTGCGCAGGCGTCCGGCGCGTATCGACTGCGATATTATGCCGAAGCCTCCATGTGTATCGACAATGTCGATGATGGCCATCGAGCCGAGGACGAAGAAGAGTGTCGTGGCCACATCGCCGAGGCCGTGCATAAGCTTAAACTCTATAAACTCGAATGCCAAGTCGCTCGAGGGCACCTCGCCCAACGCGGGGAAGGTGGCGCGTAGGAGGTCAAGGTTGGCGTGAGGGGCGAGCTCGAAGAATTGCTCGGCGTTGAGAAGGAATATGACCCATAGGAGGATGGACATACCCACGGCTGTCGCCGCCTTGTTGATCTTAATCACATCCTCGAAGGCAATAGCCAAGATGCCGAGGATGAAGATTACGGGCATTAAGTAGTAAAAAAACATAGACCTAATCTTTTATATTCACAAATATGTTTTACATGGTCACAAAAGTAGTTGTTTTTTATGAAAAAACAAGCATGGATATTCGATTATTTATTTTTCCGTTGATTATTCCATCGTTTTTCAGTACCTTTGTCGCATTGAATATATAAATTTAAACGACATACTATGAACATCGAACTCAGTGAACAGGAAGTATTGCGCCGCCAGTCGCTCAAGGCGTTGCGCGAGCTCGGCATCAATCCGTACCCCGCAGCACGCTACGAGGTAACTGCAAGCGCTAAGGAGATTGCCGAGAACTTCGACCCCGCGAAGGGTAACTATCAGGAGGTATCTATCGCCGGCCGTATCATGAGCCGCCGCATCATGGGCTCGGCATCGTTCTTCGAGCTGCAGGATGCCACAGGGCGTATTCAGGTATACATCCGCCGCGACGATATATGTCCCGAGGGCGATCCCACGCTCTACAACACAGTGTTTAAGAAGCTTCTCGACATCGGCGACTTTATCGGTGTGGAGGGCTTCGCTTTCCATACCAACACGGGCGAGCTATCGGTACACTGCCGTAAGTTCACCGTACTCTCGAAGTCGGTACGTCCCCTGCCTGTCGTTAAGCAGAAGGATGGACAGACATTCGATGCTCTCACCGACCCCGAGGTACGCTATCGTCAGCGTTATCTCGACCTTGTGGTTAATCCTCATGTGAAGGAGACCTTCCTCAAGCGTGCCAAGATCATGCAGACGATGCGCGACTTCTTCAACGAGCGTGGCTACCTCGAGGTGGAGACTCCCATCCTCCAGCCCATACCCGGAGGTGCTGCAGCACGCCCCTTCATCACACACCACAACGCCTTGGACATCGACTTCTACATGCGAATAGCTACGGAGCTATATTTGAAGCGCCTTATTGTTGGTGGCTTCGATGGTGTCTACGAGTTCGGCAAGAACTTCCGCAACGAGGGCATGGATCGCACGCACAACCCCGAGTTTACGTGCATGGAGATATATGTGGCGTACAAGGACTACATCTGGATGCAGGAGTTCACCGAGCAGATGTTGGAGCGCGTGGCTACGGCCGTGAACGGCACGACGGATGTTGTCATCGAGGGTAAGACAATCTCGTTCAAGGCTCCCTTCAAGCGTGTGACTATGACCGATGCCATACGCGAGAAGACGGGCTACGACATCACCGGACAGACCGAAGAGCAGCTTCGCGAGGCTTGTAAGCGCCTCAAAGTGGAGATTGACGAGACGATGGGTAAGGGTAAGCTTATCGATGCCATCTTTGGCCAGTACTGCGAGGGCGACCTTATACAGCCCACCTTCGTTACGGACTATCCCATCGAGATGTCGCCACTATGCAAGCGCCACCGCGACAACGAGGATCTCACCGAGCGTTTCGAGCTCTTTGTGAATGGTAAGGAGCTTTGCAACGCCTACTCGGAGCTCAACGACCCCATCGACCAGCTTGAGCGCTTCGAGGAGCAGATGCGCCTCTCGGAGAAGGGTGACGACGAGGCTATGGTCATCGACATGGACTTCGTGCGTGCCTTGGAGTATGGCATGCCCTCATGCTCGGGTATGGGTATCGGCATAGACCGTCTCACGATGTTTATGACGGGCGAGACATCTATTCAGGACGTGTTGTTCTTCCCGACGATGCGTCCCGAGAAGAAGGTTGTCGCCGACGATGAGGCGGTATACACTGCTGCGGGCATCCCTGCAGAGTGGGTTGCTACGATTCAGAAGATGGGCTACATCACCCTTGAGTCATTCAAGAATACAGCAGTAACGGATGGCATGAAGCTCTTCAACGACCTCTGTGGCTTCAACAAGAAGAACAAGCTGGGTCTTGCAACTGCTGAGATTAAGGCGTGGATCGAGAGCAACAAGGAGGCGTAAAGATCTCCCTAATGCAGGAAGATAGCAACATTGTAATATAACAGCCACCGATGGCGAGACGCTGATAGACGTCCGCCTCGAGGGGGATACTGTGTGGCTATCACGGTATTAACATAACAACTAAATTTAACATTATACGATTATGAGAAAGAAGATTGTAGCAGGTAACTGGAAGATGAACACTCTCCCTGCTGAGGGTGTAGAGCTCGCCAAGGGTGTAGCTGCCGGTCGTGGTGAGGTGTGCGAGTGCGTAAACTTTATCGTATGTCCCCCCTTCACACACCTGCATAGTGTTATAGAGACGCTTAAGGGTACGAACATCGCTGTGGGTGCTCAGGATTGTGCTACCGAAGCTAAGGGTGCTTATACGGGCGAGGTTGCAGCCTCGATGATTGCTGCTCTCGGTTGTAAATATGTAATTCTCGGACACTCGGAGCGCCGCCAGTACTATGGCGAGACGTCGGAGACGCTCAACAAGAAGATGGCGCGCGCATACGAGAACAACCTCATCCCCATCTACTGCGTTGGCGAGAACCTCGACGAGCGCGAGGCAGGTCGTCACTTCGACGTCGTTAAGCAGCAGATCGAGGAGGTGGTATTCAACCTTAGCGAGGAGCAGTTTGCTACGCTTGTCATCGCCTACGAGCCCGTGTGGGCTATCGGCACAGGCAAGACCGCTACGGCAGAGCAGGCCGAGGAGATTCACGCCTACATCCGCGAGGTGTTGCGCTCGAAGTTTGGCGCTGCAGCCGAGGAGTGCTCGATACTCTATGGTGGCTCATGCAAGCCCTCAAATGCCGGCGAGATATTTTCTAAGGAGAATGTCGATGGCGGCCTTATTGGAGGTGCAGCACTTAGGGCTGAGGACTTCCTTGCCATAGGTAAGGCATTCAACTAAGGGTTGCAATACAAATTTTCAGGGCTGACTTAATTATTTTTAAGTCAGCCCTTTTATTATTATGGTAATGATTATTAAAATACCTCTTGTAGGATGCGTAGCGACTCTACCGTTTTGATGGACTCGAGGTGGTAGGCGTAGTACTTGAGCATCGCAGCAAGGAACTCCACGCGCTCGGTGCGGTTAAGGCCTATCTCACCGAGATAGCGTACATCGCACTCGAGCATATCGTGCAGGATGCGGGCATTCTCGGGCGTGAGGGCTGCACTCGGCATAAGGGCATAGGGGGTGAAGTGGCCATCGCGTATATCGAGCCATGCACCTTCGTGGTACTCATTGTCGGGCGAGAAGCCGAGGGGACGGCTGAGGTTGGCGAGAAACCATAGGTGGAAGTTGGCGATGCCCTCCTCCAGAGCATCGAGCGCCGCCACCGAGCCCCACACAAAGTCGAAGAGCCCCTCTGCGGGCTCACTCTCACGCACAAGACGGTAGAGCACCTCTGCCATGAAGAGCGCCATCGTCGACTTGCGCACATCGAAGGGTGTGGTTTGTAGTACGATGCCGGGCACCAGGTCTTTTATCCTGTGCATCGACATCTTCGGCGAGGTAAGGCCCTCGAACTCAACGGCAAACATAGGCTGTAGCAGCGCCATCTTAGACCCCTTGGCCGTGGGGCGCACACCCTGCACCATATAACTCTGTCGGCCGCATACGTCGGTGAGCATGTGTACGATAAGCCCCTTCTCGCCATACTTTAGTGTGCCGAGAACTATGCCACGTGCCTTATAACTCTTCATCGCCATGTGCCGAACTACTTCTTAATTATTAATTACTTGTTACTAATTACTATTGGTGCGATGATTATTGATTTTCTGGTGCTATGCACCTTCATCACAATAAAGCGTAGCATTTTTCAAGCGAGCATGAAGTGCTACGCTTTATTGTGATGCTACCACGGTAGCAGAAAATCAAAACTCCAACTTACTATGCGTCTATATTTTATATATTTTATATTTACATTCCCCCTAAATCCCCCTTTGTCAAAGGGGGACTTGTGGCAAGGCGTTGCCTTGCACACCTAAAGGTGTCAATTTAAATTGATAAAAACAAAGAACACTTGTAATTAATTTATATTTAACAAATTAACAGTGGTGTTACAGAATTTATAGCATCAGTAGTAATTACTAATTATTTACTCGTTGGGTTCGTGCCAGCGGCCATCGGCACGTATTATATCTATAAGGTGGTCGAGGGCGTCGCGCTGGTGTATGTTGCGCTCCACAACCTCGCGGCCGCGGTAGAGTGTTATATGCTCGGGCGAGGAGCCCACATATCCGTAGTCGGCATCGGCCATCTCACCCGGGCCGTTTACTATGCAGCCCATGACACCAATCTTGAGATCCTTGAGGTGCGACGTGCGCGCCTTGATCTCCGCAAGCGTAGACTGTATGTCGTAGAGCGTGCGGCCACAACTCGGGCAGGCGATGTACTCCGTGCGCGAGAAGCGCAGGCGCGAGGCCTGCAACAACATAAGCTCAATGTCGTTTATCGTCGCTCGATCGATCGTAGGAGCATCAATCCACACGCCATCGGCGAGGCCATCAATAAGGAGCTGACCCATATCCGCAGCAGCATATATTGCAACGAGGGTGGGATCGCCCTCGACGTATCTGCGACGTAGCACCACAGGGCGACGGTCTGTGCGGTTGAGTATCGCCGCGCGCCACTCGTGTGTGGGGTTATCCGTGGTAGCATCTATGACAGCGTAATCTTCGGTTATCTCGCTATGCACCACAGGCTTGGCGTTTGTGCGAGGTGAGAAGCGCACGGGGTTGTACTCCGCGGTGTCGCGCACCTCGAACTCGGCACTGCGCCCCGCATAATACTCCGCAAGAATACGTCCTACGGGAACCTCATGTTCGGGGTCTTCGGTGAGCGACACGCGCAAAGTGTCGCCTATGCCATCGGCCAGAAGCGCACCGATACCCACGGCACTCTTAATGCGTCCCTCGATGCCATCGCCCGCCTCTGTAACACCGAGGTGTAGGGGGTAGTCCATGCCCTCCCTGTCCATCGCTGCGACAAGCAGACGGTAGGCATGCACCATCACGCGCGTGTTGCTCGACTTCATCGACACAACCACATCGTTGAAGTCGGCACGACGACACATTCTTAAAAACTCCATAGCCGAGGCTACCATACCCTCGGGTGTGTCGCCATACTCGTCAAATATGCGCTTGGCGAGCGAGCCATGGTTTACGCCTATGCGCAGTGCCACACCGCGACGACGGCATATCTCGATAAGTCGTTCAAGCTCACCATTCGACGTGCGGAAGTTACCAGGGTTGATACGCACCTTATCCACCGCCTCGGCAGCAATCATCGCTATCTCGGGCGTGAAGTGTATGTCGGCAACGATGGCGGCACGACAGCCTGACGCCTTAAGCTGTTCCATTATCGGAGCGAGAGCCTCACCCTCCTTGCGCCCCTGTGCCGTGAGGCGTACAATCTCGGCCCCAGCCGCGGCAATGCTCTCGGTCTGTGCCACGCTACGCTCGACATCCGCCGTTGGGGTATTGGTCATCGACTGCACGGCAATAGGACGATTACCACCAATCGTCACACCACCAAACGAGACCTCGCGCGTGAGCCTGCGACTATACTTCAAAACTGTTCCCATAGATACTTCATTTTTAAGTAATGCAAAGTTAACGCTTTTTTGCAAAATATACACCACACAAAACGCACAAAGAGCCATCTCGTTGATTATCAGCAAATTAAAGTCCGCCCAAAACACATCATCGTAACACGCTGAAAATCAACGTGTTGAAAAATTAACAAAATTACAATTTATAACTCATTGATAATCAAGTATGTTTACACCGTGTCGCTGAAAAAATAGAGGGTCAAATATTTGGAGCAAAGCACCTCTATAGTGTAATTTTGCAATAGGAAAACTATCCAATATCTCAATTATGAAAAAGACAATTATACTTATCGGTTTAGGTGCGGCCTTCGTTGCGGTATCGGCGTGGGTAGCACTTAGTGGCGGGCGTAGCGCACGTGCCGTGCGCACGAAGTTCCGCTTAGGTGGTGCGATACTTACGATTACGAGCGCCCTCACAGCGGCAAGCTGCGAAGGAGGCATTGGGGGCTTTATAACCTCCTGCTACGACCCAGTGATGCCACCACGCAATATGGTGTATGCCGACACAAAGATCGGCACCGAGCTACGTAATGGCGACATTGTCCCCATCACCATCTACAGCGAGTTTGCATCGGAGGGGTATATCTCACTCGAAAGCATAGAGGGCAAAGAGTTGCAGAGCTTAACTATTACACTGCCCGGAGATGGTGAGCACGACACCGTAGAGTTCACCATTGCTGTGGGCGACTATCGCGGTGAGGCCAAGTTGAAATCCTCATGCCAAGAGTGGGCGGACGACAAGGAGAACATACAGAGTGGCAGTATTGACATCGTAATAGTGGATTAATATGGTATGGTGGCGTAGAGATAGAGTAAAGCTTGGCGTTGCGGTATTCGAGCTGACGGATGCCTGCAATCAGGCGTGCAGGTTCTGCTACAACTACTTCAAGGGCGACGCAAGCCCCAGAGCCATAGCACCTCCCGACTACCGTCAGGCGCGCCATACGCTGAAGCAACTGCTCCGACAGGCCGAGATAGGCTCCATATCCTTCTCCGGTGGCGAACCCATGCTTATGCCCAAGGTTCACGACCTCGCACTCAAAGCGCGCTTCGGTGGTGCCAATGTCAACATACTGACAAATGGAACTCTCCTCACGGAGAACGATATAGCCATCTTCAACGATATAGGCATAGGCAAGATGCAGATACCCATCCTTGCTGACTGTGCCACCATCCACGACAGTATCACGCAGCGCGTGGGCACGTGGGAGAGGGCCATGCGTGCGGCACGCAACGTGGCAGCAACAAAGGGCGAGTGGCTCGTACCCGTAATGATACTCAGCCGCTTGAACATAGAGCGCATCGAGGCAACAATGGTATTATACAAGGAGCTGGGTGCAAGCCTCGTGATGGTCAACCGCTTCAACATCGGTGGTCTGGGCAAGCATCACACCGCGGAACTAAGCCTCAGCCACGAGGAGCTGCGCGATGCCTTCCGCCGTGTCGACAAGAGTGCGGGAGAGCTTGGCATGAAGGTTCATAGCGGGGTATGTACGCCAATGTGCATCCTCGACCCTCGGGAGTACCCCAACATTATGTTTACGCACTGCTCCACGGACTTCAGCCAGCGACCACTAACGATAAACTATCGTGGCGAGGTGCGCTTCTGCAACCACTCGCCACGCATATTGGGCAATATACACGAAGAGAGTCTCGGCAGCATCATAGAGCGCGCCAACGGCGACAGCTATTTTGCCACCACACCCTCACGATGTGCCGACTGCAAGCTATGGGAGCGGTGCCGCGGAGGATGTCGCGCGGCAGCCGAACAGCTATACGGCACCTTCGACAGAGCCGACCCCGTAATGGATATTACGTAACACTGTAACTTATAACAGCACAACCCGGGGCGGCGTTAACGGGAGCGATGTGATACAAATAAAAAAGGGTGCCGACAATAGGTAATAATAGAAAAAAACACTATCTTTGTGATTGTAAGGTTTTAAGATAACGTAACGGCCCAGCGTAAGGAGGCATTTGCCACGATTAAATTGTGAATAAACAAATAAAGATCTACCAATTAACACTATAGAGTATGAAGAGGTTGATATATTTTTTAATGACGCTTCTGGGCTTTGGCGCATCGGGGTGTGCCTATCAGGCTCCTATAGATGATGTGGTTGCCGAGTATGGCTGTCCGCATGTTGAGTTCCACCTCTCGGCACGTGTCGTAGATGAGACCGGAACACCGATCAAGGGCATCGAAGTATACTGCGATGGCATACCCTTGGGCTACGAAAACAACACCTCGGATAGCGAGGGTAACATAAACGTTGTCGATGCCTACGTATGGCCTGGGGCACAGTTCGAGGTGGAGTTTGTCGACCCTGATGGGATGGAGAATGGTGGCGACTTCGAGACTCTCACGCTCGACATCACCGACAAGGTTGAGCAGGTAGAGGAGAGTAGCGGCAACTGGTACGGGGGTGGCTTCCGCGCTGAGCTTGGCGAGGTTACACTTCACAAAAAAGATAGTGAGGTAAACAACTAATAATAAAACGATTGTGAAACGATTGATCTATTTTCTGATGGCGATGCTCGGCTTCGGTGCAGTTAGTTGTGAAGAACTTGAAGGGGGCGGTAATTTGGATGCCTATGGCACGCCGTACTCTGTGTTTAGGGTATCGCTGCGCGTAGTCGATGGCGAGAGAAATCCCATCCCGGGCATTCAGGTATCTGCGAAAAATGACTACAACACCAAGCCCCTCGCGACAACAAACGAGGAGGGTCGCCTGGAGGGCACATATAACAGTGTTTCGACGATGAATTACATCAATTTCTTGGATACTGATGGTGAGGCCAATGGCGGCTGGTTCGAGCCTCTGTCGATGAACGTTGGCGATAAGATCGTAAAGGTTAAGGATGGCGAAGGCTGGTGTAGAGGCGAGTATGAAGTGACGCTCGGCGACGTCACCTTAGATCTAAAAGGAGGAGAGCACAAATAACGAATAAACAATACAGCTATGTCACTTATTGGCAAGATTTTAACACGACTATTTGCACTCTTTGGGATGACCCTCACGTGCGTGGCGTGCTACGGCATCCCCGAGGCGGAGTTTCACCCTGAGTTTGGAGCTTCGGGGCGCGTTGTGGACCCCGAGGGTAATGGCATCGAGGGCATCGAGGTGTCGATTGAGAGATCGGTCACAACCTCCGACCAGAGTGGCTGGTTTTATATCGACGGCGACACCCCCGAGGTGCTCTTCCGCGACATCGATGGCGAGGCTCATGGCGGGGAGTTCGAGGAGCTGAGGATAGAGATAGGGACGGTGAACAACGTCGTCGAGCTCGGCGACGTGGAACTAAAGCGCAAGTAGGTGTATGGGCAAGCGATTAGGTGTGCGCCAATGGATTGCGCTCAAGCTATTCAAGAAGTTACGACAGATACGTCGAGAGGAGCATGTGCTCAACACGCTCTTCTGGGAGTGTACGTTGCGCTGCAACCTCAAGTGCCGCCACTGTGGTAGCGACTGCACGGTAGACCCCGCGATGAAGGATATGCCTGCCAAGGATTTCTTTCGTGTCTTAGACAACGAGATTACGCCCCACGTAAACCCCAATAAGGTGCTCATCATCCTCTCGGGTGGCGAGGTTCTCGTGCGCAAGGATCTCGAGGAGATAGGCATCAACCTCTACCGTCGTGGCTATCCGTGGGGTATGGTCACAAATGGTCTCGGCCTCACGCGCGAGAGGCTCAACTCGCTCATACGCTCGGGTCTGCACTCCATAACAGTGTCGCTCGATGGCTTCGAAGAAGAGCACCTCCACATACGTCAACATCGCGATAGCTTCGCACGTGCCGTAGAGGCTGTGCGCATGATCTCGGCAGATAAGGAGCTCGCCTCGGATGTGGTCACCTGCGTGACTCCCGCCCTTATGCCTAAGCTCGCGGAGTTCAAGGAGTTTCTCTACTCGCTCGGTGTGCGTCGCTGGCGACTATTCACCATCTTTCCCGTAGGCCGTGCCGCTGCCGATCCCACGCTGCAACTCAACGACGAAGAGTTTACCGCGCTGATGCAGTTTATCGAGACAACACGCAAGGAGGGACGTATCATGGCGTCGTACGGCTGCGAGGGCTTCCTTGGTGGCTATGAGATGCGTGTGAGGACAAACCCCTTTGAGTGCTATGCGGGCGTTGGCGTGGCGTCGATACGCGTCAATGGCGACATCTCGGGATGTACGAGCGTGAGGGCCAACTTCACGCAGGGCAACATCTACCGCGACAACTTCTGGGATGTATGGCAAAACCGCTTTGAGAAGTTCCGCAACCGCGCGTGGGCTAAGCGTGGCAAGTGCGCCGAGTGTAAGATGTGGCAGTACTGCGAAGGTAACGGCATGCACCTCTACGACGACGATGGCAACCTGCTGGTATGCCACTATCAGCGACTACGCAGATAGCCGATAGTTGGTGGCGAGCAACTATTATCCTTGGCACCACCTTCACGACATACCACTACCCCATATCCCCCGGTCTATTCCTCGCCTACTTCCCCTATGGGGAAGATGCGAGGAATCATTTTACCCCAAAAATGAGTCATTTCACGGAAATTTTCGGGATAAGTTGCTATTTTTTGCAATTTATTCACTATCTTGCACCCGAATATGGTGCGTCCGAGCGTTGATACTTAGGGGCGAGTTGCAGTCGGGCTGTGGCTGTGGCCGTCACCGTGGGGGGCTCTACCTCAAGATAACACTTGGCAAACCATTGAGCATAAGGATATTATTAACTTAAAACTTCTTATAGGATTATGAAAAAGATTATGTTTTTGATGCTCGCCCTCTTCGTGGGCTTCAGCGCATCGGCACAGTCAATGCCCGACGTAAAGGTTGAGAACCAGGAGGGTAAGATTATCTCTACACGCGACTTGGTGGATGGCACACCTATGATCATCTCATTCTGGTCGACAACGTGCAAGCCCTGCATCATGGAGCTTAACGCCATCAACGACAACCTCTACGACTGGCTCGAGGAGGTAGACATGAAGGTTGTTGCCGTATCTGTTGACGATGCACGTGCCATCAGCCGTGCCCGCGCGATGACACAGGGTCAGGGCTGGGACGACTATACATGTATCTACGACAAGAACCAGGACTTCAAGCGCGCCATGAACGTGAGCCTCACGCCCCACACCTTCATCGTTGACGGCAAGGGTAACGTGGTATACTCTCACTCGGGCTACACTCCCGGTAGCGAGCAGGAGCTCTTTGAGAAGATCAAGGCGTTGAAATAGTTGCAATGCGAGCAGATGTGGCAGCCGAGTGTTGCCACCTCTGCTTTGAACATTAATCGAAAAAACTTTACGGAATGAAGAAATTTTTACTCACATTTAGCATAGTTGTTGCATCTATGTTCGCCGCCGAGGAGGCTGCAGCGCAGATCAAGGCCGGCGAGGGTCAGGTGTCGATATCGTTGGAGAGTAACAATATCTTGTACTTCAACGACAAGAACCTCATAGAGTTCAACAGCAAAAACGAGCGCGAGAAGCCCTTTGGATCTATCGACTACCTAAAGGTTGACTACTCGAAGGGACGCTTCTCGGCAGGTGTGCAGATTGACGGTTACCTGCCCTCACTCAGCGGTTACGACATCACCGAGTACCAAAAATCGCAGCTTCAGGGCTTTGGCGATAAGGCTACGCCCGTAACGGCATTCTTCACCAAGTATATCCAGTGGGAGGATCAGAACTGGGGTGTGCGCCTTGGCGATATATACGACCAGTTTGGCAATGGACTCATCTTCCGTGCATACGAGGAGCGCGCCTTGGCCTTCAACAATGCGTTGGCAGGTGCCCGCGCATACTACAACCTCAACAACTATTTTAACGTGAAGGTTGTTGCCGGTATGCCTCGCTTGTACGATATGCGCGTACCCAACTGGATCTATGGTGCCGACCTCTCGCTCTCGCTCTCGGATATCATCGGCTGGAACAATGGCTTGGTGTCGGTTGAGGGTAGCTACGTGGGTCGCAACCAGAAAGATGCAACAAAGTTGGGATTGGAGAGCGACTACCTCAATATGCTCTCTGGCCGCCTAAACTTCGAGACTGCAGGTTTCACCTTCCGTGGTGAGTATGTGGCAAAGTTGAACGAGGATATCCACAATCGCATGTGGCCGGCAAGCAAGGGTCACGTGGCACACGTCGACCTCGGCTACAACTACAAGCGTTTCTCAGCCTCTGCCACATTCCGCTATCAGAAGAACATGAACACCCCGATATTGGTCTCGATGAATAACCTCTATGGCGGTAATGTTATGAGCTACATTCCGTTGCTCACACGCCAGCATACATATATGCTTGCTAACCTCAATCCCTACCGTGGCACTACGGTATTTACCGCGGGTGAGATTGGCGGTCAGGCCGACGTCTACTACTCGTTGCGCAACAAGAAGGCTCGTGGCAAGTATTGGAACTTCCACGCCAACATCTCTGTGTTTAACACCATAAAGCACAAGATGAATGGTAAAGGCAAAACGATTGATGGCCGTAATGCCTGGATCGACTTCAACTTCGATGTTGAGCGACAGTGGAACAAGAGCCTCAAGACAACATTCCTCTACTCATTCCAGCGTTGGGACGAGTCTCTCAACCACTGGGACTCGGAGGCGATCTCTGCAGAGTATTGCGCTTCGCACATCTTCGTGGGCGATGTAACATATAAGTTTAACAAGAAGCACTCGTTGCGTGTCGAGGCTCAGTACCTTGCCTCTGACGACTACGAGGGCGACTGGGTAGCAGGCTTGGTAGAGTATAACTTTGCACCTATGTTCAGTTTCTACGTTAGCGATATGTGGAACTGCGAAAAGATGGAGGCGAACTACAACTCTAACACCGACAAGAACTACCTACTCCACTACTATCAGGTGGGTATGACATTCACACACAGCCACTACAGAGCACAGTTGGCATACGGTCGTAATCGTGCCGGTTACGTATGTTCGGGAGGTGCATGTCGCTACCAGCCCGCATATACGGGTGTAAACCTTGCGCTAACTATTACATTCTAACGAACAATAATTTAACCTGATTATAACAATGAAAATCACAAAGTTTTTGGCGCTTATATGCGCTATGGCAACCCTCTTTGTTGGTTGCGAGGGTAACGGCGGTGACGAGAACTCAGCCACAGGCAATGCGGTACTTACCGCCGATAAGGATGTTGCCGTTATGGGCGAGCCCATCACCTTCACCGTGACAAGCGAGGGTGCGGATGTTACTGCCGAGGCTAAGATATACAACAAGGCAACATACAAGGAGGTGAGCAACCCTTTCGTGAGTGATGTAGATGGTAAGTATGAGTTCTATGCCGTATATGGCACGTCTATTACGAAGAGCATCGAAATCTCTGTTGTACCCTCAATCCCCGTACTCCCTGAGGATGAGGAGCCCACAAATACGACATTCAACCACCGCATTCTCTTGGTTGACCACACGGGTACGAAGTGTGGCTATTGCCCACAGATGATGGCTGCACTCCGCAAGGTTGCTGCCGACGACAATTATCACGACAAATTCTACGAGGCTATGGCGCACACCTACAATAGCGACGACCCCTCGTGGTCGCGCTCTGCAGAGGTTGTCACATCGCACTATGGTAGCCTTATTAATGGTTATCCCTCGCTCACATTCAACTTCTACCACCCTATTCCGGGCGAGAGAAATGACAAGAGCATCAAGTTGCAGATCGACGCATTGTGGAAGGCTGATGGTGCCGATGCAGGTGTGATGGCAGCCGCGACAGGTGGCAATACCATGGTAGCTGTGAAGGCCCAGGTTAAGGCAAAGGTAGCCGGCGACTATCGTGTAACAGCTTGGCTGTTGGAGGATAATATCTATGCGCAGCAAGCTGGCACTACAGACGAGTCATACTACACACATAACAACTCTATCCGCCATATTGCCATATCTAATCCTATCACAGGCTTCGACCTCGGCACCATCGAGGCCGGTGCAACAGCCGAGAAGGAGATGGCCTTGGAGATTCAGAGCCTAAAGTGGGCAAACGAGAACCTCAAGGTTATGGTTATCGCCACGGTATACAATAGCAGCACCAAAAATTATGACGTAGCGAACATCGCCATCTGCCCCATCAACGGCTCGGTTAAGTACGACTACAAGAAGTAATAAGTATAATCAGAATAAATCACTTAAAACTATTTATAACAATGAAAATCACAAAGTTTTTCGCACTTATGTGTGCAGCTGCAGCCTTCGCTTTGGCAGGCTGCGAGGGCATCGAGGGTCCGTCTAATGACGGCGACAACAATGGTGGCAACAACAATGGCGGCAACAACAATGGCGGTGGAAACACTACCAGCGACCTCGTCCTCTCGGCTGAGGAGACTACGATAGCTCTTGGCGAGGATATTGTTCTCAACGTAACCGAGGGCGGTGTAGATGTTACATCGGCAAGTGACTGCGTTATATACGACTACAAGACTATGGAGCCTGTCACAGGCAGCACACTGACACCCGACTCAACTGGTGTATACTCATTCTTCGCAACTAAGGGAAGCAAGTCATCTAACACGTTGTATGTAACCGTTTTGGCTAATGTTCCCACTCTTCCCGAGGATACAGATGCTGCAAATACCAAGTTCAACCACCGTATCCTTATTGTAGACCACACGGGTATTAACTGTGGTAACTGCCCTAATATGATGGATAATCTCCTTGCATTGCACGATTCAGCGTGGAAAAACAGCTACAATGAGGTAGCTTGCCACGGTGGTGGTTACGCTAATGGCGACCCCGCACGATCAGCCGCCGCAGCTGTTGTCGACGACTTCTACACGCCTAGTGGATACCCTGTGCTCAACGTTAACTTCTACAATGGCGTTGTAGAGAACTATTCAGGAGATTACTTCTTAGAGCTTATAGGCGAGAAGTTTACACAGCTTATCAAGAAGGATGGTGCTGATGCAGGTATCGCTATTGCAACTACAGGAGATTCCACGACTGTATATGCATCGGTAGCAGTTAAGGCAGCTGTTGAGGCTGAGTACAAGGTTACTGCTTGGTTGCTCGAGAACAACATCTATGGTAATCAGTATGGCGCTTCTGAGGACTACCACAGAATCTACAACCACGCGTTGCGCAATATTGGCGGACCATACTCTAAGTCAGACCTCTCAGGTAACTCTGTTGGCATAATCAAGGCCGGTGAGACCGCCGAGACAGGTTTCGAGATGGAAGTAAAATCTGGCTGGAAGCACGAGAATATGGAAGTACTTGTAATCGTCAGCGCTAAGAATAAGTCTAACCGCTGGGAGGTTGTTAACACCGCTTTATGCCCTGTTAACGAGTCTGTAGGCTTCGAGTACCTTCAGTAATATACACGGGGGCTGATTAAATTACTTCTTGTTCAGCCTCAATAGTATAGCACGAGTGCTATCCCTTTAGGATAGCACTCCTTTTTTATATATCGCGACTACAACATTGTGTAATCGTGACAGAAACATTACAATCAGTTCCTTCGACTGCGCTTGCGCTCCGCTCAGGATGACATGGTGAGGACTACCATGTTTTCGTAATGTCATTCTGAACGAAGTGAAGAATCTGGAAGCGACGATGGAACAAAGAGGCAAAGTGTCCTCGCGGGCAGATCCTTCGACTCCGCTAACGCTCCGCTCAGGATGACAAGAGGGGGGGCGCTCAGGATAACATGGGGGGCTCCGCTCAGGATGACATGGCGAGGGCTACCATGTTTTCGAAATGTCATTCTGAACGAAGTGAAGAATCTGGAAGAGACAATGGAACAAAGAGGCAAAGTCTCCTCGCGGGCAGATCCTTCGACTCCGCTAACGCTCCGCTCTGGATGACAGGGGGGGCTCAGGATGACAAAGGGGGACTCCGCTCAGGATGAAAAAGCGCACTATAGGAACTCACGGTAAACCGTAGCTCCTATCACCTCCCAAACATCGAGGGTATTAAGATAGGGTATTGACGCGAAAAATGGCGTCGAGAGATAGATTGCTCACTAACACAGCAACCTCTTATGCAAAGCTGCGAGGGACACGCCGCAGAGGCTCCAAACTAAACAATTTAGAGCTCGAAAGATGACTTCTCAGGAAACATCCCCCTCAAAAACGCAACCATACGGTCACGATCGACATCCGAAGAGTACTCGCTATCGTTCATACAGAACATCAGGGGGTTATACTTCTCGAACTCCTTCTTATAGTCGGGGCTCACAAGCTTGATCCAACGCGAGTCGGCAGCATAGTGTCCACTCATAAGTGCCTTGACAAGGTCCCCGGGCGTATTGATGCGATTGTAACGCCCCACCTTGCGAAGCTCAGCCTGACCCGTGGCTACGACATAGTAGCTCACAAAGCAGCGCTGCATATCCTTATTGTTACGAAAGCGGCGATACGACGTACGCTCCCACGCATCCTTCATCTGTGCCACACAGTACTCGTAGTCGCTCTTACGATAAGCATCGAAGTTATGGTGTGGAGCATGGCATATAAGCTTACCCCACTTCTCATTCACGAGCTTCTGCATGTGGAAGAGCACACGCGCATAGTTGCCTCCCGTGCGTGCGCGGCGACGATTCATACGAGCACCCATAAGTCGCACAATGGGCGAGCCGTCGGGCTTGAAGAAAACGTCCGGTGTGGTGGGCGCACCAAAGAAAGTGTCGTCGTTGCCGAAGATGAAGTGCTCGGCGAGACCCGGAATCTTATATATGCAGCTCTCGATGGCGTGCGACGAGAATACGGGCAAGGCCTCAGCAGGGAGGATGTCCTTATGGTCGACGATGCTAATCTTGGGATGGTTGAGATTCAACCACTTGGGGTGTTGCGAGTCGGTGATAATGTAGATATGGTTGACCCATGGAGCATACTTCTCCACAGAGCGTAACGAGAAGAGCAACTCATCGTTATCTCTCCAGCGCGACTCACTGCAGCTCTGCGGTGAAGGCCCACTCTTGGGTCTGGCCGGCATATAACGATCGCGCTTCTCTCTCCACTCCGGATCACTACCATCTACCCACGCATATACGAGGTCGATGGGAAAATCTATACGCTCGTCGGTCTCTACCATACAATAAATTTAGGTCATAAGCCCTACATCTTCAAGGCTCAAGGCAGCATACTTTACCATCATAAACAGCCCCGAGGTACCCTAAGGACATAGCTTTACCGATACAAAGATAACAAATTTTTCCTCTTTACAACAAAACCATATAAAATTTTGCCCCAACATACCACTTGCTGGCATCGTTCACACCCCGCAAAGAGCACTTAGAAGGGGTAGCCCACACCAAAGTTCAGAGCCATATTATTCCACTTGAAGTTGTGTATCCATCGCTTACCCTCGGGCATACCCGGGTTATGAAGCTGGATGCCGAGATCGAAGCGTAGGATGACATAGGTGACATCGAGACGCAGGCCAACACCCGCATCGAAGCCCAACTGCCGATAGAAGTTATCGAAGTGAAAGACCTCCTCGGGGTTGCTATCTTCCGTATCGCGGAGATACCACACATTACCCGCATCTAAAAAGATCGCTCCGTTGAATATCCACCATATAGGGAAGCGGTACTCGAGGTTGGCCTCAAGACGCACATCACCCACCTGCGCAGGGTATGAGGCATCATTCACCTCAGGCTTGTTACCCGGGCCCAGCGTACGAGGCACCCAGCCACGCATAGAGTTGGCACCACCGCAGTAGAACATACGGTCGAAGGGGATAGAGTGGCCACGCGAGTTACCATACGTGACACCCACACCCGCGAATAGTCTGCCCGCAAGAGCCATATTGTGCCCCAGGTCGATCTTATGGCTGGCACTAAGATCTGCACGCACATATTGCGAGTAGCGCACACCGAGAATCTCGTAGTAGTCCTTACCGGGTGCCGGGCGCGAGAAGAGGTGCTCGAGACCGTGAATAAGGTTACCCGAGGTCTCGACATTAGCACGCACGACGGTGACATTCTGGTCGAAGTCCGAGCGCTGCGTATTATAGATGAACGACGCGGAGAGTCCTGCGTTGAGCTGCGGCTCGAACGACGTACGCAGATATTTGTTGTCGATATCGGCAATAAACTGCGGGTCTACCTCCTTGACGTCGATCCAGTTAATATCGATGGGGCGCAAAACAAACGATGAACGCTCACCCTGCTGCCAGCTATAGGCCCAACGCGTGGTGAAGATGTTGCGACGATAGTAGGGACGATTCTGATAGTCGAAGGCGAGCTCGAGGCGCGTGCGAGGCTGTGCTATGTGCATGCTCGGGGTAATGTTAAAGGGGGCAAGGAAGTTGGGGAACGACAGTCCTGCGGTGATGTTAAACTCCTGAGCACTACGCTTCTTAACATCACGGGCATACATAAACTCGAAACCAAAGCGCGCAGCGATATCGAAGGCCTCGGCACCACGAAAGACATTCTTGTTGGAGTAACCGAGCGTGGCACTGAGACCATAGAACGTACTTGTCGACGAGGCCTCAACCTCAACCTTAATGGCCTGCTTAAGCACCGGCGTGCAGTATATGTTACAATCGATGTAGCCCTCGCGTATGCTTATGAGCTCATTGCCATTATCACCACCGAGGTAGGTGACATAGTTATCCTCAAGCCCCTCCACACGCGAGAAGTCTATCTTCGTATTACGGAAGGCTCCGAGCGACATAAGCTCCTTATTCGTGTACGACATCTGCTCGGCGCTATACAGGTAGTTGGGATACAACGGTATCACACGACGAAGCACAGCGTCGCGCAAACGGAACGTGGAGTTGAGGTCGCGGATGATGGAGAGACCATAGTACTCCGTGGTGTCGATAACAGCATCTGCCTTGAAGCCGCGCGTAGAACGCAACATGGGGTCGTAGGTGGGATAGACATTGATGTTGCGCAGGCGGTAGACGGCATTATCCTCCCACACCTGCTGGCCACGCTCGTTGATAGCCACAAGCGTAGGACGTATTATCATCTTCACATCGGCAGAGGTCTTATGACCCAGGGTATCCACGCTGTACGATATGTTGTTTACCGTGAAATCCAAGTATCCCTGGTTATTGAGGTTGGCAGCAATGCGGTTACGCTCGGCATCCAGACGCGAGATATCGAGGACATCGCCCCTATGTAAGAGTGTAGCTGCCGTGTCTGCAAGGACAATCGAGCGCAGCGACTCATCGCGGAAGTCGTAACCGAGAGTATCGATTCGCGTAGGCGCACCCTGACGTAGTATGTAGGTGAGCTCGGCACGACGCTTACGGCGCGTAGTATCCACCTTGCACTCCACGTTCGAGGAGAAGTATCCGCGTGTGTGCATATATGTCTGTAGGTTCTGCAACGACTTTTCGGTGAGCACCGAGTCGAGCAACACGGGCTCCTCGCCCACCTTGCGCTTGAAGTTATTCCACCAGTTAGTCTTATTGGGGTTGGCCCTCGCGTAGATCCATACATAGAAGTCCATACCCAAGATGCGCTTATTGGGCGACTGACGCACGTATGTCTCCAAGTCGTCGCGGTCGTCCGTGATACGCTCCTCGCGCGGCGTAGACCTATCCTCCTCGAAGGTTACCTTCGACAGCAGATAGCTACCCTCAGGTAGCAAGCGCGTGACGTTACAGGCAGTAGCCACAACCACCGCAACAACAATCACAACATATCGTACTACCCTATGCCACATACCTCTATCCCTGGATGCTACGCACGAAGGCGAGCCATAGCTCCGCCTCGCCCGTATGATTCAATACGTCGTAACTCAACCTGCCATCCTCAAATTCTGCGTTGCCATACCACTCGTACGTGGCATTGCCCTCCAAGCTCGTGACAATAGAGGGCTGCAGGCGTGTGGTGCAGTACACCCTGCCACCACGGTTCGTTACCTCCATACGCGACGCCTCGGGGACGATGCCCAGGAGCGTTGCTGCCGTAGCCGAGGCCGTCATCGCCGTGCCACATGAGAGCGTTATGCCCGCACCACGCTCGTACGTAGCGACAAAGATGCCGCCATCCCTACGCTCGTAGAGCGAGACGTTAACACCGTGAGGGAACAACTCCCTGGCACCCTTGACGCGCTCGCCAAGCTCCGCGAGCAGAGCGAGATCTATGCTTTCGACCGCAGCGACAATATGAGGATTACCCAAGTTCAATGCCGTGAAGCGCAACGACGGGTGTAAACCGTGAATCACGTGCCCTAAGAAGCTCTCCTCGGCGCCAAAGAAGGCAAAATCGTCGCTATAGGTGCGTATCGGAATATCTACCTTGAAGGAGGGGATGCCAGGAGCAATATCCCGGGCACGCTCGATGGCATAGTCGCGGCCTCCCGAGCGAAGGATGCCCGACTGAAGGTAACCACGCTCATAGGCTAAGCGTGCCACACAGCGTATGCCATTGCCACACATCTCAGCATGCGTACCATCGGGATTGAGCATATCCATACCATAGACACCATCGTCGTCGCGCACAACAAGGAGGATGCCATCGCTGCCAATGCCCGACGTTCTATCCGAGGCTGCACGCGCAAATGCCGACCAGTCGACACGACGCAACGCCTCACTACGTGTGGTATCCACCATAATGAAGTCGTTACCCGAGCCGTGACACTTGATTATCTCCATAGCCTGCATCTTATTGTATATATTCGGTCAAAGTTACAAATAATTTTCACGTCGTCAAAATTACACTCCCTGAAAGTGCAATTTTTATGTCAGCAGGTTGCATATATCTCATTTTTTTCGTAACATTGTAACACGAACAATAAAACAACAGGCTATGATCGAGAAGTTTATTATGGCAGGCGACACGCCTATGCACGTTGCCGACACGGAGCGTGGCGACAGATGCGTGGTATTACTACACGGATACTTGGAATCGATGTTGGTGTGGGATGAGTTTGTGCCACTGCTGCGCGACAGCGTGCGTGTTGTCACGCTCGACCTTCCCGGTCACGGCATCTCGGTCGTTAAGGATGAAGTACACACAATGGAGTATCTTGCTGACTGCGTGGCTAATACGATGGAGGTTCTCGGCATCGAGCGCTATACGGTTGTAGGACACTCGATGGGTGGATATGTAGCCTTGGCTATGTGCGACAACTATAGCGATAGGCTCGAGGGCATCGTGCTCCTAAGCTCGCTGACGATGGCCGATAGCACCGAGAAGTGCGACCGTCGCCGTCGCGAGATAGAACTTGTAAAGGCGGGAAAGAAGAGCACCATGGCGCGCCTTGTGCCGCACGCGGGATTCGCACCCGCAAACGTAGCACGCCTGAAGGATCATATCGAAGATCTAGCCGAGCTGATACTCATAACCGAGGATGAGGGCGTTATCGCCATCCTTGGCGGAATGATCGAGCGTAAGAGCCGCGGTGAGCAGCTACGCCAAAGTGGCATACCTCACATGTTCATCTTCGGACGCCACGACTACTACATACCCCAAGAGCAGGCTGACGAGATGATCGAGGCCGACCCCGAGGCACGCATCGTGTGGCTCGAACATTCGGGACACATGGGCTTCATCGAGGAGCCCGAGTTATGCGCCAGCGCTATTCTTGAATTTGTGGGTTAGCGAGTGACTCGAGGGTGCCTGGTAGAGACGCACATCGAAGAGGGGCGCAAGGGCGATGATATGCGATATAACTTCGGTCTGTAGATGCTCGTAGGGCACCCAGTTGACATCCGACGAGAAGAAGTACAACTCCATGGGGAGTCCCCACTCCGTAGGCTGGAGCTGGCGTACCATAACCATCATACCGTGGTGAACACGTGGATGAGTATTGAGATACTCCGTGATAGCACGCATATATAGATCGAGATTGGTGAGCACACCACCCTCAGCGCTCTGCATCGACATACGCTCGACAAGTGGCGCCAGCGACCTCTCGTTTCGCAACCTCTCAACAAACTCCTCCGAGGCGAAGTGTACACTCGTCATATCGACATTCAACGAGCGCTTAACACGACGACCTCCGGCATCACGCATAGCCTGCCAGTTGTCAAAGGGCTCGCTAATAAGCAGATAGGGAGGTATTGTGAGTAGCGTATTATCCCAGCAGCGTATCTTTATCGTCGTGAGCGACACCTCGACAACCGTGCCATCAACACCACGGCTCGGCATCTCTATCCAGTCGCCCACCTTGAGCATATCGTTGGCCGCGAGCTGTATGCCGGCAACAAGGCCAAGGAGCGTATCCTTGAAGATGAACGATATAACGGCAGCCGAAGCACCAAGACCCGTAAGAAGACCTGCGGGTGAGATATTCAGGATGATGGCGATAACAAGGATGATGCCTATCAACGCCAGGAGCACTTGGACAATCTGCAACAGACCCTTGATAGGCTTACCGTGCCATGCAGGGCGATTAACGATGAGCTTAAACGTAGCCTCAAAGAAGGTACTTATAAAGCGCAGACTGGTGATAACGATAGCTATCTGAACCACACGCACCAGTAATGTCGTAATCCACGTCGCCTTAATACCAAGTGCCGAGATAGCCAACGGAAGCATCATACTCAACACCACGGGTGTGATTATGTCACACAGATGCTTCATAACCTTCTGGTCGAAGAGTACATTGTCCCATGATGCCTTAGTACGCAATGTTACCCAATGTACACCGCGCATAACGCCCCAACGAAAGAGGATGTTGATGAGCAGAATCAACACCAAGACATAGATAAGCACTATAAATCCATCGAGCTTATCGGCCACATCTACGGCGAGACCCCAGCTCACAAGACGCTCGTTTATCCATTGGTTGACGGTGTGATCAAAGATGTTCATCGTCGAGAGTTGTGTTAAAAGTTAATGCCGAAGCCCACAAACACCATCTGATTGAATGCCTTGCGGTTAACATCCTTGGGTGCATAGCCAAAGGGCTCCTTGATGACAGGGCGCGGGTTCATCATCAGTGCGTTGTAGCCCAGCGTGATGTCGTACTTCATATCGCCACCGGGGGCCTGCAGACGGTAGCCTATACCTCCCGAGAAGGTAGTGCCGAAGCGTAGGCCCTTATCGAAGAGAACATTGGTACCCATATTCACGAAGTTAAACAGACAGTTCTTACGCTTGCCATAGAAGTAGTGCGCCGTGACAGCGATGGGCACCGTAGTATAGTTATACTGTATCTGTGCTCCAGCCTCGAAGCCCACACGCCAATGGTTGTTTATGAGGTAGCCACCCGTGAGCATCACGTTACCACCCATCTTCGCCTGGCTCTTATAGGCACGCATGGGCTTCTCACCCACGATACGCATATAGTCGAGCTCGTAGAACACAAGACCCAGACGTCCCGTGGCACCCCACTCCCATCCCGAGTAGTGTCGCGTCTTTCGCTCTATCTCCTCGGGGGTCTCACGGCGCTTAGCCTCGGCCGTGGGTATTGTCATAAGTGCTAAAAGCACAAGCAGCATTAATCTCTTCATATCGATATGTTCTATATACTCTTAAACGTCTATGCGATGTGCTTATTGTCTACAAGCCACGCACAGCCCTCTCCCACGCCCACGCAGCCTTGAGCGTATCTTCGAGTTTGCGCTCCGCACGCCAGCCGAGCTCCTCATTGGCGCGTGTCGTATCTGCCCACACGGCCGTGACATCGCCTGCACGACGCTCTGCTACGCGGTAGTTTAGCTTAAGGTTGTTGGCACTCTCGAAGCCCTTGACCAACTCAAACACCGACACGGGGTGTCCCGTACCTATGTTGAACACCTCGTAGCTATCCTTCGTGCGACCCTCAACCATACGGTCGATAGCCACAACGTGCGCACGTGCGAGGTCTACAATGTCGATATAGTCGCGTAGGCACGAGCCATCAGGCGTAGGATAGTCGTCGCCAAAGATGCTCAGACACTCGCGTATGCCCGCCGCCGTCTGTGTGATGTAGGGGACGAGATTGTTGGGCACGCCACGTGGCAACTCACCTATGAGCGCCGAGGGGTGTGCTCCAATAGGGTTGAAGTAACGCAATGCTATACCATTCATTGCGCCATTGGCACGCACCGTGTCGCGAAGGATATCCTCCGACATCTGCTTCGTATTGCCATAGGGCGATGTCGCAGGCTTACGCTCCGTGAGCTCCGTGACGGGGAGCACCTCGGCATCGCCATAGACGGTTGCCGACGACGAGAAGAGCACATTGCTACGGCCATACTCCTTCATAAGCTCAAGGATCGTCACAAACGACACAAGGTTGTTGTGGTAGTACTTCAGTGGCTCGGTCACAGACTCACCCACAGCCTTGAATGCCGCAAAGTGGATGACCGACTGAAAGTCGTACGTCTCAAAGACCTTACGCATAGCCCCCTTATCGCAGCAGTCGGCCTCGACGAACTTAGGCTCCACACCCGTAATCTTACGTATGCCCTCGAGCGAGGAGGCGTCACTATTGGAGAAGTTGTCCACAACGACAACATCGTAGCCCGCATTTATAAGCTCCACCGTCGTGTGCGACCCTATATAGCCAGCACCACCAGCCACAAGCACCATCTTATTCATAGCATTTCGAATTATTCAACCCACAAAGATAATAAAACTATTAAACAAAAAGAGCGCCGAAGCACTCTTTTTATTTTCCGTTGTATGTATTCATCGTGCGATCGGGGCCTATCGACACAAACGACAAGACGGCGTCGCCGAAGAGTTTTAGTCTTTCGGGCATCTCCTTGAGTTCGTCAGCCGAGAAGTTGCCCAAGACATAGTCCACCTGATGGCCTCGCGGGAAGTCGCCACCGACACCGAAGCGCAAACGCGCATACTGGTTGTCGCCAAGCATCTCGGTGATGTTTTTCAATCCGTTGTGTCCACCCTCCGAGCCATTCTTGCGCATGCGGAACGTGCCAAAAGGGAGGGCTATATCGTCCGAGATGACAAGCAGGTTTTCGCGCGGTATGCGCTCCTGCTCCATCCAGTACCTCACAGCCTTACCCGAGAGGTTCATATATGTCGAGGGCTTCAATAGGAGTACCGTGCGACCACGATGCTTGAGTGTCGCCATAGCACCATAACGCACCGTCGTAAAAGAGATATTGGATGCCTCAGCCAAGGCATCCAACACTCTGAAACCTATGTTGTGGCGCGTTGCAGCATACTCCATTCCGATATTGCCCAACCCGACAACAAGATACTTCATTTCGTTGTGGTTTTAGTTCGTTTCCTACGCTATCCACATAGCCCTACGACTACTGAGCAGCACGTGAAGCACGTGTTACGCGAACAGCGCAAACAGCAGTAGTAGCGGGAGTTACGAATGTGAGGTTCTCATGCTTAAGGTCGCCTACGAAGATAGTCTGACCAACCTGCAAGGGAGTAACATCAACCACGATCTCATCGGGAATGTACTCTACGAGAGCCTTAACCGTAAGCTTACGAGCTGCGAGCTGGAGCTTACCACCGATCTTAACACCCTCAGCGTTACCTGTAAGACGTACAGGAACATTAACTGCAACGGGCTTACCCTCCTGAACACGGTAGAAATCTACGTGGAGAACCTGCTCGCGTACGGGGTGATACTGAACCTCACGCATTACGGCCTTCTCGATCTTACCGTCGATGTTGAGCTCTACGATGTACGAGTTGGGAGTATAGATGAGCTGGTTGAGCTCCTTAGCGTCGATGGTGAATGTCACCTCCTCACCGCCACCGTAAATGATGCAGGGCACCTGACCCTCGCGACGTGCTGCCTTAGCGTACTTCTTACCGAACTCCTTACGGGCAGTACCGTTAATCTGAATTGACTTCATAAATGTATAAATATTAATAGTTTAACTTCGATGCCACTCAGCGGCGATAGTCAGTCGCAACCCCATAGGCATCTGCTTTGGACGGCAAAGATACAAAAAAAGTGGCAATTAGCAATTTTTTCGAGTTTTTTTGTACAGCAATGACCCCTCTTGCAGTTTTTGCAGTGGCCACAGCCTACCCTCTCGCCACGAGTGGAGGACAACTACGGGCGGGTGCGTAGGCTTGTGCAGGAGGTGAAGTAGTAGACGTCTACTTATTTAGCATGGTTCCGAGCTCTACGATATGGCGAAGTCGCGGAGGGCATCGTTCAGCGAGGTCTTCTTATCCGTAGACTCCTTGCGGCGGCCGATAATCAAGGCGCACTGCACGCCATACTCGCCCGCGGGGAACTTCTTATTATAGGTACCCGACACCACTACCGAGCGTGGGGGTACGTAGCCCTTATACTCCACGGGCTCCGTGCCCGTGACGTCGATGATATGCGTCGAGCCGGTAATCACCGTGTTCGAGCCGAGCACCGCCTCGCGACATACGTGTGCGCCCTCGACAACAATCGAGCGCGAGCCTATGAAGCAGTTATCCTCGATAATGACGGGTGAGGCCTGCACGGGCTCCAGCACACCGCCTATGCCTACGCCACCCGAGAGGTGGACATTCTTGCCTATCTGCGCACACGAGCCCACCGTAGCCCACGTGTCGACCATAGTACCCGTATCGACATAGGCACCGATGTTTACATACGAGGGCATAAGTATCGCTCCCGGGGCTATATAGGCACCATAGCGAGCTACGGCATGTGGCACAACCCTCACGCCAAGCTCCTCGTAGCCGCGCTTAAGCTCCATCTTATCGTACCACTCGAGCTCGCCCGCCTGCATCGTGCGCATGGTCTGTATGGGGAAGTACATGATGATGGCCTTCTTGACCCACTCGTTCACCTGCCACTGGCTATTCTCCAGGTCTATAGGCTCGGCACAGCGCAACGCGCCCTTATCCACAGCCTCAACGATGCTGCGTATCGTAGCCTTAACCTCCTCCTTCTGAAGCAATGAGCGGTCCGCCCACGCCTCCTCTACAATCTTCTTCTCTATCTCAAACATGACAATTAGCAATTAATTCATTAACACATCTATAGCCCCAAGCAGCGCCTCCTCGTCGTAGCCACAGTCGGCATACAACTCCGCGGGCTTACCCTGCTCCACGAAGCAGTCGTCGATGCCGAGGTTTTTCACACGGGGCGTAAATCCCTCGCGGCTGAGGTGCGCAACGACGGCCTCACCCACGCCTCCGCGAATGATGCCATCCTCGATGGTGATCACACGCTTAAAGCGCTTACCCACCTCGCGCAACAACCTATCGTCTAAGGGCTTAGCATATCTAAGGTCGTAGACGGCAACGCTGTGCTTGCTACGCTCGGCAGCACGCAGTGCCACATTTGCCATAGTGCCGATGGCGACAATGGCAACATCCTGACCCTCGCGCAAACGCTCACCACAGCCCACCTCGACACCTTCAAAGGGGGTATTCTCCCACTCTACGCCCTCGCCAACACCTCGCGGGTAGCGCACGACCGTAGGATAGTCGGCCTTGGATGCCGTATACATCATCTGGCGCAACATCCACTCGTTGCGCGGTGCGGCAATCACCACATTGGGCACACAGCCGAAGTAGGCCAGATCGAAGGCTCCGTGGTGTGTAGCACCATCCTCGCCAACGATGCCGGCGCGGTCGAGGCATAATACCACAGGTAACTTTTGCAACGCCACATCGTGGATGACATTGTCGTAGGCACGCTGCATAAACGACGAATATATGTTACAGAAGGGGCGTCCTCCCGCTGCGGCTATGCCTGCAGAGAAGGTCACAGCATGCCCCTCGGCAATGCCCACATCGAAGCATCGCTCGGGCATCTGACGCATGACGATATTCATCGAGCACCCCGAGGGCATGGCGGGCGTGATGCCCACGATGCGCTCATCCTCGCGTGCAAGGTCCAGGAGCGTCTGGCCAAAGACATCCTGATAGCGCGCTGCGGCATAGCTACCCTTGATGCGCTCGCCCGTAGCCACATCGAAGCGTCCGGGAGCGTGCCATACTGCAGGGTCAGCCTCAGCCGGAGCATAGCCCTTACCCTTCGTGGTCTTTACGTGCAGGAGCTTGGGGCCTCCAATCTGCTTTAGCGCCTCGAAGGTGCGTATCAGCTCATCTATATTATGGCCATCCACAGGCCCGAAGTATCTGAAGTTGAGACTCTCAAAGAGGTTGCTATTCTGCAACAACCCCTGCTTCACGGCATTTCCGGCCTTGCGCACCAAGCGATGCACGGGGGGCACGACGGCAAGGCCGCGCCAGAGCGTATTCTTAAGGTTGTTATACCAGCGCGACGTAGACATACGCACGAGGTAGCGGTCGAGAGCTCCCGAGGGCTTATCTATGGACATCTCGTTGTCATTCAATATAACGAGGATGTCGGTCTTAGGCGAGGCACCCGCATTATTCAACCCCTCGAAGGCGAGGCCTCCGGTGAGGGCTCCGTCGCCGATGACGGCCACAACATGATCACCCCTACCCTGCATCTCCAGAGCCTTGGCCATACCGAAGGCCGCCGAGATACTCACCGAGGCGTGACCTGCGCCAAAGGCGTCGTAGCGACTCTCCTCAATACGCGGGAAGCCACTTATGCCACCACGCATGCGGTTGCGAAGGAAGGCATCGCGACGCTCCGTAATAATCTTATGGGCGTAAGCCTGATGTCCCACATCCCAGACTATGCGATCGTCGGGCGTGGCATAGACATAGTGCAACGCCACCGTGAGCTCCACGGTGCCGAGGCTCGAGCCCAGATGGCCGGGGTTCACGGCGCAACACTCGACGATATAGCGACGCAACTCCTCGGAGTAACCCTTAAGCTCCTCCCTCGAGAGACGACGCAGATCGTCGGGACTATCCACCGCCATAAGGCGCTTATACTCAACTTCACCCATTCTTTGCTTCGTTATATCATTTGCCACAACTACATGCAATGATTCTACAAATATAGTGATTTTTTATGGAACGCCCAACTATGAAGTCGTTTAAATTTCGTCGACACCATCCACATTGAGCTATTTACGCTCTTTGTCCGCTACTGTTCAACCACATAGCATCCGTCTCATACGTCCCGAAATATATGCTACCGACAGGGATGCACCTTTATGGCAATCTGAAGAACATACCCCAAACGACTTTTAAAAGACAAAAACCGTACTCCAAAAAATAAAAATCGAAACTAAGGGATAAAAAATTGCTCATTTTTACAAAAAAATTCGTATCTTCGCAAATCATTAATATGTAATTCTATTATGGCAACATCGAAATACCGCAGAATACTTCTTAAGCTTAGCGGCGAGTCGCTGCAGGGCAAGCAAAACTATGGTCACGACGTCGAGGTACTCAACGCCTATGCCGAGCAGATCAAGCGCATCAAGGATATGGGTGTGGAGATAGGCATCGTCATCGGCGGTGGCAACATCTTCCGTGGCATACAGGGCGCAGGCCGTGGCTTCGACCGCGTGAAGGGCGACCAGATGGGTATGCTCGCAACGATAATCAACTCGTTGGCATTGCAGTCGGCATTAGAGTCGGCAGGCGTAAAGTGCAAGGTGCTCACATCGATACGCATGGAGCCCATTGGCGAGTACTACTCTAAGGCTAAGGCCATAGAGTATCTCGAGGCGGGATATGTCGTCATCATCGGAGGTGGCACATCGAACCCCTACTTCTCGACAGACACAGCCTCGGCACTCCGCGGCATAGAGATCGAAGCCGAGGTTATGTTCAAGGGCACACGTGTGGATGGCATTTACACGGCCGACCCCGAGAAGGATCCCACAGCAACGAAGTTCGACACCATAACCTTCGATGAGGTATTGGCACGTCGCTTGAAGGTGATGGATCAGACGGCCTTCACGCTATGTCGCGAAAACCACCTCTCGCTCATAGTCTTCGATATGGACACACCCGGCAACCTCGAGCGCGTTGTCGCCGGCGAGAATATTGGCACGATAGTTACTGAGGAATAAATAAAGATTTTTGATATGGCAATGCAAACAAAACACAAGAAGCGTGGCTCGACACTCACGCTCATCCTTATGCTCATAGTACTCCTTGGCCTTGTGGTAGCGATAATCTTCTGGCCCGTGGAGGCCAAGGCTTCACCCGAGCCTGCGCTCACCGAGCAGGACGACCTCGAGGAGACGACACTCGTACGCACGGGCGACATAGCCCCCGACTTTACGGTTAAGATGACCGACGGCCGCAAGCTGACACTCTCGGCACTGCGCGGCAAGGTTGTCCTGGTGAACTTCTGGGCCACGTGGTGTCCTCCCTGCCGTCAGGAGCTGGCACACATGCAGACGGGCATCTTAGATCCCTTTGCGGGCACAGATCTTGTGGTGATACCTATCTCGCGCGGCGAGACACGCGCGACGGTTGAGTCATTCATCCACAAGATGGGCTACACCTTCCCCGTAGGTATCGACGAGAATAAGTCGATATACCTCAAGTATGCCACCAACTACGTACCTCGCTCGTTCGTCATCGACCGCGAGGGTAAGGTAGTATACAGCGTCGCAGGCTACGACGAGACTGTCGCTCGCGAGATCAACGAGGCCATAACCAACGCCCTACGCTAAGATTGCAATCAAACCAACAAAGAGATAAAAGTATGGATACCAAGACTATTTTAAATGAGACGACCGACCGTATGCAGCGCGCCGTAGACCACCTTACTGAGGAGCTGCTCAACATCCGCGCAGGCAAAGCATCGGTGAATGTCTTAAATGGTGTATTTGTCGACTATTACGGCTCGCAGACACCCGTATCGGGCGTAGCCAGCGTAACGGTGCCCGACGCCAAGACCGTGCTTATCCAGCCTTGGGATAAGAATATGATTCGTTTGATCGAGAAGGCCATCATCGACTCTAACATAGGCCTTACACCCTCGAACAATGGCGAGCAGATTCGTCTCTCGATACCCCCTCTTACGGAGGAGCGCCGTAAGGAGATTGTTAAGAAGGTTAAGGGCGAGGGTGAGACCGCACGCATAAGCCTACGTAACGCACGCCGCGATGCTGTCGAGGCCTTCAAGAAAGCACAGAAGGATGGCATGTCGGAGGACGAGCAGAAGGATGGCGAGGCTCAGGTGCAGAAGCTCCTCGAGAAGTTCTCAAAGCTCCTCGACGTGGAGCTCGAGAAGAAGGAGAAGGAGGTAATGACCGTATAAGGTAGCCCCACCTACCGCTATCTACCGCCGATGGATGGGATGTCTCACCATTGGCGGTAGTTTGTATACACGACACCTATGATCTGTAGAACATACCTATAATAAATAATATGAACACCGCAACCATCATCGCTCTTATCTCTGGCGTGGGCGCCACTGTCGTTGCCTTCATTGTCGGGCGCATGGTTAACGCAAAAGCCGATAATAACACCGAGCTCGACACTCAGAAGGAGCATATCAATACACTTAACCGCACCCTTGCCGAGCGCGACCATAAGATCGACTCCCTCATTGAGGAAGTTAGGCGTCTCACGGCCGAGCGCGATGTGGCGCACGCCAAGGCTGCGGCTGCAGAGGAGCAGGCGGAGCGCCTACGCCGCGAGGGACGCGAGGCGCTCGAAACACAGCAGGCGACACTAAAGGAGGCCTACGAGCAGCAACTTGCACATCTGAATAGACTCATTGAGGAGCAGCGCGAGGCCAACAAGCGCCAAGTGGAGGATCAGATGAAACTCATAAGCGAGCAGATGGTGGCCACCTCGGAGCGCGTGCTCAAGGCTCGCCAGGAGGAGCTCGGCGAGCGCAACGTGGAGCAGATGGCCAAGATTGTCGACCCCATAAACCTCGGACTTAAACTCATGCGCGAGGCTATCGACAACTCACAGAAGGAGCACAACGAGGCGATGACACGCCTCGATGCCACCATCGAGGCCAACATGAAAAATAGCCGCAACCTCGGCGAGACTGCCGACCGTCTCACACGAGCACTTACGGGTGAAGTTAAGGTGCAGGGCAACTTCGGTGAGCTGAAGCTACGACAGCTCCTCGAGGATCTCGGTCTCAAGGAGGGCGAGCAGTACACCACACAGCAGGCGCTGAAGGATAAATTCGGCTCGCGCATAAAGAGCGACGACGACAAACGCCTAATCCCCGACTTCATACTCCACTTCCCCGACAACCGCGATGTCGTAGTCGACTCGAAGGTTAACATTATGCACTACGAGCTATACGTCAATGCCGAGGATGAAGCCACACGCTCGCAACTATTGAAGGAGCATATCGCCAGCGTACGCCGCCAGGTCGACCTCCTCGCGAAGAAGGACTACAGCTCGTTCCTCGACTCGGGCTACGGCAAGCTCAACTTCGTCATTATGTATATGTTCCACGAGGGGGCACTCAACCTCGCACTTATGAACGACAACGGCCTATGGAAGTATGCCTACGACAATGGCGTACTCATTATGGGGCCGCAGACGATGTATATGAACCTGCGCGTGCTGGAGCTTATGTGGACACAAAACCGCCAACTGAACAATCAACAGGCTATCATCAACGCCGCAGAGGAGATGATTAAGCGCGTACAGGTCTTTGCCGAGCGCTTCAAGAGTATCGAGGACGACTTCAACGCTACGCAGCGTCACTTCGTGGAGCTCAAACGCTCTATAGCCAACAGTGGCCAGAGCATCATCACCTCTGCTCGCCACGTGATGGACTTCGGCGTCAAGGAGAATAAGAAGAAGGCGAGCATAGATGTCGTCTTTCCGAAAGATGAGGGCCTCGCAATAACCAATGATAATATCGAAATAGAGGCGACAGAGGCATCTACAGAGTCGATTTCGTAGGGCAACAAGAAAAAAGTGTAATTTTTTAGAAAAATTTTTTTTAGCTATATTTCGATATTTTACTTGCCAAAAGTATTATCTTTATATCCATAATATCCGATATATAATATGGTCAAAATGTGGGTGTTATAAAAATAACATCGCCTTATTCAGGGGATCGAGGGGTATGAGCATCAATTTTAATTATGCACATATCCCTCTATTCATAGTTTTTGCTTATATAGCTATAAGTATTTTTAGTTTGGAGAATTAGATTTCTTGCCATATATTTGCACCAGAAACAAAGAGAAAAGGCCACAAAAAGGCGAGCAAGAGAGTCGTCCGGCCAAACAGAAAAAGGGATAATTGAGATTGAGAATATATTAGATATAAAGATGTGTAAGATGTAAGCGTAAAAATTTAGTAGTGTAAAAAGTTAATAATTGTTTGTGTCCGTGAGCTGCCCGATTAATCCGTCGGGCAGTTCCATTTTTATTTACCAACGTGAATAACGAGCAGCCACATCGTGATAACCGAAAACGAAATAGCCGAAAGTTGCGCCGGGGAGCGAAAAGGCTTTCATCGCACCCTCTCAGCGTGGGTGTTGGGGAGAATAGGTAGAATATGGAGTTTAGGGAGTTTAAGGAAACTATAATTTACTACATTTCGCAAACTACTCGTATTACCCATACTACCCAGCCTCCCCACACTCAGATCCTTCGACTGCGCTTGCGCTCCGCTCAGGATGACAACGTGCCCTATAGACACTCTTGGCAACCCATAGTAACACATAGCTCCAATCACCCCCCCCCTGAACATCACGGGTATTATTTTTAATACCCGCAAGGCGGGGAGAGAGGGCGGGCATGTGACGAGAAAGGAACACGGTTGTCATGCTGAGCGTAGTCGAAGCATCTGGTACGTGGCGGTGTGCATGGAGTACGATAACGAATAAAACATCACGGGTATTAAAAATAATACCCGCAAGAGTGTGAGTGGTGTTTATGTGCAGTGGCGAACTGAACACGGGTATTATTTTTAATACCCGCAATACGGTAGAGGGGGGCTGTCATTCTGAACGAAGTGAAGAATCTGAGTGTGGGGAGAGTGGGTAATATGAGTAATATGGGTAGTATGGGTAGTTATTTGATAGCGCTCTACCCAGTCTACCCTCTCTACCCAATCTACCCAGGCTCCCCATAACTGCGCTATAAATTATGCGTCTCTTCGTCTCTTCGTCCCTACCGGATCCTTCGACTGCGCTTACGCTCCGCTCAGGATGACATAGAGGAAGAGGCTCCGCTAAGGATGACAATGTGCTCCATAAATATCGAGGCCGACTAAAAATCACTTTTCAGTCGGCCTCATACTCAATCCCTCGCGGGATACTACTTCAATACGTTAAGCTTCTTGCCTACCTTAATGAAGGCCTCAACACAGCGGTCGAGCTGCTCGGTAGTGTGACCTGCCGACACCTGAACGCGGATACGTGCCTGACCCTTAGGTACTACGGGGTAGTAGAAGCCCGTAACGAATACGCCCTCCTGCTGCAACTCCGCAGCGAAGTCCTGAGAGAGCTTAGCGTCGTAGAGCATAACAGCGCAGATAGCCGACTGCGTAGGCTTGATATCGAAGCCTGCAGCAACCATCTTTGAGCGGAAGTGCTCAACGTTAGCAACAAGCTGATCGTGCAAAGCATCGCTCTCCTCGAGCATCTTGAACATCTCGATCGAGGCTCCCACAACGGCAGGGGGCAACGAGTTAGAGAAGAGGTAGGGACGTGAACGCTGGCGGAGCATGTCGATAATCTCCTTGCGACCTGTCGTGAAGCCACCCACGGCACCACCAAAGGCCTTACCAAGCGTACCTGTGAGGATATCCACCTTGCCACGGAGGTCGTAAAGCTCGGTAATACCGCGACCAGTCTTACCAAGAACACCTGCCGAGTGACACTCATCGACCATAACGAGAGCGTCGTACTTCTCCGCCAACTCGCAAATCTTATCCAGCGGAGCAGCATTACCGTCCATAGAGAAGACACCATCGGTAACGATGATGCGGAAGCGCTGCGCCTGAGCCTGCTTCAAGCACTCCTCCAACTCAGCCATATCGGCATTAGCATAGCGGTAGCGCTGAGCCTTACAGAGGCGTACACCGTCGATGATAGAGGCGTGGTTGAGAGCATCCGAGATGATAGCATCCTCGGCCGTAAAGAGGGGCTCGAAGACACCACCATTAGCATCGAAGCAGGCAGCGTAGAGGATGGTATCCTCCGTGCCGAAGTAGTCGGCGATAGCCTTCTCGAGCTCCTTGTGCATATCCTGGCAACCACAGATGAAACGTACAGACGACATACCGAAGCCACGCTCATCCATAGCGCGCTTAGCGGCGTCGATAAGACGCTGGTTGTCCGAGAGGCCGAGGTAGTTGTTGGCACAGAAGTTCAAAACGGGGCGGTTAGCCACGTCGATCTCTGCACGCTGGGGCGACTCGATAATACGCTCAGTCTTGTACAAGCCGGCAGCCTTAATCTCGGCCAGCTCGTTCTGCAAATGCTGCTGAAATTTTCCGTACATTGTCTTAATAATTTAAGTTGTTATTGTATAGTTTCCTTCTCTCAGACTCCATTATGTCATCCGTGGTAACACCACCGCGACACAATACGTTACAAAGTTAGTAATTTTTGACATAAAAACAACACGGATACTGAGAATTTTATTCGCTATATGCTTAAAAGGGCCAAGCACCCAAAAATCGGCCGATACTAAGGGGATTATCCAAATTTATCGCTATCTTTGCCATCGTAACGATGAGCCTACTACTGCGCTGTATTACATATAATTATTGTATCACGCGCTGTGACCACATCTTTTTCGTACCTTTGTGGTATGGCTTGTATAGTGAATTGAAACTAAAAACAATAAAAGAATGTCAATAATAAGACTTACTAAGGAGTTTACCTTCGAAGCAGCACATATGCTCGAGGGTTACGACGGTCTCTGTCGCGAGATTCACGGACACTCATACCGTCTCTTTGTCACCGTCAAGGGCGAGCCACAGAGCGACCCCAGCTCGCCGAAGCTCGGCATGGTGATGGACTTCGGCATACTTAAGCGCATCGTCAACGAACAGATTGTCGAGCGCCTCGACCACGCCTTTATGATGCGACGCTCGGAGCGTGCCGAGGAGGTGGCAGAGACTCTCGGCATGCAGTTTTCGAAGGTGGTGCTCACGGAGTATCAGCCTACGTGCGAGAATATGCTTGCCGACTTTGCCGAGCGCATACTCGGAGCCCTGCCCGACGAGGTGGAGCTATGCTCGCTGAAGCTCCACGAGACAGCAACATCCTTTGCCGAATGGTATGCATCCGATAACCTGTAACCGACCATGCAAAAGAGATTATTCCTCATCGACGCCTATGCGTTGATATTCAAATACTACTACGCCTTTATGGGACGACCTATGCGCAATCGCGATGGGCTGAATACCTCCGTGGTATTCGGCTTCACCAAGTTCTTGCGCGACATTCTCAAGCGCGAGAAGCCCGACCTTATAGGCGTAGCATTCGACCCTCCCGGAGGATGTTTTCGCCGCGAGATATATGCCGAATATAAGGCCAACAGACCCCCCACACCCGAGGATATCAAAATATCGGTACCCTACGTCAAGCGCCTTCTCGAGGCTATGAACATCCCCATACTGGAGGTTGCGGGCTATGAGGCTGACGATGTAATAGGCACGCTCGCAAAGCGTGGCGCTGCAGCGGGATATAGCGTATTTATGGTGTCGCCCGACAAGGATTACGGTCAGCTTGTAGACGATAACTGCGTGATATACAAGCAGAAGGGCGATGAATGTGAGATTGTCGACCGCGCAGCCATCGAGGCTAAGTATGGCTTCAGCGATCCTCTGCTTGTACGCGATATGCTTGCCCTGTGGGGCGACTCGTCGGACAACATCCCCGGAGTCCCGGGCATCGGCGAGAAGGGTGCCACGAAGCTGGTGAGAGAGTGGGGCACGGCGGAGAACATCCTCGCCAATGCCGATAAGATTGGCGGAAAGACGGGCAAGAGTCTTACCGAGTGGGGAGAGAAGCTACTCCTTAGCAAGGATCTCACAACAATACGTTTAGATGTGCCGATAGAGTTGGATGAGGCTAACCTTATGCTCTCAGAACCTAACTACACGCTCCTACGCGGCCTATACGCCGAGCTTAACTTCTCGTCGTTCCTTCGCGACTTGGAGAATGTTGCAGCCCCCGAGCCCACAACCTCGCGTCCTACGCAGGCACCACAGATACAGCTCCAGGAGGTGGCACGCGCCAAGGCCGAAGCTAAGCGCCGTGCAAGCCTCGAGGGCCAGGGCGATCTCTTTGCCATGACGGCGGCACCCGCAGCGACAGAGGCTACAACCGAGGAGCCCGAGATAACGGAGGTTGCCGGCATGCAGACTATTCTGACCACACCCCACGAATACCGCACAGTACACAACATCGATGAGCTACGCGAATTATGTGGCTACCTCGCACGCTTCGATGAGTTCTGCTTCGACACCGAGACCACGGGACTCGACCCTATAACGTGCCGTATCGTCGGCATGTCGTTCGCAGCAGAGCCCTTCAAGGCGTGGTATCTCCCCTTCCCCACAGATGGGGACAAGGCGGAGGAGTACATAGCGCTACTGCGCCAACTATTCGAGGACGAGGCGAAAACTAAGATCGGCCAGAACATCAAGTTCGACCTGATGGTACTCCGCACCTTGGGCATAGAGCTACGTGGCAAGAAGATAGACACCATGCTACTACACTACATCATCGATGCAGAATCGCGCCACAATATGAACTTCCTCGCTGAGCGCTATCTCAACTACACCCCCATTGCCATCGAGACACTCATTGGCAAGGGCGCCAAGCAGCTAACGATGGATATGGTTGGCGTTGAGCGTGTTGCGGAGTATGCTGCCGAGGATGCCGATGTCACACTACGCCTTAAGCACATACTTATAAAGGAGGTCGAGAGACTCGGGATGATGGATCTATACCTCAAGGTCGAGGAGCCGATGATAGATGTGCTTGCGGCAATGGAGCTTGAAGGTGTATGTATAGATGTAGCCAAGCTACGCGACTATGCCGTGGGACTTAGAGCCCTCCTTGCGCGCCTTGAGAACGATGTGCGCGAGATGGCAGATGAGCCTACGCTCAACATCAACTCATCGCGACAACTCGGCGAAGTGCTCTTCGGTAAGCTGCGCATCACGGAGAAGCCTAAGATGACGAAGATGAAGCAGTTCTCAACCGAGGAGGAGTATCTCCAGGGCTTCGCCCACGATTTCCCGATTGTCGGCAAGGTACTCGAATATCGAGGCGTCAAGAAGCTCCTCTCCACATACGTCGATGCTCTACCCGAGCTCGTAAACCGCATCTCAGGGCGCATACATACGTCATATAACCAAGCCGTTACAGCCACGGGGCGACTATCATCGACAAACCCCAACCTGCAGAATATACCCATCCGCGATGACCTCGGCAAGCCCATACGCGAGGCCTTCATCGCCTCGGATAAGGATCACATTCTTGTTGCTGCTGACTACTCGCAGATAGAGTTGCGCCTCATGGCGCACCTGAGTGGCGATGAGGCACTCATCGAAGCTTTCAATCGTGGCGACGATATTCACTCTGCCACGGCCGCGCGACTATTCCATAAGAGTGCCGACGATGTCACCACCGACGAGCGCCGTAGAGCTAAAACGGCGAACTTCGGCATCATATACGGCATCTCGGCATTCGGTCTTGCCCAGCGCCTCGACATCCCCAATCGCGAGGCTAAGGCTCTCATCGAAAACTACTTCGCCTCATATCCCGCCATCAAGGCATACATGGATAATGCCATTGCAAAGGCTGCGAGCGACGGGTATGTGGAGACTATGTTTGGTCGCCGCCGCATACTCCACGACATAACCTCATCGAATCGTACCGTGCGTGGTGTCGCCGAACGCAACGCCATAAATGCTCCCATACAGGGCTCCGCTGCCGATATTATGAAGCTCGCGATGATAGAGATTGCACGACGCTTTACCGAGGCAGGCATACGCTCAAAGATGATTATGCAGGTACACGATGAGGTCGTTATCGACACCCTACGCTCCGAACTCGATGACGTCAAGCGCATAGTCAAGGAGGCTATGGAGAGCGTGGCAGAGCTGCGAGTGCCACTTATTGCCGAGGTGAATAGCGGCGAATGCTGGCTCGAAGCACACTAAGAGATAGATAGTATTGTCGGTATGGCCTATGCTTAAAATATTGAGTATAGGCCAAACTTATAATATTATAAAAATTTTTAGCTTGACAATATCATTTTTTTGTTCTATTTTTGCACCAAGAAACAAGAACAATAAAACTAAAAATACTATGACTACAAAATTTTATAAGTGCAATGTTTGCGGAAATGTGATACATAAGGTTGTGGACTCTAAAGTCCCCGTGGTATGTTGTGGACAGAAGATGGAGGAGCTCATCCCCAATACGGTAGATGCCAGTGGCGAGAAGCATGTGCCCGTGGTTACGCTTCTTGGCGATGGTCGCCTCAGAGTAGACGTTGGTAGCGTTCCACATCCTATGACCGACGAGCACCACATAGCCTTCGTATATGTAGAGACACAGCGTGGCGGCATACGTGTAGACCTTACGGAGACGCCTTCGGCCGAGATATTCGTTGGCGATGATAAGCCCGTTGCCGTATACGAGTATTGCAATCTTCATGGGCTCTGGAAGACGGAGTTGTAACCCGGCAATCATACTGAACGGGGGGGGTAGATCATTATTATCATGTAACACACCTTCGGTATAACGCCCCATTCCCGCTCTACTATATAACAAAACAGAGGCTCGAATAATCGAGCCTCTGTTTTATTAGGTTGGATATAACCTATTAGCGGTTTGTCTCGCTTGCGCGTGCTGCGTATGCGATATTGAGCGCCTCAGCCTTACGTAACTCCTGCTTTACAGCGGTGAGCTTACCTACTGTTGCACCCTCATCCACACGAAGGTTAACAACGATGTCCTTAGGACCTACGCCCTTGGTAACTGTCGTTGCCGAGATAAAGTCTCGGATATCCTCTACTTCACGGGTCTGGTCGTTGAGCTGAATCTTCAACGCATCCTCACCCTTAGCTGCGCCAAGGGGCTTACCCATCCAAATGTTCACAAGATTCTTCTTGTCGAGCTCAGTGATCTCTATAGCCTCGGGCATCTGCACCGAAACCAACGGATCTACCTCACGCATCGTCGTTGCTGCCATGAAGAAGAACAGAAGCATAAACACGATGTCGGGAAGTGATGATGTCGACATAGCGGGCACTTCACGCTTGCCCTTTTTTGCCATTACTGCCATAACTACTTCTTTGTTTGATCGTTAGGTTCTGCCTCAGATATCTTCATAGGTACAGCCTTACGGATGTTACCGGCCTGGATGTCGTCCAACTCGTCATACGCCTTGCCATATACCTGACGCGATACGTCGTCGCGATAGAGGCTGAAGGCATGAGTAAGCTCATCCTGCACCTTGAGATATACCTTATACTCTGTTTCATCGTCGGCCTTAAGAGATACCAGACCCTCGCTGACTTTGTACATGCCGCCGTCAATCTCGGTATCCTTCTTGTTCGATCTTTCGGGATCTACAAGGAAGAAGTATACCTCGCGAGAGAGACGTGAGTGCTCGCCGCTACGACGCAAGTCGCTTGAGCGGTACTCCTCCGTACCAACCATGATAGCACCACTACGTGATACGTTTACCTTAAGTACGTTACGCTCGTTTACGTCAACATCGTTCTGCTGCTCTGTCGGGTCGATCCAAGGCGGAAGCGTTCGCTTCATACCTGTGTCGACATCCATCGTAGTTGTCACCAAGAAGAATATCAACAGCAGGAACGCGATATCCGCCATTGAACTGGAGTTAATCTCTCCAGCCTTTTTCTTAGCTTTTGCCATAAACTACGATTTATAAATACCACGAATAGCCGAGAACAAGGCTGCCAATGCAGCACCGGCGAATGTGATGTAAGTTACCAAAATACTTGTGTCGGCAACCATGTACTCGAATGTGCCGAATACTGTGCGTGTTGCAGGGTCAGTACCGATACCGAGGTCATAACCTGCAGCATCCTTCAACGTAGCACCCTCTGTCCAACCATTGCTTGAAGCAATGAAGTATGATACAGCAACAACAACGACAACAACAACCAATGCCAAGATGGTCTTCTTCAAACCACCGGCGTTGAGCATCATGTTCCAGATGGCGCTCATTACGATGAAGCAAACAGCGAATACCATCAAGAAGTAGAACCACATAAGGTTCCAGTGGATAGCCGTAGCAAGAGCAACCATATTCTCACCATCAGCCTTAGCAACCTCGTTAGCCTTGATAGAGGTAGCGATGTTCTCCTCCATAATGGTAACGTTCTCCTTATACTGGTTAAGAGTGTCGTTCAAAGCCTTGAAGTCGGCAACAACCTTCTCAGCCTCCTCAAGAGCCTTCTTGCTGCCCTTCTTATCCTTCAACTCCTCAATCTTATTCTGAGCCTCAAGAGCAGCCTCACGGTTGTCTGAAACCTTCTTCTCGTACTCGGGGATAAGCTTCTCGATAGTGTTCGCGAGCTTCTCCTTCTCAGCCTCGATGGCATCAAGGGTAAGGATACCCTCGTCGAGCTGGTTGGCAAAGATGATGCCAAGCGCCTCGATACCCTCCTGTGCCGACTCTACGGGCACGGGCTGGTCATCCTCAGTATTCACAGCAACACCATTAGCATCGAACTTCTGCACAAGAGGTGTGCTTGTGGCAATCTTTGCAGAGTCGGGAGCATTCCAACCTGCTACGATAGCCCACGCAACCATTGCTACCGACACCAAGGCGAAAGCCAAGAATACGTAACTATGTAATTTTCTCATAATTGACTGTTTCTTAAAAATAGTTGGTCTTAATTATCGCTTGCTGTATGCTGTGAGCATATCAATCAAGGTGATTGAAGTATCCTCCATCTTAACTACCTGACCCTCGATCTTAGAGAGGATGTAGTTGAAGAACACCTGAAGGATAACGGCAGAGATAAGACCCATCAAGGTAGTCAAAAGAGCCACCTTAATACCACCGGCAACGACTGCGGGAGAGATAGTAGCCTGAGCCTGAATGTCATCGAATGCCTGGATCATACCCACAACGGTACCCATGAATCCGAGTGAAGGAGACAAAGCGATGAACAACGAGATCCAAGAGAGACCTGACTCGAGGTGACCCTGCTGAACTGAACCGTAAGAAACGACAGCCTTCTCAACAGCCTCCAAGCCCTGATCGTAGCGAAGAAGACCCTGGTAGTAAATCGATGCAACAGGGCCACGTGTGTTGCGGCAGTACTCCATAGCAGCCTCAATACCCTGAGTGTTAAGCAACTCCTCAACAGTAGCAGTAAACTTCTTGGTGTTGATCTGAGACATAGTCAGGTAGAGGATACGCTCGATAGCGATAGCCAAACCGAGAACCAAGCAGACAAGCACGGGAAGCATCCACTCCCAACCACCTTCCAAGAACTTCTTCATAAGAGCGAAGTGCATAGGCTCACCAGCCAACTCCTCAGCCTCAGCCTCGGGTGCAACCTGCTCTACTGCAGCCTCCTGTACGGGAGCCTGGTTAGCATCATCCTGTGCATAAGCAGCGCCGAATGAAAGAGTGGCAGCTGCCAAAACCAAAAATAATTTTTTCATAATGTTTTGTTAGTTAAAATTTGTAATTTTTAGTAGTTGTTATCTCTATAATTTGTTTTAAATTAATTAATCCTCAAATTTTATTCACGCCAAGAATCTTACATTCCAAACGCATATATAGGAGCACAATGCCCCCTAAGTATCTCAAAACTAAATGTCAATCAAGCCATTACACGCCCTCACTAAGTCATACCACCATTCCGGCACCCTCTTTAGGGGACATTTTGCAGTGCGAAATATACGCATTATTTCCGAAAAGTGCAACGCTTTAGAGCGTAAATTCGCCACGCAGAGGCCTGCGCATCAAACTAAGAGTTTCCGAAAGTGGCAAATTTTTGCCTAAAACGTACATTAGCTTTGTCACGGCAGCCTCGATAGTCATATCGTGACCAGAGACCACGCCCGCCTCCTGCAACGCAAGGCCCGTTTCGTAGAGGTGCATCTGCACGGCACCATCCTTACACTGCGACACGTTAACTACTACGACACCACGATCGATAGCCTCCTTCACCAGATCGACGAACCACTGCGACGTCGGGGCGTTGCCAGCACCATAGGTCTCGAGCACCACACCACGAGCACCACTCTCGATAAGCATGGCGCGTAGTGTCGCAGGACGTATGCCCGGGAAGAGCTTTACCACCACGACCTCATCCGAGAGCGCCTCACTTATGCGGAACTCGTCCGAAAAGTCAGGGGCATAGGGCGCTATTGCCGAAGTGTTGTACTGTATGTTTACGCCGACATCCGCTAACGCTACATAGTTGAACGAGGCAAAGGCATTGAGTGCCTCGGCGCTGAATTTCGTCGTGCGGTTACCACGGAAGAGGCGGTTTTGGAAGTATAGCGCCACCTCGGGGACAAGCGGACAGCCATCCTCGTTGCGTGCTCCCGCAATCTCGATAGCCGTAATAAGATTCTCACGACCGTCGGTGCGGAGGATGCCTATAGGTATCTGGCTGCCGGTGAATATCACGGGCTTAGCCAAATTCTCGAGCATGAAGCTAAGCGCCGATGCCGAGTACGACATAGTATCCGTGCCGTGGAGTATGACAAAGCCGTCGTAGCGAGCGTAGTTATCGCGGATGATGCGTGCCATGTTTGCCCAGTTCTCCACCGAGACATTCGACGAGTCGATGGGGGGCTTTATGGTGAGCACCTCAATATCAACGTTTAGTCGCTTAAGTGATGGAAACTCCTCGTATATTCCGCTGAAGTCGAAGGGGACAAGGGCACCTGTGGCCTCGTCGGTCTTCATACCGATGGTACCACCGGTGTATATGATAAGTATCGATGATCGTTTCATAAACGAGCCTCATGTGGCGTTAGTGCCACACATATTATTACAAAGGTACACAAAAAAAACGTACGATGAACCTTTTTATGCAAAAAAATCACGCCGGGGCCCTATATTCCTACATTTGAGGCTCCGCTACAGGGCGAAAATCCTACGCGCCGTGGCAGTTGTTACGGCATCCACACGTTCAGTTGCTAAGCCGTGAATATCAGCGACTTTGCGGCATACATACTCCACGTATGACGACTCGTTGCGCTTGCCACGGTGAGGCACGGGCGTGAGGTAGGGGCAGTCCGTCTCGAGGATGAGCAGCTCGGTAGGCAGCTCCGCGACGACCCTATCGAGTCCCGAATTTTTAAACGTGACAACACCGCCGATGCCAAAGACAAAGTCGCCGTGCTTCAGCAGCTTACGCGCCATGTCGGCATCCGAGGCATAGGCGTGGAAGACACCCCTAAGACCGCGCCCGCGATATGTCGCTACGGCATCGAGCATCTCGTCGTATGCCGAGCGCGTGTGTATCGCGACAGCCTTGTCGTACTTTAGCGCAAGCTCGAGTTGAGCGTGTAGCACCTCGCGTTGCTCGCGATAGAAATCCCTGCTCCAATAGAGATCTAAGCCTATCTCGCCCACGCCACAGAGCGCCATAGGAGGGTTGTTTAGTAGCGCCTCAACCATGTCGAGCTCTTCCCGCCAGCGTGGGTTGTCGTTTACCGACGTGGGGTGTAGTCCCACCATCGGGCGACAGTAGTCGGGGTGGGCTTTAGCGAGGTCGAACATGCGATCGCGACTCTCGGAGTCTATGTCCGGCAGGAGTAGCATCTCTACACCCACCTCGCGGGCTCGTGCCAAGGCCTCGGCACGATCTGCATCGAACTCCTCGGTATATATATGTGAGTGTGTATCAATCATATAGCCTATATGTATACTCTACTAAACTTTTTCGTAGCGCTTACCCGGCAGCGCTCGTATGCGCCCCTTAAGTTCGAGCTCCATCATCTCCATGGCGAGCTCGCCGATAGATAACCCTGTGATGGCGAGCATAGCAGCATGGTCGAGTGTCGCGGCACTATCGAAAGCCCTAAGTATCAGTCGCTCGTTGGCTGTTAGGTCATCGTCGTCGCACTCTGTCGTGGGCTGCACCTCCTTGGCTGTTATCTGCCAGCCGAGGTCATCTATAATATCCCGAGCCGAGAGTATCAGGCGTGCCTTACCACTGCGTATCAGGTTGTTGGTGCCAAACGACATGCCATCTGTTATGCGCCCGGGCACGGCCATCACGATGCGTCCATAGCTGTCGGCCATCTCAGCAGTGCTCAGAGCACCTCCCGTTGCGGGCGACTCAATGACAACAACGCCCGCGCTCATACCCGCGATGATGCGGTTGCGAGCAAGAAAGAGGTTGCCATTCTGCTTCGTGCGTGAGTGTAGCTCCGAGACTATGGCACCTCCATTGCGTACTATATCCTCAGCCAGGGCATGGTGCGGCGTAGGTGTCACCTCGGGGAGCACGCTCGCAACGACAGCGATTGTCGTCGCGCCATGTGCGAGTGCAGCGCGATGACAGGCACCATCGACACCATAAGCGAGGCCACTCACGACACACAAATCGTCGATGGCCTCCGCAAGGTCTCCTATCAGCTTGTCCACGACATGTATGCCCGAGGGCGATACCTCGCGCGTGCCCACCATCGAGAGCGTGCGCAGCGATAGCGCCTCGACGTTGCCACGCACGAAGAGCACATGAGGTCTATCCGAGGCTTCACGTAGCGGTGCGGGATACTCCATGTCCGTTGCTGCGATTATGCGTATGTCGTGCTTGCGGCAGTACTCCACCTCGGCCTTCGCCTCGCGCATACCTTCGCCCGCGATGATGCGCTCGGCAAGCTCGGGGCGTAGCTTGGCATCGTCAACGAGGGCCGCGCGCGACGCTGCGTAGACCTCCTCGGCACTGCCGAAGTGGTCTACGAGGTACGCTGCCCCGCGACTGCCTACGCCACGGACAAAGATAAGAGCTAAATCTTCTAACGTCACCGCTTCTGAGTTTGTAACATCAACCTTAATTATCCGCAGTGGAAGAATCTCTCCACCAATGCCAACATCTGTGCGCGGTCGTTGCCTATATCCTCACGCAGCGTGCGGTCGTCATACGAACGTAACATCTTGAGTATGCCGTCGATCATCGCAGGGCTGAAGACACCACGCGCCTCGAATATCTCCCTCTGGCGCTCAAGACAGTCTGCCGAGGCAGCACAGCTATCGGGCAACTGAGCCAACACCTTGAGTTTGTCGGCATTCTCCTTCTTGTGTATGTTTACATTTACGTACGTACGCTCGGCAATCTCTAAGGCATTGTCGAGCTCGAAGCCATAGCGACAAGCCACAACGAGGCCGGCGATAAGCTCGTATACATCTGCCGAGCCATCGGGTGAGCGCATCTCGACGGTCTGCTTCTGCGATGTGTCGTAGTCGTGGGCCTTCTCCAATGGATTGGCTATCTGGCACATATCGCTCTTTGCTGTCCAGCCTAAGGGTACGCGCACCAGCACCGAGCGGTTGCGGTCGCCCCAGCATACGTTTGTGGGCGCCTCCTGATGTGGCACAAGGCGGAAGTATGACGTGGGAATGGTGTTGCCAAAGGCCGTAATCGATGGCGCGAGCTCCATCATGCCGGCTATGGCGCGACGTGCCGTCGCGGAGAGTACGCCACCGTCGAGCATCATATTCTTGCCATCCTTGACGATGCGCATGTGTATGTGAAGGCCTGAGCCCGCCTTGCCTACCGTAATCTTCGGTGCGAAGGTTATGTCGAAGCCGTAGCGGTATGCGAGGTTGCGTATTATCCACTTGGCGATGACGAGCTGGTCGGCAGCATCGGCCGCAGCCACGGGGAGGAACTCTATCTCGTTCTGCTCGTATACGCGGCCGTCGATGGTGAAGTTACCCACCTCCGAGTGGCCATACTTTATCTGGCCTCCCGCCTGCGCGATATATGCCATACACTCCGTGCGGAACTCGTTGAACTTGGCGTAGGGTGCCGACTCATGGTATCCCTTCTGGTCTGTTGCGGGGAATAGCCCCTCGTCGGGCGCTATGACGTAGTACTCCAACTCGCCCATGGCCTCGAAGTCCATGCCTGTGACCTCGCGGAAGGCGTTGAGCGCCTTGAGGAGTGTGTAGCGCGGTGCCGATGCAAGGGGCTCGCCATCCTTGTTGAAGAAGGAGCATAGCATCGTTATTGTTGGTATCTCGGCAAAGGGTTCGTGGAAGGCTGTGCTGAAGCGTGGCACGACATAGAGGTCGCTGCTTCCCGCCTCGATAAAGTTGAAGAGGCTTGAGCCGTCGACACGCTCACCACAGGTGAGTATGGTATCTAAGTACTCGGCATTGTTGATAACGAAGTTGAGGGTCTTGAGGCGACCATCACCTGCGGGGTACATAAAGTTGACCATGCGTATATCGTTCTTGGTGATATACTCTACAATATCGGCCTTGGTGAACTCCTTTGCGGGCTTGCCCAAGAAGCTAACGAGCTTGTTGGGATTAAGTGCTAACTCTCGATTCATAGTCGTAGCGTTTTATATGTAAGATTCTAAGCAAAGTTACGAAATTTAGTTGGAACGTGCAAAATATTGATTGAGGTAATAATGGTCTATTGTAGTATATGTGGTATAAGCCTCTTTGCTTTGTGGCGGAGCGCCTATGTTTTGTAGTATAGCTGCCTTACGCAAATAAATTTGCAAGACAGCTATACTATAAAACACCACCTGCGGTGGAGAACAAAGCAAAGAGAGCGATGCACTAATCGATTCACTAATAATTAGGGGGTTATATTTACAATCCCCCTAAATCCCCCTTTGATAAGGGGGACTTAGCGCGGCGTATACGCCACGCGAGTGCTACCCGCGCCATAGTGCAATTATGGCATGAGCGATACGAACAAGTCGATTTTAGTTGGAACGTGCAACACCTTACTTTGTAATAAGAAGGCGAGCAAGAGTCTCCTCGCCCGCCTTTAACATCTCGGTTTAGCTGTTACTACCAATTATAGTCATCCTGCTCGCTACCATAAGAATAATTTCGGTACCCCTCTTCTATGGGAGTATCCTCGTAGTGAATTTCGAACATATTAGTGCCTAATACTTCGTCTTCTCCATAATAATCCAATGTAAACACAGTCTGTTTCAATCTATATAAATATGCTTTAAATGATTTCCAATCTACCACTGTTTTATCTGCCTTTGTCCACTTGAAGTCAAGCGAGAATTCTTTATATGTTTGTGACAAATCATCTTTGCTATACCAATTATCGTTACCTAGTCCATTCATATTTGAATACGTCTTTTCCAAAACTTTATTTTCAGGAGTAAATGTATAGGTGTGACCTAATGTAGAGAGTGTTATCTCTCCATTGTCAAGATAATCACCAACAATAACCTTTAGACCAAATGCCATACGCTTTACATATATAGATAGTGTTGCATTATCCTCAGTAGGAATATAATTAGTTACATAACCATAGTATATATCAACATCCTCTGGATAAGTATATGTTTTGCCATCTTTTGCCTTAAATGATTGGCTTAAACCATTAATATAACCTGTAGCTGAGTTAAAATATCTATCAGAGTCATAAGTAAACTCATTCGTTAGCTTGGTGATAGAATTAGAAGACGAACCATTATATTTATTGCGACCTCTGAATGGCTCGTCATAACCCAAATAGTAATTTTGGTCAACGAGAATAGAGTCGCAATAAACCTTATCTTTACCATCATCAACCAATAATACAGTTATTGAATAACTATAATTCTCAACAACTTCCAATTCTACATCATCAAGGCTGTCAAAAAGACCATAAGCATAACACTCATAACTTCCTGTTGTGGCTGGCTTGTGATATACAGAAATTCCATACAGGTCGCGGTCGTCGGGGGTGAAGCGCGTGAGTGGATTGTGGGTTATATCGACATCGCCGTTTGTGCGGAGTCTAATGGTGTAGGTCTTGGCCTCCTCGTTGGGCGTCGCGGGAGTCTCGACATTATTCTCGCAGGCAACAGCGCCTAAAGCGAGAGTAAATGCAGCTAAGAGTAGATGTTTTGCTCTCATAATAATAGTTTATTTGTGCCCACCGCACCTCCAACGACGGATTAGTATAAAAAGAAAGTGTGGAGATGTTCGTTTATCAGGAAATAGGCATTTGGCGTGGCCCGTACAACAATAAACTATACTCCACACCTGTACAGTATGGAGTAGGCACAGAACGTGCCGACAAAGCATACCAATACAAGTGATGTAAGCATCCGTTATCCCGTTGTACTAAAATCGCCAAATTTTATTTCCGAGGATTAGCGAAACACTTTCACTAAAAATAATATGTCTGCCGAGGGAATACACCCACGGTATCACAAAGGTAGGAATTTATTTATTAACCGCCAAGCGTTTGAAAAAGAATAACTGAAAAAAGAGAGTGCTGCCTTTGGTTTGACCCCACAATGCGATACTCCCCCCGCCCCAAGCACATGAGTCCCACTCTTGCGGATGACTAAAAAGTAAATTTGTCATCCCCAAAAATGCCACCGATGGGTCACAACAGTTTCTTGTCAGAAGGGCGCCGAGTGCTACACTCGGCAAAAATGCCACCGATGGGTTGCGCGAGTTTCTTGTCAGAAGGGGTTAGCTGTGGCCTCGATAAAGAGAAAGCCCGGATGGAACGCACGAGAGTTTCTTGTCAGAAGGGCGCCGAGTGCTACACTCGGCAAAAATGCCACCGATGGGTAGTACTTGAGGTACGTCCCATTGGTGGCATTTTTTGTTAGGGGCCGCAATCGACCCCTTATCACAAGAAACTACTCTTCGTCGGTGTCGGTGTACTCCTTCAGAAGCTTCTCCTGAACATCGGCGGGCACCTGCTCGTATGATGCAAACTGCATGGTGTAGGTCGCAGCTCCCGATGTCAACGATGACAACGATGTAGAGTAGCGGTACAACTCTGCAAGAGGCACACGTGCGTTGAGACGGTCGAAGCCCTTGTCCGACTCCATACCCATGATCATTGCACGGCGGTTCTGAAGGTCGCTCATCACGGCACCCATATACTCGCTCGGCGTGAGAACCTCGACGTTGTAGATAGGCTCCATAATCTTAGGTCCTGCATTGCGGAAGGCCTCCTTGAAGGCATTACGGCCGGCAAGCTTAAACGAAAGCTCGTTTGAATCTACCGGGTGCATCTTACCGTAGTAGATGGTAACGCGGATGTCGCGGGCGTAAGAGCCTGTCAACGGACCCTCGTCCATCTTCTCCATGATACCCTTCAAGATTGCGGGCATGAAGCGGGCATCGATAGCACCACCAACGATAGAGTTGTAGTACTGAAGCTTACCACCCCATGGGAGGTCGTACTCCTCCTTGCCCTTAACGCTCACGGCAATCTCCTGGCCGTTAACCTTATACTTCGTAGGCTCGGGCATGCCGTCGTAGTAGGGCTCGATGACCATGTGAACCTCACCAAACTGGCCTGAACCACCCGACTGCTTCTTGTGGCGGTAGTCGGCCTGAGCAACCTTGGTGATAGTCTCGCGATACGGAATCTTAGGAGCGAAGTACTCAATCTCCATCTTATTCTCTGCCGAGAGGCGCTGCTTGAGGATGTTGAGGTGGTGCTCACCCTGACCCTGTATGATTGTCTGCTTAAGCTCCTTAGAGTACTCAACGAGGATTGTGGGATCCTCATACTTGGCGTCGTTGAGGAGCTTGCCGAGCTTCTCCTCGTCGCCCTGCTCCTTAGCCTTCACGGCAGCACGGTAGCGAGGCTCGGGGAAGACGATAGGCTCAACAGTCACGGGCGCTGCGGGCGCTGCGAGGGTGTCGTTAGTACGTGTGCCCTTGAGCTTCACGGTGCAGCCGATGTCGCCGGCCGAGAGCTCCGTAACCTTCACGCGGTTCTTGCCTGCTACGGCGAAGAGCTGCGAGAGCTTCTCCTTATTGCCTGTGCGTGAGTTCACGAGCTCCATACCCTCGGTAATCTTACCGCGCACCACGCGGAAGTAGGTGATCTCACCGATATGCTGCTCGATCTGGCTCTTGAATACGAATGCTACAGCGGGCTCCTCGGCATTTGCCATGAGCTCCTCGCCCTCGGTTGAGAGGAATGCGGGAGCCTTCAACGGACCCGGTGCTACGTTGATGATGAACTCCATGATACGCTTTGTGCCGATGTCGCGCTTACCCGAAGCACAGAAGATGGGCATAATATCGCGCTTAGACACGCCGAGCTTCAAGCCCGAGCGGATGTCGTCCTGCGTGAGCGAGCCCTTCTCGAAGTAGAGTTCCATGAGGGCATCGTCGTATACGGCAGCAGCCTCGGCAAGCTCCTGATTGAGTGCGTTGGCGCGATCCATCTCGCTCTCGGGAATGGGGTGCTCCTCGCGCTTGCCATTCTCGTCGACAAACTTATACATCTTCATCATCAACACGTCGATGAACGAGTCGAAGCCTGCACCCTGATTTACGGGGTACTGAACGATGACGGGCTTAACTGAAGAGTTGGCGCGAATACCCTCGACCGTAGCCTCGAAGTTGGCCTTGTCGCCATCGAGCTGGTTTACAACACCGATGAGGGGCTTGTTGAGGATGCGTGCGTAGCGCGACTGAAGCTCCGAGCCTACCTCCCAGCCGTTCTGTGCGTTGAGAACCATGACACCCACGTCACCCACCTTGAAGGCAGAGAACAACGAGCCACAGAAGTCGTCCGAACCGGGGCAGTCGATGATGTTGAGCTTACGATCCATGAACTCTGTGAAGAGGGTTGTAGAGTATATCGAGCGTTTGTATTCGTGCTCGATATCCGTGTTGTCCGAGATTGTATTGTTATTCTCGATACTACCCCTGCGATCAATAACCTTACCCTCGAAAGCCATTGCCTCTGCAAGGGTAGTTTTTCCGGCGCCGGGCGCACCAATAAGAACGATGTTCTTAATCTCTTTTGCTGAATAGTTTTTCATAGTATAATAGTTTTTTAGGTTTTTTTCCTCTCTCCAAAAAGCCCTGTGGCTCAACCGCGAAGTCGCCCCACAACTGCTTAATGAGCTTTGCGGATTATAAAGTTAAAGACTTTTTTTTAAACTACAAAATATTAAATCAAGAATCTGCATAATTCAACTATTTTTTGGCTTTTTATGCCGTCGCCATGGCATAACAATGCGTCATTTTGCAGTCGACAAGAATAGCCACCGATAACAAAAAAGCCCTCCGTGAGGAGAGCTTATATAGCATGCAAATATATTCTTTTGCGAAAAGCAATATTGTCTATACCTATATTATATATATCAGTTTGGGTGGTTGAAGCGCAGATTACGCTCCATACGTCGCAGCTTGCGTATCTGGAAGTAGAGGAGCGTGCCGGCAACCAGCACCGACAGTAGGTCGGCTATAGGCATAGATATCCATGCACCCACGGCACCATACTTGGGCGTGAGCGTGAGCAGTAGCGGCAGGAGGAAGAGCATCTGGCGTGTCGTCGAGAGGAACATAGCCAGCGGCGCACGGCCGATATACTGGAAGAAGCTACCCGCAACAATCTGGAAGCCCACGAGCGGGAATACCATCATCGCGATGCCGAGGCCTTGGGCCACAACCTCGACCATAGCCTGATCGGAGGCACCATTACTCGTATCGACAAAGGCGGCAGCGACCTGCGTGGGGAAGAGCATGCCGATAATAAAGGCGATGGTCGTGACACACGAGGCAGCGATGATTGTATATTTGAGCACCTTGATAACGCGCCCATATTGTTTCGCACCGTAGTTATACCCCACAATGGGCTGCATGCCCTGATTGAAACCCTGACCCACCATGATGAAGAGGAGTATCACGCGGTTCATGATGCCGTAGGCACCAACATATACATCGCCCACATTGCCGTCGAATGTCGCTGCCGAGACCACATCGAACTCACCCGTGCCACCATAGCGCAGAAGCGCGGTGTTCATAAAGCGTGTTACGAGCGAGGCACAGACGTTCAAAAGGAATGGCGCCATGCCGATAGATATGATGGCCTTGACGATGGGCATCTTAAAGCGTAGGCTGCGCCCCCTAAAGCGCAGGAAGCTGCGCTTCGACGTGTAGTGATGTATCTGCACGCTGAGGGCTACTGTCTGGGCTATGACAGTTGCTAACGCCGAGCCCTCGATACCCCAGCCGAAGCCGAAGATAAAGAGGGGATTGAGCACGGTACATAGGGCCATCGACAGGAGCATGATATACATCGCCTTGCGCGGGTAGCCCGAGGCGCGTAGCTGCTCGTTGAGGCCGAGGTATAGGTGCGTGATGATGTTACCGAACATTATGATGCGCATAAACCTGCGCGCATAGTCAAGAGTCTCAGCACTCGCCTCGCCACCCGAGAAGAAGAGGAGTATCGGGTCGAGGAAGAAGAGGAAGACGAGCATGATGCTCACGCCGAGCGTGAGGTTGAGCAATACGGCATTACCCAGAATATCCTCTGCGGCACGCTTGTTACCCTCACCAAGACGTATGGATATGCGTGCTGCAGCACCCACACCCACCATGGCACCAAAGGCCGAGGCTATGTTCATTATGGGTAGTGTGACGGCCATACCCGAGATGGCAGCGCCACCAACGCCGTGGCCGATGAATATGCTATCGATGATATGGTATAGCGACGATGAGGCCATAGCTATGATGGCCGGTATGGCATACCGCGCCAGAAGCTTGCCTATAGAGTCGGTACCAAGCGATATCGTATTGTTTTGTACTACTGACATCCTTCGTTTAATGGTGCAAAATTACGTATTGTCTGCAAAACGAGCAAGTGCCACAACCATATTATCCTCCGTAGTCGATATATCGATTAGACAATCGCCACAATCGACAAGACGCCCCCTTAGCAGGCTCCCCGCTGCCTCCATAGCGTATATCTGCAGGTCGTCGCGCAGGTCCACACCACGATGCCCGTAGAGCTTATACATCGCCTCCTTCGCCGTCCACACCTTTGCAGGCCAGAGCGCATCGGAACATAGCTGTTGCTCCATGAGGCTCATATATCGCTCTTTGGCACGCTCGAAGTCGCGCTCAGCCGACTCAATATCTACGCCCACAGCACACTCCCCGATGGCTACAGCTACACTCCCGCCACCGTGCGCCACGCTTATATACGTATTGGGGATGTCAACCACAGGTGCTCCCACCTCGTTGTAGTCGATGACAACGCTCCGCCCCAGCTCGCGACGTACTATGCGTCGCCATGCCAGATGCTCGCCACGGCGGCGCTCATTCTGAAAGCGCGAGGCCGAGGCTATGTCGGCTGCCGTGAGGAGAGTATCGCAGCAGGCATAGACCGGAGGGATAGGCTCGATGAAGAGTTTAACCATCGACCTCAACCTTTATCTTATCCACCCTACGGCCATCCATCGTGGCGATGAAGAACTTAACGCCGTGCGACGACATCTCGTCGCCACGACGCGGCAGGTCGCGCTTAAGCTCCATCATCAACCCTGCCAATGTCTCGGCATGACCCTCGACATCGCTGAAGGCATCATCCTCGTAGCCTATGGCACGCACAAACTCGCCGATATGAATCTTGGCATCGAAGATATATGTTCGCTCGCCAATCTTCTCGTATAGCTTATCCTCGTCATCATCGCTCTCGTCGGTAATCTCGCCCACAACCTCCTCGAGGATATCCTCCAGCGACACGAGACCCTGCGTTGCACCATACTCGTCGACAACGATGGCTATGTGTGTCTTCTTCTTTTGAAACTCCTTAAGCAGATCGTCAATCATCATGTGCTCGGGGACAAAGTAGGGCTTACGTAAGAGCTGTTGCCACTCGAAGTCATCCTCCTTAGCGATGTACGGAAGGAGATCCTTGACGTACAATACGCCACGCACATCGTCGAGGTCGTCACCATAGACGGGTATGCGCGAGTAGCCCGTAGTGACGATGGTGTTACGCACCTCGTCGTAGCCCTGAGAGTACTCCAAGCCCGTGATGTCGACCCTCGAATGCATAATCTCGACAACCTCCGTCTGTCCGAACGACACAATGCCCGAGAGCATCTTCTGCTCCTCCTCCGAGCCTGTCTCGGTGAGATCCACGGCATCGGCAAGCTCCTCGATGGAGATCTCGGCATTCTTTGTCGCAAGGCGGCTCACACGGCTCGACGTACGTATGAGGATAAAGGCCAACGGGTATACCAGCCAACGTAAGAACTTCAACGGCGCCGAGAAGAAGGCTGCCATCCTCGCGGGATTCGCCTGTGTAAACACCTTGGGCATAATCTCGCCAAAGAGCAACAGCAGGAAGGTGATGACGATGGTGTTAAATATAAACTCCCACACGCCCGTGAAGATGAATATCTCATCGACAAGCTGCGTAGCGATGATTACGAGGCAGATGTTTACCATGTTGTTCACTACGAGTATCGTCGCGAGCAACCTATCGGGGTTTGCCAACAGGTCGAGCACACGGTGTGCAGTGTTGTCGTTGCGCGTCTGGAAGCCCTCGATGTCGCTGCGCGTGAGCGAGAAGAATGCCACCTCCGAGCCCGAGGCCATACCCGAGAACAGAAGCAGCACGACGGTAAGAGCACCAAGGCCTACAACAGCCCAGATGTCAATGCTCTCCTTAATCACTATTGCATCCATCATCCTATGTTTAGAAGAGTGAACCTCCATTGTTGTTCGTCGACACCTCCTGCTCAGGTGCTACCTTAACCTCGCGATTCTGGAATATGGTGCGTGGGCGCGACTCATTGTCTGCCTCAAAGGGCACATTCAGGCGCACATACGCCGGGTTACGCTTCTGCATGGTTATCTGGCGGTAGCGATCCTGCTGCGGAGTGATGGTAACAGCCTCGCGAGGCTTCACGATGGGAGGGTTCTTCGGGAGCTGGGGCTTTGCCGGCTCCTTCTTCTCAACCACATCATCAAAGGGATTATCATCCTCGGGGTTGACGTACTCAACGTTGATGTTGAGGTTCTTGCCATCGGCAAAGCGCGTAGCTACGACCACAAGCTCCAACTCATCATCGGCCAACGATGGCTTCTCGCTGGCACCCCAGATGATGTCGGCAGCGTGGATGTTACCATCCTCGTCGGTATAGCTCGCATGCTTCTGTATATACTCCATAGCCATCGTAACATCGTCCTGCGTGAGAAGGTCGATGTTCGACACCGAGAAGCTCAGCAATATCTCCTTGGCTCCCGAGATATGGTTGTCGTCCAGCAATGACGACGATAGAGCACCCTCGGCAGCATCGAGCGAGCGATTCTCGCCCGAGCCCTTCATCACCGACATATGCGCGCGACCACTACCACGCATCACGCGCTCCACATCCGCAAAGTCGACACGCACGAGCGCAAACGACACGGTTATAAGCTCGGCGATACCCTTTGTCGCCATGCCGAGCACATCGTCAGCCTTGCCAAAGGCCTCCTTGAGGGGTAGTTTACCGTAGAGCTTACGCAGACGCTCGTTGTCGATAACGAGCAGCGAGTCCACCCACTTATTCAGCTCGCTGATGCCATCCACCGCACTATTGTAACGACCCGGGCCCTCCATGCGGAAGGGCATCGTAACCACCGCCACAGTGAGGATGCCGAGCTCGTGTGCGAGCTTGGCAATAACAGGCGAGGCACCCGTACCCGTACCACCACCCATACCTGCTGCGATGAAGAGCATGCGTACGCCCGACGTCTCGAGGAGACTGCGTAGCTGCTCCTCACTCTCGATAGCATACTTACGACCCACGGCAGGGTCATTACCCGCGCCTATGCCCGGGCCTATCTGTATCTTATTTACTACGTTGCAGTTGTTAAGCGCCTGCTTATCGGTATTACACACGACAAAGTTCACACCCGTGATGTTCATCGTCTGCATATGATTCACGGCATTACCTCCGGCACCACCTACGCCGATGACCATAATCATCGACTCGCTATCGAACTGCATCGACGAGAGGCTATCACCGGCGATCGCCAATGCCAACTCATCTGTCTCTTTATGTTTGTTGTCCATAACCCTATTATCAATATCACGGGGAGCGTAGACATCCTAAATGATAGTCATCTCGACGTCGCCCCTATCCCTAATCTAAATCTCTTGTTCGTCGTCGCTGCCGGCAAAGGCATTGCCCATCTTCTCAACCTTATCCTTAAACCAGCGGAATAAGCCCTTAGACTCGTTGTCACCCTCCACCTCAAACTCTTTATCGGAGCCTACATCGGGTGTTGTGGGCTTTATTGTCTCATGCTTGGGCGCCTCGTCCTGAACCTCCGCCGTAGGACGCTGTGTCTCACGCTCAGGCTCTGTCGCAGGCTTCACCGGGGGCGTATAGGTCTCGGTGCGTGGCGTAAATGGTCGCTCTGCCACGGCACAACTGCCGCGCTTAGCACCATAGACAAGCAACGATGCCACCGTGGCGTATGCCGAGGTTGTGATATGCTCGGCCATGGTCTCCGTGAAGCCATACTCGGGGAATACCGAGCGTACATCGTCGATGCCGAGCTCGCGGGCAAAGAGCTTCTCGATATTAGGCATTGCGGCACCACCACCCGTGAGGAGCACGATGGGGTTAAAGCGGCTACCGCAGCGTGCATCCTTAACCTCGTTGCGCACCCACTCGGCAATCTCCTTGAGGCGCGCCTCGATGATGGCAGCAAGGTTACGGCGAAGGATATTCTTGGGTGTGCCGTGGCGCGCTGTCGAGAATACAATCTTGTCGTCGATGGTATCCTCCGTTATTGCCGAGCCATACTTAACCTTAAGGTTCTCGACATAGTTTGCCGGTATACCATAGGCTCGAATGTCGTCGTTAAGAGTATTCACGCCGAGGGGTATCGAGGCTATGTATCGTACCTTGCCATCCATCAGCACCGTCACGTCGGTAAGGCCACCGCCAAGGTCGATGACGATGGCACCCTCCTCGATATCCTCGGATGTGGCCACCGAGAGGAACGATATGAGGGCGTTGGGCACAAACTCCTTCACCTTGATGCCCTGGCGCAGCAGACACTGGCGCAGACGCTCACGCATAGTGCGGTCGGTGAGGATGAAGTTATACGTCGCGGCAAGCACCTGACCATAGGCTCCCACAGGCACTGTGACAACCTTGTCGTCGACGGTATATAGCAGGGGCTCGATGGTGATGATCTCCTCGCGGTCGTCGGGGAGCTTCACGCTACGCATACGACGGTCGAGGCTCTGGAGGTCGTTCTCGGTGATCTGGTTGCAGCCATTGCCAAGCTCATCCTGCACATATACGTGATCCTTAACCTGCACGCAGCGGATGAAGTCGCCCGCAAGGCCTGCATATACCTCCGTGATCTTGATGCCGAGCTGCTGCTCTAAGCGCTCCTTGGCGCTCTTGACGGCGGCACCCACAAGCTCGTCGTTCTCCACGCGGCCGGCATTCATACCATCCACAGGCACAGAGACGATGCCCAGAATATCTACACGTCCATCCTCCTCCACTGCTCCTACAGCTATCACCACATTCGACGTTCCCACGTCTAATGCCACAATTTGCTTACCTTTCATCGTTGTATCTCTTATTTATTTTTTTCGTTCATACCATTACTTACACACCACCTGACCATCGTAGCGTAGGCTTATGCTCCTAAACCTATCCCAGCCCACGTTATCCAGACCCTTGCGATAGAAGAGGATGAGGTCATCAAGTTTCGCACCGAGCCTCTCCGTTGTGCCAAGGTCTACAGTGAAGCGTCCCGAGCGCGGTATTATCGCCAGCTGCAGGGGCTTACCCTTGCCTCCCGTAGCTACAATCTGTACCACCTCAGCACTCCAAAACTCACTCTCACCCACGACACCCAAAAATGCTATGAGGTTATTAAACTCCTCCTCGACGATGCGTATCTCCTTCTGCTTGTGGCGTATATCGCCTATGGCGCGCTCTATCGCAGCAATCTCGCCATTTATCCTGCGCTCCACAGCACTATGGTTGGCTCGCGCCTCGCTCTTCTTCTGCTTTAGCACGGCAGCCATAACCTCAGCCTCGGCCTCGGAGGTGAATAGCCCGCGCTTCACGCCGAGCGACGTAACCTCACGCAGGCGTGCATTGTTATCCCTGAGCGCCTCGTAGTGGGGCATCTTAGACTCCTCTAAGGTAGCAATGTCGTGTTCCAAGGCTGTAATAGTGTCGCGCACCATATCCCTCGCATAGCCCATATACGTAGGCTCGAAGAGCGGAGCATAGTCGCCCGTGATGACGGGCACATGTACGCTGTAGCCATCCGTGGCGGGGAGGAGATAGCCCTCACGTGTCATATACATATCGTAGCCCGTGACCCTCAGGCGCGCAATGGGCTCACGCTGGCGTATGTCGATATTCACACAGCCGTCGTATGTCGTATATACGTTGGCCTCCTCCACGGCACTATGGCGCTTGAGCGTTGCCTCGAGGGCTGCAATGTCGGTCTTATCAAGGCTTCGACCCTGGGGCGTGAGGTTGTGCAGCGCCAGCCACTCCTCTATCGAACGATTGTCGATAAGCGGGTGATCACCACCTCCCGTGATGGTTATACGGGTGCTCCGTATCTCCGTCGTGGCGTTATGCTCCGCAGAGAGGCTATTAGCCCACACCACAACGGCAATGACCAAGCCCCACAGCGCCACAAAGCCTATATATCTACCAACCTGCTTAAGCATACCTACTTGCCAATCTTGTTACTTAGTACCTCGGCAACATCCCTACACACCACGTCGATGTTACCCGCACCGAAGGTCACCACGACGTCAGTATCCTCGCCTCTTAGGTGCTCGGCAAGGGCATCGCGCTCAACAAGCTCCCACTCCGCGGTTATCGCCACACCCAGCATCTCGGAGCATACGCCCTCAATGGGGAGCTCGCGAGCCGGGTAAATGGGCAGGAGTATCACCTTATCGGCCAACGACAATACCTCGGAAAACTCCGCTGCAAAGTCGCGCGTGCGGGTGTAGAGGTGGGGCTGGAATATCGCCGTGAGCCTGCGCTTGGGGTATATCTCCCTGAGCGACATTATCGTGGCGCGCAGCTCCTCGGGGTGGTGGGCGTAGTCGTCGATGTACACCTGTGTGGGGGTGTTGATATAGACCTCCATACGGCGCTTAACACCCTCGAACGACGCTAAGGCCTCGGCCACAGCCCTACGATCCAACTCCTTACCCTCGATCTTTGCGGCACACCACAGCATAGCCACGGCAGCCACCGAGTTCTCGACATGCACCTTGCCCGGGATGCCGAGGACACAACCCTCAATCCTGCCATCGGGTGTGACGATGTCGTAGCTGTAGCGCCCATCCTCGCGGAGCGCGATACGCTCGGCATGGAAGTCGCCACCGCCATCTGCCGAATAACGATAGAGGCTGCGATGCGAGGTGTCGAACTTCAGGTCTATGCCCTCCTTGAGTATCAATGCACCACCCTCCTTTATCTGTGCCGCAAACTGCTCGAAGCTCTCCTTCATTGCCTCTGCCGTGCCGTAGATGTCGAGGTGGTCGGCATCCGTTGCCGTAATCACCGCCACATCGGGATAGAGGCGAAGAAACGAGCGGTCATACTCGTCGGCCTCGAGGACGAGGCGTCGCCCTATGCCCAAGACGAGGTTCGAGGCGAAATTTCGCGAGATGCCTCCGAGGAAGGCGCTGCCCTCCTTGGCTGCTGCATGGTTGAGCCATGCGGCGAGCGTCGATGTCGTCGTCTTGCCGTGCGTGCCTGCCACAGCCATGCCCAACTTACCCGTAGCAAGGTGTCCAAGCATCTGCGAGCGCTTCTCTATCTGAAAACCCCTTGTGCGCAGCCATGCCCACTCACGATGGTCGGCAGGTATTGCCGGCGTATATACCACGAGAGTCTCTTCAGCATTGCGCATAGCCTCGGGTATAAGCGCGGGGTCATCGTCGTAGTGTATCGTAGCACCCTCAGCCTCGAGAGCACGTGTGAGGGGTGTTGCCGTGCGGTCGTAGCCCGCCACGGCATAACCCTCATGCAAGAAGTAGCGCGCAAGGGCGCTCATGCCTATGCCTCCGATGCCGAGGAAATATATGTTTCGCAACTTACCGTTCATACTCCTTGTCATTTACTATTGAGCTGCTGCAAGCTCACTATCTATCACCGCAACAACCCTATCCGCCGAGTCGCCAATGGCGAGCTCCGCAATATTGGCACTGAGTCGTGCAAGGCGTTCCTTATCTCCGGCCAGCGCCACAGCCTCCTGCATACCGCGCTCGATGGCCTCGCTGTCGCGCACCATCTCCGCAGCGCCCTTTTCGACCAAGGCCATAGCATTCTTGGTCTGGTGATCCTCGGCGACATTGGGCGAGGGCACAAATATCGTAGGCTTAGCAACGAGACATAGCTCCGACACGGTGCAGGCACCGCTACGCGAGAGCACCACGTCGGCAGCAGCATAGGCGTAGTCCATACGGTCAATAAATGCTCCCTGCCAGATATTCTTCGTGGGGTGCTCCTCGAGGAACTCACGCATCTCGCGCTCGTAGTACTTGCCCGTCTGCCATATCACCTGCACGGGAGCCACGCCATCGAGCCTCTTAATCCACGCCTTCATCATCTCGTTGAGCGTGCGCGTGCCGAGTGAGCCACCCACAACAAGCACCACGGGGAGCTCCTCACTGAAGCCATAGTAGGCGCGTGCCTCAGCGCGGTTGCCACCCTCGGCCGTAAAGCGACCGCGCAGCGGATTGCCCGTCATAGTGATGCGCTCGGCAGGGAAGAAACGCTCCATCTTGTCGTAGGCAACACATATCCTGCGTGCCCGCTTCGAGAGGAGCTTGTTCGTAAGCCCCGCGTATGAGTTCTGCTCCTGTATCACCGTGGGTATGCCGAGGCGCTGTGCCGCCCATAGCACGGGAGCCGAGGCGTAGCCGCCAAAGCCCACGACGATGTCGGCCTTAAATTCGCGGATTATGCGCTTGGCACGACGCACACTTGCCGCCACCTTGAAGGGTAGCGCAAAGTTCGACATTGTAAACCTACGCTGCAAGCCCGCAACGGGAAGACCCTCGATGCGATAGCCCAAGGCGGGGATCTTCTCCATCTCCATCTTACCCTCGGCACCAACGAAGAGAATATCCACCTCCTCGCCATATTTACGCTTCAAAGCTTCGGCCACCGAAACTGCCGGATATATATGTCCGCCGGTACCTCCGCCCGACACTATTATTCGTCTCATCTTATAGTCTGTTTTCGAGTTCTCCTTGCGCCATAACACTCAGGCAATCAAGGCTTTATACCAACACCCCTAAACATCGGGGGATATGTACGCAATTTGACACTACAAAATTATACATTCCGCGCAAATTTTACAAATGTAAAATGGTGGTTTTTTTCGGAAATTTTGCGTATGTTTGCAAAGAATTTATGTGCAACAAAATTTCAAAAATAATGAAGAGACTTAATCTACTTTTTTCGGCCGTGCTCGTGCTGATGTTTATGGTTGGTTGCTCTGCGGAGAAGGAGACTCCAGCGAGTAAGTTTATAACCGTCGAGGATGGTCAGTTTATGCGTAATGGCGAGCCCTACTACTTCGTGGGTACGAACTTTTGGTATGGCGCAATCCTCGGCTCTGAGGGCGAGGGTGGCAATCGTGATAGGCTAATCAAGGAGCTCGACTTTATGAAGGCTAACGGTATTGATAATCTGCGCATCTTGGTTGGTGGCGAGGGCGAAAACGGACTCCTCGGCAAGATTGAGCCCAACCTACAGCCCGAGCCCGGTGTATATAACGACGATGTGTTAGCCGGCCTCGACTACCTCATGATGGAGCTCGGCAAGCGCGACATGACTGCCGTGTTGTACTTCAACAACGCTTGGGAGTGGAGTGGCGGTTATACACAGTATGTGGCATGGGCTAACAATACGCCGGTGTTGGTGCCGAGAGTCGATGGGTGGTTCTCATACAACACCTTTGCCGGTGAGTTCGTGCGTAACGAGCGTGCCAAGGAGATTTTCTACGATCACTTACGCTATATCATCACCCGCACAAACCGTTATACGGGTGTGAAGTATATCGACGACCCCGCAATCTTCTCATGGCAGATATCTAACGAGCCTCGCGCCTTCAGCTCTAAGGATCAGGATAATAAGGAGGCCTTTGCCGCGTGGTTGGCCGAGAGTGCCCGCATCATCCGCGAGCTCGATCCCAACCACATGATATCTACGGGCTCGGAGGGTTTCTATGGCTGTGAGTGGGATATGGATTTGTGCGAGCGCATACATGCCGTGGAGGAGATTTCGTATATCAACTGCCACGTGTGGCCCTACAACTGGAAGTGGCTACGTGGCGACCACATGGAGGAGGACCTCGAGCAGTCGTGCGCAAATACCAAAGAGTATATCGACATGCACATCGAGCTTGCCGAGAAGATAAACAAGCCGCTTGTTGTCGAGGAGTTCGGTATGCCGCGCGACAATATGGACTTCCGCAAGCAGAGTGGCGTGACCTGCCGCGACAAGTACTTCACCTTCGTTTTCGGCCTTATCGAGGATGCCTACAAGGTGGGTGGCAAGTTTGCCGGCTGCAACTTCTGGAGCTGGGGCGGCTATGCCGTTACGCACGTTGAGGACCACGAGTATTGGGCTAAGGGCGACGACTATACGGGTGACCCCGCACAGGAGCAGCAGGGACTTAACTCGATATTTGTCGAGGACGACTCGACACTCGAGATTATCCGCTCGACAAACCGCGCTATCGGCAACCTCGAGTAGGCGCGATAGTCGTTGATTTTCCGGTGCTTCGCACCATCATTACAATAGCAGGTAGTACCTTTCAAGCAAGCTTGAGGTGCTACCTGCTTCTGCAATGCTACCTACGGTAGCAGAAAATCAAAAATGTTTACACGGCTCGTATCATTTTATTTTGATTTATATTTACAATCCCTCCAAACCTCCCTTTGAAAAGGGAGGCTTGTTGCAAGGCGCAGCCTTGCACACCTAAAGGTGTAGATCCACGATACCCGCGCTATCGGCAACCTCAAGTAGGCGCGATTGTCGTTGATTTTCCGGTGCTATGCACCATCATTACAATAGCAGGTAGTACCCTTCAAGGTGCTACCTGCTTCTGTAATGCTACCTACGGTAACAGAAAATCAAAAATGTTTACACGGCTTTATCCCTTATGGAATAAGGTTGAGAGTGTAGGTCTGAGTATGCTCACCACACTTGTAGCTAAGTTTTACCGCTACAAGCTCATCCCAAACTAAGCGCTCCAATCTATAGCCCTCGCCCGTTGTTAGCTTCGTAATCTTCACCTTGCTCTCATCGCTCGAAGTGAGTGTATACTGAGAAGCAGGTATTTGATACTCCTTGAACATATCTAATGACGAGGCAATATCGTAGTAGTAGAAAATCATGTTAAGGCCATCCTTATGGAGCGTAGAGTTCCAGTTGTACAAGTAATTTTTTGTACCATCCACACTATCTACGGGTGTCAGCGTCGTGTCGTTGCTATAGCCGTACGACTCAAAGAGGTAGGGGTATGTACGCAGATATACTCGTGCATCGCCGACTAAGTTACCATCGAGATATGGCAATATCTGGATATAATAGTAGGCGGCGCTATAATTCTCCGTATATGCAACCGAGACCGTAATATTATCCCTCGTAACCTCATACGTTAGTGCCTCCGGATTATTTTCGTAGAGTATCTCCCAGTCGAACCAACGCAAGTCGGCATCAGCAGGGCTCACCGTCATATTCACATCGCTCTTAACATCGATCTGTTTACCTTGCCAACTATATGCCTCATAGACATTTGACGAATTAGGCACATAGTCGCCAAACTTTATCCAGGTAGGCTTAGGGCCTAATACCCAAACTGGAACAGTAGTCTCAACACCACTGCCATCCTTTGCCTTGAAGGTAATCTCGGTATTACCCATGCTTACACCCGTAACCATGTTGTTGCTATCGATGGTAGCGATAGCGGGATTGCCGCTAATAACCTCATACTCCTTGTTATGAGCATTTGAGGGATAAACCGACACCTCCAATGCTACGGTCTCATTTACCTCAACCTTGACAATTTTGGGCGACACCTCAATCGCACTCACCAACTCGTTTGCCAGAATCGTAATTTCATCCGTTGTCGCCGAAAAGCCTCCATCGCTTGTCGTGCAGGTGATAGTCACCTTACCGGGCTTAAGGGCCGTAAGCGTACCGTGAACAAAACCCGAGTTCTCCGTTCTATGGTGTTCTATCGTAGCAACCTCGGGATTGCTGCTTGTCCACGTAACACCCATATCCGTTGCACCGTCAGGAGATATAATCATACAATATCTCTCCGTATCGCCAACACGAAGCTCTGTTCGCGAGATTGCACCATACCACTCTATGCCCGTCACCGCCACCTTCTCGGTTACGACCTTTACAGGCACTGTTGCGGTAAAGCCTCCATCCGTAGTTGTTACGGTGACATTCGTTTCGCCGACAGCCACACCCGTGACAGTGCCATCATCCGCAACCGTCGCTATAGAGGCATTGCCTACGCTCCACGTTACCGACTTGTCGTCAGCATTCTCGGGTGTCACCGTGGCGTTAAGCTTAAGCTTCTCGCCAATCTCAAGTGCAACCATTGTCTTATCCAACGATACGCCAGTGACCTTGATAGGCGCAGCCTTTACTACGACATTAGCCGTAGCCTTAAAGGCGCCATCGGCCGTAGTCACGGTAACGGTAGTCTCGCCAACAGCAACCGCCGTAACAACGCCACCCTCAACCGTAGCAATGGCATCGTTGGCCGAGCTCCAGCTTACTGCCTTATTTGTGGCATTGTCAGGAGCAACGGTAGCAGTAAGGGTATCACTATCGCCAATCTCCAGCTCCAAGCCCGGCTTGTCGAGCGTCACGCCCGTGACCTTGATGATGCTCTCGGCGACGGTAATCGTAGCCGATGCGGTAAATCCACCATCGACGGTGGTAACGGTAACGGTAGTCTCGCCAATAGCCACAGCCTTAACTACACCATTCTTAACGGTGGCAACAGCATCGTCTGCTACGCTCCACTCAAC
>JAFWYM010000025.1 GCA_017517705.1 Alistipes sp.
GATGGTGCTATCCTCGTAGTTGCTGCTACTGATGGTCCTATGCCCCAGACTAACGAGCACGTACTTTTGGCTAAGCAGGTGAACGTTCCCCGCATCGTTGTTTTCTTGAACAAGTGCGATATGGTTGACGATCCCGAGATGCTTGACCTCGTTGAGATGGAGGTTCGTGACCTTCTTTCTAAGTATGACTTCGACGGTGACAACGCACCCGTTATCCGTGGTTCAGCTCTTGGTGGTTTGAACGGCGAGCCCCAGTGGGAGCAGAAGGTTATGGAGCTCATGGAGAATGTAGACAACTACATCCAGATTCCTCCTCGTGACAACGAGAAGCCCTTCTTGATGCCTGTTGAGGACGTGTTCTCAATCACTGGTCGTGGTACCGTTGTGACTGGTCGTATCGAGACTGGTATCATCCACGTAGGTGATCCCGTTGAGATTATCGGTTTGGATGAGAAGATCCGTACTTCTACATGTACTGGCGTTGAGATGTTCCGCAAGCTCCTCGATGAGGGTGAGGCTGGTGATAACGTAGGTCTCTTGATGCGTGGTATCGACAAGAAGGAGGTAAAGCGTGGTATGGTTGTTGCTAAGCCCGGTTCAATCACTCCCCACACCAAGTTCACCGCTGAGGTGTATATCTTGAAGAAGGAGGAGGGTGGCCGTCACACACCTTTCCACAACAAGTATCGTCCCCAGTTCTACCTCCGTACTATGGACGTAACTGGTGAGGTAACTCTTCCCGAGGGCGTTGATATGGTTATGCCCGGTGACCACGTTACTATCACTGTAACCTTGATCTACCCCGTAGCTTTGAACGAGGGTCTCCGTTTCGCAATCCGTGAGGGTGGTCGTACGGTAGGTGCAGGTCAGGTATTGAAGGTTGTTGAGTAATCAATCACCACAAAATATCCAAGAGGCAGGTGATGCCTGCCTCTTACTTAGGAGCATAGTTCAAGGGTAGAATAGCGGTCTCCAAAACCGTTGATGGGAGTTCGAATCTCTCTGCTCCTGCTAATTAAAAAGTAGACTATTATGTTTCAGTATCTTAAGAATTCGTACAACGAGTTGGTTCACAAGGTGACGTGGCCTTCGTTCGAGCAGCTTGCAGGCTCTACGAAGGTTGTGTTGGTTGCTTCGGTTATCTTCTCGTTGGTAGTATTGGCTATGGATCTCGTATTCGAGACCCTCATGAACGGCATATACTCTTTGTTGGGATAATAAGCATTGGCTGAGGCTATGGGAGAGATTTCTAAGGAGTGGTATGTAGTCCGCGCTATAGGCGGCAAGGAGAAGAAGGTCAAGGAGTATATCGAGGCCGAGATTCGTCACAGCCACCTTGAGGATTATATATCTCAGGTGCTTATTCCGACTGAGAAGGTCTATACAATTCGTAACGGAAAGAAAGTATCTAAGGAGAAGGTCTCATATCCGGGCTATGTCCTGATTGAGGCTGCCTTCGTAGGTCAAATACCAATTATCATTCGCAACATACCTAATGTGCTTGGCTTCTTGGGTGACACCAAGGAAGACAGTCGCAAGATGAATCCGACGCCTCTACGTCCACATGAGGTTAGTCGTATTCTCGGACTCGTTGATGAGCTGAGCCAGAAGGACGAGGAGAACGAGGTTCCGTTCTTCGTCGGCGAGACCGTCAAGGTTACAGACGGCCCATTCTCAAGCTTCCAAGGTACCATTGAGAGTGTCGACAACGAACATCGTAAGCTCACCGTGAGTGTGAAGATTTTTGGCCGCAAGGCTCCTATGGAGCTGAGCTTTACACAAGTTGAAAAAGAATAATTAACCAAGGAAAATTATGGCAAAAGAGGTTGCTGCATTTATTAAATTGCAGATCAAAGGTGGTGCCGCAAACCCCTCACCTCCAGTAGGTCCGGCATTGGGTTCAAAGGGAGTCAACATTATGGACTTCTGCAAGCAGTTCAATGCACGTACGCAGGATAAGGCGGGTAAGGTTCTTCCGGTCATCATCACTGTTTACAGCGATAAGTCGTTTGACTTTGTAGTTAAACAGCCACCGGTAGCCATTCAGCTCAAGGAAGCAGCCAAGATCCAGAGCGGTTCGGCCCAGCCTAACCGTCAGAAGGTAGGCCAGGTAACATGGGACCAGGTAAAGGAGATTGCTGAGGGTAAGATGCCCGATATGAACTGCTTCACAATTGAGGCTGCTATGCGTATGGTCGCCGGTACTGCTCGCAGTATGGGTATCAACGTAGTTGGTGAATTTCCTAACGAGTAACGAAAATTACGAGAATGAGTAAGTTGACAAAAAATCAAAAGATTGCCTACGCTAAGGTCGAGGACAAGGCGTACAAGCTTTCTGAGGCTGCAGCTCTTCTGAAGGAAATTACCTTTACGAAATTTGATGCCTCGGTAGACATTGACGTCCGTTTGGGCGTAGATCCTCGTAAGGCTAATCAGATGGTTCGTGGCGTTGTGACGCTGCCCCACGGTACAGGTAAGACTGTACGTGTTTTGGTGCTCTGTACTCCTGAGAAGGAGGCTGAGGCTCAGGCAGCTGGCGCAGACTATGTAGGTCTTGACGAGTACATTGAGAAGATCAAGGGCGGTTGGACTGACGTTGACGTTATCATCACTACACCCAATGTTATGGGTAAGGTTGGTGCGTTGGGTCGTATTCTTGGTCCCCGTGGCTTGATGCCTAACCCCAAGACTGGTACTGTAACTATGGACATAGCTAAGGCTGTTCAGGAGGTTAAGGCCGGTAAGATCGACTTCAAGGTTGACAAGTACGGTATCATCCACACTGCTATCGGTAAGGTATCGTTTACCCCCGAGCAGATTGTTGACAATGCCAAGGAGGTTATCGGCACTATCATCAAGCTTAAGCCTTCGGCAGCTAAGGGTACATACGTAAAGAGCATATTCCTCTCTACAACTATGAGCCCCGGTGTTGAGGTTGATCCCAAATCAGTAGAAACAAAGTAATTGAAGGAGGATAGAAATTATGACTAAGCAAGAAAAGTTGGCCGTAATCAACGGCCTTACCGAGCAGCTCAATGCCTACCCTCACTTCTATTTGGCTGACATCGAGGCCTTGAACGCTGAGCAGACTGCAGCATTGCGTCGCCAGTGCTTCGAGAAGAAGGTGAAGCTCGTAGTCGTTAAGAACACGTTGCTTTGCAAGGCCTTGGAGAATGTTGGCAAGGCTGAGGAGGAGTTGGTAGCCGTATTGAAGGGCTCAACATCTATTATGTTCACTGAGACAGGTAAGGTTCCTGCACAGCTCATCAAGGAGTTCCGTAAGAAGAACGACAAGCCTCTCTTGAAGGCTGCCTATGTTGAGGGTTGCACTTACGTCGGTGACAACCAGCTTGACACTCTTTGCAACATCAAGAGCCGCGAGGAGCTTATTGGCGATATCGTTATGCTCTTGCAGTCGCCTGCTAAGAATGTCATCTCTGCACTGCAGTCAAATGCAGGTCAGAAGATCGCGGGTCTTGTTAAGGCCCTCGAGGAGAGAAATAACTAATAACAAGAAACAAAAACAAAATTTAATAAAATTACACAACTATGGCAGATGTAAAGGTTTTGGCAGAAGAGTTGGTTAACTTGACTGTTAAGGAGGTAAACGAATTGGCTACTATCCTCAAGGAGGAGTATGGTATTGAGCCCGCTGCTGCAGCTGTTGCAGTTGCAGCTCCCGCAGCTGGCGCTGGCGAGGCTGCAGTTGCAGAGAAGTCTACTTTTGACGTAATCTTGAAGAGCGCTGGTCAGGCTAAGCTCCAGGTTATCAAGGTCGTTAAGGAGGTTGCTGGCTTGTCATTGGGCGATGCTAAGGCATTGGTTGACGCTGCTCCTAAGGCCATCAAGGAGGGTATCTCTAAGGAGGAGGCTGAGTCTATCAAGTCTTCACTTGAGGAGGCCGGTGCAGAGGTTGAGCTTAAGTAATTATAGCTATCTCACCAACCTTTAAGGTGTAGGGCTTACGTAAAAGTAGGCTCTATGCCTTTTCTGGTCTAATATTCGGGAGTGCAATATGAGGCTGTGCCCGAATATATGACAACGTGATGCTCTCAGAGTGTAATTATTTTACACTGAGGGCATTAGCGGGATAATCAAGCCCCGAAATTTTTAGGCTTATGCCCATATCGTTGCTCTTTGGTGCTAGCGAGGCGGATGTTGTGTCGTCTTGCCGTAATGTTAGAAGGGTGCAGACATAACGATGGTTTCGAGCGTATGGATTAAGGCCGTGGTTGCCGTAGGCGTGGAGTGTTAGAGTGCTCTATGTCGGTAATAGGGAGTGTTAGAGTGCCCCATGTCGGTAATAGATAGATGTGTAGCGTGGCAGCGATGCTTGTTTACACGTTCTAAGGGCAGCAAGGTTTGATGTTACGTTTGGATATGTCAGGATGTTGAACGATCAGTGCCGTATATCTAGCGGCCGGTGATAGGTCAAAAGTGTATAAATTCACTATTAACAATTGGATTATATGTCCGCAACACAACAACAGCGAATAAGCTTCTCTACCATCAAGAACAGGGTGCCCTATCCTGATCTTCTGGAGATACAGCTTAAATCTTTCCGTGATTTCTTCCAGCTTGACACCACGGCAGAGAATCGTAAAAACGAGGGTCTCTACCGTGTGTTCAACGAGAATTTCCCAATCACAGACACCAGAAACAACTTCGTTCTGGAATTTATCGACTATTACATTGACCAGCCCCGCTACACTATCGAGGAGTGTTTGGAGCGTGGTTTGACGTATAGTGTACCCCTCAAGGCGAAGCTTAAGCTCTACTGTACGGATACCGAGCACGAGGACTTTGACGAAGTCGTGCAGGATGTCTATTTCGGTCTTATCCCCTATATGACCGAGCGTGGTACCTTCATCTTCAATGGTGCCGAGCGTGTAGTAGTATCGCAGCTTCACCGTTCGCCCGGTGTCTTCTTTGGTCAGAGTATGCACACCAACGGCACGAAGCTCTATTCGGCGCGTATCATTCCGTTCAAGGGTTCGTGGATTGAGTTTGCCACGGACATCAACAATGTGATGTATGCCTACATCGACCGTAAGAAGAAGTTGCCCGTGACGACATTGTTGCGCGCCATAGGCTACGAGACTGACCAGCAGATTCTCGAGATCTTCGACTTGGCGGATGAGGTTAAGGTTACGAAGTCGAATTTGAAGAAAAACGTGGGCCGCAAGTTGGCTGCACGTGTATTGTCGACGTGGTTTGAGGACTTCGTCGATGAGGATACCGGCGAGGTAGTATCTATCGAGCGTCACAACGTCATCGTTGACCGCGAGGTAGAGCTCCAGGAGGAGCACATCGACCAGATCATCGAGTCGGGTGCGAAGACCATCCTCTTGCATAACGAGAACCCCTCGGGTATCGATTTCTCGATAATATACAATACGCTTCACAAGGATCCATGTAACTCCGAGAAGGATGCCGTAGTATACATCTATAGGCAGTTGCGCGCCTCGGAGCCACCTGATGAGGCTACGGCTCGCGACGTCATCGAGAAGCTCTTCTTCTCGGATAAGCGCTACGACTTGGGCGACGTGGGTCGATTCCGTATCAATAAGAAGTTGGATTTGTCGATAGATCCGGCCATCCGCACGCTCACACGCGAGGATATCATCGAGATCATCAAGTACCTCATCCAGCTTATCAACTCGAAGGCCGACGTCGACGATATCGACCACTTGTCGAACCGTCGTGTGCGTACCGTGGGTGAGCAGCTTGCCAACCAGTTCTCTGTAGGCTTGGTGCGCATCGCACGTACCATTCGTGAGCGTATGAATGTTCGCGACAATGAGGTCTTCACTCCCGAGGATTTGATCAACGCCAAGACTCTGGCCAGCGTGGTTAACTCGTTCTTCGGTACGAGCCAGCTGTCGCAGTTCATGGATCAGATCAACCCCCTTGCCGAGATTACGCATAAGCGTCGTCTCTCGGCGTTGGGCCCCGGAGGTCTTTCGCGTGATCGTGCAGGTTTCGAGGTTCGTGACGTACACTACACGCACTATGGTCGTTTGTGCCCCATCGAGTCGCCTGAGGGCCCGAACATCGGTCTTATATCGTCGTTGTGCGTATATGCCAAGATTTCGGATATGGGCTTCATCGAGACTCCCTACCGTAAGGTGGAGAATGGCGTTGTCGACCTTAACAATGATACTATTCGCTACTACTCGGCCGAGGAGGAGGAGGGTCAGATTGTGGCACAGTCTAACGAGCAGCTCTCGGACGACGGTCACTTCCTGAATACCGACCGTATCAAGGCGCGTCTGGGTGCCGACTTCCCCGTTGTTCGCGACACGGAGGTCAACCTTGTCGATGTGGCACCTAACCAGGTTGCCTCTATCGCTGCGAGCCTCATTCCCTTCTTGGAGCACGACGATGCTAACCGTGCGTTGATGGGCTCGAACATGATGCGCCAGGCCGTACCCCTGGTACGTCCTGAGGCTCCTATCGTAGGTACGGGTATCGAGAAGGATATGATCGTCGACAGCCGCATACAGGTTGTTGCCGATGGCGATGGTGAGGTGGTATTTGCAGATGCTACACGCATCGAGGTGCGCTACGACCGCTCGGAGGATGAGCAGATTGCCTCATTCGCACCGGAGGTTACGGTATACGAGCTTCCTCGCTACCGCCGCACAAACCAGAATACGACCGTTACCCTCAAGCCTACGGTGCTCACGGGTGACAAGGTTACGAAGGGTCAGATTCTTACCGATGGTTACTCTACCGAGCGCGGTGAGTTGGCCTTGGGTCGCAACTTGAAGGTGGCATTTATGCCCTGGAAGGGTTACAACTTCGAGGATGCTATCGTTATCTCGGAGCGTATACAGCGTGAGGATATCTTCACGTCGGTACACGTCGATGAGTACATCATGGAGGTTCGCGACACGAAGCGTGGTGTCGAGGAGCTCACGTCGGACATCCCCAACGTATCGGAGGATGCTACCAAGGACTTGGACGCCAACGGTATCATCCGCGTGGGTGCTAAGGTGACGCCCGGCGACATCCTTATCGGTAAGATCACGCCTAAGGGTGAGAGCGATCCTTCGCCCGAGGAGAAGCTTCTGCGTGCCATCTTCGGCGATAAGGCCGGCGATGTTAAGGATGCTTCACTCAAGGCACAGCCCTCGTTGCATGGCGTTGTTATAGACACGAAGCTCTATAGCCACACGCAGAAGGAGGGTAAGCGCAACCGCAATGCCGAGAAGGCTCAGATGGAGCAGCTCGACGCGGAGTACGCAGCAAAGGTTGCAGAGTTGACAAAGACGTTGGTTGCGAAGTTGTGGCGTCTGTTGGAGGGTAAGACCACCACGGGCATCTACGACTACTACAACGTGGAGTTGTACGCTGCGGGTGAGAAGTTCACGGTTAAGATGTTGGAGGACATCGCCTCGACAAGCTACGACAGCAAGACGGGTGTTGCCAATGGTTATATGAACCTCGGCCGCACACGCTGGACGGGCAACGAGCACGACGACGCTCTCATCTCGCTTACTATCAACAACTACACTATTGAGTGTAAGAAGGCTGCCGCTGCCGTTAACCGCGAGAAGTATAACCTCACAAACGGTGACGAGATACCCACATCGGGAGTTATCCAGATGGCCAAGGTATACATCGCCAAGAAGCGTAAGCTCAAGGTGGGTGATAAGATGGCAGGACGTCACGGTAACAAGGGTATCGTAGCGAAGGTTGTTCGCGACGAGGATATGCCCTTCTTGGAGGATGGTACTATTGTAGACATCTGTCTTAACCCGCTTGGTGTGCCTTCGCGAATGAACCTCGGTCAGATCTACGAGACGGTACTCGGTTGGGCAGGTAGGGAGCTCGGTTTGAAGTTCGCAACGCCCATCTTCGATGGTGCCTCGCTCGAACAGATCAACGAGTACACTGCACAGGCAGGCATACCTCGCAGCGGACGTACATACCTCTATGATGGTGGTACGGGCGAGCGTTTCGACCAGCCGGCGACGGTGGGTGTCATCTACATGCTTAAGCTCGGTCACATGATCGACGATAAGATGCACGCACGTTCTATTGGTCCCTACTCGCTCATCACGCAGCAGCCTCTCGGAGGTAAGGCACAGTTTGGTGGCCAGCGTTTCGGTGAGATGGAGGTATGGGCCTTGGAGGGCTTCGGTGCTGCCAACATCCTTCAGGAGATCCTTACGATCAAGTCGGATGATGTTGTAGGTCGTGCCAAGGCTTATGAGGCCATCGTCAAGGGTGACAATCTGCCACGTCCGGGTGTTCCGGAGGCAATGAACGTGCTCCTGCACGAGTTGCGTGGCTTGGCACTGTCGGTAAAACTTGAGTAAGCGAACATTAAAACTTAGGACATTATGTCATTTAACAGAGATAATAATAAGATGAGTAGCTATAGCCGCATCTCGATTGGTCTTGCCTCTCCCGAGGAGATCCGTGCCCAGTCGAGCGGCGAGGTGCTCAAACCCGAAACCATCAACTACCGTACGTACAAGCCCGAGCGCGACGGTTTGTTCTGCGAGCGTATCTTCGGTCCTGTGAAAGACTACGAGTGCCACTGCGGTAAGTATAAGCGTATCCGCTATAAGGGTATCGTCTGCGATCGTTGCGGTGTGGAGGTTACCGAGAAGAAGGTGCGCCGTGAGCGTATGGGACATATCTCGTTGGTAGTCCCCGTGGTACATATATGGTACTTCCGTTCGCTTCCCTCGAAGATTGGCTATCTGTTGGGTATTCCGTCGAAGAAGTTGGAGGCCATCATCTACTACGAGCGCTATGTGGTCATCAATGCCGGTGCTGCTAAGGAGCAGGGCGTCGAGCGTCTGCAGACACTCTCGGAGAAGGAGTACCTCGACATCATCGCAGCACTGCCTAAGGGCAACCAGGCGTTAGATAACGACGACCCCGAGAAGTTCGTAGCCGAGATGGGTGGCGAGGCTATCCTCACACTCTTGAAGCAGGTAGACCTCGACTCTATGTCGTATGCGTTGCGTGACCGCGCCTCGCGCGAGACCTCGCAGCAGCGTAAGACTGAGGCCTTGAAGTGCTTGAACGTCATCGAGTCGTTCCGCGCCTCGAATGGTAAGAACCGCCCCGAGTGGATGGTGCTCACGGATATCCCCGTGATACCCCCCGAGTTGCGCCCCTTGGTGCCGCTGGATGGTGGTCGTTTTGCTACGTCGGATCTCAACGACTTGTATCGTCGCGTTATCATACGTAACAACCGTCTCAAGCGTCTTATCGAGATTAAGGCTCCGGAGGTCATCCTTCGTAACGAGAAGCGCATGTTGCAGGAGGCTGTCGACTCGTTGTTCGACAACTCGCGTAAGAGCAACGCCGTGAAGAATGAGTCTAACCGTCCGTTGAAGTCGCTCTCGGACTCGTTGAAGGGTAAGCAGGGACGCTTCCGTCAGAACTTGCTCGGTAAGCGTGTGGACTACTCGGCACGTTCGGTCATCGTCGTGGGCCCCGAGCTCAAGATGCACGAGATGGGTATTCCGAAGGATATGGCCGCAGAGTTGTACAAGCCCTTCGTTATACGTAAGCTCATCGAGCGCGGTATCGTCAAGACCGTAAAGAGCGCTAAGAAGATTATCGATAGAAAGGACCCCGTTATTTGGGGCATCTTGGAGAATGTCATCAAGGGTCATCCCGTATTGATGAACCGAGCTCCGACGCTTCACCGTCTCGGTATTCAGGCCTTCCAGCCTAAGCTCATCGAGGGTAAGGCTATGCAGCTCCACCCGCTGTCGTGTACGGCATTTAACGCCGACTTCGATGGAGACCAGATGGCGGTACACTTGCCCCTGGGCAATGCCGCAATCCTTGAGGCTCAGCTCCTTATGCTTGGTTCGCACAACGTCTTGAACCCCGCAAATGGTGCGCCTATCACGGTGCCCTCGCAGGACATGGTCCTCGGTCTATACTACATCACGAAGCCCCGCCCGGGTGTTAAGGGTACGGGCTTGAAGTTCTATGGCCCGGAGGAGGCAATCATCGCCTACAACGAGAAGCGTGCCGACCTTCACGCCGTGGTGCAGTGCCGTGTGCGCGACCTCGACGAGAATGGCAACGAGATCTTCGTGTTGAAGGAGACGACGATTGGTCGTATCCTCTTCAACCAGAACGTACCTTTGGAGGTGGGATACATCAACGAGGTGCTCACGAAGCGTTCGTTGCGCGACATCATCGCCGTGGTGATGAAGAAGGCGGGTGCCGATAAGGTTGCCAAGTTCTTGGACGACATCAAGAATATGGGTTACCGTATGGCATTCCAGGGTGGTCTGTCGTTTAACCTCGACGCTGTGGTTATTCCCGACGTTAAGCAGCAGCTTATCGACGAGGGTTATGCCGCTGCCGATGCCGTCATCGACGACTACAACATGGGTCTTATCACCAACAATGAGCGTTACAACCAGATTGTCGACATCTGGACAAATATCAACAATAAGCTCACGAACCAGGTTATCAACACCCTGAAGAGCGATCAGGACGGCTTCAACCCCGTATATATGATGCTTGACTCGGGTGCCCGTGGTTCTAAGGAGCAGATTCGTCAGCTCTCGGGTATGCGTGGTCTTATGGCCAAGCCCCAGAAGTCGGGTGTCGAGGGTGGCCAGCAGGTCATCGAGAACCCTATCTTGTCGAACTTCAAGGAGGGATTGTCGGTGTTGGAGTACTTCATCTCTACGCACGGTGCGCGTAAGGGTCTTGCCGATACCGCATTGAAGACGGCGGATGCCGGTTACTTGACACGTCGTTTGGTTGACGTTGCACAGGATGTCATCATCAACGAGGAGGATTGTGGCACGTTGCGTGGCTTGACGGCTACGGCTATCAAGCGTAACGAGGACGTCGTGCAGACGCTCTACGACCGCATCCTTGGCCGTACGGCGCTGAATGATGTTGTCAACCCCACGACGGGTGAGATCATCTGCCGTGCCGGTGAGGAGATCACGGAGGAGATTGCCGAGGCTATCGACAAGTCGCCATTGGAGTCTGTGGAGATACGCTCGGTGCTCACCTGCGAGGCACGTCGTGGTGTGTGTGCTAAGTGTTATGGCCGCAACCTCGCTACGGCACGTATGGTGCAGAAGGGTGAGGTTGTAGGTGTCATCGCGGCACAGTCTATCGGTGAGCCCGGTACGCAGCTTACGCTTCGTACGTTCCACGTCGGTGGTGTTGCGGGTGGCTCTACGGTGGAGACAAATGTTGTCTCGAAGTATGAGGGACGCCTCGAAATCGACGACCTGCGCACGATTAAGGGTAAGAACTCGGCAGGCGAGGCTATCGACATCGTCATGTCGCGTCAGTCGGAGTTCCGCATCGTCGACCCCAAGACCGATATCACGCTCTACACTCACGCCCTGCCCTATGGTGCTACCCTCTTTATGAAGGATGGCTCGGAGGTTAAGAAGGGCGATATGATCTGCGAGTGGGATCCCTACAACGCCGTTATCATCGCCGAGAGCGAGGGTAAGGTTGTCTACGAGAGCATCATCGAGGGTGTTACATACCGCGAGGAGCGCGACGAGCAGACAGGCCTTTCGGAGCGTGTGGTTATCGAGTCGAAGGATAAGACCAAGAACCCTGTCATTAAGATCGTTAACAAGGATGGTGACGAGATTAAGGCTTACAACTTGCCGGTATCTGCGCACATCATGGTTAAGAATAACGGTAAGATTCACGCCGGCGATATCCTCATCAAGATTCCTCGTGCTGTGGGTAAGACCGGTGGCGATATCACCGGTGGTCTGCCACGTGTTACCGAGCTCTTCGAGGCACGTAACCCGTCGAACCCCGCAATCGTATCGGAGATTGATGGTGAGGTAGCCTTCGGTAAGATTAAGCGTGGTAATCGTGAGATTATCATCACCTCGAAGGATGGCGACCAGAAGAAGTACCTCGTGCCTCTGTCACGTCAGATTATCGTTCAGGAGAACGACTACGTGCGTGCAGGTATGGCGTTGTCGGATGGTGCTATCACGCCGAGCGACATCCTCCGCATCCTTGGCCCCACGAAGGTTCAGGAGTATATCGTGAACGAGGTTCAGGAGGTATACCGCATGCAGGGTGTGAAGATTAACGACAAGCACTTTGAGGTTATCGTACGCCAGATGATGTCTAAGGTGCAGATCGAGGATCCGGGAGATACACGCTTCTTCGAGGATCAGGTTGTCGACAAGTGGGAGTTTATGGACGTTAACGACGAACTCTACGATAAGGTTGTCGTTACGGCTGCCGGCGACTCGCAGAATGTACAGCCCGGCCAGATCATCTCTATGCGTAAGTTGCGCGACGAGAACTCGGCATTGAAGCGCCGCGATATGGCACTCGTCGAGGTGCGTCCTATCGTGCCTGCTACCTCTAACCAGGTACTTCAGGGTATCACACGTGCTGCGTTGCAGACCTCGAGCTTCATCTCGGCAGCATCGTTCCAGGAGACCACGAAGGTGCTTAACGAGGCAGCCATCCAGGCTAAGACCGATGATCTTGTTAACCTCAAGGAGAATGTCATCACGGGTAATCCTATCCCTGGTGGTACAGGTCTCCGCGACTACGACGACCTCGTTGTGGGCCTTAAGGCCGACCTCGGCTTGTAGTCCGGTAATATATTCATAGAGAGGGGGAGCGGTAAGCTCCCCTTTTTTTGTTGCCAGGGTGGGGTAGCGCCGAGAGAACCCAATAACGACGACGGGACTGCGCTCTAAGTTATGCGTCTCGTCGCCTCTCTCCGCTAACGCCCCAAGAGTAACAGTAGTAACAAGAGTAACAAGAGTAACAGGAGTAACAGGAGTAACAGGAGTAACAAGAGTAACAAGAGTAACAGGAGTAACAAGAGTAACAGGTACCCCCACCCCTGTTACTGTGTTACTCCTGTTACTCCGTTACTAAGGGAGGATGGGGAATATAGGGAATTTAGGGAGATTAAGGAATTTAAGGAATTTAGTGAATTGTCGTTTTCCTTATATTCCCTATACTCCCTAAACTCTCTAAACTACCCATAACTACCCAACACTCCCCACGCTCCCCATTATTTCTAAAAAATAGAAATAATTTATGTCAAAATACTTGACAATGGCCTTTAAATGTTGTATATTTGCAGTGTGACAGGGATGCCAATTGCCACATGCCAATAGCAACATATACAGCGATAACACGCTAATAGTCAACACTATGTTAAATATATATTTAGCATAGCGGGTTGTCGTATAGCCATCCCAAGGAGGCTATGTATATATAGTTCAATACCTTAATAGACATATCGTTATAGAGTCTATTAAGGCTCAGTCTTAACAGACGGTGGAGTATAAATAAATTCGTCATGCCGAGGCGGGGCATCCGTGTCGGTGAGGAGCGATAGTTGCTACCATGCCCCAACGTGGGCATCTATCGCTGAATATACTTCGTTGTGGAGTGTGGCGGCACGTATCATCAAAGAAGAGACGAAGAGGCGCATAACTTTAAGCGCAGTCATGGGGAGCCTGGGTAGAGTGGGTAGAGTGGGTAGACTGGGTAAAGCGCTATCAGGTACTACCCATACTCCCTAAACTCCCTATATTCCCTAAACTCCCTAAACTCCCTCCCCGAGTAACAGAGTAACAGGAGTAACAGAGTAACAGGGGTGGGGGTACCTGTTACTCCTGTTACTCGCGTTACTCGCGTTACTAACGTTACTCGCGTTACTCTTTGGGTTGCGTTGGCGGGGAGATGAAGCGAGATAGAGACAAAAGAGTGAGCTGCTCTCACCATACCAAGCATATAAAAACAACAAAGCCACTCTTTCGAGTGGCTTGTCTTTTCTTCGTGGGAGCAAAGGGATTCGAACCCCTGACCCTCTGCTTGTAAGGCAGATGCTCTGAACCAGCTGAGCTATGCTCCCAATTTGTTAAGGCTCGGGACTGCAAAGGTAGTAATAATTTTTTAATCTGCAAATTTTTCGATAAGTTTTTTAAGAGTCTCGTCATCTTTCGAAGCTCGACCGCATCGTCTGCTTATCTCCAAGCGTTCGGCTCATAGCCTCACACCCTTCGCAGCCTTATCGTTTGCTACCTCATTAGTGCGTCCCTCGCACTTTAGCGCCTGAACAAGGACTTGAACCTAGGACCCCATGATTAACAGTCATGTGCTCTAACCAACTGAGCTATTCAGGCATTTTTAAAGAACCGTTATCTTTCGATTGCGGTGCAAAGGTAGAGATTATTTTTTATTCTGCAAACTTTTTACAAAAAAAAATGCAAAAAAATATCATTATACACAAAAAACCGAGATAAATCATACCTTTGTAGTATGAATTGCATATATAAATACTCCATCGCACTCGTCGTATCGCTCCTTGTCGCGCTAAGCGCAGCTGTGGCAGGGAGCCCCGCAGGGTTGCACTTTGCCGTGACGACCAACGACCTCGGCAATATATCCGAGGATGGTGGTGTGGTGACGTCGACCTTCGTGGCGGTGAACAACGCCACAGAGGAGGTTATCGTAAGCGACATATACACGTCGTGTGGTTGCACCAAGGCGAGCTATAAGCGTGGCGCCATAGCCCCGGGCGAGGAGTTTCATCTCGGCATAGCCTTCGACCCCATGAATCGCCCCGGGCGTATCGACAAGTATATATATGTACACACCTCGGCTCACTCTGAGCCCATAGTCCTGCGTATCACGGGGTATGTCGAGCCGCGTGAGCGTACCGCCGAGGAGCTCTACCCCTTCGATATGGGTGGCGGTCTTAGGCTCGAGAGCAACTACCACACCTTCGGATATGTCGAGGAGGGTAGGAGCGTGGAGTGTGGCATAGGCTACATCAACACTGCCGAGAGCCCCATCGAGCTTTCCATCGTGAGCGTAGCCCACTCTGGCAGGCTCGACTACAGCGCCTCTATGACGATAGGGCCACACGCTACTGGTAACATCCTACTACGCTACACAAATAGCGCGGAGTGCCCGCTCTATGGCATCGCGGAGGATAGGCTGCAACTCGTGGTGGATGGCACAACGTGCAACTACGAGGTCGCGACGCACGCCATTATGGTGGATAATTTCGATATGGTAGACGATATTTCGGCGCCGAGGCTCGCTATTTCAAAAAATATTATTAAATTTGGGGAGGTAAATGACCATAACGAGGTTATCGAGCGCAGCGTGGAGCTACGTAATGAGGGTGCTACGCCCCTTGTGATACGTGCTATTGAGGTGGAGAGTGCGGCTGTGGAGGTGCGCGTGGGGGATATTATGAGCATAGCCCCCGGCCAGATGAGGGTGGTAACCTTTGTGCTGCGCGGTGCCCTGATTGAGGATTGGGACAACCCCCTCACATCGCGTGCTCTGGTTATTACCAACGACCCGCTACGTCCGATGCAGACGATAAGGCTTACGGCGCTACCGCTATAGCCATGGCATTGCAGACAAACCAAGACAAAACCGAATAAAACCTAAAAAGAGATGTTTAAGATTGTTGAAAAACGCAAGATTGCGGAGAACATCTATGAGATGAAGATTGCCGCCGAGCGTGTTGCTAAGGCAGCCCTTCCCGGACAGTTCGTCATTGTTCGTGCCGATGAGGGTGGCGAGCGCGTGCCGCTGACCATTGCCGACTACGACGTTGAGCGTGGCACCGTGACCATCGTCACGCAGACCATAGGTCACTCCACGAAGAAGATATGCGCCCTCGAGGAGGGTGACTCGCTTGTCGACTTTGCGGGCCCTCTGGGTCGCCCCTCGGAGTTTGTCCACATGCCCGTGGAGGAGCTCAAGAGACGTAAGTACCTCTTCGTTGCAGGTGGCGTGGGCACTGCGCCTGTATATCCGCAGGTAAAGTGGCTCAAGAACCATGGCGTAGATTGCGACGTCATCATCGGCGCCAAGACCAAGGATATGCTTATCTACATCGACAAGATGCGCGAGGTGGGTAACGTACATATCGCCACCGACGATGGCTCAGAGGGATATAAAGGTATGGTTACGGGCCTCATGAAGGAGCTCGTAGAGGTCGAGGGCAGGAAGTACGACGAGTGCGTATGTATAGGCCCGATGATTATGATGAAGTTCGTGTGCCTCACGACAAAGGCGTGGGGGTTGCTCACTACCGTGTCGCTCAATGCCCTTATGGTCGATGGCACGGGCATGTGTGGCGCCTGTCGCGTGTCGGTGGGTGGCAAGACACTCTTCACGTGTGTCGACGGCCCCGAGTTCAACGGCCACGAGGTGGACTTCGACGAGGCCATGCGTCGCCAGGCGATGTATAAGAACCAGGAGAGATTGGACAACGATAACCGCGAACACAAATGTAACTGCTATGGCAAATAAGATACCCCGCGTCGCAGTACGCGAACAAGACCCAAAGGTTCGTGCCACCAACTTCGAGGAGGTGTGCTACGGCTATAACGCCGAGGAGGCGGCACTGGAGGCTACGCGCTGCCTAAACTGCAAGAACCCGCGTTGTGTGGCTGCCTGCCCCGTGAACATCCGTATTCCCGACTTCATCCACCATATCACCGAGGGCGACCTGCGTGCCGCTGCCGACACCATACACATCGACAGCTCGCTGCCCTCGATATGTGGCCGTGTATGTCCCCAGGAGTCGCAGTGCGAGGGCTCGTGTGTCCTCGGCATTAAGGGCGAGCCTGTGGCTATCGGCAAGCTCGAGCGCTTCGTGGGCGACTGGGCCTTGGAGCATAGCGACGAGGCTGAGACTCCCCATATCGAGCCTAACGGCAAGCGTGTAGCCATCGTGGGCAGTGGCCCCGCAGGCTTGGCATGTGCCTCGGACCTCGCGAAGATGGGATATAAGGTCGATGTATTCGAGGCGCTGCACCGCCTTGGTGGCGTGCTCTCGTACGGCATCCCCGAGTTCCGCCTTCCGAAGGAGAGAGTCGTTGCCCGCGAGATTAACGAGGTGAAGAAGCTCGGCGTAAGGTTCGAGACCGACGTCATCATCGGCCGCACGATGACCATAGACTCGCTCCTTGACAAGGAGGGCTACGATGCCGTCTTCGTAGGCTCGGGTGCGGGACTGCCCCGCTTTATGGGCATCGAGGGCGAGAACCTCAACGGCGTGCTCTCGGCTAACGAGTTCCTCACGCGCGTAAACCTTATGGGTGCATGGGACCCCAAGCACTCGGATACACCGGTATATGTAGGTCGCAAGGTCGTTGTCGTAGGTGGTGGTAATGTGGCGATGGATGCTGTGCGCACCGCCAAGCGCCTTGGTGCCGAGGCCGTCATCGTCTATCGTCGTGGCGAGGCAGAGCTCCCCGCACGTAAGGAGGAGGTACACCACGCCAAGGAGGAGGGCATCGAGTTCAGGATGCTCACCAACCCTACGCGCATCCTCGGCACGGAGGATGGCTGGGTTAAGGGCATCAACTGCGTGGAGATGGAGCTTGGCGAGCCCGATGCGAGTGGTCGTCGCTCGCCACAAGAGAAGAAGGGCTCGGACTTCACCATCGACTGCGATGTCGTTATCATGGCTCTTGGCACGTCGCCTAACCCGCTTATTGCCTCAACTACGGGAGGTCTTAACATCAACCGCCGCGGTTGCATCGAGGCCGACGAGGTGGGTACCACGTCGCGCGCCGGCGTCTTTGCCGGTGGCGATGCCGTTACGGGCGCTGCTACGGTAATCCTCGCCATGGGTGCCGGACGTAAGGCTGCGAAGGCCATCGACGAGTACATACGCACGAAGTAAGCATAGAGTTTCACTCTCATGAGTGTCAGGGGCTGACTAAGTTACTTTTTAGTCAGCCCCCTTTTTCTGAAGTATATTTTAGGCAAGGCAGATGCCAAAAGAGCCTTGTTATACAACTTCTCGCTTATGATATTAGGCGCTCTAACGCCGTATCTATATCCTCGGAGAGAATACCGTAGTTGCTTAGCTCGGCAGATATTGCCGTGGTGCTGTCGTGTACAATAAAGCGCAGGAGGTGTACCGTGGAGATGCAGGGTGTCGTTGCTTGGCTCATGATGGAGCTACACAACGCTGTGTAGTGGTCGTCGGGCATGTCGAGTTCGCGCATGGGATTCGTAGCTATGGCGCGCTCTACGCGACGTGATACGATGCGGATGCCACTCGCGCCAATAAGCATCTCGAGAAGCTGATAGGCAAAGGTGCTGCTATCGGCAAGTAGTTCGATGGCAAGCCTATCGCGGTAGGAGGTAGTTATCGCCTCACGGCTGAGGTTAGATGTTGTGCGGGCAATGATAGCCTCGAGTGAAGATGAAATTCTCGTCTGTGTCATACTATACATTTAACTATTTTACTCGCATTGCTAACGATAAAATGGTTATAGTATTGTATTAAGGGCAGTAAATTTAATCTCTTGACACAAACAAAGACCCCTCGGCATAGTACCGAGGGGTCTTACTTTTAGTGATGGGGCTAAGATGTCCCCTTATCACAAGAAATTTTACTTGTTCTCGAGCTGTGCTTTCAACTCAGCCAAGCCAGCGATATCGCCAAGGGTTGTCTTCTCAACCTGAGCGTTAATCTTCTTAACGGTTGACTTCGTAGCATCAGCAGCAGCACGACGCTCTGCCTTCTCGGCAGCATCAGCAGCACGCTTAGCCTCCTCGAAGATGCGGCTGTGAGAGAGCGTGATGCGCTTTGTAGCCTTAGAGAACTCCAACACCTTGAACTGAGCAGTCTCGCCAGCCTTCAAGGTAGCACCATCCTCCTTAACGAGGTGACGTGCGGGGCAGAAGCCCTCGATGTTCTCGCCAAGAGATACGATAGCGCCCTTCTCGGTGAGCTCCGATACAGTACCCTCGTGGATGCTGTCTACGCCATACTGGCTCTCGAAGCCGTTCCAGGGGTTCTCCTCGAGCTGCTTGTGGCCGAGTGAGAGACGACGGTTCTCCTTGTTGATCTCGAGAACTACAACCTCAAGCTCAGCACCTACCTGTGTGAACTCGCTGGGGTGCTTAACCTTCTTCGTCCAGCTGAGGTCTGAGATGTGTACGAGACCCTCGATGCCATCCTCGATCTCTACGAATACGCCGAAGTTAGAGAAGTTGCGTACACGTGCAGTACACTTTGTACCTACGGGATACTTAGCCTCAATCTCTGCCCAAGGATCGGGAGTGAGCTGCTTAACGCCGAGAGACATCTTGCGCTCCTCGCGGTCGAGAGTAAGAAGTACGGCCTCGATCTCGTCGCCCACCTTCATGAACTCCTGTGCTGAACGCAAGGGCTGGCTCCATGACATCTCAGATACGTGGATGAGACCCTCAACACCGGGAGCTACCTCTACGAAAGCACCGTAGTCGGTAACAACAACAACCTTACCCTTAACCTTGTCGCCAACCTTAAGCTCTGCGTCGAGAGCCTCCCAAGGATGAGCCGTGAGCTGCTTGAGACCGAGAGCGATACGCTTCTTAGCCTCGTCGAAGTCGAGGATAACAACCTGAAGCTTCTGGTCGAGAGCAACAACCTCCTCGGGGTGGTTTACGCGGCCCCATGAGAGGTCGGTGATGTGGATAAGACCATCAACGCCACCGAGGTCGATGAATACACCGTAGGTGGTGATGTTCTTAACGGTACCCTCAAGGATCTGACCCTTCTCGAGCTTAGACATGATGATCTGCTTCTGAGCCTCGAGCTCGGCCTCGATGAGAGCCTTGTGTGATACTACCACGTTGCGGAACTCCTGGTTGATCTTAACAACCTTGAACTCCATAGTCTTGTCTACGTATACATCGTAGTCGCGGATAGGCTTCACGTCGATCTGTGAGCCGGGGAGGAATGCCTCGATGCCGAATACGTCAACGATCATACCGCCCTTCGTGCGACACTTAACGTAACCCTTAATGATCTCGTCGTTGTTGAGAGCCTCGTTAACACGATCCCAGCTCTTAAGCTGACGAGCCTTCTTGTGAGAGAGTGCCAACTGGCCACCCTTATCCTCTACCGACTCAACGTAAACCTCAACCTTCTCGCCTACGGTCAAGTCGGGGTTGTAACGGAACTCGGTTGCTGCGATAAGACCCTCGCTCTTGTAACCGATGTTAACGGTAACCTCGCGCTTGTTGATGTCGGTAACGGTACCCTCAACAACCTCGCCAACAGCTACGTTAGACATGGTCTTACCATAGGCCTCCTCAATCGCATCCTTCGACTGGTCGTATACGCCAAGGTCATTCTCGAACGCATTCCAATCGAAATTCTCGTTCGCTACAATTTTGTTCTGCTCCATAATGGAAATAGTTTTTGCGATACAATCGCTCGTTAAAAGTTAATAAATAAATACGTGCCCTCGTACGCGTGCGTATCAAAGAGCCCGCAAAGATAATAATTTTTTCTATGTCAAAGCCTAAAACGCACAATTTTTTACCCTCTGTTTGTCGTTTTATACCCCCGGGGCGTTATTATTACGAAATAAAGTGTAATTTTGCGTTCGCGAATTTATGTATGAACGATAATTATAGTATGGAGTTATGACTATTTTGAAGTACCTATTGTGTGCCGTGGCACTTATTGGAGTTGTGGGCTGTGCTCCCGAGCAGGAGACGGCCGATTTTCCCGAGATCACCGACCTCGCAAATACCGTATGGGAGGGTCGTACCGAGGATGCGAGCGGAAATATCTATTTCAACACCCTTAGCTTCGATGCCGATGGCGTGGGGTCGTTCGCAAGCTACGACACCGACAACCTCAACCTGCCACTTGAGAGTATCACCTTCATATATAGCTACCCGCTAAACGAGCGCTGGGGACTTACGCTAAGCTTCGCGACCACCACCACGGAGGATCGCCTCTCGGGACGTCGCTATGACGGCTATGTCGTACAGAAGGGTAGTATTAAGATCGACTTCAAGGATGTGTACGTCATCCAGCTCTTCGAAGTCGACGCCAAGGGTGAGATGATCCTCGACGATAAGGGCCAACCCGTGTCGACGATGGCCTTCTGGCGCGAGTAAATGGCGCAGGGGAGCCAACATTGTCCCGAATAAGGTGTGTGCTGTAGCTATGGCGCTGATATTCAGTGTGATATTTATGACCGTACGCCCTACAATCGTTGTCGCTATAGGCCTGTTGTGCTGCACCATACCCTAAGCCTCCGTTTGTCAAAGGGTGGGGTAAGAGTAAAAAAGTTGTAAATAATTTTGCAAGTTTAAAAAAATGCTCTATCTTTGCACTCGCTTTTAGAGCAATGGCGAGATAGCTCAGCTGGTCAGAGCGCATGATTCATAATCATGAGGTCGAGAGTTCAAGTCTCTCTCTCGCTACAACCATAAGCACCCACGGTATTCGTGGGTGCTCTTTTTTTTGTCGCCCGCAAGGGGCGTATGTCTGCACTGTCGTTAAGCACCACAGTTTACTCAATTGTGTGGGAGTGTAGGAAGGATGGGGAGTATAGGGAATATAGGGAGTTTAGGGAATATGGGTAGTATGGGTAGCACCTGATAGCGCTTTACCCATTCTACCCATTCTACCCAGGCTCCCTATAACTGCGCTATAAATTATGCACCTCTTCGTCCCGTCGTCTCTTCCGGATCCTTCGACTACGCTTGCGCTCCGCTCAGGATGACAGGGGGGGCGTTCAGGATAACAAGGTGCCACATCGCACCCATCCCCCCACCATACCCGCCCCCTAAACACCACGGGTATTAAAATTAATACCCGCAATACGGTAGGGCGTGGCGTATAGTAGTGGAGTTGAAAAAAAGTATCACGGGTATTAAAATTAATACCCGCGATACGGTAGAGGGGGGGGGAGGTGGCTGTCATTCTTAACGAAGTGAAGGATCTGCCCGCGAGGACACTTTGCCTCTTTGTTCCATTGTCGCTTCCAGATTCTTCACTGCGTTCAGAATGACACTTAGGCTGCCCATTACCCTGTCATCCTGAGATCTCTGGCAGCGACAGCCACACCTCGGTCGTCTTTAATAGTAACGGAGTAACGGCAGTAACGGGGGTGGTGTATCCGTTACTACCGTTACTCGCGTTACTCGGGGGGAGGGTAATATAGGGAGTATAGGGAGTATAGGGAGTATAGGGAGTATGGGTAATATGGGGAGCTATCTGATAGCGCTCTACCCACTCTACCCATTCTACCCACTCTACCCAGGCTCCCATGACTGCGCTCCAAATTATGCGTCACGTCGTCTCGTTGTCTCTCTCCTCGTATTGTTCGCTTACTCCGCTGTCATCGTAGCCTTTGCCCATGCTGTCTCGCGCCATGCCGCTGCCGTGTTGGGGCACTCATCCTGCAAGATATAGCACGAAAGTCCCGAGTAGCGTGTTATGGGTACGTAGCAATCATCCGGCCCCGTCACCGTGAAGAAGCTCTCGGTATGTCCCGAGAAGATGACTACATCCTCAAGTGCGGCGTTGAATCTCTCAAGTGTGGTGCCCGAGGCAACGCTCTCGGCATAGTCGCCCAGGTCGAAATATAGATGGTAGGGGAAGGCGTCGTAGGCCTGTACCTCCGATATTGTCAGCGTCGCACCCTTAGCTGAGGCATATACACCCCTCATAGCCTCGGCCAAGGCCTCCATCTTGCTGCAGTCGATAAGGGCGATGGTGCCCGACGAGTCGTTATAGTACTCCATATACTCACGACACACATCCGCGAGCCTGTGATCCTCGCGCTCGAAGAGCATAGGTATAAATGTCTCATAGGGGAATCCTGCGCCCAGCACCTCTGTGGGTGAGGCGATGATATACTCCGCCGCATCGCGCAGATCGTAGAGACCCTCGACGTTTGCCATCATGCAGGCATCGAATATGATGTAGCGGAAGTAGGTGTCGCTCAGGGCATCCACCAAGTCGGGTATCTCCATGCAGTCGCTATCGTCCTGACCATAGAAGAGGGGCGATATTTGGGGCTCTGATGTGCGCGTATCTTCACCGAGAAGGTATACATCGTAGAGGTCGGCAGGCACCCAGCCACCGCCATGCGACGACATTATGAGGCCATAGCTCTCGGCAGGAGCCTCCTGCTTTACGCGCTCGAGGACACCGCGGATAAACTCCTTGTCCACGGTCGACTGCGACGTGGGATACTCCTCTATGAGGCGCTGCTTGGCCATGCCGTCATCCATATATAGCTCCGTGAGGCGCGTGTAGTTGCCACGGTCGTAGAAGATGATGATGCGTCCCAACTCCGTAGGCATGTCGTAGTATGCCGTGATGATGCGCTGAAGGTTGGAGTCCATAAAGTCGGCAAGGCCGTTGTTGCCCTGCATGAATATGACGAGCGTATGGCTCTCGGTGAGCGGTCCGGGGGTCTCATCCGCGGGATTGTCGTTGGGATTCTGGCTGGGAGGCGTTACCGGGCTCTCCGTATCGCCGCACGATGCCAATGTAAGAAGCATCGTAAACATCGTGTAGAGGGTTATAAGCTTTCTCATATATAAATATAGGTATTAAGAGTTATTTTTTAGTCACACTGATGCAAATGTAGAAATAATTTTCGGATAATCATATAATTTTACAAAAAAAACTATTTATTAAATATATATAGCAATTTATTAAAATAATTTTTTTAATCAAATTTTTGTGTTTATATTTGGATATTATTCTTTTTTATCATAATTTTGATCTTCGAAAAGATGTGAAACCAAATTAAAATAAAGAAAAGCCAATGAGAACTATTCTATCAAAACAGTTGTTTGTGCTCTTTATGTTTGCGGGTATGGTAGCCTGCACGAATGATGAGCCTGTGCCACCTGTCCCGGATGAGAATCCCGGTACGGAGAATCCCGGCACGGACGACCCCAATGACGATCCCTCGCTTTTGCCTAATGTAGAGTTGGAGATTGTCGAAGTTACGGATACGACGATAAGCATTACGATGACCCCCGAGAATGTCGACGAGGTGAAGTGGTTGGTTGTGGAGGCAGGTGATACAACGCCCGACTACGACACTGTCTTTGCTGAGGGTGAGGCGGCGGATGCCAAGGCCACGGCAACATATACGGCTACCGGTTTGCAGCCGGAGACGGAGTACTGCGTTGCTGTTGCCGCTCGTGCTTCGAGTGAAACGAAGATATTTACTCAGACGACAACGACGCTTGCCGGTAGCGCTGTTGTTATGCCTGAGGTGACGGTCACGCTACGCGAGGGTAGTGCCACGGAGAGCTCGCTGAGCTTCTTCATCACATCGCAGGAGGCCGAGGTGCTGAAGTGGGTGTGCATAGAGGATGGCTCGCGTGAGGTTACAGCCGAGCAGGTGCTTAAGAATGGCACGGAGGCCGAGGTGAACGTCGAGAGCGAGGTTGTCGTTAGCGACCTTAAGGAGAACACGGCGTACGCCATCTATGCTGCTGCGACATGTGATATCGAGGGCTTCGTGCCCGTGTTGTCTGAGAAGCTCGTAGTGAAGACTCTCGAGCCTCAGCCCGTAGGCTACCACCTTGCAGAGGGTACTACGGCTGTGGCTACGAAGAACAGCTCGACACTTGACAACTACTACATCACCTTTACGGATGAGGTTAATGGCTACGTGGTGTATTGCGATTTCTATGCCGTTAATGGCGACTATCTCCCTTCGGGAGAATATACTCTCGTAGATGAGTTCGTTGCAGGTGCGCTAAACAGCAGGTATACCTCGTTCCAGCCCACCCCGACGAGCCAGAGGATGAACTTCGAGAGTGGCTCTATCATCGTGGAGGCTACGCCTAACGAGGAGACTCGCGAGGTGCAGTACTCGTTCAATGGACGACTCAACTTCACCAATGGCGATTTCGTGACGTTTAGCTATAGCGGTATGGTTGAGGGTATCGAGCTTCCTGAGCCTCTGCCTGATAATCCCAATATCCCCGAGAATGCCACGGTGTTCACTCCGGATCCCGATACGTCTATGCCTAAGCGTAATCATACGAGCGTAGCTGGTGAGTACTATATTAAGTTCTACGATAAGAATTGGAGCGAGCTTACAATAGACCTTATGCTCGATCCCGCTATATGCGATGATGGTAAGGCTCCCCTGCCTGATGGTACATACACGATGGCGGATGGAACGATTGATGCCTACAGCAACATCATGCTCTATAATCCATATTTTTCAGATAGTTTCACGGAGGCGGAGCTTGTGGTAAGTAGCGATGGTGAGGAGTATGATATCACATTCCTCGGTACTGCGGGTAGTGGCTCTTCGGCACGAGTATTCTATATGCACTACGTAGGCAAGATTAAAGATATGGTAGTGGAGTAAGGAGTAATGAGTTAATAAAGATATATAAAAGTATTAGGATATGAGAAAGTTTATGGTTAAAGGCGCCATGTGGAGCCTTATGGTGGCTGTGATGGCTGTGGCTATGGCGTGTACGAATGACGACGTTAAGCCTAACGACGGTAAGAACCCGACGGTTGAGCTCACGGTTGTGAGCGTGGATGCTACGGCGGCGGAGCTTAGCCTCACAAGCAGCGGTGCTACGGAGGCGTGGGTATACTATGCCGAGGAGGGTGTTGCGGTAGACGAGGCTAAGGTTATCGCCGAGGGTGAGAGTGTGGCGGTAAATGGCAATGTCACGCTCGAGGAGCTAACGCCCGAGACTCAGTATGTGGCCTATGCTGCGGTTAAGGGTGCCGGTGGTAATACGGCAACATCGCAGGTGGCATTTGCCACAAAGGCTGCGGCAGATGTCCCCTTCGAGGGTTATGAGTTCGACAAGCTCGTGTCGGCGGTATATCGCACCGACAACGAGGCTGTTGCGGGTAACTATGAGGTGACCTTCGGCAATACCACGGATATGGCTTGGGAGGGCGATATTCAGGTTTTCATAGACTTCTACAATGAGCAGGATAGCGATCCTATCAACCCCGTGCTTCCCAGTGGTACCTATGAGCCCAACACGGATTTCTCGGCATTCAGCTACAATCCGAGCAGCTCGTATGTAGACATCGTCGTCGATGGCGGTGAGCTGGTGTCATCACCGATTATGGGTACCGTGACCGTGGAGCGTACAGGCCCGACGTACACCATCACTGTCGTAGGCACGTTGTTGCTCCTTGACGATATGGCATTCTCGGCACGTTATACCGGTATGTTGCAGTTCGTCCAGGGTGGCACCTCGGCGTATGAGTTCTTCGATGAGGATTTTGCGGTTACGGCTAAGGATGCGCAGATGCGCTACTGGGGCGGTTGGTTCTATCCCTTTGCTGATGATGTGGGCATCGAGATGTTCGATGGAACATTTGACGAGAACGGCTCGATGACACGTGGCTACTACGTACATCTATCGCGCGTACTTATGCCCAAGTACGAGGATTATAACGCTGAGAATGTGCCATTGGCCGATGGCGTATATGAGGTATACCCCGCGGAGCTGCCCAGCGCACAATACTGCCAGCCCTACATCATCGAGCCTGGCACGATGGAGGATCTCTTTGGCGATAAGCATTTCGTTGGCTCGTATATCACCTATGTGGATAACGATACCAAGAAGATTGCCTTGATTAATAGCGGAACGATGACCGTGGAGCGTAGCGGTGCGAACTATGTTATCGAGGCCGACTTTGTGGCAGACAATGGCGTTAAGGTGACACTATCGTATGAGGGTGAGCTCCTTGTGGGTAACTTCAACGATAATGACGAGAGCATGTTCGATCGTCCATACTCAACGCTCACGGAGGATCACGTATACAACATGCCTGCGGAGGCTATATATTATGCTGCATGCCTCGGTGAGTATATGAAGCCGGGTTATGACCTGTGGTTCTTGACCATATATGGTGCCAACAACACATATCCCGATGGCTATGGTGATATGTTCACCGCAGAGTTTGTGGTAGAGAGTGGCAGTGCACGCGATGAGTTACCCACGGGCACATATACCATCTCGCTCGAGGTTAAGGATCGAGCTATGTTCCCTGGTATTCTGGACTATGCCGGCAGCATCCTCTTCACGTGGTATGGCGACCTCACACCCGATGCGGAAGGTTATTCGAGTCAGACAGCGCCTATTACCTCAGGTACGGTAGTTATCGAGGATGCAGGCGAGGGTAAGAGCCGCTTTGTCTTCGACCTCGTTGACGATGCCGACAATAAGATTACGGGAGAGTGGACAGGCTCGGGCCTTGCTGAGGATCTGAGCGACGAGGTGGCAGCCTCGGTAGCTCCTCTTGCTGCAGCTAAGCCTCTGGCGCGCTAATACCTAATAAATATAAAAGTTTAGGGCATCCGAGTGATGCCCTAAACTTTTATACTCCTATATTTACAACCTTGGCATAACGCTCATCCACCTTGTTCCAGTCGATGACACTCCATAGGTTCTCTACGGCGTCCTTGCGGGCATTGCGATAGTCGATATAGTAGGCATGTTCCCATACGTCGATAGCCAGCAGTGGTGTGAGGCCGTCGCTGAGTGGTGTACCGGCATTGGGCTTCGATATGATATACAGGCGACCATCCTTATCCGCCGCGAGCCACACCCATCCCGAGCCGAAGAGTGTCGTTGCGGCCGTTGTCATGCGCTGCTTGAGGCTGTCGAAAGAGCCAAACGTATCCTCTATGGCGCGGCGCAAGGCCCCCGTGGGGTGGTGCTTGGCGCGGGGCGAAAGCTGCTCGAAGAAGAACACATGGTTCCACGCCTGCGCAGCGTTGTTGAATATGGCGCCATCGCTGCTGAGGACTATCTCCTCCAGCGGCATCATGGCGTAGTGCGTGCCCTCGACGAGCTCCGCGAGCTTCGTGACGTAGCCGGCGTAGTGCTTGTCGTGGTGAAAGTGTAGTGTCTCGGCCGAGATATAAGGCTCAAGAGCATCGTAGGCGTAGGGAAGCTCAACAATGGTGAGCGCCACGGTTGCAAGTGTTGTCATCGTCATAGCATATCATTTTTTTGATTACAACACCCCAAAATACAACAATAGAGCCAAAGAGTACTCCATGGCTCTATTATCCAACACACTATCTTAGGTCTTACTCCGCCTGATGAAGTATCACGCGCTCGATGGCACGCTCGCATACGGGGCAGAAGCGCTCGGCTACGTTGTTACGCATACGGCAGATGTCCGCAGGGCGATATATGCCCTTCGAGCGGTAGCCACCACCCTCGTACACGCCTACGATATAGTTCTTCGTGCGCTCGGGGGTCACGGCCGTGGGTATCTCGATGCCCTCCTCGACCATGTCGGCCCACTTCGAGTCGAAGTCTACGAGTGTGGTGATGTTGGGCTCCCAGGGCTCATGTGCTACGGAGTGCATCTCGTCGTTATCGAGGTTGCCCTCGTAGAAGTACTCGTCGCCAAGGCCGGCAAACGAGTGCCCAAATTCGTGAACGACGACGGGCTTGAAGGCGGGGTGGTGTGCCGTAGTAAGGGTGTAGGAGTTATATATGCCGCCACCACCGTATGTGTCCGTATTGGCAAGGATGATGAAGTGCTCGGTGGGGATATTCGTTGCGAGGTCGTACATGGCATATACGTTGCCCGAGGTGAGGTAGCGCTCCATGTAGAAGGTCATGAAGTTTGAGCCCACGGCTGTCTCGCGCCATGCCCCCTCCTGTGGCACGCTCACGTTGCTATGCTTCGACAGGCTCTCCACGGCGATAAAGTTAAACTTATCCCTATGGCTCTTGAAGGGCTCGTAGGCCAGAATCTCCTCGGCAGCAATACGCGCATCCTCCATGAATGTTGCCATCTCCTCGGCGGTATATCCCTCGGCGAGGATGACAACATCGATGCACTCCTTCGAGTCGCCACCCTTATGTACGTAGCTGTAGGGTAGTGGCTCCTGCTTCGAAAGGTCGCGTATGAGCACATCCTCGGGGTCTACCACATGGCGCAGTGTGGCACCCACAGCTCCCGTATTTGTGCGTAGCACAATCTCGGCAACCACAGCCGTGCGTGGCTTGGGCACAAGAAGCGTGAACTCGAAGCTGCGTGTCACCTCCGCCGCTTCGGGTGTCGTTATCCACTCCTGGAAGAGCGACGAGAACGATGTCGTATATAGCTTTGTGCCACTCTCCTTGTCGTAGAGCGTAAGGTCGCCATTGCCCCTCAGGGGTACGTTGTCGAGGTTTATGCGTCGACCCCACCAGCCATCGCTCTTCGATATGTTGTCGAGGGCGACAAACTGCTCCTTGGCATTACCTGCGAAGGTGTAGTCGATGCGCAGTGTGGCATCCTCGAAGTGGGTGTCGAACTCTTGTGCAAACAGCGCCGTAGAGCCTATGATGGCCACGGCAAGTAATATCAATCTTCTCATATACGGTTAGTTAGGTTACTCTTATTTTTTCGCCCCGAAGTCGAAGGCGTCCTCCTCCGTCTCATCCTTGTCGGGGCCTCCCCAGAGGAATATCTGCGACTCGGTGCCATTCCTTAGGCGCCCGATATTCTTGCGGTGGGTGTATACAAGGAGTATGGCTACAACCCACGAGAAGACGATGAATGGCACGCTGGCAAAGGGAGCATCGGCATTATATGTCATCGTCGAGAATATCATCACGAAGCAGGGGTAGCAGCACCCTGCCACCATCGATGCCAGCGACACATAGTGCCAAATGGCGAATACGAAGCACCATACGCCAAAGCATAGCAGCAGTATGGGGGCGTAGATGCCTGTGCCGGCACCGAGCAGCGTGGCTACACCCTTGCCACCCTTGAAGCCTGCGAAGATGGGGTATATATGTCCCAAAACTACGGCCACGGTGGCTATGATACGGAGGTTTATAAGCCAGGCGTCGTTTATGGCATCGTCGTAGCGCATAACCGAGGTGAGTATCACGGCGATGAAGCCCTTGAAGTAGTCGATGATGAATACGGGGAGGGCTGCACGCTTGCCCAGCACGCGCAACATATTCGTTGTGCCGGCATTCTTACTGCCGTGCTCGCGAATATCTATGCCATAATATTTTTTACCAATCCATACAGCACTCGGTATCGAGCCAAGCAGGTAGGCTACTATCATCAAGGCGATGGCACTTAGCCACGTCAATACTGTCCACTCTCCCATAATATCCTCTAATTAGTTAACTGTTAGCGCAATGCAATACTCGCACTACGCTCCACAATAGACAAAGTTATAAATAATATCGTTAAATGCAAAATTTTCTCTCTCCCTCTTGCTACTTCGGACGCATTGCCACACACGGCCACTCGTGGGATATGAGAAGAAAAATAGTGATGAAAAATTGCAGTTTTCAAAAAAATATGTAAATTTGTTTGATTAAAATACATATTTGCATATTTATGAAACTACAACTTAACCTTGCAAACCTTTCAACCTCAGTAAAAGAGTCGGTGTCGGATTGGCACTGGTGGGTATCTATGGGACAGATTGTCCTCGGTTGTTTCCTTGTGGCTGTCGCCTTCGTTGTATTTATCAACCCCTATGACCTCGTCCCCGGTGGTATCTATGGTTTGGCGCTGGTGCTTCATAACCTCTTCCCCTCTGTGCAGGTGGGAACCTTTGGCTATATGTTCGATGTACCCCTGATTATCACGGCGTTGCTGCTCTTTGGTGGCACGTTCGGTGGTCGCACAATATTTGCATCGTTCCTCACGCCGGGTATCATGAACATCCTCGACTACCTCGTATACCCCAACCAGGCAGCTATCGAGGCTCTCGACCCCACGCTCCTGTTGGGTGGTACTGTAGACCTCAGCCAGCACCTTATGCTTGCCGCCATCATCGGTGGTTGCTTCAGTGGTGTGGGTGTGGGTATCGTCATTCGCAACAATGCCGCAACGGGCGGTACAGATATTACGGGTATGCTGCTGCATAAGTTCGCCAAGATGAAGTTCGCTAACGGCGTATTGCTTTCGGATGCCATCATCGTGCTCAGTGGTCTTGTGGTCATAGGCTTTGGCGTGGGTCTCCCCGAGGGTAAGGAGGCGCAGGGCTTGCTCCTCTCGCTCTACTCGGCAGTGTGTATCTTTGTGAATGCTAAGGTGCTGGGTTATACCATCGATGGTGCCTCGCGTGACAAGCTCCTATACATCATCTGCGATGAGCACTCTAAGGATATGCGCGAGTATATCCTCCACGAGCTCAACCGTGGTGGTACCTACATCAAGGCTAAGGGTATGTATACCGACCGCGACAAGGAGATGATCTTCCTCGTTGTCAACCGCAAGGAGGTGCGCAACGTGCAGCACAAGATTAAGGAGTTCGATCCTAAGGCCTTTGTTGTTGTCACCGATGCCTACGACACCTTCGGTGAGGGCTTCAAGCCCTTCCCCGAGGAGAATGCAATGCCTACAGAGTAGATTGTGTGGATGAATAATTTGTGTATATGAACATTTCAGTAAATAATTTGCGCCCACTCACCGGTAGCGGGCGCAAGCTATATATCGAGACCTATGGTTGCCAGATGAATGTCGGCGACTCGGAGATTGTGGTATCTATCATGCAGCAGGAGGGCTTCCGCTATACCGAGAGCCTCGAGGAGGCAGATATTGTCCTTATCAACACCTGTTCCATACGCGATAATGCCGAGCAGCGCATCTGGGGACGCCTCAGCGAGATGCGCAGGATGCGTAAGCAGAAGCCCTCGCTCATCATCGGCATCATCGGCTGTATGGCCGAGCGCCTTAAGGAGGAGCTTACTAAGGGTGGCACGGGCGTCGACATCGTCGCCGGCCCCGATGCCTATCGCGATCTTCCGCGCCTTGTGCGCGAGGTGGACAATGGCGCTGCGGGTGTCAACGTGGAGCTCTCGAAGGAGGAGACATACGCCGAGATTGCCCCTGTGCGCTTGGACAAGAATGGCGTGAGTGCCTTTATAGCCATCATGCGTGGTTGCAACAACTACTGCTCATACTGCGTCGTGCCCTACACGCGAGGTATCGAGCGTAGCCGCGATGCCCAGACCATCGTTGCCGAGGCCCGCACGCTCTTCGAGAATGGCTACCGTGAGGTTACACTCCTCGGCCAGAATGTCAACTCGTACCGCACGGGCGATGTAGACTTCCCCGAGTTGTTGCGCCTCGTTGCCGAAATATCGCCACTGCTGCGCGTGCGCTTTGCTACGTCACACCCCAAGGATATCAGCGATAAACTCCTCGAGACTATGGCCTCGATGCCCAATATATGCAAGGCTATACACCTCCCAGCACAGTCGGGCTCTACGGCGATGCTTAAGCGCATGAACCGTAAGTATACGCGCGAGTGGTACCTGGAGCGTGTGGCTGCCATACGTCGCTATATGCCCGATTGCGCCATCACTACCGACCTTATCGCGGGCTTTGCCCACGAGACCGAGGAGGAGCACAAGGAGACCCTCACGCTTATGCAGGAGGTGGGCTACGACTTCGCCTATATGTTCAAATACTCGGAGCGCCCCGGCACCTTCGCGCAGCGCAACCTCGGCGACGACATCCCCGAGGATGTTAAGACGCGCCGCTTGACGGAGATTATCGACCTGCAGAATAGACTATCAGAGGAGAGCAACAAGCGCGATGTGGGTAAGGAGTTCGAGATCCTTGTGGAGTGTACATCGAAGCGTAGCGACCAGCAACTCTCGGGTCGCACCTCGCAGAATAAGATGGTCGTCTTCGACCGTGGCAACCATAATGTCGGCGACTATGTCCGCGTGCGCATCACGGGTTGTTCTTCGGCGACGCTCTTTGGCGAAGAGGTCTCTTTGTAGCGTTAGAGCCTCATCTATTGCAGTCGTGGAGCGTAAGGGCGAGTGACGGGGCCACCCAATAATGACGCAGAGACGCAGGGACGAAAGGACGCAGAGACGATAGAGAAGATTTTATTTTTCTCTATCGTCTCTGCGTCTTTTAGTTATGGGTAGTATGGGTAGTATGGGTAGTATGGGTAGTATGGGTAGTATGGGTAGTATGGGTAGTATGGGTAGTATGGGGAGTATAGGTAGCACCTGATAGCGCTCTACCCAGTCTACCCAATATACCCATTCTACCCTGGCTCCCCATGACTGCGCTATTAGTTATAGGTAGTATGGGGAGTATAGGTAGTTAGGGTAGCCCCCTGATAGCGCCTTACCCACTCTACCCAATCTACCCACTCTACCCAGGCTCCCCATAACTGCGCTTTAAATTATGCGTCCCGTCGTCTCTTCCGGATCCTTCGACTACGCTTATGCTACGCTCAGGATGACAAAGTGCTCCATAGAACTCACCCCATAAAAAACGCGGGTATATAAAAGTATACCCGCGCCATTAATAGTGAATATATTGCCTAAACATCTAAAAGTCGTAGCCCAAAATCACATCGGCATAGTCGCACCAACCTGACGCATTTTTATATGCTGCTACCGACTCCGAGGGCACATATATTATAAACCTTGAGTAATTCTCATCAAATGCATTGGGTCCAAGTTTTGGCGGTGTTGTTGCCATGCAATATACCTTGCTTAAATCATTACAATCGGAAAATGCCCTATCTCCAATTGAATTAACGCCATCTGGTATTGTGATACTTGTCAGACTATCGCAACTGTAAAATGCCCAATCCCCAATTGAATTAACGGTATCTGGTATTGTGATACTTGTCAGACTATAGCAACTGTAAAATGCCTCTCTACCAATGTGAGTTACGCCATCTAGTATTGTGATACTTGTCAGACTATCGCAATCGTAAAATGCCCTATCCTCAATTGAATTAACGGTATCTGGTATTGTGATACTTGTCAGACTATCGCAATCGTAAAATACCTCTCTACCAATGTAAGTTACGCTATCTGGTATTGTGATACTTGTCAGCCTTTCGCAGTTGTAAAATGCCTTTCTACCAATGAGAGTTACGCCATCTGGTATTGTGATACTTGTCAGATTATAGCAATTGTAAAATGCATTTTCACTAATCTTGGTTATGGGCCTATCAAACTGGATTATACCATATCCATTGGCGTAATAGTGCTCAATAATTTCTGCGCCGAAATCACTACTTCTAACATCAATCGTCTGCTGGTCATAACTTTTATATGTCAACGTATTGTGCATGAGCACTATATTCGATGTTTTTTCGCAGCCCGAAAGTAGTAATATGGCTACAAGTGATAGTGCTATATATAGTAAATTTCTCTTCATAACGTGCTAAATTAGAATGTGTAACCTATCTGCACTTGGAATCCCGGTTTCAAAGGATAGGATATATGGTATTGCGCTCCATCACCAATAATCTCTGTCCAATGATCTGTTGGGGTTGTTATAAGCTGCAATCCTGCCTGTAGAGATATCGCCGACCCCGACTTAAAGCGTACGTCAAAACCAATGCCCGGGGTTGCGAAAAATTGCGATGTGCCGACCTCGAAAACATCGTCGTAAGTACGCTTGGTCGAAAAGTTACCTCCCACAGATAGCGAAAAATAGGGTTGTAAACGTGACTTGCCAATATATGCTTTTGCGTTGGCGTAGAGAGGGATATTTACTAAATTGCGATTACCCTTAAAATTAAATAAGATACCCGTTCCTGCGCCTACAAAGAAGGTGTTGTTAAAGCGGTAGCCACCAAGGTATTCAACACTAAGAGAGGGGTATTCTATGTATCGACCTGCGCCACTGATGGTGAGATATGTCGAGTGGCGCCAGCCTACTATATTCTCAACGATGGTATTGCGTATCACCTCGTGCTTCACTTTGCGGTTGAGTTTCTTTAGGCGTGCCTGCTCGGCGGAGATAAGCTCGGCGCGTTGGCGTGCCTCGTCGGTAAGTTGCATTAACACAATCATATAGCCATCATTGATCTTATATATCTGTGGCTGGTAGTTGGGTGCTTCGACAAAAAGCAGGGCGCCATTTGCGGGTATGCTGCCCCTAAATTCGCCATTGGAGTCGGTAGTAAAGGTTGGCTTGCCATCGCACGACACCGAGGCGTTGGCTATGGGCATGCCCGAAAGAGCATCGGCAACACAGCCCTCGATAGAGCGCAGCTCCTGGCCCGATGCAATGGTGGCAGACAGTAGCAGCCACGCAGCGATAACGTATCTCTTCATAACTTACTCTTAGGGTTACTCTCTTACACTCTTTAAGGGTTACTCCTCGTCGACCCACACAAGGGGTGCGCCTGTGGTAGCAATCTCCTCGTCGCTGAGGTCGAGCGATATGATGCCCTGAGCAAACGAAGCAACGGCGTAGGGCTGGTAGACGAGGGTGAGACCGCGCGAGGTGATAAGCACAGAGTCGGCAATGGGGATCATATCGACATTCTCGATTAAGTTGTCGGGCTCAACATCGTTGAGCTTAGCATAGATAAGCCTGCGGATGGCATCGCCCCACTCGCCCTCGAAGAGGTAGTCGAAGTCGTAGAGCTGTCCCGTGGCGAGGTCGAAGCACTCGTACCACAAGCTATGTCCCTCGTGTGGGCCACCTGTATATATCTCGATGTAGGTCTCGTAGCAGAGGATGCTCCTATTGCGCTCGAAGTGTACCTCCTGATCCATGACGTACTTATAGCGCGGTAGTATGATGTCGTGAAGCTCGGCATCCTCCTCCGTATAGTCGTCGGCAAGAAGCTGTGCCGAGGCCTCAACGCTCATAGGCTCAACGGTGTAGCCATCGAAGCTATTGGCATAGTTCTGTGCCTCGATAGAGGCGAATATGGGGTCTTTATCCGCATTGGCGATGCGCTGGTAGCAGATGTGAAGGTCGAGCATCTCGTTCTCGACGGTGATGTCAAAGGGTACAAACTGAGGTAACTCATCACTCTTGGCATTGTTGCCACCACACGCCACGGCACCCAGAAGCGTAAGCACCATAACACATATATAATATCGTCTCATAACCGTAGTAGTTTAATTGTAATTCTATCGTAAAGGTATAGATTTTTATCGTAACGACAAAGCTTCGAATGTATAATTTGTTAAACAAACATTATTTCGTCAACCTTTTGCAGGTGATCCCTTTTAAACAATCCTCGCTGAAATAGATAAAAAAATAAAGGCGCTGACAATCAGCGCCTTTTGTAGTGGATAGGGGATTCGAACCCCTATGTCATGCGTGAGAGGCATGTATCCTAGCCCTTAGATGAATCCACCATGTTGTTCGACGCCTAAGCGCCGTGTTTGTCACCTTTCGACGATGCAAATATACGGCAATATTTTTATTCTCCAAAACTTTTTGTAAAAAAAATGCAAATTTTTGCAGTTTTTATAGTAAATCTCTCTATTTTACAATAACTATACTATCGAAATGTTGTAATGCGGGGTGTAGTTATAGTTTATAAATATCCGTGGGAGCCTATAGATCTATGCCGGCATTGTGGCGTAAATCTATAGTGGCTCCCACTCTTGTCAGAAATTCCGGGCTTTAGCCCTTAGTGTTGTTACATTATAGTATAGCTCGAGGCACGGCCATTGGGGTAGATGCCATCGATGGATGTAATGCTCTGGTTGAGGCGATCGAGGTCGTCGACGCCATAGATAGGCTTATCGTTGATGTGTGTGATGATATATCCCTCCTTCACGCGGCAACGCTCCAGGAGGCCTCCACGCTTGACACTCTCCACCTGCACGCCACCGCGGATGTCGAGCTCACGGCATACCGACGTGGGGACGTTCTTGAGCTTAGCACCGAGCTCCGCGACGACATCTACCGTCTCACGGCTAAGTAGTGACGTCTCGCCCGCCCTATTTTGCAGTGTGGCCTTGAGCGTTAGCTCCTTATCGCCACGGCGCACGGAGAGTGTTATCGCATCACCCGGGCGTCGCTTGCCTATCTGCTCGAGGAATATGGCGGAGTCATTGACATCGACGCCATCGATGGCAGTGATGACATCGCCCTTGCGGATGCCTGCCTCCGAGGCAGCACCGCCCTCGCTGACGGAGGCGACGTACATACCTCCAATCTTGTCGATGTTAAGCATCTCGCCAGCCTCGTCGATAAATTGCTGGTCGACAGCGCGGAACGACACGCCGAGGACTGCACGCTGCACCACGCCCGACTCCTTGAGGTCGATAACGATCTTGCGAACGATAGTCTCAGGCACGGCAAACGAGTAACCCACGTAGCTGCCCGTAGAGGTCTTGATGATGGTATTGATGCCAACAAGCTCACCGCGTGTGTTGACGAGTGCTCCGCCCGAGTTACCGGGGTTCACGGCGGCGTCGGTCTGTATGAATGACTCTATACCTCCGCTATTATCCAAGGCTCCGAGGCGGCGTGCCTTGGCCGACACTATGCCTGCCGTTATTGTCGACTGCAGTTCCATGGGGTAGCCTATGGCCAGCACCCATTCGCCGAGACGCAGGTCGTCAGACGAGCCAAAGGGTAGTGTGGGGAGTCCCGAGGCATCAATCTTTATCAGTGCAACATCGGTGGCGGGGTCGGAGCCTATGATCTCGGCATCGTAGGCACGGCCATCGTGCAGCTTCACGCGCAGCTTCGAGGCATTCTCGATGACGTGATTATTAGTGACGATATATCCATCCTCCGAGATTATAACGCCCGAGCCTCCGGCACGTCGCTCGCGTGGCGTCGAGCCATAACCCTGCGGGTAGCCGAAAAACTCGAAGAAGGGGTCGCGCTCGAAACCTCTACCTGCGACAGATACCGTAGCCTCGATATTTACTACGGCCTTCACAGCATTCTCGGCGGCGTATGTGAGGTCGGGGTATTCGGTAGAGACAACCTGCGAGGCAAAGTGGGCATCCGTAACCGGATTTTGACGGAAGGCAGCCTCGCTATCTATTATGCTTGTTTGTGGCGTAGTCTCTGCGTCGATGCTGCCCACGGTAATATACATGGCCGCAGCTCCTGTTATCGCCGAGATGGCGATAACGCTAAGGTAGAATAACATCTCTTTTTTCATACTCTTAAAAATTTTGGTTCTTAAAAGTAGAGTTTCTCACATAGGCAATATCGTTTTGTTTCTGCATACAAGAACGCGCACGACAGCCTTGCTATTGTGTCGTGCGCGTAAATTTTTCGTAGAGGTGTAGACTCCCCTCCGTATGCTCTATTCGAGGATATATACCGTCTCGCCCTTGCGTTGCATGTGGTATGTCTCGCGGGCATACTGCTCCATAAACTCGGGCGACGTGGTTATCTGCTCGATGAAGGTGCTGTCGCGCGCAATCTTAGCCTCGAGGTGAGCAATCTTACGCTCCACGCTACGTCGGTTGTTGCGCGTGCGCATCATATCGCCAAGGGTGCTGATGGAGACAATGAGTGTGCAGATGGCAATGACGGCTGTCATCGTCACCCAGAAGTAGTTGATGAACTTCTGTTTGCGGTTCTCCGGGGTATCCTTCTTAGCCATGGCCTATTAGGGTATGTGCATAAACTTATGCGTCTGTATCGATATGTTCCACTCGGGGTGCTCCTTGACCCACTCGACCATCATGGCGATGATGCTCTCATATACGCTCCATTCGGGCTGCACGTAGAGCAGACATTTGCGCCCAACCTTACGGCTACACTCCACCGCCCATGCGAGATCCTCCTCCGTCTGGATGATGACCTTTAGCTCATCGGCACGACGAAAGGCCTCCTCCAGTGGTGGCATCTGGCGCTTCGGCGAGAGACATATCCAGTCGAACTCGCCACTTATGGGGTTTGTGCCCGATGTCTCGATGAATATCTCGAGGCCGCGGGCGTGAAGCTCGCGTGTGAGCTCACCTAAAGGGTAGAGCAACGGCTCGCCACCCGTGATGACGATAGCCTGTGCCGAGCACCCGGCAGCACGCTCGACGATGGTGGCGATGTCGGTGGGTGGGTATATCTTCGGATTCCACGTATACTTGGCATCGCACCAACGGCAGCCTACATCGCAGCCACCGAGGCGTATGAAGTAGGCCGGCTTGCCGGCGTGGAAGCCCTCACCCTGGATGGTGTAAAAATCCTCTACAAGGGGTAGCTTGCGCCCACCTTCGAGGAGCTCTATGTCGGGATTAATCTTCATCTAAAACGTAGATATCCTTAAGGTTGCGACCTATCTGATTGTAATCCAAGCCATAACCCACGATAAACTCGTTGCCGATAGGCATTGCCACGTAGTCTATATCGTACTCGTACAAGAACTTCTCGGGCTTGAAGAAGAGGGTGCATATCGAGATACTGGCGGGGTTACGCTGGCGTAGGTAGTCCAGGAGGTAGTTCATACTATGTCCCGTCTCGACGATATCCTCGACGATGATGATATCCTTACCCTCGATGTCGAAGTCGATGCCAAGGTGCTGCTTGATGTTGCCGGTAGACTGTGTGCCCTCGTACGACGATATCTTAACGAAGGCGAGGCGGCTATCGAAGGTAGTCTTGCGCACAAGGTCGCTGAGGAAGAGGAAGGCACCGCTGAGCACACCGAGGAATATGGGGGTCTTACCCTTATATCGCTCGTTGAGCTTGTCGGCAACGCGCTGAACGGCAGCGTCTATCTCCTCGGCGGGAATCATCGTCTTAAACTTGCGGTCTAATAGCTGAATCTTATCCATGGTATAAAATTTTGTCCAAAGTTACGCAATTAATTCCAATAGTGCAATACTACTCGGCCTTTACGCGGTCGAGGATGCCTGTGAGTGCAGCGAGTATTACGCCATAGTTCGTTATGGCCACGCCCTGCTCTCGAGCACGCTCCACGCGGCTGAGCACATGGCGACGATTGAACATGCAGGCGCCACAATGAATCACGAGGTCGTAGGGCGTGAGGTCGGTGGGGTAGTCCGCACCACCGACGATGTCTATATGCAACCCCTCGCCAAAGCGCTTGCGCAGGATGCGGGGTAGTTTCACGCGACCTATATCTTCGTTCTGGGGCGTATGCGTGCAGGCCTCGGCAATGAGTATGCGCGAGGTGGAGGTTATACGTTTCAGGGCCTTGACACCCTCCAAGAAGAGGGCGATGTCGCCCTTGTAGCGGGCGAAGAGTATCGAGAAGGATGTCAACGTCGATGCCTCGGGCTTCATGCGATACACCTCCTCGAAGGCTTGCGAGTCGGTGATGATAAGCTCCGGAGGTGTGGCGTAGGCCTCGAGTGCCGTGGTCATACTCTCGGGCGTGCAACACATGGGCACACAGCCGCGGTCGAGGAGCTCGCGTATAGTCTGCACCTGAGGCTGTATGAGGCGACCCTTGGGTGCCGACTTATCCTGAGGCATGACCAGGAGCACGCGGTCGCCCGCCTTGCAGAAGCCCTCGGTGATGAGGCGCTCATCATTTGGGCGGCACGTAGCGATGCGCGCCTTAAGCTCGGCAATACCCTCGCCCTTGAGGGCGCTTATTACCGTAGGCTCCTTATCCGTGAGCGTAGCAACATTGCGGCGTAGCGACTCTATATCGCTAATACGGTCGCTCTGGGCTATGACTGCAAGGGTGGTTATCTCCCTTATGCGACACTCCCTCCAAATCTCCATCTCGACATCCGTGCCCTCGTCCGTAAAGAGGATGAGGGCTATGTCTGTGCGGTCGAGCACCTTTGCCGTGCGTGCCGTGCGTGCCGTGCCGAGCACCGTGTTGTCGTCCAAGCCCGGGGTGTCTATTATAGTGGCGGCACCTATGCCCTCGAGCTCCATAGCCTTCTGCACGGGGTCTGTCGTCGTGCCACGCTCCGCGGAGACGATGGCTACATCCTGATCCGTGAGGGCATTCATCAACGTCGACTTGCCGGCATTACAGCGTCCAAAGAGCGCCACGTGTACGCGCTCCGATGTGGGTGTACTCTGCATAGTGTGGATGTTAGAATCTGAAATCGCGCTTACCCTCGATGATGGCCTTGAGGTTCTCCTCGGTGATGCGGCGCACCTTCTCCGAGGGTATTATCTGTGCTTGCTCGGCTATCATCTTCTTACCCAGTAGCTTGACGTTTGGCGAGGCGTAGTCCTCGAGGTACTCGGCAAGGGTCATGAGCGCATTTGGCGCGCAGCAGTTACCTATCAGTCCGCGCTTAGCCAACGACATAAACCTATCACCCGTGCGACCCTCGCGGTAGCAGGCGGTGCAGAAGCTCGGCACGTAGCCCAGCTCCAGGAGCCAGCCCACAATCTCGTCGAGCGTGCGGTTATCCGAGATGTCGAACTGTGCCGACTCCTCGGCATCCTCCACACCCTCGGCATAGCCACCGACGCTTGTCTTTGAGCCACCGCTAAGCTGCGACACGCCGACATCCAACACGAGCTCACGCGAACGGCGTGACTCGCGCGTAGAGACAATCATGCCCGTGTAGGGCACGGCCAGACGCAAGACGGCAACGATACGGCGGAATACCTCGTCGGTGACAGCATCGGGGAAGTCCTTGGGGTCGATGTCGCTGGCGGGGCGTATGCGGGGCACGCTGATGGTGTGCGGGCCTACGCCGAAGCGTGCCTCGAGGTGCTCGGCGTGCATGAGGATGCCCACAACGTCGTAGCGGTAGTTCGTAAGTCCGAACAATGCACCCACGCCCACGTCGTCAATGCCTCCGAGCATGGCGCGATCCATCGCCTCGGTGTGGTATGCCCAGTCGCTCTTGGGGCCCGTGGGGTGCAACTTCTCGTAGGTGGCACGGTCGTAGGTCTCCTCGAAGAGGATATATGTGCCGATGCCGGCATCCTTCAGGCGCGTGTAGTTCTCCACCGTCGTCGCTGCAATATTCACATTCACACGACGTATGGCGCCATTCTTATGGTGTATCGAGTATATCGTGTCGATAGACTCCAGCACATACTCTATGGGGTTCTTCGTGGGGTGCTCGCCCGTCTCCAGCGCCAAGCGCTTATGTCCCATATCCTGCAAGGCGATGACCTCGCGACGTATCTCCTCCTGCGTGAGCTTGCGGCGCGGTATTGTGCGATTCTTAGCGTGGTAGGGGCAGTATACGCAGCCGTTGATGCAGTAGTTCGAGAGGTATAGCGGGGCGAACATCACTATGCGGTTGCCATAGATGCGCTGCTTAAGTCTGCGCGCGATGTCGTACATGCGCTCCTCAATCTCCTTGTCATCGACCTCGATGAGCACGGCAGCCTCGCGGTGCGAGATGCCGTTACCCTGCTCCGCTTTCGTGAGTATCTCTTCGATGAGCGCCTTGTCGTTGCGATGCTCGCGGGCATACTCCAGCGTGGCGCGTATCTCGCCGTCGTGGATAAACTCGGCGGCGTGTTCCGATTTTACGTTATATTCTGTCATCTTGCGTAGTTTTAGTGTTGTTAAAATCTCCTCGCGAGTAATCTATGTGGTAGCCTATGGTCTTAAGCTCCTCCTCTAGAGCTGCCAACCCTTCGGCTGCCTCCTTACCCCACGAGGCCTTATTCTCATATATGGCATACTTAGCCCTCACGTCCGACGGCGATAGGTTGGGCATCACGACATTCGCACCCGAGAGTATACCCTCCAGACGCCCCGTGGGTGAGAGCGTTGCTAAGGCTGTTGTCGATGGTATCAGCGCCTTGGGTAGCATCAGTCGCACGATGGCCACCGTTGCCAGTGTCAGTCGCAGGTCGCCCGCGGGCTCCGTGCCAAGGGGCGTTGCGTGGTGGGGTAGGAAGGGGCCTATGCCCACCATCTCGGGCTGCATCTTTTCGATAAGCTTAAGATCCTCGACGATATGCTCTATGGTCTGACCCTTCACGCCTATCATCATGCCCATGCCCACCTGATAGCCGGCACGTTTGAGCGCCTCCAAGCAGCCTATGCGGTGTTCCAAGCCGCGCCCTGCGGGGTGCAGAGCGTCGTATAGAGCGCTGTTGGCCGCCTCGTGGCGTAGGAGGTAGCGGTTTGCTCCCGCACGCTTAAGACGTATATACGATGCCTCGCTGCGCTCGCCCAAGGATAGCGTTATGGCCACATCGGGGTATTGGCTGCGCATCATACATAGCAACTCCTCGAGCCACTCGTCCGAGTGCGTGCCATCCTCGCCACCCTGAAGTACGAAGGTGCGGAAGCCTAAGCGGTAGCCCTCGGCACATGAGAGCATAACCTCCTCGGGCGTGAGCCTATAGCGCTCGGCGGTGCGGTTACTGCGCCTAAGACCGCAATAGAGGCAGTCGCAGCGACAGTAGCTCGACAGCTCGATGAGACCACGTATATATATGCCGAGTCCGAACTGCTCGCGGGCAGTTCGGACGGCACTATCGCGAAGAGGTTGAAGCACGCGGTCATCCGTTGTACACTCCCTGAGTAGTGTACTTAGGCTCTTGGCGTCGAGCCTATGGTCGGTGGCCAGCTGCTCAACTAACTCCTTCATCCTTATCTCTTCTTTAACTCGGCATCGAAGGTCTTCTTACCATCGCTGTAGGCTGTGTGTACGCTCGGGCCCGAGATACAACCACCGTCGCAGACCATCACCTCGATGAACTGCGCAGGAGCCTTGCCTGTCTTACCGTAGGCCTTAAGCAGACCTACATTCTTCTTGTTGAGGCCGGCAATCTGCAATGTCGTAAAGTCGAGCTTGCCATCTACGAGCTCCTTCACGGCAGCCGTGACACCTCCATTCTCGGCAAAGCCGTGTGCCGAGCGACGCGATGCGCACTCTACGGGGTGGATGTGAGCCTCGCCGAGCTCGATGTTCATACCACCGAGGATGGCGTGTACCTCCTCGTATGTGAGTACGAAGTCTACCTTACCCTCCAAGCCCTCGCGACGTACCTCCTTACGCTTAGCGATACAGGGGCCTACGAATACGAGCTTGGCATTGGGATACTTCTCGCGTGCGAGTTCTGCAGTGTAGATCATCGGCGAGTATGTCGTCGAGATATACTTCTTCAACTCGGGAGCATGCTTCGATGCCATCTCCATATATGAAGGACAGCACGACGTGGTCATGAAGGGCTGACCCTCAGCCATCTTCTCTGCAAACTCGTGTGTCTCTCGCTCTGTTGTGATCTCTGCGCCACGTGCCACCTCAATCACATCCTTGAAGCCTATGGCCTTGATAGCGCCATATACCTGCTCTGTGGGAGCATTGTACTGTGAGAGTATCGAGGGGGCTACCATAGCCACAACCTCCTCGCCGCGACGTATGGCCTCGAGGATGTCGAATACCTGCGATATCTCGAAGATCGCACCGAAGGGGCAGGCGTTCATACACTTACCACAGTATATACACTTCGACTCGTCGATATGCTCCACGCCATACTCATCCTTCGAGATGGCACCCACGGGACAAGCCTCCTCGCAGGGTACGGGGATGTAGACGATAGCGTGATAGGGGCATGCAGAGTAACACTTACCGCAGCTGATACATATCTTGTGGTTGATCTTACCCTGCGATGTGTCGGGGTCGAACTCTATGGCACCCTTGGGGCAGGCGTGCTCGCAGGCACGCGCCACGCAGCCGCGACAAAGGTTTGTGATATCGTAGTTGGTACGCACGCACGACGAGCAAGCCTCGTCGATTACGCACATAATGTTGTCCTTGATCTTTGTGCGATCGAGCGTCATCTTGGCATAGTCCGATAGGGGCATCAGCTCATCCTTCTCGTCGGTCATATCCCAGCCTAAGAGGGGGAGTGACTTGTACTTCCATACGGCGCGCTCCTTGTGGATGCAGCAGCGGCCACGCACCTGAGAGTTACGGGGACTGAACTCGATGGGCACTCTGTCGATTTTTTCAACGAGCTGGCCCTCATTCCAGAGGCTCACGAGTTTTGTGAGGAGTCTCTGGCGCACGATCATAACGTTATTTTTAATTGCCATACGCTAAAAGTTGGGTTTTCAATTGAACAAAGGTAATAATTTTTACGCCAAACATACAAATTTATTACTCTTTTTTATCGCTAACCCTAACTTTTATATCCTATGTGGTTATTTCCGTAAGAGAAATATTGCTTTTAAGTGGTGAAGTGGCGCTGTGCTGCGGGTCGCTCCGCTTGAAATGGCACTGCCAAAGCATAACCTTGAGGAGGTTTTTAGCTGTGTCATAAACCCTCAACCCGATAATACAAAATAAAACTGCGCCCCGAGGAGCGCAGTTAGAGGTTATAATTATTATTCAGGATTACCAGGGTAATAACTGTCTACATTGTATGACCACGTAGGTCTAAAAAGTGACCCACTTCTTTTCTGCTTATATTCAGCATCCGTAAAACTTCCTCCTGTCCAACTTATAGAGTTTCCTTGTTTTACTTCCTCTGTTATCGTTACTGATGCAAAATTTAGAGCATTAAACGTGAGAGTTCCCGCGCAGTCGTTAACGTGAGTGAGGTCAATACCAAATAATTTAACATCCACACCAATGTAATATGCACATCCAACTACTTCGCAGTATTTTCCACTTGCATAATTGTGGCTATATTTATTAGTACTTGTTGCTTGTATTCCATTGTATGAGTTCCCACTTACAGTGTAGTCTGATACTGTAATATTATAATCACTCCCTCCCTCTTTTCTTTCGGATACAACATCGCCAATAAACTGATTTACGTGTCTGCCTGCAACGTCAGTATTTCCTTTTGCGAAGATCTTGACACCAGATCTATATGGGTCGTTAATATTAAAATCTGCACTATCCCATACATTCGCTACAACGGGTTTGTTGTCTTGTCCCACACAATTAATTTCAGTGTTGGTTACGCTACAATGATCTATTGTCGCGGTTTTAGACTTAATAAATCCAATAAGCCCTCCACACTCTCCATTAGTATACCACCACTGCAAACAATTGACTTCAGCTGTTGAAGGAATTTTACCAACGCCGAAAAGTGATGTAAGACCAGACACACTCTGTACACTCGATAGGTTAAGTGTATATCTTCTGGGCAGGGTATAGTAATTGGGGACACCTGGCTCATAGTTTTCAACTACGTATTTGTCGACAGAGCAGTCTTTCATTTTGAAATTTGTCGAGCCAACGTATCCAATGGCACCACCCATTTTACACACTGCATATACTGTTCCATTCTTGAAATGTACGTTTTCCGCTGTGTAGTCGCCACCTGTATGTGATACCAGCGTTCCAGCGTATGCATTACCTGCTCCACCATCGTCAGTAACACCGTATGCAGGTGTAGGTATATTTGTATTGTGAACATTCTTAATATATGCACGTTCAAATGTAAGATTTTTATGCGTCGTAGTACCACTCGCTGTCTGAATAAATGCAGCACCAGTGCCATCGTGCACCATATCTACATACAAGTCGTATAGTGTGTGCCCTTGGCCATCAAGGTTAGTGATCGTGCGAATAGGATTAAACTTATTCTTCGATTTCGTGTAGCTACCTCCAAGGTCTACATCACTCTTGAATGTTACCGATGAGTGAGAGCCCTTCTGCAAATATGCCAAATCGAAGGCCGAGTAGATTGAAGTAGAGCCATCCTCTGTTAGGGGCTCGACCGTCGTTATGCCATCCCACTTGGGTACGAAGAGCTTATCGCCGAAATATACCGTGCCACGGTGGTACACCTCGTCGCCAAGCATAGCGTCGTACTTGCTATCTACGGGCTCGAGCCAGCAGCTCTGCTGTGCCGCGGTGTAGTGCGATACGTAGTCGTCGACACGTGTTGTGGCGTTATCGACAGTGCAGTTATCCTTGATGATCAGCGTCTCGCCACTGTCGTAGCCACTGAAGAGACCCACTAAGTGACCCTCGCTGAGGCTGCCCGCGGCAGTGACGTCAGTGAGCTGGCAGTTGTCGATGGTGACGCTATATGTCACATCGCGGTTTGTCTCGTCGGCACGTCCGATATATCCTATAAGGCCACCCGCAGCGCCATTTGTCGTATTTACGCGGGCGTTGCGTATCGACACATTGCTGTACGTCACGTTGTCGCCATTGTCGAGCTTTACCTCGTCGAGGAGCACACCCACGTGGCCCGTGGTCGTGTCGTCACCGACGGTGATGGTGTCGACGTTGAGGTCGTGAATGGAGAGGGCCTTGTCGATGGTGAAGAGCGAGTTGCCATCGACAACGACATTCGAGATGCTCTTGTTGTTACCATCGAAGTCGCTGACCTGTACGGGGAAGGGTTTGACAACGTTGCCTCCCATATCCATATCTGTCGTGATGCGTATCTTGTTCTTACCCTTCGTATCTTCGTTTTGTAGCACCCATGCGAGCTCCTCGACCTCGTTCAGAACAAGCCATTCGCCATCGATGGTCATAGGCTCAACGAGTGTAGTGCCATCCCAGCCGCCTGCGAGCATCTCGCCACGCAGCGTGGTGAGGTGGCCGCGCTTGAGTTTAACGTCGGTGATGGGGTCGAGGGCGTTGATCTCGTTGTCGCTACCATCGAGGAATGACGCCCTGATGCCGATGTTCATACCATCCTTCGGGACGATGAGGTAGTCAACAAGCACCGTCTGGTTGGTCTTGAGCTGGTCGCCATCATCGCCATCCGTGTAGTTGAGGGTTGTGGCCGTGAGCGTGTGCGTCGTATTGTTGTCGGTGGTCGATGCCTCGCCCGTGGCTATGTTGAGCGTGTTGTAGAGCGTGCCGTCGTATGTTATCTCCACCTTGTCGGCCTTGGTGTCGGCGTCGGTGGCCATCATGCGGAGCTTGGCAAGGGGGCGTGTGAGGGTGGCAGTGAGGGCCTTATTGCCCGTAGCCTCCCAGTCGATCACGCCATAGAGAGCGTCGCGCGATTCGTCGTTGAGGCCATACTCCTCTTTGAGTGTTACGAGGGGTAGGTTCTCGGTGTTGTAGTGGAGGTCCACGCCCATGCCGTCGGCGCCATACTCCTTGACATAGTCCGCCCAGAGGTACACCTTGTATTCACGGCCGGCGGTGACCTCGAGGTCGAGCTTTATCGAGGCTGTGAGATCGCTCCTCTTGGTGATGAAGTATACATCCTCGTCGGCAATATCGTTGGCATTGTCGCCCGTGCCATAGGCCTTAGCTATGATACGTAGCACATAGCCATCAGCGTGACCATCATCCTTGAAGTCGACATTCACCGTGCCTCCCAAGGCGCTATCTACGGCGCGCGTTGTTCCTGCAAGGTTGGGGAGTATGGCGTCGATAGTCATCGTGGCGATGCCATCGTCGGTGCTACCACCCACGTTGTCTATATCGCTATCGTGCGTACAGCCTACGGCGAGGATAAGGCCGAGGAGTAGTAAAATGAAGCCTCTGAGTCTCATTATGTTGCTCTCTTTTTGTTATCGTAATGTTGCCACACGCAGTGCTTCGAGCCATCATCGTCATGCTTTCAGCCCGCTGTGTGACACGGGGTGTGGCGTCACTCATGCCACACCATGGTATATATCGTACGGGTGTCTGCAGTCCGTAGGATTTTCATATCTTGGGGCTCTATTAGAGCCGTCTGCGAGTGCTCTGCCGCCTATGTCGGCTATGCGTGGCACTCTGCCGTCATCGCGAGCGATGACACGCGCCACTATGGCGCTAATGGTAACTACCACCCTCGGGGCGAGTCCCTGCCCGCCCCATAAGTGGTTGTTGTGTGGGTGTCGAGGTATTTTACTTCTCTACCCAGTTGCCGCTGCCATCCTGCTCGTATTCGATCTCGCCGGTGATGCCGTCGACTATCGTACACTCGATATTGGCAGTGCTTGTAAGTGTTGCTCCCTTAAGCGTTGTGAGCTTGTTGGGTCTCACGGGGATATCGGTGTTTACCACCATCGTGTATATCTCCGCAGTGTCATCCTTCGAGGTGAGCGAGAACTGTATGGTCGTGGTATCGCCACCGAAGAGGTATGCCGTAAGGAGTGTGAGTTTATCTCCCGATGCCTCATTGCCATACTCCACGATGCTGGCTCCAGTGTTGGCCGATATGGTGGTGCTGAGAAGCTCGCCAGTCTTGAGGTTGTAGCCCGCAGGCAGCGTTGCGCAGCTGAACACCACGTTGTCGGGCTCCTGGCCAAACGATAGCTTCTTGGCATCGGTAGTTACCACGCGGAGCTTACCCATAGGACGGGTGAGGTTGAGTGTCACGCCTGTCTGTGTCTTGAGTATTGTGGCTGAGCCACAGTAGGCATCACGGCTCTCGTCGTTGACCTTCACGCCATCCTTGTATGTTATGGCAGCGAAGTCCTCTGTGTTGTAGTGCAAGTCCGTACGGGTGCCCTCCTCGACGAAGTCGGCCCATACATATACCTTGTAGTCGCGACCCGCGGTGAGTGTTATCTCCTTGGTGTAGTTGTCGCCATTTGTAACATCCACAATACGATCGAAGGCCATCTTTGTGCCATCGTTGGCGTCGTATACCTCTATCTGGTAGCGAAGGTCGTACTTCGCCCAGTCGATATTCGACTTGCCACTTGTGGCGCTATCGTTGTTGGCACGTGTCTCCACCTCGGGGAGTGCTACGCTTAGGGTCACGCACTTCTGGCCACCGATGTTAACATCGAGCTCACCTTTGGGCTCGGCGCAGCCAACACATGCTGCAGCTGCCGCTAAAAGCCAAAGTCTCTGTAGTTTCATACCTATATATATATTATAGGGTTACTTTAGGGGAAAATATTTTACCCTATGCGGGGCAGTCTCCCACCCCGCATGGGTTATAGAGGATTACTCTGTTACAACGTTGCTCCAGTCTGTAATCTTGTTGATTGTGCCGCATACACCTGCAACACCAGTGTTCTCCTTGCAAGTGCCACTTACAACGATATCACAGTTTGCACTACCGATGAATGCGCCGCAACGAGGACCCTGAACCTCGAATGTGTTGCCAGTAACGGTGCAGTTTGTAATCACCGTACTAGTTGCGAAGTAGCCGATTACGCCACCGCAGTGACCCTTATAGTTTACACCATTATCCTCGGTATACAAACTCTTAATGTTAGAGCCAGTTACTGAGCAGTTAATAATCTCTACTGCTGAAGCGCTACCATCCTTAAATGCTACCAAGCCACCTACATACTTTGCTGAACCGATGTTGCAACCCACAACGTGGCAGTTGGTGAGTTTATGATCCTTCGCTGAGTGAGCCTCCATAAAGCCGATAAACGCAGCAGCTGAATCCTCACCGTCGACATTCTGTGCTGAGAATGTAGCATCGGCAATCGTCAAATCAGAGATATTGAAATTGTTGGTATCGCCAAAGAGGGCTGCCTGAGTCTTGTTAGTGATGCTAAAGTTAGAGATAGTCTTGTTATTACCCTTAACTACAATGCCGTCCTTAATGATAGGATTAATCTCTCTACCCTCGAGGTCGATATCAGCAAGGAATGTAAGACCGGTAACATCGCCCATACCGCGCTCGTTGATGTACATAAACTCCTCAACGTTGGTAATCTGGTAGGCACCATCAACAACAGCAGGTACGAGGATACCATCAAGTACCTCCTTAACCTTGGTGTCTGAAGGAATTACAACACACTGTGCATCCACAATAGCCTCGCCATTGAGCGTACAAGTGTTCATCTCAACGAGGTTCTCGCCGCTCTGCTGGTAGTCGTATGCAAACTTAAGATCGTTGAACTTTGTAGACTGAAGCGTGTTGCCCTCAATAGTGAATGCAACATTGTTCAAATCATAACCATTAGAGATCTGTACGCCTGCAGCATAGGGTTTGCCCGATTTTACAGCAGGATTGATGATTGTGTTGTTAGTGAACTTTACTGTCTCAAGACCATTGTTCTTGTTACCATAGATCTGAACAGAGTAACGATACTGGTCAACGAAGGTACAGCCGTCGATCTCAACATTAACCTTAGAGTAGATAGGACGGAAACCGTTGCAGTTGAATGTACAGTTCTTGATGGTACAGAACTCAGGATAGTTGAATGAGTAGTAGTATACGCCACCATCGTCGTAAAGGTTGAATGTACAATCCTTAACGTTTACATAAGCACAGTACAAACCGATACATGACTTATCAGTGTGATTATCTACGTGACCCTTATCTGTTTCAAGGCTGCCAGTGTAGTTGTTAGAGAACTCAATGCCCTCAATGTTAACTACGCCACCGCCAGTGATACCAACCTTACCATTGATCTTTGCACCGTCCTTGTTTACAGCCTTAAGTGTAAGACCCTTGTTAATATGGAAACCACCCTCGTAAAGACCGTCAGCAAGAGCAATCACAGCATCTGCCTTAACAGTTGCAAGTGCATTCTTAAGCTCCTCAGCATTCTTAACCACTGTTACGTCTGATGCGGGAGTGCCCTCGATAACCTTAGAGCCACCCTTAACCGTTACAAGGTCAGCATACTGCTTAGCATCCTCGTCAACCCATACAGCGTTGATAGGATCGGCTGCAACCTCATTGATGTCGACATTCTCGAGAGTGATGTCTGCACCTGCAGATGACTTAACAAGAATTGCTGCCTTCTTATCTGTCTTGAACGATGTGTTGCTAACATTCAATGTGGTCTTAATCACTGTGCCACCGTTCTGCTCAATATACTGATCGTCAATCTTGATACCGCGAGGTGATACAAACGCACTATTTGCGATGGTTACGTTCTTGTTGAACTTAGGACTAATCCACATAGCATAGTAGTCGCGAGTCTCGTTGAACGAGCAACCGTCGAACTTAGCTGTGCGGCAACCATTAAGGGCAACAGCACCGTTGAACTTAACGTTGTTAGCCTCTACGTCAATGTCTAAAAGGAGATCATCAACATCCCATGTGTTAGCGCTGTTGCCATCTACGATAACAATGTCAACGTCATTGAGATAGAGTTTAGCCTCGGGATTAACAGCTCTAAAGTAGTAGTCGTATGAGCTCTCAAGAGTGATCACGGGACGCTCGGCAGCACGTGTGTATGCTGTACCATTGATGGTGATAGACTTAGTGTCTGCGCCACCGAATATGAACTGGCCACTAAGCTCAACATCCTCAGTGAGAGTTACCTCGATAACCTCCTCGTTTGCCTTGAGAAGATCGACGATATTCTCCTTGTCAGCCTCGTCACCACCCTCAGTGATATAACCATCGAAGCCATCCACGACAGTAACCTCGAAGCCCTTACCGTCGGTCAAGAGATTACCCTTGATGGTGGTGAGGTGGTTGCGCTTAACGTTGATATCTGTCTGATAGCCATCAGATACGATAAGCTTAGTCTTTGCTGCATCCTCATATACCGCCAAGTTGAACTTAACGATGTCGTTATTTGCAAAGATGTAGTCGGTAAAGAGCGTGCGGTCAGCACCATTTGCTACATCCTCGTTGTACGATGCGATAGTGTACTCATGAGTCTTCTTCTCAGTGCCAGCCTCAGCGTATGTACCCTTCACTGCGTTGAATGCGGGGCGGTACTCAGTGGTGTACTCCAAAGTAGCAGCTACGGGAGTGATGTTGAGGTGGTTAAGAAACTCAGTGTCGGTTGATACCACGCGGAGCTTAGCGAAGGGACGCTTAAGGTTAAGGGTAATGTCCGACTGACCGTTGAAGTCCTTGATAAGCTCGGTAGTGGTGAAGGCATCACGGCTCTCGTCCATAGCTACCCACTCGCCCTTGAGTGTTACGTTCGTGAGATCCGATGTGTCGTAGTGGTTGTCGGTGTCTGTCTCACCGTTAACAACGTCGGCCCATACGACGAAGGTGTAGTCGCGATCGGGTACAAGACGTACGTCGAAGGCTACCTTCTTGCCATCGCTATATGCAACCTGGCGGTCGTGTGATGCTGCGCCTGTTGCATCGTAGATTTTAAGGATGTAACGCATTGTGGCATCGCCAGCCAATACGCCGTTGTCGAATACGCCAAGAGCGCTGTTCAAGCCTCCGGCACGTGTCTCAGTCTCGGGGACTGTTACGTTGATTGTAACGGCCTGCTCGCCACCGACATTCACATCGAGGCCCTCGGGCTCGTTCTGGCACGCTGCTAATCCAAGCACAAGTGCCACCAAAGCGAAAAATTTTGCTTTCATAGATTTGTTAATTAAGTGTTGTATGTGTTTGCTTTCAGTCTTACACCTTACGCACGGCTACGCCTCGCAGCATCGCCCAACCTCGCCCAACTACCATAGTAGGTCTGCAACTACTACAACAGTCGAACCAAAAATTGAGCATCCCCGCACGTTATACTCGCGAGCGCGCGTAATACACTGCTACACAGCGCAATAGGGTCTATATGCCGGAGGTGGTCTCTGCAGTTCGACCAACTCTCTGATATGTTACCCATTACACGTAACTCGCTAATATGTTGCAAATATATATAAAATGGTACGAAACACCAAACAATTTCAATGAAAAGTTTCGCGCGCGCGTATTATTAATTATGTTGCTCTGCCTTTACGGCGCACCGCTTTTCACGTCGCGTGATGCTTCGTTGCGATACGATAGCCGGGCCGTAGCGATGGGCTAATCATTAAAAAAGGCTATCCCCGAGGTGGTTGGCTCGGGGATAGCGATTAGTGGCGCGTGGCGCTACGTCGTATTAGTGACGTTGGCGGCGCTGCTCGCGATTGAGGGTCTCCTGCTGCTGGCGCAGAGCCTCCTCGTAGCGCTCCTGGAACTTCGACTTCTTCTTAGGCTTATGCGAGAGAAGCTTCTCGCGCACCTTATCGTCGTTGACGCTGCGGCGGATGATGAACATAATAAGCATCGTGAGGAGCTGTGACAAGAAGTAGTAGTAGCACAAGCCCGACGAGAAGCTATTCATCACGCAGAGCATCATTATAGGCATGAAGTAGACCATCATAAACTTCATCATACCCGCACCGGGCTGGCCCGCCGTAGCTGCCGCCTGCTGCTTATAGGTGAAGAACGAGTAGCCGAAGATCGAGAGCGTCATGAGCAACGCAAAGAGGCTCACATGGTCGCCATAGAAGGGTATGTTAAAGGGTAACTCAACCACGCTATCGTACGACGACAGGTCGTCCGCCCACAAGAAACCCTCGCCACGAAGCTCGATGCTCGCAGGGAAGAAGCGGAACATAGCCCACAGAATAGGCATCTGGATAAGCAACGGCAGACAGCCACCCATGGGACTCACGCCAACCTTCTGGTAGAGCTCCATAGTAGCCTGCTGCTTCTTCATGGCATCCTCGGGGTTGGGGTACTTCTTGTTGATGGCCTCCATCTCAGGACGTATGGCGCGCATCTTGGCAGTCGACATGTAGCTCTTGTACGTGAGCGGCAGGATGACAAGCTTAACCAAGATGGTGAGAATAAGGATGATGAGGCCGAAGCCGAGGCCGTGGTTGCTAAGCCAGTGGAATACAGGAATAGTGACGATGCGGTTGATCCAGCCGATAAGCCAGCCACCCATGGGGATAAGGTCTTCGAGGTGTGTGGCCTCGCCCTTGAACTCCACGCCCTGCATAATCTTGAAGTCGTTGGGGCCATAGTAGAGGGCAAGGTTGTACTGCTCCTGGCCGGCAGTGTGGGGGATGATCACACGTGTGTCAAACTCCTTGACAAAGCCCTGCTTGTCATCCTTGGCACGTCGGAAGCTCATACCCGCGTGGATGACATCCTCCGAGATAAGTGCCGACGAGAAGTACTGCTGCTTGAAGGCCACCCAGTTGAGGCCACGATGATGCTCACGGCCGCCATCAGTGTCGATCTCATCCATCTCCTCGTCCTCGTTTGAGTAGTAGGCTACGGTTGTGGCCATAGCCTCATTCTCGAAGCTGCGCTCGTTCTGATTGCCGCGGTTATTCCATTGTAGGACAATCTCGTTGGCGCGGCGCAACATCGGGTCGATGTTATGCTGGTTGATGGTAAAGTCGATGAGGTAGTCACGGCTCGGGTTGCCGGTGTTGTAGAGCGTGTAGACATACTGCACATAGCCGTTATTGTCGATGGGCAGCGTCATGGTAACCACCTGGCGGTCATCCTCCTTCGTGACCTCCGAGGTGAAGTAATAGTCGTTGGTATTGAGCGACTTGTCGCCCTGGTGGTGGTGAACATCCAGGCCGAAGCGTGCCGAGCCGGGTGTCATCATCTTCACCTTCTCGGTGCGCTCGCCCTCATCGTAGCGCGTGTAGTTCTCGAGCGTGACATCCACAATCTTGCCACCGTGGCTGTCAAAGACGACGGTCATAACATCGTTGCGCAACGTGTCGAGCTTCGAAACGCCCTCGCGTGCAGCGTAGAGCGTAGCGCCATGGCGGTAGAGCTCAGCATTCATCTTCTCGGCCGCAGCCAATGAGTCGCGGTACTCTCTCTCCTCGGGCGTCATCGCCTCCTCAGCCATGCGTGCAGCCTCAACCTCGGCAGCACGCTGTGCTTGAGCGAGCTGCTCCTGGCGAGCCTTCTCGCGCGCAATCTTCTGCTGCTGCTCCATCTCGTTGCTCTGGTAGAACGAGAAGCCAACGAAGACAGCAATCATCAGCACAATGCCAATAATAGTATTCTTATCCATTACAATGTTTTAATTTTCAATACACTAATTGCCCTAACGTATGTTGGGGCCAATTATTATTTTTTGCCAGCCTCGTCGCGGTATTTTAGTGCCTCGCGGACAAAACTTACGAACAATGGGTGAGGATTTGCCGCCGTAGAGTGGTACTCGGGGTGGTACTGTGTACCCACAAACCAGCGGTGCTCGGGAATCTCGACAACCTCGACAAGGCCCGTGTCGGGGTTCTGACCCACGGCCTTCATGCCTGCAGCCTCAAAGTCGGCGAGGAAGGCGCTGTTGAACTCGTAGCGGTGGCGGTGACGCTCAACGACACTATTCGTGCCGTAAGCCTCGGCTGCATGTGACCCCTTGGTCAGGTGGCAGGGATAGCCACCAAGACGCATGGTGCCGCCCTTGGCTGTGACATTCTTCTGCTCCTCCATAAGGTCGATCACGGCGTGCTTCGTCTGTGCCATCTCGCTCGAGTTGGCATCGTGCCAACCGAGGACGTTGCGTGCAAACTCTATGACGGCGCATTGCATGCCGAGGCATATACCGAAGAAGGGTACATTATTCTCGCGGGCATAGCGCACGGCAACGAGCTTACCCTCGATACCACGGTTGCCGAAGCCCGGGGCTACCATCACGGCCGACATATTGCCGAGGTGCTCCTTGACATTGTCGATAGTAAGACGCTCAGAGTTGACATAGTGCAACTTGACCTTGACCTCATTGACGGCGCCCGCGTGGATGAATGACTCGCTGATAGACTTGTAGGCATCGGGGAGCTCCGTATACTTACCCACAAGTGCGATGTCTACCACGCTCTTGGGATTCTTGATACGCTCGACAAAGGCTCTCCACTCCGTCATGTCGGGCTCCTGCTCCGACGCCAGGCCGAGCTTTTCGAGGAGCACGCCATCGAGGTTCTGCTCGTGCATACGCAGGGGTACCTCGTAGATTGTGGGCACATCGATAGACTGCACCACAGCCTCGGGGGTGACGTTGCAGAAGAGTGCCACCTTGCGACGTATATCCTGGCTCAGGTCGTGCTCCGAGCGAAGCACGAGGATGTCGGGCTGCAATCCATACGACAGTAACTCCTTGACAGAGTGCTGCGTAGGCTTGGTCTTAAGCTCGCCTGAAGCTGCCATATAGGGTATGAGCGTGAGGTGTACAAGCACGGTGTTCTGGTAGCCGAGCTGATAGCGCAGCTGACGCACCGACTCGATGAAGGGCAGCGACTCGATGTCGCCAACGGTGCCGCCAATCTCGGTGATGATGACATCGTACTTCTTTGTGGCGCCAAGCAACTGCACGCGACGCTTGATCTCGTCGGTAATGTGGGGTATCACCTGCACGGTCTTGCCGAGGAACTCGCCGCTACGCTCCTTCTCGATCACGCACTGGTAGATCTTACCCGTGGTGACGTTGTTGTTCTTTGTCGTCTGTATCGATGTGAAACGCTCATAGTGGCCGAGGTCGAGGTCGGTCTCGGTGCCATCCTCCGTGACGTAGCACTCGCCATGCTCGTAGGGGTTGAGCGTGCCAGGGTCTACATTGATGTAGGGGTCGAGCTTCTGTATTGTCACCGCGTAGCCACGTGCCTGAAGCAGGCGAGCGATAGATGCCGAAATGATGCCCTTGCCCAACGATGAGGCAACACCTCCCGTTACAAAAATGTACTTTGGTTTAGATAGTTTCATAGCTATATCGTTTTATTTTTTTGTCGACTATAATGCACTGAGTATCTGTTCTGTGGGTCTATTTGTTTTTGTTCTCCTCAGCGTCGATAAGCTTCACCTTCTCGATGAGCTCGGCCATATCGCGCTTCGTGCGCTCGATCTTCTCACGCACATCGGCGATAAGAGCCTCAGCATTCTTCGACTTCGAGAAGAAGCCTATGTTGTTCTCCAGGAGGGCGATGTCCTGCTCCATCTGGCGCACCTTGTTGTAGAGCTTCTCGCGCTCCGAGCGTAGCTGTCCGCCGCTCTTCATATTCGATACGCGCTCCTTGAAGCGGTTCATCGAGCGGTCGCGCTCCGACGAACGCAGCGTCGAGAACATTGCGTCAACCACAGCCTTATACTCCTTCTGTAGGGCATCCTTCTGCTTGATGGGCACGAAGCCTATCTGGCTCCAGCGACGCTGGAACTCCTTGATGGCCTCGAAGCCTCCGGCCTTCACATCTGCCGCCTTCATCTCCTCCAGGAGTGCCTGCTTCAGGCGTAGATTCTCGTCGTGCTCGGTGTCGATGTGCGAGAAGTGCTCGGCCTTACGCTCGAAGAACTTATCGCAGGCGGCACGGAAGCGCTTCCATACGACATCCGAGTGGCGACGTGCCACGGGGCCCGTCTGCTTCCACTTGGCCTGAAGTGCTATGAGCTCGTCGGTGGCGTGCTTCCAGTCCTCGCTGGTAGCTAACGCCTCAGCGGCAGCGCATAGCTCGTTCTTGATGGCGAGGTTATGCTCCATCTCGCTCTTCACACCGGCGTAGAAGTCGCGCTTGAGGTCGAAGAATCTGTCGCAGGCGCTGCGGAAACGCTCGTATATGCGGTTGTTGTCCTTCTTGGGTGCGAAGCCTATGGTCTTCCATACCTTCTGTATCTCGAGTAGCTCCTCGCTCGCCTTGTTCCAATCCTTGCGTGTGAGCATCGGGCGTGCCACAAGAGCCTCGGTCTTCTCGCAGAGCTCCTGCTTCAGGGCGAGGTTCTTCATCTGCTCGGCCTTGAGACTCTCGAAGTGCTCCTGGTGGCGCTTGTTTATGCGGCTCGATGCCTCCTTGAAGCGCTCCCACAACGACTCCTTGAACTCGAGAGCCACGGGGCCTGTCTCGCGCCACTGGTCGTGTAGTTTCTGCAACTTACGGAAGGCCTCGACAACCTGCGTCTCCAAGGCTAACTCCTCGGCCTGCTCGCAGAGGCTCAACTTAGCCTCGTAGTTCTTCTTGAGGTCGAGGTCGCGAAGCTCCTTGTTTATCTTGATGAAGTTGTAGAAGTTCTCCACATGAAGGTTGTACGTCTCCCACAAGTCTTTCACGTTCTGCTGGGGTACAAGTCCCGTCTCCTTCCACTTGGTCTGAAGCTCGCGGAAGCGTGTGAATGTGGTGTTCATCGTCTCGTCCGAGTTGATGAGCTCCTTGAGTTCCTCGATAATCTGAAGCTTTATCTTGAGGTTCTCCTCCTTGCTTGCCTCCAACTCAGCGATGTGCTTGTCGCGCGCCTCGCGGTATACCGCAAAGAGCTCCTTGAAGCGCTGCTCCTCGGGGTCTGCAGTGGGGGTGAATGACTCCTCGCTGCCACCAGCCTCGATGAAGGCGCGTTTCTGCGATTCCACCAATGCGCGGTGCTGCTTGTAGAATGCTATCTTGATGGCCTCAACCACCGGACGGAGTGTCTGTACGGGTTCCGACTCTATCTTCGCGGCAAAGAGTGCCACAAGCTCCTTCTCGTCGAGACCCGAGAGATCATCGCCCGCAGCGGGTGCGCTCTCCTCCTCGTCCGTCTCGTCGCCTATGTCCAAGCCCGCCTCGTCGGCAGCAAGGGCAGCCTCCTCATCGGCAAAGCTATCGTTCATAGTGTCGTCCTTAGCCTCGACATCCGCGGCCTCCTCAGCCGCAGGGGTCACACTCTGAGTGTCGGTAGTAGTCACAGCATCTTCGGCAATAGTGCCGACGGGCTCCTCAGGAGCCGTAAGAATAGTCTTTTCAGTAGCCATCGTAAAATAGTTTTAGTTGATATACTTGCGCCTGCGTGCAAGCGTAATTCGTGCAAATATACTAATTCTTTTCCAAAGAAAAAAGGGGTGGCGGATAAAAAGTGATTTTTTGTTGCTTAGCAGTGTGGTTTATAGTAGCTTCAACCTCGGGCGGAGGTGCGTCACTTTGTCCGGTGTGGGCGCGGTGGTTGGTGCGATGCTTCGCTCGGGATGAGTAGGGCTAACCATGCAGGTGCGGCCTATCCTATTCCCCTTTTTGGAGTTCATCGCTTTGCCATATACTCTCTCTGTGCTATGCGATAAAAAGGATGTTTATTGGTCTATTTGTCGTGCGAATCAATGGATAGTTATCGATGTGCTGTGACCATAAAAAAATATATAATCGAAGGAGTGAAAATGGGTTAGAAAAAAAATCCTAAAAATAGTTGGATTGTCGCGGTAAATTTAGTATCTTTGTTGAGTTTTATGGGGTAATACTCCTTTCCCGTGGGAAGAGTGTCTCTAAATCGGATACTTAAGAGGCCATTAACTCGTGTCAACGATAATTATTAACTATATAAAACTGTAACTGCAATGGTAATTTTGGTTCTTAACTGCGGTAGCTCGTCTATCAAGTATCAGGTGCTTGATGTTCTGGAGTCGTCGCACACGCTTCTGGCCAAGGGTCTTGTAGAGCGTATCGGTCTTGCTGAGGGTGATCTTGTACACAAACCTCAGGGCAAGGATAAGTACGAGGTGTCGTGCCCCATTCCCGACCACACAACAGGTATACGCCTTGTGTTGGATGCTTTGACACACCCCGAGCATGGTGTCATCAAGTCGCTCGACGAGCTTAAGGCTGCAGGTCACCGCGTAGCACACGGTGGCGAGTTCTTCCACGACAGCTGTCTTGTGGATGAGGAGGTTAAGGCTAAGATTGAGTCGTTGTACTCGATTGCACCGCTTCACAACCCCGCAAACCTCGAGGGTATACTCTCGATGGAGCGCGTGTTGCCCGGTATCAAGCAGGTGGCTGTGTTCGACACGTCGTTCCACCACACCATTCCCGCAATCAACTATATGTATGCCATCCCCTATGAGTACTACGAGAAGTATCGCGTGAGAAAGTATGGCTTCCATGGCACGAGCCACAAGTATGTTGCCCGCGTGGGTGCCGAGATGTTTGGCCTTGACTTCGAGAACGCGAAGATTGTTACTTGCCACATTGGTAATGGTGCCTCGGTTACGGCTGTGAAGAATGGCAAGTCGTTCGATACATCTATGGGCTTCACGCCGCTCGATGGTCTTGTGATGGGTACACGTGCCGGCTCGATGGATGTGAGCGCTGCAACTTACATCGCCGAGAAGGAGGGTATGTCGTACAAGGAGCTTGACAGCATGCTTAACAAGAGGTCGGGTGTGCAGGGTCTCACAGGCATATCGAGCGATATGCGCGACATTGACGCTGCGTACGATGAGGGTAACGAGCGTGCAATCATGGCTCGCGATATGTACTGCAACCGCGTGAAGAAGTTCGTGGGTGAGTATGCTGCCGAGATGGGTGGCGTAGACCTCCTGGTATTCACCGGTGGTGTTGGCGAGAACTCACCCGAGTTGCGCGAGTATGTATTGAGCAACATGGAGTTCATGGGTATCGATTTCGACGCTGAGCGCAACCGTGGCAAGCGTGGTACGGATTACGAGATTACGGCTGAGGGCTCACGTGTGAAGGCTGCTGTCATCTGCACTGACGAGGAGCTCGTTATTGCTAAGGATACCTATCGCCTCACAAAATAGAAAAATCACTAACTAAAATACCTAAAACTATTATGATTAAGCATTTGGATGAGATCGTTGCTGCGGCCGTGGCTCGTGGCAAGAAGAAGATGATTGTGGCATACGGCCAGGATACGCACTCTATCGGCGCTACCGATATGGCTATCAAGGCTGGTCTTGCGGAGGTGACCCTTGTGGGTGATCCCGAGGAGATCAAGAAGTCGTGCGAGGCTGAGGGCGTAGATATGAGCCAGTATACCATCATCGAGGAGAAGGAGGATGTTAAGGCTGTTGAGATTGCTGTTAAGGCTGTACACAATGGCGAGTACGACGTCTTGATGAAGGGTGTTGTTCCCACGGATAAGTATATGCGTGGTATCTTGAACAAGGAGTGGGGTTTGTTGCCCGCAGGCACAACATTGAGCCACGTTACTGTTCTCGAGATTCCCAAGTATCACAAGTTGCTCGTTGTTAGCGACGTGGCAGTTCTTCCCTGCCCCACGCTCGACCAGAAGAAGCAGATAGCGAAGTATCTCCTTGAGACAGCCAACAACCTCGGCGTTGAGTGCCCCAAGATGGCCTTCATCGCACCATCGGAGCAGCTTCTTCCTAAGGTAGTTAGCTCGGTTGAGGCTAAGGAGCTTGGTGAGTTGGGTGCTGCCGGTGAGCTAGGCAAGGGCTTGTTCCAGGGTCCCTTGGCATTGGATGTGGCTATCGACGAGGAGAGCGTTAAGATCAAGAAGTTGCAGGGTCCCGTTGCCGGCGATGCTGACTGCTTGTTGTTCCCCAACCTCGAGTCTGGTAACGTATTCTTCAAGGCTTGCTCAAAGTTCGGTGGTGCTGAGTTGGCTGCTATGGTTGCAGGCCCTATGGCTCCCTGTGTGTTGACATCACGTGGCGATACAACTAAGACGAAGCTCTACTCTATCGCTTTGGCTTGCTTGTCAGCAAAATAGTAGTCTAACATAAGTAAAATATACGAAGATGGCTTATAAGATATTGACCATTAACCCGGGCTCTACATCTACCAAGGTGGCATTGTTCCACGATATGGAGCAGGTTAAGACCTTGAAGCTCAGCCACTCGGCAGAGGAGATTGCTCGCTTTGCTTCGGTTGCTGACCAGCTCGACTGGCGCTTGGAGATTATCCTCGATGCGTTGAAGGCTGACGGCATAGAGCTCAAGTCGTTGGATGCTGTCATTGGCCGTGGTGGTCTTATGCGCCCCATCGAGGGTGGCGTATACCGCGTGGGTGAGGCTATGATTGCCGACCTCTCGGCTCCCAAGCGTCAGCACGCGAGCAACCTCGGTGCGCTGATTGCACGCCGCATAGCTGATGCAGCAGGTGTTGAGGCCTACATCGCTGATCCCGTTGTTGTGGATGAGCTTCAGGATATGGCTCGCGTGAGCGGTATCAAGGAGTTGCCTCGTCGCTCTATCTTCCACGCTCTCAACCAGAAGGCTATCGCTCGTCGCTATGCTGCGGAGGTGGGTCGTCCCTATGAGGACTTGAACCTCGTCGTAGTACACATGGGTGGCGGTATCTCTGTCTCGGCGCACTGCAAGGGTCGTGTTATCGACACTAACAATGCCCTTGATGGCGATGGCCCTATCGCACCGGAGCGCGCAGGTACGTTGCCTGCGGGTGACCTTGTGGACCTCTGCTTCTCGGGCAAGTACGACAAGGGCGAGATTAAGAAGCTCTTGGCGGGTAAGGGTGGTCTTGTTGACCATGTTAACTGCAACAACGTGCAGGAGTTGAACGAGGTACGTGCGGCAGGTGGCGACAAGGAGGCTCGCTTTATGCTCGACACGATGTCGTACTCTGTAGCCAAGTGGATTGGCGAGATGGCTGTTGTGTTGAAGGGTCAGGTGGATGCTATCCTGCTCACGGGCGGTATCGCATGGAACGACTGCGTTAACGACATCATCGTTGACTACTGTAAGTTCCTCGCGCCTATTAAGATCTACCCTGGCGAGAACGAGCTCGAGTCGTTGGCCGAGAATGCGTTGCGTGTGCTTAAGGGTGAGACCGTGGCTAAGGAGTACTAATTTTAGTTTTATCGTGCCGAGGGTCGCGGTTGATGTTGTGCTTGTCTGAAGAGGCTTATTTACCTCGTGTAAACTCCTCCTTTCAGCCTACGGCAACTATTCACCCTCCCTGCCGACGATAAAATAGGGTAGGCCTACCCTCTATTTCGTACACTGATTAACCTATTGTGCGATGAAAATTTTGATTATCAACGGTGCGAACCTCAATCTTTTGGGGCATCGCCAGCCTGAGATATACGGACGTGAGAGCTTCGAGGATTACCTCGGGGCTCTTCGCGCACGTTATTCGGGCGTTGCTATTGACTACTACCAGTCGAATGTCGAGGGTGAGCTTGTCGATGCGCTTCAAGGTGCTTGTGGCAAGTACGATGGCATCATTCTCAATGCCGGCGGCTATACGCACACATCCGTAGTGTTGCGCGATGCTGTGGCGGCTATCTGTGTGCCTGTTGTTGAGGTACACATATCTTCAATCCTCGCGCGCGAGGAGTTTCGTCACGTGTCGATGATTGCTCCCGTGGCGTGTGGTACGATTATGGGCTTCGGCATGGAGTCGTATCGTTTGGCTGTGGAGTATTTTATGAAGTAGTGCTATGGCAGCGGAGAGGTTGGAACATAAGGTTGTGAGTGGCGTGGCATGGAGCTTCTCCGAGAAGCTCCTGTCTATGGTCGTGCAGATGGTAGTAAGCATCGTCGTTGCGCGACAGCTCGCCCCCGATGACTTTGGCATCATGGCTATTATGACCTTCTTTACCTCTGTTGCTCTTGCTATTGTCGACAGTGGCTTCTCGCAGACGCTCATACGCAAGCCGCATCCCACCGACACGGAGTACCGCTCGGTGCTCGGCTTCAATGTCGTGGTGTCGTTGGTGTTGTATGTTGTTTTTCTCGCAGTATCCTCGCCACTTGCCACGTTGTACGATGCTCCTGTTATTCGAGATATAGCCCCGGTGCTCTTCTTGGTGCTCCCTATCAACTCGCTCTGCGTGGTGCAGACGGTGATGTTCACGCGCGAGTTCCGCTTTGCGCTCCTTGCGAAGATAGTATTCTTCAGCACGTTACTCAGTGGCATCGTGGCTGTCGTTATGGCTGTTGCGGGGTGTGGCATCTGGAGCCTTGTGGCTCAGCGCCTGCTGATGATGGGGCTTAAGGCTGCGGCCTTCTGGTGGATACGTCGCTGGCGCACATCGGCGCCCTTCAGCTTAGCATCACTTCGCGCCATGGCACCCTTTAGCTTGCGACTGCTTGCTACGGATCTTATAGCCTCCATATATAATAATGTAGCGCAGCTCTTCATCGGCAAGATGCACTCTACTTCGGCCCTTGGCTACTACTCGCAGGCGCAGAAACTCAAAGACCTGCCCGTTACCTCTGCTGTGCAGGCGGTGCAGGGCGTGACGTATCCTGCTCTTGCAAAGCTTGCGGATGAGGATGATGATAAGTTTGCAGCGGGGTATATGCGCATCGTGCGCCTCTTGTCGTTTATTATCTTCCCGGTGATGCTCGGCCTTGTGGCCATCGCTCCCGACATGTTTATGTTGCTCCTCGGCCAGAGGTGGATGCCCACGGTGCCCTACTTCGAGATATTGGCACTCTCGGGCATGGCATACCCCTTGGCTATGGTGTCGTATAATATCCTTAAGGTGCGTAGCAATGGAGGTGTCATTGTGCGCTTGGAGGTCGTCAAGCGTGTTGTGATGACGGCAATACTATGTTACACCATACCTCGTGGTGTGGAGTCTGTGGCGTGGGGTATGACAGCCATGGCCTTCGTGGAGTTTTCTATCAATAGCGCTGCTGCTCTGCGTTACCTCTCTTTAAGTGTTGTAGCCCTGCTTGCGAACACTCTCCCGCAGCTTGTGCTTGCCGCAGCGATGTTTGTGGCTCTCTATCTTGCTGAGCCATATATCGCTACGCTCACACTCGGCCTGAGGCTCCTCGTGGAGGTTGCCGCGGGTGTTGCTATCTACGCCTCGGGTGCCTATATCTTTAGGCTCAGGGCTATGAACGAGGCTCTCGCACTCCTTCGTGGCTATATATCTAAAAGTGCTTAAAGCCCTCGATATCTATCTCCGTGGGCTTGCCACCATCTAACCATCGTAGCTCGTTGCCATCGGTTATGCGACCTATGGCCGTGAGCGTTGTCCCTGTGGCTCTGTATAGTGCCTCGGCAATGGCATCGAAGCTATCCTCCTGCACCGTGACAAGGAGCTCGTAATCCTCGCCACCGCCTATGGCGTAGCGTAGGTCGTAGTCTGTGGGTATGAGTGTAGTATCTATCTCGGCACCCACGTTGGACTGATTCATGATATGCTTGATGTCGGAGGCTATGCCGTCGGATATGTCCATCATGGCGTGTACTTCGCATTGTGTGCCGAGCCATAGGCCCTCGGCTGTGCGTGCTTGTGCTACGCGGTGGTGCTGTGCTGCCAAGGTGTTGAGGTCGCCAAACATTATGTCGACAAGACCCTTGGACGAAGCTCCGAGCTTACCCGTGACAGCGATGATGTCGCCTACGTGCGCTGCCGAGCGACGTTTGATATTGGACTGGGGTGCGCGACCTATGGCTACGACATTTATCGTAATCCTGTCGCGCGATGCCGTGGTGTCTCCACCAACGAGGGCAACACCCTCGCGCTCCGATACTGCGTGGTAGCCACGCATAAAGGCCTCGGCCCACTCGCCCTGTGCGCCCTCGGGGAGTGCTATGCTTAGGAGCGTAGCCACGGGCTTAGCTCCCATGGCTGCCACGTCGCTGAGGTTTACATGTAGGCTCTTCATGCCCACCTCCTCGGCCGTGGATGCCGCACGCAGGAAGTGTACATCCTCAACGAGCATATCTGTCGTAATCACCAGCGAGTCATCGCCCATAGCTACGACCGTGCAGTCGTCGCCTATAGGCTCGAAGCCGTGGTGGGGTAGCGCGCCAAAGAGTGTGGCGATGTCGCCAATAAACGAAAATTCAGACTTTTTCATACGACAAAGATAGGGCTTATTGCGCTATCGTGCAACTCTTAACCCTCGGATATGTAAATAGGGGGCTGACTAAGAAAGCCATCCCCCCATAAACCTATTAATGCAAATTAGTTAATAGCAAATCGATATGCTGCGCGCACACTATATTTCTTGTCGCGCGTAGATTCGAGGCAGACAACGCTATTCTTCATAAATGCAACAGCCACGGCGCTTGTTTTGTCCAGACCTGTTGACGACCAGTAGAATGTTTCAACTAAGGGCTCACCACCATTCTCGGTGAGAGTCTTATTGAATTCGGCAACGGTAGACGAATTAAAGTCGTGTGTGCCTCCCGATACTGCATCCCACATCCACGTCATCTCTTCCTGTGAGGGCAGGAACCAACCCTCTCCGTGGTCTACACAGAACTTAAATGCGGGATAGTCGTTGATGTCGCGGTTGTCACGTTGCTCGCTGAAGATATCCTCGGTAATCCATGCTCCCCATACGCTGTTGGCGTATTGTAGGTCTACCTGCTCTGTCGACCAGGCCAAGTCCTCCTCGTCCATAGACATAATATAGCAGTACATGGTGCCAGAGCTTTTGTGCTCACGGATAGTGAAGATAACACCCTTTACGCCATTCTCGTTGTAGAGCATGCCGGGCTCGTATTTTCCCTCCCAATTGGGGTCATATACGGTTACCGAGGTGCTTACTCCGGTTGTCACATCGTTGTAACGTGCGCGGAAGTTATATGTGCCCGGCTGGGTAGATGTGAATTTCTTACTCTCAATCAAGCTATTGTCGGCAGTGTTGTAGATCTCGGCATCGGCAGTAACATCCTCGTCGCCGTATGTTACGGTAAATACCGCCTCATCTGTGCCGTTAGCCTTGATTCGGCTTGGTGTAGCAACAAGTACAAGTTCCTTGGCTACGGGCACCTCTACAGCTATAGCTTTAACCTCTACCTCGTTTGATTTCTTGCCATCATACTCGGCAACAAAGCGGAAATTGCCAGCCACATCCGATGTGAAGGTGTTGCCCTCGAGATCGATGTTGTAGTTAAGGTTCTTGATAACATAACCCTCTGTTACGGCGGTGCCATCTACCGTTATGGTGAATGTCGCCATGTCGCTATCGTTGGCCTGAATCTCGCTCTTGTCGACGCTGAGTACCACGTTTGTCTCGGGCTCCTGCTCAACAGCGGTAGCTACGATGCTCTTAGTCTCCGAGAGTACGTCACCAAAGGCCGCCTTGAACTCGTAGGTGCCGGCCTTGGTGGTTGAGAACTTACCATCCTCGATGGTGCTATTGTCGTTAAGGCAGATGATCTGGCACTCTGCGGTGCGTACCGTGCCATCTACCGTAACCTCAAAAGTAGCGATGTCGGTGCCATCAGCCTTGATTGTCTCCTTGTCGACATTGAGGACTACAACGTGCTCAGTCTGCTCGTTGCCGCCCTCGGGCTCCTGCTCGCAGGCTGCGAAGCCTGCAAGCAGTGCCATAGAGGTCAACATATATATAAGTCTTTTCATAAGTGCTTATGTTTGTTTGTTACTCCTCGAACATATCGGGTGTTACACGTACCATGTACTGTGTGAGTGCGCCCTGAACATTCTCTACCTCGAAGAGGAAGATGCCGTCGAAGGGCTCGGTCTGAGAGAACGAGATAGTAGTACCCTCGCTGGTCTTAGCCTGAGCAAGAATCTCGTCACTTGCGGTACGGAATTGTACAAAATTACGGATGCTGCCGCAATCGTTGGGGTCGTAGTACTGCTCTGTGAGCTCATCCCACTGGTCTGCACCATAGCGAAGAATTGCAGCATTGTCATCAGTCTTAATGTTGAAGACAATATTGTAGTTGAAGCCCTCCTTGGTAATCTCGGGACCTACAACATTCAACGAAGCCTTTAGATTCTCATCGGGAGCCTTGGTTGTGAAGTTCACAGCCACGAAGTTATAGTCGTAGACGGTCGTGGGGTCGCTAATCTCGGGATCGATGTAGAACATAGCCACAACATACTGCTTGTTAGGCTTCAAGGGCTCGTAGTTGATAATCTTGGTCGCACCCTTCTGACCCATAAGCTCGTTCATGAAGTAGTTAAACGTGTGCTCGGTCTTGTTGATGATGTTGTACTCGTTGCAGAGGTTGAAGAGACCGTAGTATGCGCGCATAACCACCTGATGACGGCTACCGGCGATATACTCGTCGTAGTTGCTCTTCTCGAAGATGTAGTATGCCCAGAGCTTATCATCGCCCTTTACAGGAGTTACGTCGAGGCTGAAGTCGGTGTGTCCAACCTCAAGATTCTTGTATGTGAAGAGGGTGTTAGGATCAACCTCGGGAGCATCCTCGGTGGTGAACTCGTAGCGGAAGAGATTGAGCTCGGCTGCGCCGGTTACAACATCCTCGTAGGTGTCTGAGTTGAAGGCAATAGCGATATACTCGAACTTGGGCGAGAGGTTTGTGCACTCGAGCGTGCGCTCACCCTTGCCGATGTAGTCGTTGCTGTAGGGGTTCTCGATGATGTAGTTGAAAATCTCGCGATCGTTTTCAAAGATACCCATCTCGCGAAGCTCGAGCTGTGTGAGCACGCGGAAGTAGTAGTTTACATCGTTGTCGTTAGGCACGGCCTTAGCGATAGCCGAGTCCGAGGTGATGGCATCTACGGTGATTCTCACGCTAAACTCCTCCTCAACCTCACCGGGAGCTGTGGTGCGGATGTTGAGCTTTGTAACCTTGTCTGTATCACCCATGTAGAATGCGATAGCTACATAGTCGGTCTCAGGTGTAAGGTTTTCAGCGTTGAGGAACTGCACGCCATTGTAGATTGTGAGCTTCTGGATGTACTCGGTGATGATGGCAGCGTCGTTCTTGTCAGCAATCTTGCTTGCCTCAACGATGCCGGCAAAGTAGCTGGCAGCGGTGTCCGAGGGAACGATACCTACCTCGATGGTGGTAGAGGTGGCTGTCGGCTCGCCAAAGTTCAAGGTGCGGCTATCTCCGCCCTTCTCCGATTCATTCTCGCAACCAAGTGCAAACGCGGCAACAAGTGCGATGCTGAAGATTGAAAGTAGTTTTCTCATAGACTTAAAAATAAATAATAAAATTAAATTGTTAATATTTCCTTAATATCGTTAGTAGGCTTTTACACCTTTATCCATATAATCGCACGCAAATATAGTAAAAGATTTTTTTAGTTAGGATGTCTGGAAATAAAAAATTACACGAAAGAGCTTTTTTTTCACTTTAATTTGGATATTTGCGCCATTTTGCCTAAATTTGTATCACTAATAAAATAAATGAGAATTAGTTTGCGTTAGTCGTGAAATTGGAGAATACACATCAGAAAAAGACGATGAATCAAAAGACCCAGCGCCTTTCAATCATCCGTAAGATTATACGTTCGGAGTATATATCTTCGCAAGAGGAGCTTATCGCACGCCTCGTAGAGTGTGGTGTACAGGTTACACAGTCGACACTCTCGCGCGATTTGAAGTTTATGCACGTGGCCAAGGTGCCCCACAAGGAGAAGGGGTATATCTACGTGCTGCCCAATAGCCCGCGCAGCGATCTCGTTGTCTCGACAAATATCACGGACAACATTACCGACATTGCCTTCTCGGGTAACCTCTGCGTCATAACCACCAAGCCGGGCTATGCAAGTGCCATATCGGTGCCTATTGATAGCCGTGGCATAAGCGATATCCTCGGCACCATCGCCGGTGATAACACGATACTTTTGGTGCTGCGTGAGGGCTTCGATATGGACAACCTTATGGAGCAGCTATGTGCGCTCTTTCCCTCGCTTAAATTGTTGTAATAGAGCGGTATAAGGTAAAAATGAGGCTGAATAAAAAGTGTATTTTGTCGTTATGCTCGCCCTCAAAATGCTCATTTACGTCAAGTAAACTCCGCTTTTTCGGGCTTCGCAGCGCCGCGATTAAGCGAGGGCAGAGGCTACTTGTAGACTATGCCGAGCGTGAGCGGTGAAAAGGTACTTAAGCCTAAAACTACATCTTTTTATTCAACCTCTTAACAAAGTGGGGATGACAAATTTACTTTTTAGTCATCCCCATTTTTTTTTGTATTTTAGTATTACTCACTACTCACTACTCATTGGTTTTACCCTATTGTGTGCATGCGTATCGATGCCTTAATAAGGGCGATGGCACGTATGCGGCTCATCTCTACCTCCTTGTCGGCATGGTGTTGGTTTTGGCTTACGAGCTTTATATATCCCTCATGCTCCGACTTCTGTACATATTTCACGGTGATGTACTCCTCGCCGTCGATGTCTATGGATAGTAGATACATATCGCCCCAGAAAACATCCCTTACGTCGTTAAGCTGCTTGTATAGGACGATGTCGCCACTCTTAAGCAGCGGGTACATCGAGTCGCCCATAACGTATATCGCCCCGTCGCACTTCGGCAAGTTGGGGATGTGGATGAAGTTTACAGGCTTGGCTGTCGACTCCTCGGCAAAGATGGGGACAAGACCCGCTGTGCCCTCTATCGAGTATAGGGGTACGCTCTGTAGTGGTAGCGACTTGTCGGTGCGGTGGAGATAGGGTGTGCAGTTGGGCTCGGCATTAAACATTCGCCCCTTGCCTGTCTCTATCCAATCGGGGTTGACATTCAAATCTTGAACTAATATATTCTTGTTGCGTGTCGATAGTCCGGCCTTGCCTGTCTCGATCATCGATAGTGCCGCCTTGCCGATGCCAAGTTGCTGAGCAAGTTGCTCTTGTGTTAAGTCAAGCTGCTTGCGTATAATCCTTACTCGTCCGCCAATAGTGTCCATATAAGAAAAATCTATATTAAATAATTGTACAAAAATCTTGACAAGATAAATATTTGAACGTATCTTTGTAGGGCAAAGTTAAACAATTTGTTTGTATTTGCAAAATTTAACCCCAAAATCTATTTAATAAACCCTAAAAAATCAATTATGTACGAAATTACATCATCTATTTATCTTGAGATTGCCGAGCGTTTAGTGGTGGCGATTGCCGATAAGGAGTTCTATTCCGGTGTGGTTGTATGCTACGATGGCGATACCTGTTGTCGCCTTGTCTCGACGCTTGTGGTCTATCGTCGCCCGCAAGTCGAGGGCGGTAGTGTCGTAAGGCCCATTGTCGATGTTGTGCCTGTGTGGTGGGAGTTGCAGACGACGGTAGGGGCTGAGATTGTTGATAACGACTTCTCGTTTAGAGAGTTGCGTAATACTATTGTGGGATGTTAGTGGTCGGGTTGTATGAAGAGTAATGTGACACCCTCGGAGCCTATGCCCGGTTTCATCGATTTTGCCGCGGAGGTCTACCCCTTCTTGGAGTTTACCCCCTTTCATCGTACCTACTACACCATCCTCGAGGCCTTTGCCACGGGGCGCATCAGGCGCCTCATTGTCTCGATGCCGCCACAGCACGGTAAGAGTGTGGGGGCCACGACGTTGCTACCCGCATATATGCTCGGCCTCGACCCCGATATGCGTATAGCCATAGCCTCATACTCGGGAACGCTCGCCTCGAAGTTCAATCGTCGCGTGCAGCGCATCATCGAGTCGCGCGAGTATGAGGCTATGTTTCCCGAGACGACCATCAAGCGTGGCACGCGCCCGCCGGGCTACATACGCACCTCGGATGAGGTGGAGATAATCGACCATAAGGGTGAGCTCTTAAGCGTCGGCCGCGAGGGGTCGCTCACGGGAAATCGTGTTGACTGCTTCATCCTCGATGACCTCTACAAGGATGCTATGGAGGCGCAGTCGCCCGTCATACGCGAGAACTGCTGGGAGTGGTATACTTCGGTGGTGCGTACGCGCATGCACAATGCCTCGCGTGAGCTGATAGTGTTCACACGCTGGCACGAGGATGACCTCATCGGCGCGCTGGGACGTACGGAGTCCTTTCGTATGCTGCGCTCGTGGCGCGACATCGACGAGGTGGGGGAGGATGAGTGGCTTGTGCTAAACTTCGAGGCGCTCAAGGCCTCGCCGGCAACGGAGATAGATCCTCGCAGTGAGGCTGAGGCGCTCTGGCCCGAGCAGCAGAGCCGCGAATTGTTGCTCGCGAAGCGTCGCCTCGACCCTGTGCGCTTCGAGGCTATGTATCAGGGACATCCCTCGTCAAAGGAGGGGTTGCTCTATGGCGATGGCTTCCGTCAGTATAAGCTCCTGCCACGCGATATTGTGGCACGCTCGAACTATACCGACACGGCAGATGCGGGCGATGATTATCTCTGCTCGGTGGACTATGTTGTGGATACGGATGGCATCATATATGTCACCGACGTGGTCTACTCGCGCGAGGCGATGGAGCATACCGAGCCTCTGGTTGCGGCGATGCTCAAGCGCGAGGGTATACGTCGAGCCTATGTGGAGAGTAATAACGGAGGTCGTGGCTTCGCCCGCTCGTTGCAACGCTTGGTTCCCGAGACGCGCGTAGAGTGGTTTCACCAGTCGGCAAATAAGGAGGCGCGCATCCTCTCCAACGCCGCGACGGTGCTCCACATGGTGCGTATGCCCGAGGATTGGTGTGTGCGCTGGGCGGAGTTCTATGCCCATGTGACTACCTATAAGCGCCTCTTTCGCGCCAATCGCCACGACGATGCTGCCGATGTGCTTACGGGCATTGTCGAGCGTGAGGTTACGATGGACTCGAGCGGACGCTGGCAGCGTGTGCGGTTTATATGACGATAATTTGCTGCTGCGATGACTATTATTAGTAGAAAATTTTTGTTTTTTCACTTTTTATAGTATATTTGCATTAGATACGGATAATATGCACGCGTGCGTGCGTGGCGGATTCGTTGCTGTGGTTGATCGGTTGTTGATCAATGTATTGTTAAACAACAAATTACGTTATTTTAATGGCAGAGTCAAATCATATCATTGAGATTCGTCATATCACGAAGAATTTCCCCGATAAGGTAGTTCTGGATGATGTGAGCTTGTCGGTTAAGAAGGGTGAGTTCCTAACGATTCTTGGCCCCTCGGGCTGTGGTAAGACCACATTGCTACGTCTCTTGGCGGGCTTTAATTCGGCTACGAGTGGCGATATACTTATCGGTGGCGAGTCTATGACGGGGGTGCCTCCGCATCTCCGCCCCGTGAATACGGTATTTCAGCGCTATGCCCTCTTCCCCAACTACAATGTTTATGACAATATAGCCTTCGGTCTTAAGCTCCAGAAGGTCGATAAGCGCGAGATCGAGCAGCGCGTAAAGCGTGCCCTCAAAATGGTGGGTATGACCGACTACGAGCATCGAGATGTGCAGTCGCTATCAGGCGGTCAGCAGCAGCGTGTGGCTATTGCCCGCGCCATTGTCAACCGCCCGCAGGTGTTGCTCCTCGACGAGCCTCTTGCGGCCCTCGACCTCAAGATGCGTAAGGATATGCAGATGGAGCTCAAGGAGATGCACCGCACGCTGGGCATCACCTTCGTGTATGTCACACACGACCAGGAGGAGGCGCTCACGCTCTCGGATACGATTGTCGTGATGAACGAGGGTAAGATTCAGCAGATAGGCACACCGACGGATATATACAACGAGCCGTGCAACGCCTTCGTTGCCGACTTTATAGGCGAGAGCAACATCCTCAATGCCACGATGGTACACGATCGTCTGGTGCGCTTTATGGATAAGGAGTTCGAGTGTATCGACGAGGGCTTTGGCGAGAATGTGCCTGTCGACGTGGTTGTACGCCCCGAGGATGTATACATCATCCGCAATGCCGAGGCGGCGATGTTCCACGGTGTCGTGCGCTCGTGCATATTCAAGGGTGTACACTACGAGATGTTTGTCGACACGCCCGATGGATATGAGATTCAGATTCAGGATTATAACGCCTTTGAGCCCGGCCAGGAGGTGGGTATGCTCATCAAGCCTGCCGACATCCACGTTATGGCTAAGGAGCGCACCGAAAACTGCGTTTCGGGCACTATGGTCGATGCCACGCACGTCGAGATTCTCGGCGAGCAGTTCGAGTGCTTGGCCGTTGAGGGTGTGGATAGTGGCGACGAGGTAGATGTGACCTTCGACTTCACGGCTGTGGAGCTCACGGACGACCCCGACGATGGTGTGTCGTGGGGAACGATACGCTTCATTCTCTACAAGGGCGACCGCTATCACCTCACCGTGCGCACGGACGAGGGCGAGAATATATATGTCGACACGCCCGACGTATGGGAGGATCTCGATGAGGTGGGCATAAAGATTGCGCCCGCAGCACTCAGAGTGGCTAAGCGCACCGCAAAGTAGTTGACACGAAGTGTTAGGTTATAACCTCGAGGCGTAGTCGCTACGCCCCATATACCACCCAAAACGAAATGAGAAACTTGGTAAAATTCTTCTCACGCCGACGCAGCTGGAGTCTGCCATACGTGCTCTTTATGGCGGTATTCATCGTTATGCCGCTGGTGTTGATTATGCTCTACGCCTTCCAAACGAAGGATGGAGGCTTCTCGTTGGATAACTTCGAGCGTTTTATCAACCAGCCCGAGGCGGCAAATACGTTCATCTACTCTATAGGCATCGCGCTGATAACCACGATAATATGTCTGCTGTTGGGTTATCCCGCAGCCTATATCCTCTCGCGCCTGAAGCCCTCGACGGCAAGCCTTGTCGTTATGCTCTTCATCCTGCCGATGTGGATTAATGTCCTTGTGCGTACGCTTGCCACCGTGGCGCTCTTCGACTTCCTCACGTTGCCCTTGGGCGAGGGTGCGCTCATCTTCGGCATGGTCTACAACTTCCTGCCGTTTATGATCTACCCGATATACAACGTGTTGCAGAAGATGGATCACTCGCTTATCGAGGCCGCCGAGGATCTTGGTGCCACACCACGTCAGGTATTTGGGCGTGTGGTATTTCCGCTCTCGATGCCCGGTATTGTCAGCGGCGTGATGATGGTATTTATGCCCACCATCTCGACCTTCGCCATCGCCGAGTTGCTCACGATGAACAACATCAAGCTCTTCGGTACCACCATCCAGGAGAATATCAATAACGGTATGTGGCACTATGGTGCGGCGCTGTCGCTCATAATGCTCGTAATCATCGGTATCACCACGCTCTTCACCGACTCGTCGGAGGAGGGCACTAACGAGGGACTGCTATAGTATGAAACGCACATTATCAAACCTATATCTGGTCGTACTGCTCGTTATGCTCTACGCACCGATTGTTATCATCGCCATCTTCTCCTTCACGGAGTCTAAGGTGCTGGGTAACTGGACAGGCTTCTCCACGGAGTTGTACACCTCGCTCTTTTCGGGTGGCGTGAATAACTCGCTCATTGATGCCATAAAGAATACCTTTATCATCGCCTTCGTAGCGGCTACCGTATCTACGCTTCTGGGCACGGTTGCCGCCATCGGCATCAACGACCTGAGGTATCGTAAGCGCAGGGTTGTTAACTTTGTGAATAACATACCTATCCTTAACCCCGACATCATCACGGGTATCTCGCTCTTTTTGCTCTTCATCACGCTGGGCATTACGCAGGGCTATACCACGGTGATTCTCGCGCATATAACCTTCTGTACGCCCTATGTCGTTCTGAGCGTCATGCCGCGCCTTACGCAGATGAATCCCAATATCTACGAGGCGGCCCTCGACCTCGGTGCTACGCCTATGCAGGCTATGCGCCGCGTTATCATCCCGGAGATACGTCCGGGTATGATCTCGGGCTTCATCCTGGCCTTCACGCTCTCTATCGACGACTTCGCCGTGACCATCTTTACCAATGGTACCGATGGCCTCGAGACGCTCTCTACGTATATATATGCCGATGCCCGCAAGGGAGGACTCACGCCCGAGTTACGCGCGCTGTCGACAATAATCCTTGTTGCGGTGTTGGTATTGTTGATCGTCGTTAACTATCGCTCACATCGTCAGGCCAAGCGTGCCGCTGAGATGGAGCAGCAGTTGTCGAACAAAAAACTCTTGCGCCGATGAAAAAGATGATATATAGCCTTTGGGCGATTGTTGCGTTATGCTTAGCCTTCGCTGCCACGTCGTGCAATAGCGACGCCAAGCGTAAACAGATACTCAAGGTCTACAACTGGGGTGACTATATCGACGAGGATCTGTTGCCCGAGTTCGAGGCGTGGTACGAGGAGCAGACGGGCGAGAAGGTTGAGGTCATCTACCAGACCTTCGACATCAACGAGGTTATGTTGGCCAAGATCGAGAATGGCGAGGCTGACTTCGATGTCGTATGCCCCTCGGAGTATATCATCGAGCGTATGATGCGCAATAAGCTGTTGTTGCCCATCCTCACGCCCGAGTTCGAGGCTGAGATCGACGCTCGCGGTATCAACTATTTCCACTGCGTGTCGCCATATATACGCGAGCAGTTTGCACTATTGGAGGCCCCCGAGGGTGTAGACCCCAACGACTACTCCGTGGGCTATATGTGGGGTACTACGGGTATCCTCTTCAATGAGCGCTATGTCACTGCCGAGGAGGCGTCGTCGTGGGCGCTGATGTTCGATAAGAGGCTTAAGGATAAGATCTTCGTGAAGGATGCCTTTCGCGATGTTTACTCGCCCATGCTCATCTATGCAAGAACCCTCGAGGCGCGTGCTGCGGGTCTGTTGCGCGAGGATGAGTATCTCGACCTGGATACCATTCGTGAGTTGATGTACGACTCGTCGGACGGCTCCATAGCTCTCGTCGAGAGCTACTTGAAGCGTATGAAGGAGCTCGTTGCGGGTTGGGAGGCCGACTTTGGCAAGGAGATGATGACGCAGGAGAAGGCGTGGATAAACCTCATGTGGAGTGGCGATGCCGTATGGGCTATTGATGAGGCTACGGAGGTAGGTGTCGACCTCGGTTATGTTGTGCCCAAGGAGGGTAGCATCGTGTGGTTCGACGGTTGGGTGATACCCAAGTATGCCCGTAATGTGAGGGCGGCACGTTACTTTATCGACTATATGTGTATGCCCGAGAATGCCATACGCAATATGGAGGCAACGGGATATGTGAGTGTCGTAGCCACGGATGAGGTCTTTGCGGAGCTCGAGAATATCGGCTGTGGCGATATGGAGGTGTGTGACCTCAGCTATCTCTTTGTCGACGAGGAGGGTACGCCCATAGAGGGCTCGGATAGCGTTCTTGTAGACCCCGTGTTGTATCCCGATCGTACGGTTATTGACCGCTGTGGCGTCATGCACGACTCGGGCGATAGGACGGATAAGATGCTCGAGATGTGGTCGCGCGTCAAGGGCGATAACCTATCTACGGGGATGCTCGTAGGTATCATCCTCTTCTTCTCGCTTATGCTTTGCTGGGGTATATGGCGCAAGGTCGATGCCTATCGTAAGAAGCAGAAGCATATCAAGCGCCACCGCCAGCACTCGAAGAGTAATAAATCGAACTAAATACTTAATTATTAACAACACCTTATAGTCCCAAATTTAACGATGACAAGAGAGTCTATTACTACCTTCCTTGCCACCTTTGTGCTGCTATGTTCGGTGCAGGCAGAGGTGCGCCCCAGAATTATCGATACCGACCTTAATGCTCCTGCTGCTCAGACGCTTGCAGCCGAGGATGACGATGAGGATGACGACGGGCTTTTCTGGTGGAGTGCCGGTGCCAACATTAAGTCTAACTATCTCTGGCGTGGTTACGACCAGTCGTACTATGGCAATATGTTTGACCCCGCCATACAGCCCAGCGTGACGCTCGGCCTCGGTGCCTTCTATGTCGACCTATGGTATAACTTCTCGACTATCAGCACCTACCAGGAGCTCGATATGACACTTGGCTTCGACTATGGCAACCTCTCTGTTACGGTCTATGACGTCTGGTGCGACTATGGCAAGGCCTTCTGGCAGAACGACTTCCTGGATGACGAGAACCATAGCCTTACGGCCACTATCGAGTATACCTTCTTTGACCGCCTACGCCTGCATTGGGGAACGACGTTCCTTCACTCTGCCGACTGGCTCTATAACGAGGATGGAACAAAGAGGCGTCGCGCCTTCTCGTCATACTTCGAGGTAGCCTACACTCAGCCTATTGGTGACCTCTTCGATATGGAGATTACCGCAGGTGCCTCACCTTGGACTGCGCCCTTCTGGTGTGCCGGACCGCGTAAGATGGTCGATGGCGGCTATGAGCTCGACTTCGACAACCTCCCCGAGGGCTTCAATGTTACTAACCTGAGCCTTACGTTGAATAGGGAGTTTGAGGTAGGCCCCATTACTATTCCTGTAGACCTCGGCTATACCTTTAACCCGACATCTAAGAGACATTATGCTATTGTGGCGACGGGATTTAGTTTCTAATCTTTCTAAAAAAAAGTAAGACCCCTCGGGATAGTACATGAAGTACAGCCCGAGGGGTCTTCATTTCCAATAGGCCAAATCTAATACCCTCTGACAAGAAATTAGGTCTTGGCTTCGATAAGTCGTTATTTTACATCTCTACAACGCCTAAGCCTCCACCATAGTAGCTGTGAATGTTCACCTTGCCGTCGGTGTCGAGGATGACCATGACGATAAGGTCACCACCAAAGTTGCTGTCGTAGCTTGACAGTGCCTCATATTTGGGGTTAAACGTGCTCGTGGTGTCGTCGGCATACTTGTACGCCCAGCCCTCCACTACACTCTTATACGAGCCCTTAGGCTTGTTCGTCTCGGCATAATCCTCAAGGCTTGTCTTCACGCGGCTCTCAATCTCCGAGGTCTTGCATTCGGCAAAGCGCATAAACCACACCTTGTCGACATTCGAGCTGAAGGTTGTCGCTGTGAGTGTTACGCTTACGCGCGACACACTCACGTCTGTATCCTCTTCGACGACTACTGTGCTCTCGTCCGATGCCGTGAGTCTAGCTGTGCCTGTGCCGTCGTAGCTCAGCGTGCTATCATCTGCTACCTCCTCCATCGTGGTGAAGTACTCCGTATCGTAGCCTGCAAGCTGTGCTACGCATGCCAACTCGCCGGCCAAGCCATCGTTATCGACAGCCGAAGCGTAGATATAGTACTTGTCGCCCGGGTGTGAGATATTGATGACGGCCGTAGCCACGCCATTTACCAGCTCATACTCCTCGCGGTAGTTCTGATACTCGTCGGCATCCATCACACCCTCCATATTGTCGGCATAGGCTGCATGGTCGTTCGAGGGAGCGGCATAGAGGCGTACCTTCGCAGCATTGCTGTCGGCCGTGACCTTCACCGTAAGTGTCTCGTGCGATGTCTGAGCCTCAATCTCTGCTGCCGTAATCTTGGCTATGCCCGAGAGCGTGGGGCGTGTGGTCTTAAACTGAGTGTACGCCACCTCGCCAACCTTGTCATCCTTGATGGCTATGGCATAGGCGTAGTATGTCGAGCCTACCTCCAAGCGGTCGCTGAGCATGTGTGTAATAGGCTCATTGTAGACCATGGGTATGGCCTGTGCTACGGATATGATGTAGGCCTTAATCTCCTCGTCGCTCTTACCCTCAAAGTCGAAGGGGTTATCCATGTCCGACTTAGCAATTGCGGGGTCTATGTAGCCTATAACCATCTTGCAAGCCTCGGCTGCCGTGACCTTCACCGTGGCGGCATTGTCGCTAATCTCGGTCATCTCCATATCTATTGCCACGCTACCGTTAATCTCTGCTTCGGGGACCACGAACTCAAGAGTCTCGACGTTGTACTTACCATCGCCATTTTCGCCATATACAGCGATGGTATACGATACACCCGAAAGCAACATGAGACCTGCGCTCTCCGTGCTATCTACGCGGGCGTTGTGTACGAGATCCTGCTCGGTGAATGTGCGGTCTTCGGTCGCTGTGTTGAAGGCCGCAAAGGGGTAGCTGGGGTCGGGGTTGAGTGCTGTTTGTGCCTGCTCGATAAATGTGTTGCGGTCGAATGCCGAGGTGTGTACAGCACCTGCGACGTAACGTGTACAATTATCACTCATAGCAACATGTGCATCTACGGTAAAGGCCGTGAGGTTGGAGATGGTTATCTCGGCCACATCGCCCAGGACAAAGAAGTCGACAATCTCCTCGTTACCCTTATTTAGGGCGTTCTCCACGCGGAAGATGAAGCTATACTCCTTGTCGTACTCTACCTTATAGCTTACGGTCTTGGCCTCGCTGCCCTCGTATGTCTCATACTTAGCATCTAACGCATCGTCGTACAAGCCCCAGTACCAGTGGTGGGTATCCTCCGAGGGTGTAACCTTGAAGCTCACGGTCATCTGCTCGGCGTCGAACTCGGCCTTGCCCACATGGAGCGTAGGCACCGAGGGCTCGAAGAGGCATTGCTTGGTAACAACGTCGCTCGTTAGCGCATCACACTCGGCATAGGCGCGAAGCTCGTAGGTCTTACCCCACTCGTAGGCGAAGCTTATGGCTGTCTCGGTGTTGCCCTCGACGCTGGTCCACTCGAGAGTAGTAGTGTCCGTCCCTGCGGGGTAGCTCTGCCAGTACCAGGCAGTTGTCACCTTCGAGGGGTATATCGTAACCTCGGCCATCATCGTTGCCTCGTTGAGCGCGATGTCGCCTATGGTGATTGCCACCTCGCCCTCGGGCATGGCGCAGAACTTTTTAGTTGCGGTCTCGCTCTTGCCCGCCGCGTTCTCGGCATACGCCACAATGGTGTACTCAACACCATACATTGCGGTGAACTCTATCTCGTCGGCCACCGAGCCCTCAACCTTCGTAAAGGGCTTATACTCGTTGTCGATGCTGTGAATTACCTGCCAATACCATGCTGTGGCATCTGACGAGGGGGCGATCATCACCTTCACGACCATTGTCTTGGCGTCGAATTCAGGCTCGAGGATGCCTATTGTCGGCTTCTCGGCTGCGGGCGTATTGCCCTTATCTGTGTCGGGATCCTTGTCGCAGCTCCATAGAGTGAGTGCGACGGTGGCGGTGAATATCATCACCATGATGTTGTGTAATGTTCTCATATATGTAATTGTTAGTTTAGTTCGGGTATCTCCTCAATGCGGGCATAGGTATATGTGTCGGATGTCGATGTCGACTCCCAGCGCATCTCCTCTCCTGGCGTATACATCGTCACGCGGTATGTGTCGCTCCAGGCGCCCACGCCATAGTCGTACGTGCCCGTGAGGATGAACTCGCCATACTCATTCTTTTCGATGGTGAAGCTCCCGCTGTGCTTGTCGGCATACATCGAGCCAATGTTATCCCACATCTCGAAGCGTTGCTCCGTGCGGTTGAACTCTATGTAGCAGTAGGTGCTCTCCTCGATAGGCTCGCCATTCCATGCTATGAGCTCCCAGCAGCCATCTATCGTCGAGTATGTCACATCCATACCCGGGTTTACAACGGCGGGTGTAGCTCCGCGGTTGCAGCTTGCAAGGAGTGCTAAGGCAGCGAGTGCCAGCATAATAACTCTTCTTGGTCTCATATCTTATCTCTTAATCGTTACTCTTATAATTCGCTCTGTTGCCGTAGCCTCCACGCCCTCGACGATGATTATCGTCTCAATGTCGTGTGAGGGTGTTTGTGCAGGCATATACTCTACGACAATCTCGCCCTCGGCTCCCGGAGCCAATATTGCGGGCTCGCATCGCAGGCTCAGCCCCTCGACTGTTGTCCGAGCCTTGATGCTCAGCTCCCGCTCTCCTGCGTTTGCCACGGCAATATATTCGCGGCGTGTGACATCAGCCTTCACCTGCTCCAGCACCACGCTCTTGCGACTTAGCCGTAGCGCGCCCATATCCTCCGTTAGATGGCTGAAGGCACTGCTCGGCTCGATTATGCCCCTGAGCGTCAGTCGCTCCGTAGGTAGGCTCTCGTCGAGCGTCGTATATACCGCAATGTCGTAGCTAAACGTGCCACTGCGCCCTGCGGGATTAAACTCAGCGGTGAGGGTGTACTCCTCTCCTATGGCTATTGTCGCCCGCGGTGATGTTATCCTCAGGCAGCTGCACGATGCCCTCATCGTGGTTATTGCTATTGCCTCGCCATGGTTGTTTTGCAGCGTGTAGCTAACCCTCACGATGTCGCTATCGGCTATCGTACCCACATCGCGCACCTTAACCCTCGCCTTAAGCATGCCCTCTGCTTTGGCAGATAATGCGGGACGTACGAGCGAGTCGAGTGCCGAGCGCGAGATGAAACTCTGCGCCGTGAGCTCGCAGTAGCATGTAAGCAGTATGCCGATAAGCACTATGTAGCCTCTGCGTACCATATCCTACAGCCAACCCTTGTCCGAGGCGCCCTCGCGCACGGTTATCGTAGCTCGCAGCTCCTTGCCGTTGCTTGTCTGCAGCCTGTATGTTGTCTGCCCCACGCCCTTTGCCACTATCGTTAGCGTTGTGCCGCTAAGCGTAACCTCGGCGATAGCGTTGTTGGCTACCGTCACGCCCGTGATACGCTCGGTGGTATACTCCGCGATGTCGAGTGTTGTCGTAGCCTCGGGTGCGAGGTATAGGTTTGGTAGACGCATATCGCGACCACTGCCATCAATGGCCTTGAGCAGTGCCCCGGCATCTATCAGGCGTCCCATCTTACCGCGGTAGTCCGCAAGGTTCATCTTTACGGGCACAGCACCTGCCGAGGTGTGGTTCATATAAAATAGCTTCTCGCCGACGAAGTATTTGTCGATGTCGCGTGCCGTCTCGAACAATAACTCGCGATACTCCTCGGATGTAAAGTGGCGGTGTTGCTGCTTGGCATACGCGAGGCCGAGGGCCGCTACGCCCGATACGTGGGGACATGCCATAGATGTTCCTTCGTAGTAGCCGTAGCCTGCAACCCCATCGAGAACAAGGGTAGAGAATATGCTGCCCTGCTCCAGCAGTGTGCCATTATCATCGTATACATCGTCCTTCTGGCCCGGTGTGCCGTAGTACTCCATATCGCCACCCGGGGCCGAGAGAAGCACCTCGCTGCCGTAGTTGGAGTACGAGGCCGGCGTGTAATCTGCAGCAATGGCCGCAACAGATATACACTTGGAGTAGGCCGCGGGGAACGACGACTGTGCCGCATATTCGTTGCCCGAGGCAAAGATGGCAAGGCCACCGTTGATGACGCCGTTAGGCGAGCCTGCGCAGTTGATGAAGTAGTCCAACGCCTCCTTCTCCAGGGGGTATGTCCGAGCCCACTCCTCTTCGGTCGCAGGGCCCGGGGTATAACCCATGATGAGGTTCGATTTTGCGGAGTTGTAGCCCCATGAGCACTGCAATATCACGGCGCCATTGTCTGCGGCATACTTCATGGCACGTGCCTCCATGGCCAGTGAGCATGAGTTCATGCCGTCGAAGAGCTGCAGGGTCATAATCTTGACACCTCGCTTACCCTTGCCACCACCGGCAATGCCCGCAACGCCTATGCCGTTGTCGTTGACGGCCGCAATGGTGCCCGCCACGTGTGTGCCGTGACCGGTGCTTCCGTTCGATGTCCACGATGTTATGCCCGTGTTACGCACGAAGTTGTAGCCGTAGCGGTCGTCTACATATCCGTTGCCATCGGCATCCTTGCCCGCGTGCAGCTCCTCCTCATGGTTTATCCATATATTGTCTGCAAGGTCGGGATGGCTCCACATGACAGCCTCGTCCATCACCGCCACGATGATATCCTCGTCGCCCGTCGTGAGCTCCCACGCCTCGCGACAGCCGGCATCGGCGCCCGCAACAACAGCGGCCCACTCCTGAGCAAAGGGTGCCGTACCATCGTTTATGTAGCACCACTGGCGATACATCTCGGGGTCGTTGAAGGGCATCGTCGCCGTCCGCGTAGTGGGGTGCGATGCAGCCTCAGCGCAGCTTATGAAGCGAGCCTCGGCATTGGGATTGTAGGCTCTATAAATCTTGCGATTGCACTGCACCTTATCCACCTCGCCGAGCTGTGATAGTTGCTCGAAGGCGAGCCTTAGGTTGGTATCCTCGTCGAATCGGACGATATACCATAGGTGTAGTCCCGCTTCGCGTGTGCGCTCCTCGTGGCGCATATCTACGGGAAATACGCGCTCGAAGGAGTAGGCATCGAGGATGTCTAACACCTCGTCGGTTGAGGGTATGCCCGAGCGCGTAGCCTCGCCCCTAGAGCGTGTCATCGTAGCCTCAAGAATATTCTCCATCTCGGGCATAAACTTAATGATCACCTCGCCACGATTGGCATCTATGGGGATGCTAACCACGGGGTCTCTATCCTCCTCGAGGCGTGGTGCCTCGCTCTCCTTCACGCAGGCAGTCGCCAGTGCGACAGTTGCAATATATAATAAGTATCTCTTCATAGCTACTCTTCGCTCATTTCATCGTTAAACTCAAAGCGTCCGCGCATAAGGGGGTAACGTTCGAAGTAGGGCTCCGTCGATGAGGGCTCGTTTGTGAAGCCTACGACCGTGCCGTTGCTATCTATGCCATTCTCCTGCTGCGGGTATACGAGCACCTCGGCTGCCCACTCCAACAGACGCGGGTGGTACAGCAACCAGTCGGGAATCTCGCCCGAGAAGAAGTTGAGGTTTATCTTCAGCACGCGGGCATTCGGAAGGATGCGCGGGAGGTTGTTCTCCACGGCCCAGAGCAGTGTGTCGCCACGCTCGGCTATATCCTCCATCGTGTAGGCGCGCACGCCCTCATCGCCCACCTTAAAGTCGGGTAATGCACCCTCGATGTAGTTGTACGAGAGCGTCAGCTCCTCCAGCTCCTCCCATAGGAAGAGCTCTCTTACGACATCCTCATCTGCGGTGTTCGTGTAGAGGCCTATGCCATTGTCGTTTGCTGTCTCCCTCTTGCGCAGGTCGCTCAGCGATGCGCGGCGGTTGCTGGCGAGGTTCAGCGACTTGAGCTTCGGGAAGTTCTCGGGGGTGAGTACCTCGGGGAGGCTGTTGAAGTTGTTGGAGTTGAGGTCGAGAGTCTCGAGCGTGTCGCCCAAGCGTGCAAAGTTCTCGGGGAGCGACACGAGGCCATAGGCCGCAACACGCAAGTCCTTCAAATACTCGAGGTCGCAGATCTCCTCGCCCATATCTATCGACTTGAGCATAGTGTTCACGTTGCCAAAGAGCGACAGCGTCTCGAGATACTTGAGGTAGCGTATCTCCTGCGGTATGCCCTCCTCGGTGTTGAAGTAGCTGAGGTCGAGGTCGCGAACACGGCCTATAGCCTCGGGCTCCGGAAGACTCCTATCTGTCGCCTCCCACAGACGTACGCAGTCCCAGCGGTGCATACCCTCGGTGGTAGAGATGCCGTTGTCGCTCCAACACTCCATCTTCTCGAAGATGGTGACTACGGCTAACGAGTCGCCCTGGCGGTTATCCTCGATAAGAGGTGCTGCCTTTTGGCGCACGACGATCGTTGTGGGCATATCCATGCCCTGGCCCGTAAGGTGTAGCCTTGCTATGCGCTCCTTAGGCTCGGGGTTCATCTTCCACTCCACCCTTATGCGCGTATCACGTGGACGGGCGCCACGGTCGAGTGTCAGAGTGTGCTCCTTGACCGTGAGCCACTCGGCATCTGTCGTATACTCCGTGTTGACGTCGAAGGGTACGTTGGCACTCACCTCGATATCGAACCATCGCTCCGTGCGGCTTGCCGAGGCGGCGATGGTATGTTCGCTCTTCGCGGGTTTTACCATTTTGGCATATCCCTCTTGTGTGATGGCCACCTCCTGGAGTATCTCGCCTGCCGATGAGAAGCGTATCTCCGTCTCGCGGCGATCGTTCACGAGCGTCGAGTCGATCTTTATGATGCACTCCACATTGCCACGGCCATTTGCCGGCGATATCATCACCCAGGGCACATCGCTTATTGCCATCCACTCCTTCGATGAACGTATGGCGAGGGTATACTCGCCACCCTCGGCACGTGCCTCGATGACTCCATTGTCGGCCTCGAAGGCAGGGATGGAGGTGTTGTCGTTAACACAGCCTATGAGCACCACCGATGCTACTGCTGCTGTTAGTAGTATGCTGTTATGTAGTTTCATACGCATAGTGTTTATTCGAGGTTAAGGGCGTCGCAGCCACGTATATCCTGTGTCGAGTCATATATAAGCTCGTAGTACCCCATCTCGATGTAGGGGCATACGTTCGAGAGGTCTATCGATATGTTGGGGTTATCCTTAATCTCGAAAAGAAGGATGTAGGGCGAGATGGTATCCTCGATCTTACGCAGGTCGTTCGAGCCTATGTAGAATGCCGCCATTCGTGGGCACTGGCCTATGCCTGTGGGCCACTCGCTTAGCGTGCGGTTACCCTCGTCGTCGCGCTGTTGACGTACGCTCATGACTGTGAGGTGGTCGATCGACAGCGGTGCATAGGGGAACGCCTCAAAGGCATTGCTCGAGAGGTCGATGCCGTAGAGATAGGGTAGATTCGAGGCGCTAAAGTCGGCATAGGGTATCTCCTTCAGGCGGTTGTAGCTGAGGTCTATGGTCGTCAGATGCTCGCTATTAGCACCTTGTAGTGCCCCCTCCTCAATCTTACGCATGCCGTTGCCACTAAGCATCAGCGTCTGTATTATTGAGCCCGAGCCTATGAGACGCTTCGGTAGCTCCGCAAGGCGGTTGCCCGCAAGGTTGAGGGTCGCGGTGTTGACGCCGCGCCACTGGTCGCCATTCTCGAGTGCCGCAATGCGATTGTTCGCGAAGTTAACCGTCTGCATAACAAATATCGAGCGCGCGGTGAAGATGTCGGGAAGCTCTGTGAGGAGGTTCCCCGAGCATGAGAATGTCTCCATCTGGTTCACTCCGCAGAAGTATCCATCCTCGGCAGCCTTGAGCTCCGTGATGCGGTTGTTGTCGAGGTATATCGTCGCGGGCGTAATCTCCTTACCGAAGGGGTGTGCCACCTCCAACTCGTTGTTCGTGCAGTCTAAGAGTCCGAGCTTGGTCATGCGCTTGAGGTAGTCGTGCGAGGGCGTCTCCTTGAGTCGGTTGTAGCCGAGGTAGAGGATCTGTATCGTGGCACCCGAGCGACCATCGATTATCGCCTCCCAGTCGCTCTTAAGCTGCTGGCCCGTGATTGTGCGGTTGAGGGCTACGTTGAGCGACTGTATGTTGGGCAGTGCGGTGAGAAGCTCCAGTGGCAGGCGCGTGAGCTTCGGACAGTTGTATATCTCCACATCTGTGAGGTTCTTGAAGTTCTCCCAGCTCCACTCTTCGCGCTCGTCGTAGAATGGCGACTCGGGCTCCACCTCCACGAAGATGTCGTCGCTTAATGGGGCGTTGGCAATGAATAGCTGCTCGAGGAGCGTGAGGCGCATCACGGCACGCGATATGGCTGTTATGCCATTTGTGTAGTTGCCAAAGGCGACATCGCGCTTATGCACCGTGCTGAGTATCGAGGGCTGTGCCGGGTCGCTGTTTATCGTGCGCTTGAGCTCGTCGCTCAGTGCCTCGCGACCATCGCGCTTGAGCATCTTACGCTCATAGTCGTGGGCATCGATGCGACCATCTACGAGGCTGTTGTCGAAGCCTCCAATAAGCTCATTATGGTTGCCGAGGTATAGCACGCGGAGCTCCGTGAGCTGACCTATGGCGTCGGGCACAACGCCACGGGCACCGAAGCCTGAGATGTTGAGCGCCACAACGCGGCCGCTGCCATCGAGTGTTACGCCCGGCTGCTCGCCCCACATATCCTTGTCCTTGTTGAAGTCCCAGTTTGCCCCCGCGACATACTCCTCGCCGTGGAATGTCCAGTTGGGGCCATCGAGTGCCAGCCATATCTCCCTCAATGCCTCATAGTCGGCAATGTGCGCTGCCGTCTCGCTGAAGAGGATGGGCACGGCGACATCCCTCGTCGTCGTGATGTCCTCGACCGAGAACTCGGCGCCTAAGTCGGTGATTGTGGCGCTCTCCAGGCGATTCTTACCACGCACGTCGGAGTATGTGGTGTAGCCCGTGATGGTGTAGTTGCCCGCCTCGAGCCATACGAGCGTGTCGCACGTAGCTCGCGAGCTAAGGTGGTTGCGGTCGCCATATATGCTCTCATCCACAGCGCCCTCACCGAAGGTCTCGGTGTAGGTTACGGGGAGGTGCTCGAATGTCGTCGATGCCTGCGAGAACTTATTACGCACGGTGATGTCTACCGAGCGTATCGAGCGAAAGAGGTATGCCCCCTCGTCGCCACGCGTGAGCTCCTTCTCCAACACGAACGACACCTTGCCTCGCTCGACACACGCTACACCTATATTCTTGACCTCGAGGCCTCCCTTTTGTACGGTGAAGGTGCCTGCGCCATCTCCCACAAGGAGCTCGTTGTCGAGGTTGTCGTAGAGGTAGTAGCCTATGATGTTGTACTGGCCAGCCATGAGGCGTAGCTTCTGGCTATATAGGCCCCACTCTGCCGCCTCCCTGTCGAATGATGATAGTGGCAGCGTCTGCTGTATCGTCGAGCCCTCGTGCTGCATGACGACCGTTATCTTGCACGCATCGGCCATCCACTCTAAGGCATCCGTGGCACGCGTCTCCAAGGCGCTATGCTTCACTAACTTGAACTGCACGTAGCCATAGTCGGCATCGAGGCTCTCGCCACCCTTCTCGCATGCTGTGATGCCAATAACGAGGGCTATGGCCACCGTACATATATGTAGTAGTCTGTTCATAACCTATCTTGTTTGTCGTTCTTGTCGTTACTCCGTAGGAGGTGTCACCACCAGTAGCTTCTTAGCCACGCCGTCGAGCTTGAATAGTGCCTCGACATTATCCTCGAAGCCCGCCTTGGGGCCTAAGAGTCGTGCTGCCATAACCTCATCCTTGTTCTCGCCCACCTCATACTCGCCTTCACTTGCCTTGAGCTTCTCTCCGCGGTAGTAGAACTCCACCGTGGCACGTCCCTCGGTGAAGCTATCCGTCGTCCAGCCCTCGATGCGTGGGTCGATGATGATGCCCGGTGTCTTGCCATCCATGGGTAGCGGGAAGGGGCAGGTGTAGGCATCCTCCACGCCATACTTTGCCATTACCTCCGCATCGGTATATCTCGTGCAGGGTATCTCGTATATTGTCAACGAGTGGTACACGTACATTCCCTCATAGGGGCTGCGCTCGGAGAAGTCCATCTGCGTAATCTCGCAGATGATGTACTGCAGATAATCATATTTTATGGTCTCGAGCTGTAGTCCCGAGGCATCGTCGTACTCGAAGATGTTACCCTTGATGTCGGCGCGTATCTTGTTGTATATGCCTCGCGGCAGTGCCATCGCCACACCATAGCGCGTCTTGTCCGTAGCCTTCACGCTGAGTGTCGCGCTCTCGTAGTCGTACTCCATCCACTTGGCGTCGAGCTCATACGAGGGTATACCACGGTCTACGACCTTCTCGAAGAGAATCACCTCGTAGTCGTTCTTGAGTGCCGTGATGCGGTATGTGAGTCCATCCTCTATGGTGATATAGTCGCCCGTGGCCTGATCCTTCTGTCGGAATGTCTTGCCGTCGAGTGACACCTCCCAGCCGAAGGTGTTGGCTGTGGGACCCGCGAACGATAACTCGGTGTTGCTCATGCCCTTGAATATTATGGGGAAGGTGAAGGATGCTTTGCCGCTCTCGTCGGCGAAGGTTATTGTGTAACCATCCTCCTTGGTTATGGGGTACTGCTCGCGCTCACCGTCGCATACGATGCGTGCCATCGCCTCTGTCTGCTCGCCCGGGACACCCGTCACGGCACCGTCGTAGAACTCCACCCAGTCGGGGTAGTCTACGGCAGCAAAGCGGAAGTTAGCCTCGACACGGAATGGTATCCAGTCGACATAGCCGAGCTCTACGGCGCTTATCGGCGTGTCAGTGATGTCGTATATGCGCATATATAGCTGGTTGGCACCACGCTCTACGGTGGCTATGATACCCTTGTTGCCACCCATCTTCATCGTTATGTTGGCAAACGTAGGCTCGTTCTTGATGTTCTCGTCGGTGATGCGTAGCGTTATGGTGTGTGTTCCCGCACGTCCCGACATGTCGAGCACCTCGCCTGCCGAGGTGATGAACTTACACCACGTGGCATCCGACGATAGCTGCCAGTTGCCCGTTACCGAGAATGTAAACGTTGGGCGATCCCCCGCCGAGCATATTATCTCCTTAGCATTGGGAATTACGCTCACGGGCGTCTCCTTCTCGCACGCTACGGTGCCAACAACAATCATAGCGATGAGTGCCATCGTTGCACTCCTAAGTATCGAAACCTTCTTCATATAGTATTTTTGTTTTATTCTTCTCAATTATGTTATCTACAATAGTGCCTGGTTGCGCCGGCTGTAGTCCTTCGGGAAGTATATCGCCTTGTTTAGCACTTCTGTTGTCCAAACTAACCATCGGCAGCGGTAGACCCTCGGGAAGTACATCGCCTTGTCGGTTAGCACTCAGCCCCCCACCTGTAGCCTAATGTGACCATCGGCAGTGGTAGACCTTCGGGAAGTACATCGCCTTGTCGGTTAGCACTCAGCCCCCCACCTGTAGCCTAATGTGACCATCGGCAGTGGTAGACCTTCGGGAAGTACATCGCCTTGTTTAGCACTTCCGTTGTCCAAACTAACCTTCGGTAGCGGTAGACCTTCGGGAAGTACATCGCCTTGTCGGTTATCACTCACTCCCCCGTAGTCTAAAAACCTTCGCGGAGGATACGCTCGGCTTCATCCTCCGATATCCACTCGAAGATGTTGACGTATGTACCTACGGTGCCCACGCCGTCGACAAACATCGTTGTGTAGAGCACAAGGAACCTCTCGCAGCTGCTGTAGTACGATGTGTAGCCCGTGGGTGTCATCATCTCGAGCTCGCCATTGCCGTATATCGTGCCGAAGGCCTCGCCCGTGGTACCTATGGTCTGCGTCGGCATCTCTACCGTGGGGTTTAGGCGGTCGTCGGTATGTAGCTCGAGGCTTATGTCGTAGCCATCGTAGAACATATCCTTCACAACGATTGTGTTTGTGTTCTCTTCCGACCTATGTGTCGTCACCAAGCGCGCATCTGCACCCATATATTGCATTATCCACGACGATGTAAGCTTCGCATAGCCCGTGAACATATCTATATCCGTGGGGCAGCATTTGTGTAGGCGAATCTCGGTGTCGGTGCCATACGTATCCCAGATGTTCTCCTTGTCGATAACTAATCGCAGTGCCACGCCGAGGGAGTCGGTGAGGGATATATTCTCGGGGTTACCCTTTATGCGTAGCGAGGTGTTAAGCTCGCCTGCAGGTATGCGCAGTGTGTTTGTCTCGAGGGTGTAGTGGAGCCCTTCGATGGCATTGCTACGCTCGGCGACGACCTCCACGCCTATCGTGCGGTCGTGGTTGGCTGTGCGTGTTGCCGTTATGGGTATCGAGAACCACTCCTCGCTATCGAGGATGCCTATGTCGTGGCTCTCGGCCGAGAACATAATGTAGCTATCGCCATTGTATGTTGTGTACTCGGTCTTGCATGCCGTGGCTATAAGCGCCACACCTGCGGTTATTAGTATAATGTCTCTTATATTCATAGATCTTATCTGTTGCTCTCGTTAGGTAGTATCATCGAGCCTGGCGACTCGAGTTCGTGCTGCGGTATGGGCCATACGAAGCGTGGGTCGTCGGCCTCGACCTTGAGTGATGAGCCGCTCTCGAGCGACTCGCTCTGCGGTGTGCGCTCGAAGCCCTTATGCCAGCGCTTGAGGTCCATCAGTCGGAAGCCCTCCATATATAGCTCCTTGACGCGCTCCTCTTGGATAATCTGCATGGCATTATCCTCGGTCATCGACACACCACCACCAAATGATGCGTAGCGTGCCTCGCGTAGCGTGGCTATATCCTCACCCGCAAGGGCATAGTTGCCGCGACCCTCGGCGTAGGCCTCGGCACGTATGAGGTGCTGCTCGGCAAGGCGCAGGGGCTTGGGCATCGAGGTGTGAAGTATCTGGCTCTGATAGAAGTTCATGTTGCCGAAGTACTTCACCAGGAGTGGCCATGTGAGGCCGTGGCTATGTCCCGTGGTGTAGCTGTAGAAGTAGTTGCCATAGCGTAGGTCGTTGGTGTCGTAGAGGCCCAGCACCCACTCTGCGGGGACGTAGTCGGGCTTCATCGACGAGTAGTCGTAGTTGAAGAATATGCTACCCAATGCTCCGCCGTAGGAGTTTAGCGTAAATCCTACTTTCCAGATGATCTCCGTGGCATCGTCATACTGCCACATGTATGTGAAGTAGCTCATTCCCGAGGTGTACTCCGTTGTTGCCGACGAGAGGATGTAGTAGCCACTGTCGATCACCTTCGACGAGTAGTCGATGGCAGCCTCGTAGTCCTTCATATATAGTGCTACGCGCGCCCGCAAGGCGTATGCCGTATACTCGTTGAAGTATGTGGCGTTGTATATGTTGCCGTTCAGACTCTTCTCGTCTATATCCATAAGCTCGGCAGCCTTGTCGAGATCCTTGATTACGCGCTCGTACGAGTCCTGGAGTGTGGCACGCATCATCGGCTCCTCGGTGTTGTACTTCGTCACGAGCACCACGCCGAGCTCCGCGTCAGCCTGCTCCTTGCTCTCGTACGCCTTGCAGTAGAGCTTTATGAGCTCCGAGTAGGCTAAGGCGCGGGCGAAGTATGCCTCGCCACATATCTGGTTGAAGCTATCTATCTCCTGGTCGGTTGTGAGCGTGAGCTCCACCCTCGGGGCGTACTCCAAGAGGAAGTTGGCGCGGGCAATGACGTCGTATAGCGATGCATATACGGCTGTTATCTCGCTATTTGTAGCAAGGATATCCCAGCGCCAGATGTTACCATAGATGTTCGTGTAACCATTTATGGCGTATGCAAGGTCGCACTGTATGTCCGGCAGTAGCGTGAGGTAACCACTATAGAGGGCGCTGCTTTTGAAGGCGGCATATACGCCTATGGCTGCCTGGTCGAGCTCCTCGAGGGTATTTATGGCCTTATCTGCGGGGATGGCATGCTCGGGGTATTTGTCCAAGCAGGATGTGGCGGTGGACGCTATGAGTACCATCGTCGCGAGGCTTGTAAGTAGTATCTGTATCTTTCTCATAGTATTGCACGTTTAGAAGGTGAGGTCGATGCCCAGAGAGTATTGGCGCGACATGGGGTACTGTGCCTTGTAGACGTTCGACGACGACTCGGGGTCGATGCCCGTGAAGGCGGTGAAGGTAAAGAGGTTCTGTGCCTGCACGTATATGCGTGCCGAGGTGAAGAACTTACTCTTGCGCAGTAGGTTTGTAGGTAGCGAGTAGCTGAGCATCATGTTCTTAAGACGTAGGAACGAGGCATCCTCCAAGAAGCGTGAGTCCATCTGCGGTGTCACGCCATAGCGCGGGATGTCTGTCACATCACCAGGCTCCTTCCAGCGGTCGTAGAGGAGGCGGCGCGACTGGTTGTATACCGAGTATAGGCCGTTGCTCTCCTCGAAGAAGCGATCGTTGTTGAATACCCACCTGTCGGCTACCCACGCAAACTGAGCCGAGAGCGTCAGCCCCTTCCATGAGAGCGATGTGCCGAAGCCTCCCTGCCAGGGGGCTATGTAGCTCTTTCCGATCATCACCTTGTCGCTCTCGTTGAACTCGGTTGTCACCTCGCCCTCCTTGGTGAGCCATAGGGCATCGCCATTTGCGGGGTTAACACCGGCATAGCGGTTGATGTAGAACTCGCCCACGGGGTGACCCACGACGAGCTTCGTGCTTGTCGACGAGAGCTCATACTCGTTGAGGCCGTTATATAGCTCCGTAATCTTATTCTTGTTGTACGACACGTTTGCCGAGACGTTCCACACGAAACTACGCGAGCGTATGATGTCGGCGTTGAGCGCGAGCTCGAAGCCTCGGTTGACCATGGCGCCGATGTTGTCCCAGCGGAAGCCCTCGCCCTTGTCGGCATACGACACGGGCACCGACATAAGCATATCGGTGGTGAGCTTATTGTAGAACTCGAGGTCTACATTCAGGCGGCTCCAGAAGCCGAGGTGCAGCGCTACGTTTGTTGTCCACAGCTTCTCCCAGCCGAGATCCTCATTGCCGCTCTGCAAGGGGTAGATACCCATGTTGTCGTTGTAGTTGGCGCCACCACCCACAAGGGCAAGGTGGTCGTAGTTGGGTATCGAGGAGTTACCCGACGTTCCCGTGCTAAATGCTAACTGCGCATTTGTGAGCCAGTCGGCACCCTCGAGGAACGACTCACGCTTGATGTTCCACATAAGACCTACCGACCAGAAGGCAGCCCAGCGGCCACCCTTGCCGAAGCGCGATGAGGCGTCGGTACGTATCGAGAAGTCGGCATAGTAGCGGTCGTCGTAGCTATACTCGGCACGCCCGAAGAACGAGAGGTAGCTGTAGGCATCCGTAACATCGCCCCACTGCGTCACGCGCGAGCCCGAAGATAGGGTGGTGAGGAAGTCGTTGTTTTGCCCCTGCGTGATAGCCTGAAATCCCTCGTATTGGTAGTCGATGCCCTCCTGTCCGAGCATGAAGTTGAGCGAGTGACGGTCATCTACCGTCATGCGATAGTTTATGGTGTTTGTGACGGTGAGGTTGAGGGTATTGTAGGCGGCACGCCCGGCAACGCCTATGCCGTTGTTGGGCGTATAGCTCGGCATCGACTGCGCAAAGGCCGTCGAGTTGGTGAAGTCGGCACCAAACTGTGAGCGTATCGTGAGGTTCTCGATGGGTGTCACCTCGGCAAAGAGGGTTGTGAGCACCTTAAATTTCTTATTCTCCTGCGGGTTGTTCTCCATCCACTCCAAGGGGTTTTGTCCCGTGCCCTTCCACGAGCCGTCGCTCTCGGAGGCTATGGTGCCATCCTCGCGATAGGGATCCCAGTAGGGTAGCATGAAGCGGCTGGCGGAGATGGGTGAGTATAACGCATACTCGCCATCCTCGGCCTGCTCCACCTGCTCGAATACAGCCATGGTGTTGGTGCCCACGCGCAGCCAGCGCGAGGCACGCACATCGGTGTTGGCGCGTATGCTGTAGCGTCTGAACGTCGAGCCCTGAGCAATACCATCCTGGTCGTAGAACGAGCCCGACACGTAGTAGTTCATCTTATCCGTGGCACGGCTTACCGAGATGTCGTAGTTTTGCAACATGGCGCGGTCGTTAAATACGGCATCGAGCCAGTTGACGTTGGTCTTGGAGAGTATGTCATAGTTCTGGCCTGTGTCGAGTCCCACCTCCTTCTCGAAGGCTATGCGCTCGGGGGTGTTCATCAGCTCCCAGTTGCCGTGAGCAAGCTGCGAGATGCCGAGCTGTGTGCGGAATGTAACCTTCGCAGCATCCATCGCCGTACCTCGCTTTGTGGTTATCACGACGACACCATTGGCGGCACGCGCACCATAGATTGAGGATGATGAGGCATCTTTGAGTACAGATACCGACTCGATGTCCGAGGGCGATATGGCGTTGAAGTCGGAGCTTGTGATAGGCACGCCATCGAGGATGAAGAGGGGTGCCGTGCCCGAGTTTATAGAATTAGTACCGCGAATTTGGAACGAGGCGGCCTTTGAGGGCTCTCCCGAGTTCGAGAGCACCATAAGACCGGGGCTCTGTCCCTGCAACGCTTGGTCGAAGCCTGCAGCAGGCACGCTCTCGAGCTTCTCGCTCTTGACGGTCGACACGGAGCCTGCAATCGTACCCTTCTTACGAACGCCGTAGGCTACGACAACAACCTCCTCAACAGCCTGGGCATCGCTCTGCATAACGACGTCGTGCTTAATCGCGGTGATGCCCGAGGGTACTACCCACTGCTCCGTGGCGAAGCCGATGTATTGGTAGCTTAGCGTTGTGCCCTCCGCAACGGTTATCGTATAGGAGCCATCCACGCCCGTGGTTACACCGGATGCGGGCCCCGAGATGACACTCACACCGATGAGGGGTAGGGAGTCCTCGGCAGATGTGACAATGCCGCTTACGGTGACACGTTGCTGTGCAGATGCCGCAAACGCTGTCACAATAAGACCGAGTGTCACGAAAAGTTTTAGGTATATCTGTTTCATCAGAAATATGTTTATTTCAAAACTTGATAATGCAAATATATGCAATTTTATTGGAATGACAAAGTTGTATTACACAACTTTTGCTAAAGCAAAGATATTTATCTATAACATGTGATGTCATTGTAGTATAATATGTTCTTTTTATCGGGCGGTGGAATTTGAATTTTTGTCGTCAGTTTAGGCTTTTTTTGCCGGCAGAGTGATGAATTAGGTATTTATACTACCCTTGGCGCATGATGAAATTCATACCTTTGCCTTGCAAAACATTAGGTGTATTATGGGTAAATATTTCGATATGTTGGCAGAGGATGTACGCCTCCACGAGGGTCTCAAGGCCTGTATGAATTGTGGTGTTTGCACGGCCGTATGTCCCGCTGCGGAGTTCTACAACTACGATCCGCGACAGATTGTGGCCATAGTGCAGACGCGCGACGATGATGAGATCGAGCGCCTACTTAAGGGCAATGCTATATGGTATTGCGGGGAGTGTATGTCGTGCCGCCCACGCTGTCCGCGAGGTAACACCCCGGGATATGTGATTCAGGCTCTTAGGACGCTATCGCAGAGGCTCGGCTTCTTCGTCGAGAGCGAGAAGGGGCGTCAGCAACTGGCCCTGAAGCGTATGATTGGCGATAATATCTTGGCTACGGGCTACTGCCTCACGCCACGTAACATACGCCCCGAGTTGCACCCTGAGCAGGGTGCCGTATGGGAGTGGATATATGATAACCACGAGGATGTATACGGGCGATTCACTGAGACATATCTCAAGGAGGGTGCCGGTGCTCTGCGTCGCATGGACAGCGAGTCGATGAAGGAGATACATCGCATCTTCGAGGTGTCGGGCGGCAAGCAGTTTTTCGATACCATCGAGCAACACTCCGAGCGTAAGGCGCGAGAGATGGGCTACGATGGAGCAACGGAGGAGTATATGCTTGAAACATATACCTATAACTCCGAGAATCACTATTAGTAAGTAACCTTAAAAAGAGTATTGAGATGAGACGTGCCTCATGGCAGGAGTATCAGAAAGATATAGCCTCCGACAAATATTACTATGCGCGTAGCTGCATACGTCAGAATTTCTTTCCTGGTAGCGAGCGTGCATTCTTGGATATTTTGCACAACGACCTCGGCATAGATGTCTTTGATGACCCGCTGCACACCTCATGTACGGGCATAGGCTACCACTCCGACGTGGTGCCCTTGGAGACGATAATGACCGTTGTGGCGCGTCAATTCGCGCTTATGGCCGAGGCCGGATACGAGAACTTTATATCGTCGTGCATAACATCCTTCGGCATATATAACGAGGTGCTCGCCACGTGGGAGGAGTTTCCCGAGACGGAGGAGCGCACGCGAAAGTACTTGAAGGAGGCCACGGGACGTGAGCTCGTGAAGCCCCGCTCGATAGCCCACACCTCGGACATTATGTTTCACCATCGTCAGGCCATAGCGCGCAAGGCTAAGCTTCGCCTGGTAAATAGGCATACGGGCGAGCCACTCAAGGTGGTAGAACATATTGGCTGTCACTATGCTAAGATATTTCCTAAGTCGGGCATCGGAGGCTCGGAGTTCCCCTACGTGCTGGCCGGAATGATAGAGGCGTGGGGCGGCGATGTGGTGGACTATCCCGAGCGTCGTCACTGTTGTGGCTTCGGCTTCCGTAACTACCTCGTGCAGGCCAATAGAGGCTCCTCGGTGGCCAACTCGCACAAGAAGCTCGAGAGCATGGCGCCATATAAGCCCGACTTCATCGTAGCCAACTGTCCCGGGTGTGCTATGTTCCTGGATAAGTGGCAGTATGCCATTGCCGAGATGGAGGGTATGACCTATGGTGCCGATGGGCGTGGTATCCCCGTGCTTACGTATGAGGAGATGGCGGGCTTGGTGCTCGGCTACGACCCCTGGGAGTTGGGCATGCAGATGCATCAGGTAGATGTGGAGCCACTGCTGGATAAGATGGGTGTGGAGTACTCGCCCGAGGCTAAGTATCTGGGTGCCGGCGGTAAATATATAGGTAAGCCTGCCGATGTGGCGGTGAACTGTTTCGATCAACGACGTATTTACGAAATAAAGCGATAGAGGATGGCAAAGAGAGTTGTTATCGTAGGTGGCGGTGCTGCAGGTATGCAGACAGCCTTGGAACTTAAGTCACGTGGCATAGATCCCATCATCGTCGAGCGCGACATCGAGCTTGGTGGTAAGGCGCGAGGATGGCATAAGCTCTTCCCCTCGTTCACGCCTGCCGATGCCATTATGCGCCCCATAGCCGACAGGGTGCGTGCCGAGCGCATACGCTGCTTCTATGGCCAGGAGGTTACCTCGATAGCCTCCGACGGTGTGATGCTACGCTCGGGTGAGCGCATACCGGCAGATGCTGTGGTTGTGGCCACGGGCTTCACGCTCTTCGATGCGCACCGCAAGCAGGAGTATGGCTATGGCCTCTACGACAATGTTATAACGTCGGTAGACCTCGAGCGCATGATGAATAGTGGCAAGGTGCTGCTTACCGATGGCACCGAGCCACGACGCATAGCGATACTTCACTGCGTGGGCTCGCGCGACGAGAAGGTGTGCCAGAAACACTGCTCGAAGGTCTGTTGCATAACGGGTGTAAAGCAGGCCATAGAGCTTAAGGAGATGTTCCCCACGGCCGATGTCTTTAACTTCTATATGGATATACGTATGTTCGGCCCGGGATATGAGGAGCTCTATCGCGAGGCGCAGCAGCGCTACAACGTACACTTCGTGCGTGGCCGTATATCGGAGGCAGCGGAGACAATAAATAAACGCATACAGATAAAGGCTGAGGATACGCTCACGGGGCGCCCGCTGAAGATGACCGTCGATATGCTTGTGTTGCTTGTGGGCATGAGTGCCAACTATGAGAATGAGGCGCTGGCTAAGAGTGCAGGTCTCTCGCTCGCCCCTAATGGCTACTATAAGGCCAACGACTCCTTCCTCGGTGCCGTATGTAGCGAGCGCGAGGGTATCTTCTTTGCCGGAGCGGCCACTGCCCCCAAGAGCCTTGCCGACACCCTCGCCGAGGCGGCACTCACGGCATCGGCCGTGGATGAGTACCTGCGAAACAGATATAACGAACGTTAGAAGCTATGCGTAACTTAAACTTCGGATATGGCATCAGCCGCCCGCGTGCCATAGATATGGATAACAACGACCTGCGCAAGAGCAATGCCATCATCGCCGAGATGCCCGAGTTGCAGGCCTGCATAGGTTGCGGGTCGTGTACGGCATCGTGTACGGCGGGTAATATCACCAACTTCAACTTTCGCAAGCTGCATACAGCCGTGCGCCGTGGTGAGTATCGCGGTGCCTATGAGGAACTTAATAAGTGTATGCTCTGCGGTAAGTGCCGTCTGGTATGCCCGCGAGGTATTAATACGCGAGCGATGATCATGCTCATAAAACGTAAACTCGGAGACCTCTAAAGACCATCAGCTATGACATTCTTCGCTCCATTTACCATACCCTTCATCGTCGGTGTATTCTTCCTCTTTGCTGTTGTCGCCATAAAGTGGACGCTGTGGATTGTGCATCTGCCCAGGGTCGACCGCCATCTTATACGTCACAACTTCTTCACGCGAGATACGCTTATTGCCGTGTGGGAGGTTGTGCGCGAGTCGTTGCTCCACGTGCGCATCTTTAGGGTAAATCCGCTGCTGGGCTTTATGCACATGTCGTTGGCCTTCGGCTGGTGTTTGCTTATCGTTGTGGGCTGGATCGAGATTACGGCATACCTCGGCTGGGGGTGGGTGCCTCTTCAAGGTCACGTATTCTTCAAATACTTTATGCCCGTGAACGGTATCGCGGGCGACATACATCTCTTCGAGCATCTTATGGATGCCTTGCTCCTTATGGTGCTCACGGGCGTGGCTTTGGCGTGGTTCAAGCGCTTGAGGTCTAAGGCTATGGGCATGCGTCGTACGACAAAGCATGTGCTTTTTGACCGTGTGGCACTCTCGGCATTGTGGTTTATATTCCCTCTGCGCCTTGTTGCCGAGAGCATTACGGCTGCGGTACATGGTGGCGGTGGCTTTCTCACGGGAAGCATCGGCACATGGCTTGCGACGCTCGTGCCGAGCGACATCCTTCATCTGGCCTACGAGCCTGCCTGGTGGCTATACTCCTCAGCCCTCGGCATCTTCTTTGTCGCAATGCCCTTCTCGCGATATATGCACATACTTACGGAGATACCCCTTATCTTCCTGCGTCGCTGGAAGCTGCATCCCACCGCCGAGCGTAAGTCGTACGATAGATTCGAGGTCGAGGCCTGCTCGCGCTGTGGTATATGTATAGACCCCTGCCAGCTGCAGGAGGATCTCGGCATAAACGATACGCAGTCGGTGTACTTCCTACGTGACAGACGCTATAATATGCTCTCGCTAAAGGTCGCCAACAACTGTCTTATGTGTGGGCGTTGCGAGCAGCAGTGTCCTGTGGGTATCAACCTCGCGACGCTCCGTCTCAACTCGCGTGCCAAGCGTCGTAACATCCCGCACGAGGGGCGCTTCAACTATCTCCGTGGCATCGATCGCTCGTCGGGTACGGGGCGCGTAGGTTACTTCGCTGGATGTATGACGTCGCTGACACCCGCCGTACAGCGCTCTATGGAGGAGATCTTTAGCGCTGCAGGCGAGGATGTGTGGTATGCCGATAAGGATGGAGGTGTATGCTGTGGCCGCCCGCTGATGCTCTCGGGCGAGACCGACGCGGCACGTAAGATGGTGGCGTATAATACCGACCTCTTCCGTCGCCACGAGATAACGACACTCGTGACGTCGTGTCCTATATGCCTTCGTGTCTTTCGTGAAAGCTACCGCCTCGATGGCATCGAGGTGCTCCACCATACAGAGTATATTGATAGGCTTATCGCCTCAGGGCGCATTAGCGTGCGTGCCGGCGAACACGCCTATACCTACCACGACCCCTGCGAGCTGGGTCGCGGATGTGGCATCTACGACGAGCCACGACGCATTATTACAGCCGTAGGACGCCTCCTCGAGCCTAAGCACTCGCGCCGCGATGCACTATGCTGCGGTGCCTCGCTGGCAAATACGGTCATCGACGATGAGCAGCAGAAACGTATCGCTAAGCGTATGACCGACGAGCTGGTAGCTACGCACTGCGATACCATCGTCACGGCGTGCCCGCTGTGCAACAAGGCTATATCGCGTGCTCAGGGTCTCCCTGCACAAGATGTCGCTGAGATTGTGGTAAAAAATATTGTCAAATAGCATATTGATAATCAGCGTGTTCTGTGCGGTATAGTAGCTCTTTGATGCTAAAAAGCGCAATTTTATTTGCACGAAACAATTATTTGTATTATCTTTGCACTCGCAATTGGGAAATACGTCGCAAGACTATTAACGATACATCGCGGGGTAGAGCAGTTGGCAGCTCGTCGGGCTCATAACCCGGAGGTCGGAGGTTCGAGTCCTCCCCCCGCTACTAAAAGACCGTAATCATACTGAAAATCAGTTGATTGCGGTCTTTCCCGTAAAAACGAC
>JAFWYM010000026.1 GCA_017517705.1 Alistipes sp.
TTCAGGATGACAAAGTGCCTTATAGTAACTCATCACCCACATCATACCTTCCCTAAACATCACGGGTATTAAAATTAATACCCGCAATACTGTAGGGCGCTGTGTTTAGTTGTGGAGTCGAACAAAAAAGTATCACGGGTATTAAAAATAATACCCGCAAGAGCGGGGAGGGAGGCGGACGTTGGTGCGGGCGGAGTGAGCAAAAGCAACGCGGGTATACTTTTATATACCCGCGTCACCATTAATGCTGTTTATTAAGCAGTTAGGCTAAAACTCGTAGCCAACGATATCTGACGCATAGTCGCTCCAATATGCTGCCGACGTATACGCCTCGACCGATGCTGTTGGAACATAAATCTTACGTCCTGAAGCATTCCGGTAAAACATAGAAGAGCCACCAACTGGCGGAGTTGCCGCCTTGCAATATACACTTGTCAGCGAGCTGCAATCGTAGAATGCTCTTTCTCCAATCTTAGTTACGCTATCGGGAATAGTTACACTTGTCAGCGAGGTGCAATGATAGAATGTCTCCTTTCCAATCGAAGTAACGCCATTGCCTATAGTTACACTTGTCAGCGAGGTGCACCAAGAGAATGCATAATCTCCAATCGAAGTAACGTTATTACCTATAATTAATTTAGAGAATTTGCCACCATATAATCCCAAACAATTACAATTTAGGGTCAACTCGCCTGTACAATTACCGAATGCAAAAGCTCCAATCTCAGTAACGCTATCGGGAATAGTTACACTTTTCAGCGAGCTGCAATCGTAGAATGCATAATCTCCAATCGAAGTAACGCTATCGGGAATAGTTACACTTGTCAGCGAGCTGCAATCACGGAATGCCCACTCTCCAATCGAAGTGACGCTATCAGGGATAGTTACGCTTGTCAGTTTGTCGCAATTACAGAATGCCTCCTTTCCAATCGAAGTAACGCCATTGCCTATAGTGACACTTGTCAGCGAGTGGCAATAACGGAATGCCGACTCTCCAATCGAAGTAACGCCATTGCCTATAGTTACACTTGTCAGCGAGTGGCAATTATAGAATGTATAATCTCCAATCGTAGTAACGCTATCGGGAATAGTTACACTTGTCAGCGAGCTGCAATACTTGAATGCAGAATCTCCAATCGAAGTGACGGGGGCATTAAAGAGCATTATACCTTGTCCATTTTTGTAGGTATTCGATACAATAGATGCTCCAAAAGCATTAGTTTCGTTTGGCTCTACTACTTTCTCATCAGAAGATGTGTATAAGATAACATTGTTAGGCACTGCCTCTTGCGAAATAGTAATCTGCTTCTCGAGATTGTATTCGGCATTGAATACTTTCACTGTGGTCTCACGAGCGACAGTTTTGAAGTTTTCAGCAACTACGACCTCAATAGTTGAAGCGCCTTTATCGCCCATTGTGGGAGTAATGGTCACCCAATCAGCATCACACGATGCCTCCCAAGAGATATTTCCCTTGATGGTTATGCTCTCAGTTGTACCAGTATAAGGAGCAGAGATAGACTCAGTGCTAACATTTAGAACTGGATTAAACGCTGCCTGTGAGATTGTAATCTGCTTCTCAACATCGTACACTGCATTGCTAATAGTAACAACGGCATCACGAGCAACTGTTTTGGTATTTGCTGCAACATCAATTTTAAGTGTTGAAGAGCCCCTTTCTCCCTTTGCTGGAGTAATCGTCACCCAGTCAGCATCACACGATGCCTCCCAAGAGATATTTCCCTCGATGCTTATACTTTCGGTTGCACCCTCGTAAGAAGCATATATATTCTCTGTGCTAACATTTAAAATTGGATTAAACGCTGCTTGTGAGATTGCAATCTGCTTCTCAACATCGTACTCTGCATTGCTAATAGTAACAACTGCATCACGAGCGACAGTTTTGAAGTTTTCAGCAACTACGACCTCAACAGTTGAAGCGCCTTTATCGCCCATTGTGGGAGTAATGGTTACCCAATCAGCATCACACGATGCATCCCACGAGATATTACCCTCGATGGTTACATTCTTCGTTGTACCTGCAACAGGTGCCGAGATAGTCTCAGTATTAACGGTTAATGTAGGACCAAATGCTTCTTGTGAAATAGCAATTTGTTTCTCAACCTTGTATTCAGAGTTGAATACCTTGATTACAGTCTCGCGAACGGTTGTCTTTACATTTTCATCTACCTTGACCATAATATTTGAAAGTCCTTTTTCGCCATAGGAAGGACTAAAGGTCACCCAATCAGCAGTGCAAGAAGCCTCCCAAGAGATATTGCCATCGACGGTGATGCTTTTTGTTGTTCCTGCAACAGGTGCAGAGATAGACTCAGTACTAACGCTTAATACTGGGCCAAACGCCTCCTGTGAGATTGCAATCTGCTTCTCAACCTTATATTCTGAGTTTGAGACCTTAATTACAGCCTCACGAACGGCTGTCTTTGTATTTGATACCACCTCAACCTTAATAGTAGAAGTGCCCTTCTCGCCACTAGTAGGAGTAATAGTTACCCAATCAGCAGTGCACGAGGCATCCCACGAGATATTACCCTCGATGGTTACATTCTTCGTTGTACCTGCAACAGGTGCCGAGATAGTCTCAGTATTAACGCTTAATGTAGGACCAAATGCCTCCTGTGAGATTGCAATCTGCTTTTCAACATTGTATTCAGAGTTTGAAACCTTAATTACAGCTTCACGAACGGCTGTCTTAGTATTTGCAGACACCTCAACCTTAAGAGTAGAAGTACCCTTCTCGCCACTTGTTGGGGTAATAGTCACCCAGTCAGCAGTGCACGAAGCCTCCCAAGATATATTACTATCTACAGATACGCTCGACGTAGCACCCATAGCAAGAGAGCTAACAACTTCAGTATCCAACTCAATATTAGGCACCAACTTCTGCTGCATGATGCTAAAAGTTGCAGTGGTGTTATGCTCCTTACTCAAGAATGTAATAGTAGCACTACGAGGCTCAATGACTGGGCTATTATCTATGTTAATAGCGATTTTTGATTCACCCTTGCTACCTGAATCAATTGATGTCTGCGCCCATGATTCACTCGATGTGATTGTGTAGTCAATATTACTATTAACAATTATCTCTAACACCTCACCATCAGCAGCAACCTCTTTTTCACTCTGATCAAGAAGAATGAATGGCTCGCCCGCCTTCTGATGAACTCGAATGCTTGAGGCGAGGTTGTAACGTGCATTACCCACCTCGATGGTGGCGTAACGATCTTCAACGGCAGTATTCTCACTGATGGTTACCGTCACCTCAGCCGACCCTATATCGGCATTATTGGATAACTTAAGCCAATCAGTGGCCTCACCCTCATAACTTACTTTTGCAGCCCACAGACAGTGCGATGTTATGGAGAATGTTTCCTTGCTACCAAGAGCCTCAGCCTCAATACTATCAGTGGATAGTTTCATTACCTCCGCTTTATCCAAGCCCTCTTCGGTAGTTGTACAATACGTCAGGAACGAGATAAAGAGAAGAGGTATATATCGTAATAGATGTTTCATAACTTATTCCTTAGAAAGAGATACCAAGATTTACATTTATACCATACTTAAAGCCCTGCTTGATAGTGGCGCTATAGCCCGTATTATCTATGCACTCGGGCATCATAGAGGCATCGAATCCTACAGCACAGTAGATGCCCAACTTGGGCTTAACACGGTAGGTGACACCCACCTGCGGATTGACAAACATACCCGATGCGTTGTACTTTATGCTTGTGAGCTCGAGGTCGAACTGCTGTGGTGACGATATGTTGTAACCGGCAGAGAGCGCCAAAAATGGGGTGCAACGACGGTTGAGAAGCTGCGCCCTGAAGTGTATAAATGCAGGGATGTAGAAGCTACCGTGTGAGAGTGTCAAAGCCTCATTAATCTCAACATTGTTAACAGGCGCAACAACCCTAACATTAGCACCTACACCTGCACCCAAAAAGAAATTATTGTTGATGCGATAACCACCAATATAGTTCACACCAGCATAGCTCTCGTTACTCATCATACTATACGATACGCCTGCAAAAGACTCATAACCCTTGATATGCTTGGCATACTCAATCTTACGCGCCTCACGCTTATCTGCTCGCTCCTTGGCTATGCGCTCTGCCTCGGCCTTCTTCTCGGCAGCGATGCGGGCCTCCTCCTCGGCCTTAGCCTTGGCTGCAGCAGCCTTCTCTGCGGCTATGCGCTCCGCCTCGGCTTTCTTCTCGGCAGCGATGCGTGCATCCTCCTCGGCCTTAGCCTTGGCAGCAGCCTCCTTCTCCTTAGCGATACGCTCCGCCTCGGCCTTCTTTTCGGCAGCGATGCGGGCATCCTCCTCGGCTTTAGCCTTGGCGGCAGCAGCCTTCTCCGCGGCTATACGCTCTGCCTCGGCCTTTTTCTCTGCAGCGATGCGCGCATCCTCCTCGGCCTTAGCCTTGGCAGCAGCCTCCTTCTCCGCGGCTAAGCGCTCCGCCTCGGCCTTTTTCTCCGCTGCAATGCGGGCATCCTCCTCGGCTTTGGCCTTGGCTGCAGCCTCCTTCTCAGCGGCTATACGCGCCTCCTCCTCGGCTTTGGCCTTGGCTGCTGCATACGCTTTGTCTATCTTAAGCTTGAACATGAGGTACGAGCCGTCTATAACAAGGCGAGTTGAGATATAAGACTCGGCCGATGCCTCAATCTCGGTAGCATACGTCGGTGCTACGAGCGTGAAGGTACCATTAGCCTCAGTTGTCGCGCTCACATCGCTATTTACGACGGTGATGGTCGCACCGGCAATAGGGGTGTTTTTCTCGTCGAGAACAACACCCTTGACCATGCGACCACCCTGTGCCATAGCCACAACAGAGACTATCACACAAAGGGTAGTGAGTAGTAGTCGTTTCATGGCGAATTATTTTTTACCCAACTTTATGCCAAAGACGCCCTTGCCATTGCTCTTGCTCGAATCATCTGCTACGGGCATCTTCGAGAGATACTCGTCGCCAGGGTTGCGGAAGTTCTCATACTTAGCAGGGTAGCCCGAGACGGTAATAGACTCTATCTCTCCATTAGAGTTGTACTTGACCTGTGTCTCAAGGCCTACAAATACATCGGCATCGCCATTGTTCAACAGAGCATCGCGGATGGCTGAGTTAAGCACATTATCATAACCGCCAACAACGACAGTCTTAGGAGGAATGTAGAAGTGGGTAACCTTCGTAGGCGACACATTTAGGTCGGCAAAGACAGCAGCGACGGGTTGCTTCTTAGTAGAGCTATTAGTCAACTTCGTAAGGTTACAACCCGTAGCAAACAACGCTACGATAGACAAAAAGAGTAGCTTTTTCATAATAAATAATGGTTTAAGTTAATAATTTGTTATTTTATACAATATTCTCATTAAACCATCCGACCCCTAAATGGAAATGCTTAAAAACAAAGAAAGTGTGGAGTCGATTAGTTTATACGATTGGAGGTTCTGGAATACCTTACTGCGAATAAACAATACCCCACACTCGTATTGAGTACGGGGTAGAACACCCCAGACTATACAATACGGAGTGACGAGTGTGTTGCTTACCTCGCAGTAATTGTGAAATTTTCCAGATTTCCAATCGAGGATAAAAGCTAATACACTTTCATCAAAATATGTCTGCTATCCATGGATAGCACTACAAAAATAAGTAATATTTGCGAAAAATGCAACGCTATGTGGTATATTTTCAAGAATGCTGCATCGGAAATTTGCCGTGGAGATAATCATTAGAAGCAATCTATTTTCCGTTTTCGACATTTATTCGTATCTTTGCTATCGCTATGCGATACTTTATGGAGCTACAATACGATGGCGCGGCATACTTCGGCTGGCAACGACAGCCCGATGTTGCCACGGTGCAGGGAACGATAGAGCAGAAACTATCGATGCTTCGTCGTGTGCCTACCGAGATTGTTGGCGCAGGGCGCACCGATACAGGCGTGAATGCCTCGTTCTACGTCGCGCACTTCGATAGCGACACGCCGATAGAGTGCGCACAACTTGTCTATAAATTAAATAAGGTATTGCCTGCCGACATCGCCATAATGCGCATCTATGAGGTGGAGGCTACCAAACATGCGCGCTTCGATGCCCGCGAGAGGGAGTATACTTACCTCCTCACGCCACATAAGGCGCCCATGCGTCGTTTCTCGGCATGGCACTATGCCGTGGAGTTGAATGTCGACGAGATGAACAAGGCTGCGGCTATGCTCCTCGAGTATGACGACTTCACGTCGTTTGCGAAGCTCAATTCGGATAATAAGACAAACATCTGCCACATATTTCACGCTCGGTGGGAGGTTGAGGCCGATGGCACGTTGCGTTTTACCATCCGTGCCGACAGATTTCTGCGTAACATGGTGCGTGCTATCGTAGGTACGCTCGTAGATGTGGGTCGTGGTCGCTATAGCGTTGCCGACTTCGAGGCTATCATCCGCTCGCGCGACCTCTCGCGCTCCAGCGCCGGCGCCCCCGCCGTGGGGTTGTTTTTATCAGATGTGAGGTATTAGGGGTAATGATGCAAAAATCCCGACGATGGGCTGTACTTGGCGTACTGCTCATTGTCGGGATTTTTTGTTAGCGGCAGTAGACATCTGCCTTATAATTCAAAATTACAAGCGCTCAAGCTTAACAGTAAAGTGACGCATAAGCTCAGTCTCCCATACGATCTTCACACCGCGAGTAATCTCGTGACGACGGTCGTATACGTTCTTCAACGCTGCGGCGATAACGTCCATGTGGTTGTTGGTGTACGAGCGACGTGCGATGCACAAGCGGAGAAGATCGAGGCCACCAAAGCGGTTCTCGCGAGTTACGGGGTCACGGTCAGCAAGGATGTAGCCGATCTCGCAGCCACGAACACCTGCCTCGAGGTAGAGCTCGATAGCGAGGGTCTGTGCAGGGAACTCCTCCTTAGGAATGTTAGAGAGAACCTTGTCAGCATCGATGAACAAAGCGTGACCACCTACGGGACGCTGGTAAGGAATACCGTACTCGTCGAGCTTAGCTGCGAGGTATTGAACCTGCTTGATACGTGTCTCGATGGTCTCGAGCTCTGTATTCTCGTCCAAACCTACAGCCAAGGCTGCCATATCACGACCGTTCATACCACCGTATGTCAAGAAGCCCTCGAAGGGGATGCAGAAACGCTTAGCACCCTCGTACCAGTCCTCGTGACGTGTAGCGATGAAGCCACCCATGTTTACAAGACCATCCTTCTTTGATGACATTGTCATACCATCGGCATAAGAGAACATCTCCTTGCAGATCTCCTTGATAGTCTTATCTGCGTAGCCCTCCTCGCGGGTCTTGATGAAGTATGCGTTCTCAACGAAGCGTGCTGAGTCGAATACCACGCGCTTGCCATACTTGTCGGCTACGGCGCGTACATCGCGGAGGTTCTTCATAGATACGGGCTGACCACCGGCTGTGTTGTTAGTAACAGTCACGATGATGAAGGGAATCTTCTCGGCGTTCTCAGCCAAGGCCTTCTCCAACTTCTTGATGTCTACCTCGCCCTTGAAAGGAATCTCGAGCTGTGTGTTCTTAGCCTCGTCGATGGTGCAGTCCAAAGCTGTAGCCTTGCGGAACTCGATGTGACCCTTCGTTGTGTCGAAGTGCGAGTTGCCGGGGATGATGTCACCAGCCTTTACGAGGTGCGAGAACAACACGTTCTCAGCAGCACGACCCTGGTGTGTGGGGATAACATAGTCGAAGCCTGTGATCTTGTTGATAGTCTCCTTGAGCTCGAAGAATGACTTTGAGCCGGCATAAGCCTCGTCACCGGTCATCATTGCTGCCCACTGACGGTCGCTCATAGCGCCGGTACCCGAGTCTGTCAAGCAGTCGATGTATACCTGCTCCGACTTCAAGCCGAAGAGGTTGTAGTGTGCCTCCTTGAGCCACTGCTCACGCTCCGCGCGTGTGCTCTTCTTCAAAGGCTCAACCATCTTAATTCGATACGCTTCTGCAAATGGTAGTTCCATACTTGTGTAGTTTTTTAGGTTATAAATTTATACTAATAATTTCGTCTTTTTACACATCTTTGCCCTACTGCTCATTTACACCTTAAGTGGCGAAATATAGCTTTTTACAAGGGCTTGCGTCGCAAAGGTAGACAAAAATATGGTTATTTGCAACTAATTGTATAAAATAATTTTCTTACGCTCGCAGGGAGTTGTTGCACGAAAAACCATATAATTATTTATTAGCAACAAGAAGTTCGAGTATCTGTATGGCATTTAGTGCTGCACCCTTGCGTATTTGGTCGGCTACGCACCAGAATGTGATGCCGTGCTCCGAGCTCAAATCCTTGCGTATGCGACCTACATATACGGGGTCTGTGCCTTGCACGAAGAGGGGCATGGGGTAGCGCTTCTCGGCGGGCTCGTCGATGAGGACTATGCCCTTGGCCGTGGCAAAGGCCTCGCGCACCTGCTCGACGCCGAGAGGCTCCTCCGTCTCCACCCATATAGACTCAGAGTGAGCACGCATCACGGGCACGCGCACGCATGTTGCCGAGGTGCGTATGTCCGAGTGCATAATCTTGCGTGTCTCGTGGAACATCTTCATCTCCTCCTTCGTGTAGTCATTATCCTGGAATACGTCGATGTGAGGTATGAGGTTGTAGGCCAGCTGATAGGCGAACTTCTCGACCTTGGGTTCGCGACCCTCAACTATGGCGCGGTGCTGCTCCTCGAACTCCTGCATGGCCGTAGCGCCGGCGCCACTTGCCGACTGGTACGTGGCCACGTGTACGCGCTTGATGTGCGAGAGTTGCTCGATGACGTTCAGCGCCACGACCATCTGTATCGTTGTGCAGTTGGGGTTGGCGATGATGCGGCGTGGGGCGTTGAAGGCATCTTCGCCATTTACCTCGGGCACAACCAAGGGTACATCCTCATCCATACGGAAGGCGCTCGAGTTGTCGATCATAAAGGCGCCGTGCTTGGTGATGGTCTCGGCATACTCTATCGATGTAGAGCCTCCTGCCGAGGTGAGCGCCACGTCTATATCCTTGAAGTCGTCATTGTGCTGCAGCTCGCGCACAACGATATCCTGACCACGGAAGCGATAGGTGCTTCCGGCGCTGCGCTTCGAGCCAAAAAGACGAAGTTCCTCAATGGGCATAGGGTGATTCTCCAATATCGCCAAAAACTCCTGACCTACGGCGCCACTTGCGCCTACTATTGCAATCTTCATAATCTATCTATTTATGTGTTTGTTACTTTATGCGTGTAATATATCTATTCTACAGTTGTGCGCAGCGCGCAATCGTTAGAAGAAATCCTCATCGCCACCGAAGAATATGTCCTCGCCGGTTGTTGTCTCCACCACCTCGATGTCTACCTCGCAGCTGTAGTCGGGCTCCTCGTCCGCACGCTCGAACCTATCGGTGCGGTCGACACCGAGCGTGCCGTTGTTGTATACCTTGGTGAGGAACTTACCGGCAATAGGCAGCGCTATGCGTGAGCCGTCGGCATTGCGTGTGAAGTGTATGCTTGGCTCGTCGCCACCTACCCATGTGCCCATAACAAGGTTGGGCACAGCGCACATAAACCATGCGTCGACATTATCGTTCGTGGTACCCGTCTTTGCGGCCATCTCCACGTCGTTAAACTTGAACTCGTAGAGCATACGTCGCGCCGTACCCATCGACACTACGCGCTGCATCATCGTTATCATCGTATATGCCACGCGCTTCGAGAGCACGTCGTTGGTCTTGGGTGTGAATGTGGCGAGTACGTTGCCCTGACTATCCTCGATGCGTGTCACGAATATGGGGTCGATGCGTACGCCCTCGTTGGCGAAGGTGCAGTATGCCGATGCCATTTCGTAGGGGTTGCTGTCGTACGAGCCGATACATAGCGACACCACGGGGTCGATGAAGCTCTTGATACCCATGTCGTGGATAAACTCCGCCACGGCCTCGGGGCGCTTGGCCTGCTTCATAATCCACGCCGAGTAGTTGTTGCGGCTATTTGCCAGACCCCAATATAGCGGATGTGTGCCCGTATACTCCACGTTGCCCGACTCCTTGGGCGACCATATACCTGAGGGTGTCTCGATAGATACCGGCACGTTCTGTACGGGTGTGCAGGGCGTGAGGCCGAGGTGATCGATGGCGAAGGTGTAGATGAAGGGCTTTGCCGTAGAGCCAACCTGACGCTTACCCTGCGAGGCAGCGTCGTACTTGAAGTAGCGATAGTCGGGGCCACCAACGTATGCACGAACGTAGCCCGTGTTGGGGTCGATGGCTACGAATGCTCCACGCATAATCTTCTTGTAGTGAATGAGCGAGTCGCGGGGTGTGAGCACCGTGTCGCGCGTACCACGATAGGTAAATACCGACATACGTATTGGTGAGTTGAAGGCTGCCAATATCTCGGTCTCGGTGGCTCCATTGCCAGCCATCTCCTTCCATCTGTCGGTCTGGCGCATTGCTGCCGCTATCTTCTTATCCGACTCGGCCTTCGTGAGGTCGGGGAAGAGTGAGCCTCCGCGGCTGCGTATCTGCTCCTCCATACGGGGTTGCACAATCTCGGCCATGTGCTCGCGCATAGCCTCCTCGGCATAGCGTTGCATACGCGCATCTACCGTGGTGTATATCTTCAGACCATCGCGGTAGATGTCGTAGGGCTCGCCATTGGCCTTGCGGTTCTTCAAGCACCAGCCATATATGGGGTTGCTGTTATACTCCTCCACAGCCATGTTGTAGTCCCACTCGGTGTAGTAGTTTCGGCGCTCGGGTGCACGTAGCATCATGGTGTGGCGCACCATCTCGCGGAAATATGTCGCCGAGCCCTCGTTGTGGGCATCGGCAGCGCGACGATAGCGCGAGAGGTCGATGGGTAGCTGCTTAAGTGAGTCGGCAACATCGCGAGATATGGCTCCCGCCACCGCCATACGGTCGAGGACGGTGTTGCGGCGCTCGCGTGCCTTCTCGTTGGGCTCGCCACGCTTAAGTGGTGCATACGTACCCGGAGCCTTCACCTGTCCGGCGATAACGGCAGCCTCCTCAATGAGAAGGTCGCAGGGCTCCTTGCCGAAGAAGTTGTTGGCCGCCGACTTGATGCCGAAGTTAGAGTTTGAGAACTCCACGGTGTTGAGGTACATAGCCACAATCTCCTCCTTCGTATAGTTGTACTCGAGTTGTGTGGCGATGACATACTCCTGAGCCTTAGCTGCTAATGTGCCGGCACTACCATCCAACCCCTCCTTGTTTAGTCGCGTCTTGTATAGGTTCTTGGCCAGCTGCTGAGTCACGGTACTACCACCACCCTGGCCCGTCTGGCGCAGGATGACGGTCTTGATGCCGGCACGTGCCGTAGCCTGAAAGTCGATGCCCGAGTGGTCGAAGAAACGGAGATCCTCCGTGGCAAGGAGTGCAGCGACAATCGTGGGTAGCTTATGACCGTCGATCTCGAGCCACTGCGTGCGATCCTCGGGGAAGAGCTCCTCGTAGGACAGGTATGTGCGGTTCTCGATGAAGTAGGTGCCTATGACCTCGCCATCGGCCGAATAGATCTGTGTTGCGAGGTTGGTCTTGGGATTCTCCAACTCGTCGAACGTAGGCATAGGGCCAAGCTTCTCGTTCTTAGCCATAATGAAGAGGCTCGTAACGGCAATGACGCCTATGAGCGTCACGCTCCACATTGCGATGATGACCCACGATTTCCACGTGAGGCGCCTCTTGGTTGTCTGTTTCTTCGTTGCCATATTGTTTAGTGTTACTGTTTTACTCTGTTGTCATCCTCCACGCATTAGAATGGCAGTCCCAGTCCGAATGAGAAGTGGTACTTACCACCCTTATAGGGGTGCAGTTCTATCTTTCTATATAACGAGAATGTTGCCGATATTGTTGCGGAGCTCGGCATTGTGAAGAGGTTAAAATCTACACCGAGGTCTAAACCGTATGCTGCGATATGTCGGCGCTTCTCGATGATGGAGCCCATATCGTTTTCGGTGATGAGGTGGGGCTTACGGAATGAGGCGTAGTCGAAGCCTGCATTCAGCCTTAGGCGCTTAAAGTATATCACACCCTCCCATCCACCATCGGGATACCACACCGGCAGCTGATAGTTTACGGATGTTGCCACGTAGTGGTCGTTAGTGATGTCGTACGACGAGTAGCCACGGGGTAGCAGGCGCGTAGACTTGAAGGCTAAGCCCGAGAGCACCATATCCGATTGGAAGCCTCCGATGGATGTCTGGAAGGAGGCGGCCAGCGATAGCGAGTGATGCTTGGCAAAGCCCGGGGTGTAGACCTTGGCATAGCCTACGAGGAAGTGCCCGAAGTTGTCGTTTGTGGGATTTTGTGCATAGTTGGCTGCGAGCACCACAGCCCAGGGGGGCAGGAAGTCGCGGTGAGCCTTACGCACAGCATCTTGATACGATATGCCGAAGTTGAGCAGATGTACACCCTCGGTGTAGCCTATCGTGGCGATGTTCGTAACCTTACCCTCCTCGAAGATGAGCTTGTCGACATTGGCGACCATGCCGTTGGAGAAGTTCCACGATGCTGCTACGGAGAGTTCGCGCGTGTGATAGCCCCGCTGCATAAGCAGGGGTAGCGAGGCTCCTGCGCTTATCGAGTAGTAGCGGTCGTAGTTGGGCTTATCGGGGTATACCAGCTCGCCGAGCTCGGGATCGTACGTGGCGACGTTGTATATCTGCTGGCTACCGCCATAAGTACCTCGAACCCATAGGTTGAGGCCGAGGCCATAGTAGCGTAGTGTACCCTTAAATACCGATCCTTCGTTGGGATTCCATCCCCACGTAAGAAAGCCCTCCATCGTAGAAAGTATGTTCTGCGACATTATCGTGGCACCGAGGTTGAAGGCTATCGACGACTCCTCGGTGATAGCATAGGGGTCGTACGAGGCGGGTGCCCAGCTGTGTATGTTGAAGGCATGGAGTGCGCGGTGAAAACGCTTAGGTGGCGTTGTGCTACGCACCTCCTCCTCGGCCTGTGGCGTGAAACGCACGGTGTCGAGGTTTACGACACCCCAAGGCTTACTCTTCGGAAGCATAATCTTGGGCGGATGTATGGCGTACAGTACGCGCGACGTGTCGGCCATATCCTGCATCACGGGCATGTATCCTCGGCGGTCGTAGGTCGTGGCCACGACCTTGTTGGCGGTGTAGGGTGCCGGCTGGAACGAGCCATAGCGCGAGGTGGAGAGGCGGTATTCGCGTCCCGAGGCTATATCGAAGGCGTGTATCTCGTCGCGCCCCGAGGCTATCGAGCCGAAGTAGAGGATGCCATCCTTAGCACGCAGGTCGCTAAGCGTTGTGTAGGCAGGGCGTGTCACACGGCAGATGCTGTCACCCGCGGCACGGGCGATGTGCATACCGTCGTCGTCGGTAATCAGAAGATAGAGGCTCTGGCTCTTGTCGTCCCACGCCATGCCGTGAACCTCACGCCCATAGTCGAGGGATATACGCTCAGCGGTGTTGGGGGTATTGTTCGTCACAATCGTATAACGACCATCGGGCGTATACTCCACCCATGCAACGTCGCTGTTGTTCGTAGGCGTAGGGTAGAGGGCGTTGCGTATCTTACGCTTACGACGAGGATGCTGCTTGTCGATATCCATATAGCAGAGGTCGGAGGTAACCTTCTCGGCATAGAGCGTGCTCTGGCGATACTCCGTCCACCAGATGCGCCCCGTGGAACTTAGCGCCGGGCGCGAGGAGAGCACACCGGTATAGGCTATGTGCTCCTCAGTGCCCGTAGTGGCATCTACGCACACAAAGGCCGAGGGGCGATCTAAGTCCTCCTTGAGCATAATGATAGAGCCATCTTCGTCGACTTGAGGATGAGAGTATGTGGTGTGCGACTTAGGCTCCGCCACGGGAATCGGTACTGTCGTCTCCTCCACCTCAAGCAGTGGCTGCCAGTGGTTGTAGAGCGTGTGGAACGTGTCGTAGAAGAGCTTGGGCTGCGTGACGCCATATAGACGCTTCAGCACCCAGCTTGTCGAGACAAGCATATAGGGTCGGCGCGACGTAAGCTCCGCAACATCGTCGCCCATAATGCGTCCGAAGCGGTTGTAGCCGTGACGCGACATAAGGTAGCCGAGTTCGTAGTGACTCGGGATGTAATCCTTGAAAGATCCGGAGAACCACTTGTCGATATTGCGAAACTCCGTAGCCACATTGCCATAGGCGCGGTAGGGCATCGTGAACGATGGTTGCAGACCGCGACCAAATGTCGACATCTCCGTCTCGGTCATCACGGCATCGCCCTCCATCATCCATAGCGGCATCGTGAGGAGGCCTATCGTCGAGCTCTGCTGTCCGAGGACGTAGCTCAGGGCTCTAACCACACCGCGGTTGAGGTTGTTATATTGCACGGCGTGGCGATACTCATGGGCAATGAGCTGCTTGGCCCAAGGCATAGAGTAGCTCTGCTCGGCAGGTGTGGATAGAAACTCCACACGTCGAGGCATCCACATAACCAGGCCGTTGGATAGGAAGTTCGAGGGGTGTACAACAAAGGGTATAGACATCTGCGGATGACGATAGCCGTAGTCTATATCCCCCTTTACAGCATCGAGGTAGTACATCATACGCGAGGCTATATTCGCCGCCGTATCGGGGTATATCACACGGTACTGCTTAGTCTTCATCTGCTTCCAGCGGAACGATAGGGGGTCGGCACCCCAGCTGTAATACTGCGCAGAGACCCTCTCCGTGGCAAGGAAGCCGCAGAGCACCAGCATGATGAGTATTACCAATCGTTTCATTTGCACTTATATGTACATATAACGTGCAAAGTTACGATTTTTTTTCGATATGATAGTTATAATTGAGGGTAAAGCGTTTGAAAAAGTTTAGGGGGATAAGGTGAGCGTTGCATCCGCTAAACACCTTATCCCCCCGGAACTTAACTAATCTAAATATTAGATATCCGCTACTTCATTCGCACCCACTGCCATAGCTCGCGCCATGAGGGGCGCTTGCCGTGCATAAAAATACCCACGCGGAAAATCTTGGCAGCAAGCCACGTCGTTACCACAAAGCTTACGTAGAGCACCAGGAGCGAGACGATAATCTCCCATGTCGGGATGCCGAAGGGTATGCGGGCAATCATAACGATGGGCGAGGTGAAGGGTATCATCGATGACCAGAACGCAATGGGCGAGTTGGGGTCGTTGAATACCGACATCATAATGATTATCGAGAGGATGATGGGCAGCATAATGATGGTGTTGAACTGCTGTCCATCCTGCACCGAGTCGACTGCCGAGCCCGAGGCGGCATAGAGCGAGGCGTAGAGCAGGAAGCCTCCAAGGATGAAGAGTGCCACGTATGCAAAGAGCGTAGCTATATATCCCGTGTCGCCAAGCGTGCCCACCAGAGCCTCGAACATAGCGTCGTTGGTGGCAGCAACCTCTGGGGTAAAGAGCGCGGGGATGAGGAACTTTGAGGCGGCGATGATGAGGGCAGCCCAGATGGCTATCTGCGTGAGTGCCACGGCTGCAATGCCGAGAATCTTACCCATCATAAGCTGGAAGGGTGTTGCCGAGGTTACCATGACGTCGATGACGCGACTGGCCTTCTCCTCGACCACCGACGTGAGCACCATCTGTCCGTAGAGGATGATGACCATATATAGGAGCATACCCAGTATCATGCCGAGGGCGTAGCTTATGCCCGACGATGTGGTCTCCATGCTCTCCTCCTGGCCTGTGCCATCGTTGAGGAAGGTGCTAAGCTCGATGTCGGTCTCCACCGATGCCAGAATCTCGTCGAGGTTTTCGATGTTATACTCTAAGAGCTTCTCGCGTTCGATAATGGCGGATATCTGCGCTGCGATACTCTCCTCGAGAATCATCGACGACGAGGAGTTGGTGATCAGCTGCACCGAGTCGCGAGCCTCGACATCGCTGCCTATGTACAATATGCCGAATATGCCACTCTCCTCGTTGAATGTGCGGCATGCCTCGGCCTTGGTCATATTCTGCTCGGTGATGAACATAACCTCGGCTGTAGGCTGTAGCTTCGGGGCTATCATGCCCGTGCGGTCAATGACAACAACCTGCTTCTGGTCGCTCGTAGAGTAGAGCATCATAAGCGTGGGTGCCACCATTATGGCGATCATCAGTAGAGGCATAAGAAGCGTCACGATGATAAACGACTTCTTGCGTACGCGCTCGGTGAACTCGCGCTGAATGATAAGAAATGTCTTCTTCATAGCTGTAGCGTGTTATAGCGTGCCATTCACGGCACGGATGAATATGTCGTTCATCGAGGGCATCATCTCGCGTAGCGAGCGTAGGTTGCATCTATCGTTGAGTGCTGCAACAACTTTACGCACATCCTCGTCGCGACGTATGTGTATGTTGGTTTGGCGGTAGCCACCGACGACACCGTGGCTCTCGCCCACGACGATGGCGAGGTCGCCAAGTGCTGCCTCGAGGCTCTGGTCATCGGCGCGGTGCGTGACCTCGAAGTTGTTACCACCCGCCGAGCGACGTATCTCCTCGACCGAGCCGGAGAGGATATTTCGCGACTTGTTGATGAGGGTTATGTGGTCGCATATCTCCTCCACCGAGGCCATATTGTGCGTCGAGAATATCACCGTGGCACCGCGGTCGCGCAGACCCAAGATCTCCTCCTTCAGAAGGTTGGCATTTATGGGGTCGAAACCCGAGAATGGCTCGTCGAAGATTAGGAGCTTGGGCTCGTGTACAACGGTAGATATGAACTGCACCTTCTGCGCCATACCCTTCGACAGATCCTCAACCTTGCGCTCCCACCAGTCGGCAATGTTTAGGCGCTCGAACCACGCCCTAAGGCGTGCTTCGGCATCGCGGCGTGTGAGGCCCTTCAGGCGGGCAAAGAATATCGCCTGCTCACCCACGCGCATCTTCTTGTATAGGCCACGCTCCTCGGGCATATAACCTATGTGGAATACGTCGTCTGCCGTCAGAGGCTTGCCATCGAGCAGTACGCCTCCGCTGTCGGCCATCGTTATGCGCGTAATCACGCGTATGAGTGTCGTCTTACCCGCGCCATTGGGGCCCAGAAGCCCATATACGGCACCTCGAGGCACCTCGAGCGACACGTTGTCCAAGGCTTTATGTCCCGTGTAACTCTTGGTGACATTTTCAATCTTTAGGATTGTATCCATACTATTTCGATTTGTTATGACAACAAAGGTACAAAAAATAATTATAATTTTGTAAGTCGTAAATACTTTTTTTTGTCTTCGTAAGCGCCAATCGCCGACAACATGGGGGTGTTGTAGTTATCATCGAGGCTCATATAAAAACTGGGGATGACAAATTTACTTTTGTCATCCCCTTGTGTTAGGAGGTTGAATGAAAAGATGTTGTGTCAGGCTCGCGAAGCCCGCAAAAGCGGAGTTTACTTAATGTCTACCTTTTAAGGGCAAGCATAACTACAAAATAGACTTTCTATTCGGCCTCACATAAAATATTGATTATTTATGTGGCTACTCCTGTAACACGTTATCAGACCGACATCGGTTATTTCTTTGACCAGGTGCCGTCGCCCTTATCCCACACACCGTCAGCAACGGTGTAGAGGTTGTTGCCATCGGTCGGGGTGGTAAGATCATTCGTCTGATTCCACTTGTTGTTCCAGTTGTTTGCCGTAGTTGCGGGATTCATACGGCAGAAGATGATGTTGCAACCATAGCTATAGCCTACCGGGAGGTTCACTTCGTAGATGCCATCACTATCGCTATCGACCATACTTACCCACACATTACCTGAATTATTCCAGAAGTATGCCGCAAAGCGAGCATTACCCTCCATCCAGTTGCTATTGGGCTTGAGGTATACCACGTTATCTGTAACATCGGGTTCCTGCTGCACGGGCTCCTTGCCATTCTCGGTCTGCTCGGGAACGGTGGTGTAGTCGGCGCCGGCATCTACAACATATAGGCGGATATTCGTAGCATCGAAGTAGAAGTCGTATAGACCCGCCTTTGTGAGGCTGATGTCGCCACCCTGATCAACGACAGGCATCCAGTTGCCTGGGTTGAAATAGGTGATATCTCCAGCACCATACTTGGGATTCCATGTGTTGTCGCCAAACTTCTTGATAAGGAAGCTAAAGTAGTCTACAGGAATCGTCACATCCTCAGCGATGAAGATGCCCGCAGTCTCGGTGCTGTACATCTGAATCTCGCTCCACGAGCCTCCCGACTGCGCAAAGTCGCCCACGAGGGCCCACTCAGATGCCTCGCCCGAGCTCTCGCCACCACCAGGGGTGTTGCCACCGCCATCGGTGCCTGCGGTCTGCTCCTCGGCTGTGGTGTAGTCGCCACCTGCGGTCATGACGTAGAGCTTGCAGTTGCCTCCATCGACATACTCGAAGTATAGGTCGTAGGTGCCCATAGTGGCAACGCGGATGTTATTATCCTCGCCGGCAGTATTGTCCAAAATAACGAAATGATCAGCCTCGATAGGCTCCGAATAGCCGAACGAGATATCCCACGTATTTACATCCTTGATCTTGAACTCTGTATCCTCGGCAAGCGTAAGGTCTCTGGCTACGTAGAGGTTCTCGGTGTCGGTGAACTCCATGGGGAGGTTGTCCCAATTGTTGAATGAGCCAGCTATAGCCCAGGGTGCTTTGGGTGCGGGCTTGTCGTAGCCATCCTTCGTACCCCACATGCCTACTTCCCAGTCGTGGATGTAGTAGTAGTTGTTGGGAGCGATGCCAATCTCGAGGTCGGCAGTTTGATTCCATACGCGGTCATTCACGCTCTCGTTGTTCCAGTCGAACTCCGTATATGCGGGGTTCATACGGCAGAAGATGATACTCTCCATACCTGCGGGTACGGCGCACTCGCATACGCCCTCGCTATCCTTCACGAGAGCCAAGCTGCCACTATCGCCCGCCGAGTTGAAGAAGTATGCTGCAAACCAAGCATCGTCAACATCCCAGATGCCGGGAACGAAGTATACCATCGTGGTCTCTGTGGGATTATCCTCGCCGCCCTCGTTGCCGCCATTCTCGGGTATGGTGAGCGTGCCGAGGTCGTAGATGGCACCCGCCTTGAGCTGGAGGGCCTTAGTATCTACCAGCGTGCCCTCGACCAACACCTTGAGCTCGGCCTCGGTCTTAGTGCCGGGGATGAACGCCACGTAATTCGTGCCGGTGACATCCTTGATAGATATGCTGCTGTTCTTGCCGCTGTTGTATACGAAAGCGGGATAGTTCATCTCGAACGTAACCTTAGCCTCGCCCTCGATGGCATACTTGATGAAGGCATTTGAAGCCTCGAGCTCTACACTCTTCGAGGGGTCGAACTTCTCGATGGTCATATCTACGGCGATGGCCGTGCTACCCTTTGTCGAGAGCTCCTTGTTCTCGAGCTTGAGGGCTACGCTCTTGCCTACGATGGCGGCTACACCCTCGGTTGTACATGTAAAGCGCGACTTCTCCTGCTCGCTGTTGGTGAAGGCATAGGTCGTCTCGTTGTAGGTAATGGTGATAGTCTCCTTACCTGTCCATACGCCTTGCCAAAGCTCGTTGGCGCCCTCAGCCTCAGCGTCGTAGTTGGCAACAACGGCCTCGAACGATACCGTGTCATCGCCACCCGTGTTTACCGAGTTGTCATCCTCGGTACATGCCACTGCACCCATCGCTACAAGCGCAGCAAGCATCAAATTCCAAAACTTTTTCATCTGTATAGTTGTTTATAATTACATTACGTTACTCTTAGGCGTAATGGGCAGGCTAAGTTCCTTTTTAGTCAGCCTCTTTTAGTTATCTACCCCGCAGGATTACTTCGTAGGAGCTGCCGATCCCGGAGTCTTAATCCATATCTTCTTGGTGCTGAAGTCCCAATATACGTCGTATGTGCCAGTCTTAGAAGCCTTACAGTTGCTGCCTGCATTACTAGTCAGTACGGTGCCAGCTGCAGCATCAACGGTGATAGTCTTACCTCCATAGTTCGTTGACCACGATTTGTCGGCACGCACCTTAAATTCACCAGTAATCTTGGCATTCTTAGCGACATACATTAAAATTGTGCCATCCCATACGAGTGGTGTGTCGTTTGAGCCCCAGTTGTTGTGTTCGCCACACAAGCCCCAAGAGGCACCTGATAGATCGGGTGCTGCACCATTGGTTGATTGCTCAGTTGCAGTGGTGTAGTCTACACCCTCTTTCATAACGTAGATACGCTTGTTGTTGTAATCGAAGTATATATCGTAAACATCAGCGTTAATTATAGAGATGTTACCACCACCGCTAGCTATCTTAGCCCAAATGTTAGCATTGAGGTAGTTAGTTCCGGCGCCATAGCTTACATTCCAATTGCCTACCTCCTTAATCTTGATCTCCTTGTACGCGCCAATAGTCACGCTCTTGGCCACGAAGAGGTTGTCTACGTCGGTTGTGTACATAACCTTGTCACCCCAATCGTTGAATTCGCCAGCCAAGGCCCATGTTGAAGGCTGAGGCTCGCCCTCGATTACTTCGGGCTCGGGATTCTCTTTATCCTCAACAATGCTTAGACCCGAACCATTGAGCAATAGGTAGTAATCCTTGTTGAGTGTACCGAGCGCAAAGTCGGGAGTCTGTGCTGTGCCATCATTTAGGATGATGTTGAGCGATGCACCCGTAGCCGAACGAGGCATTGTCCACACGTAGTATGTGTAGCCATTGATAGTCTCTGTTACGGTTGATGTAGTTCCGGGCCAACCACCTGTTAGTTGGGTATTTACAGCATCCCAAGAGTAGAGGTTGTACTTCGTCCATACGTTGTTGTAGGGGTGTACGTAGATCTTATATTGAGGAACGCCCAACTCGTCGGGGGTAGTGCCAGGAGTCATTGCGTAGAACTCCTTGGTTGTGTAGTTGAAGTAAAGGTCGTATGTGCCCTCGGCGAGCTGCATATTCTTACCATCCTGAACAAGAGCATACATGGTATCCTTGTTGATTGCTACAGCCTCGGCACTATCCGCACTTGAGATACCGTAGTTTTCGGCCCAAGAATCGCTGATACGAATCTTGAATGTGTTGTTCGTAGCTGCTACGGCCACACCCTTCAATGTGTAGTAGTCACCCTCGAGGGTCATATCCGTGTCAACCTCCCAGTTGCCGAAGCCCACGATGCCAACAGAGAACTCTGGAACCTTAACGCCATTTTCGTCGCTCCACTCGCCTGTTTCCCAGTCTGTTATATAGTAATAGTTGTTAGGCGCAATGCCAATCTCGAGGTCGGCAGTTTGATTCCATAAGTGATCCTCTACGACTTGGTCATTCTCATCCTTGACATCCCAGCCAAACTCCGTGTATGCGGGGTTCATACGGCAGAAGATGATGTTTGTCATATCTGCGGGTACCTCGCACTCGTAGATGCCATCGGCATCCTCGTCGGTAAGCTTAACATCGCTACTCTCAGAGGCGTTCCACACGTGAGCAGAAAACCATGCACCATCAACATTCCATACGCTGGGTGAGAAGTATACCGTTGTCATCTCAACCTCGGGCTTAGCCTCGGTCAATATGCCGAGGTTATAGATCTTGCCAGCGACGAGTGAAAGCTCTGTCTCCTTGCACTTTACGCCGTCGATAGAGTACGATAGCGTGGCGCTGATGGCTTGAAGGCTCTGTGTCCAGAAGGCAATAAAGTTCTCACCCTTAACACCCGAGATGGTTACATCCTCATATAAGTCGTCCTCATATTGGAAGACACAGGTGTTATTTGGAGCAGCACTCTTTACCGTGAAGGTAATATCGCTATCGCCATTGTACGTGTAACGTAAGAATGATGTGTCGGACGTAAGGTTTACCGTTGCGTTCTCCTCGAAGTTCTCCACCGTAGTGCTTGTAATGCTCCAGCCCTTCTTACCGGCCTTAGAATCTCTATTGGGATTCATCGCACTAATGGTCACGTCCTGACCAAGAAGGCTTCTTACGCCATTTGTTGTGCAGGTGAACTTCTCGCCGTCGTAGGTAAACACGAACGGGTCATTACCTGTAGTGCCAACATGGAGCGAATCACCCTCCTCCCAAATGGTATTCCATGTCTTATCACCATCCGTATCGTCGATATAGGCACGTGTGCCGTCAACAATCTCTGCGTAGAACGAGAGGCCTGCGCTCTGCTCGGGGGCCTTGTCTACGTTCTCCTCTGTATCTGTACAAGCTGCTGCACCCAAAGTAACCAGCGCAACAAGCATCAAATTCCAAAACTTTCTCATTGTCTTTTGCTCATTTTTTAGGTTAAACATTGGGATTACCACTCTACATCCTCCTCGCCATACGAGGGGCCATTAAATCCTGAGTTTAAATCGCTACTGGCCTCAAAGCCACGCTCAAAGGCAATCTCTACAACCTCAATGTCGGGGGCTGCATAGTTGAGATAATTGCACATTTTCATAAAGGTAAATTTTTAGTTATAGTTTTAATATGTTGTAGTGTCGATGGTCGGAATGTATATGCACACATTCATCTCTACAAAAGTACAAAAAAATGGTGGATAAGCCTAACCACGGAAGCTCTTTTAGGACGAATGGTAGTTTTGAGTAGATGAATAGATAAAAATGTAAGATGAGAGTGAATAAAAAGTGTATTTCTGCGTTACGCTCGCCCTCAAAATGCTCATTTACGCCAAGTAAACTCCGCTTTTTCGGGCTTCGCAGGCCTAAAACTACATCTTTTTATTCACTCTCTTGAGTATCAGGGGCTGACTAAGTTACTTTTTAGTCAGCCCCATCTTTGTCAATTGGTAGTTGATGGTGAGTAATACGCTTGCTGCGATTACTCTTTGTCGCGTTGCCGCATTACTCCTCGATAACTGCATCCTCGGCTGCAGGCTCCTCTGTAGAGGGCTCCGTGGCAACCTCAGTGCGCTGGAACTGGAATGGGATGGCCTTATCGAGAGCCTCGACCTCCTCGGGGGTAAGCATATCCACGGGGCGGTTGAACATCCTCTCGGCAACATCGTTGCGATACATTGCGAAGCCAGCCTCGACCTCCTTGATGAGGCTCTCGCGGGTCTCTACCGTGAGCTTGTCAACCGATATGAAGTCGGCAGCGTCGAGCTTCTCGCCCTCGGCAACCTCCACAGTATCGTGGTTGGTGAGCAATACGCCCTCGATGACGCGCGCCAACGAGCCATCCTGCTCGGGGGTGTCGCCCGCCTCGTCGGTAAAGACTCTATCGCCAACCTTCACCTGATTCTCGCCAACAATCTCGATGACAACGGGCGACTGCGTGGTATATCTCTCAGCGCCACCCTCGAAGCCTGTGGGTGTGCCAAAGGCAAGGGCGTAGAGCATGAATAAAAGATGTGCTGCGATACCCGCAACAAGGCCTCCAACGGTATGTGCGAGGATGGCCTTAGATGTAAGCTTGCGGTAGCCAAGAGCGTCGAGCATGGCGGTATGTGTGCTCAGGTAGCCGCTCCAGCACATGCCGATAGCCGTAAATACGGCGATGGCATTGCCGTTGATGATGCCCTGTGCCGAGAACTCGGGAACAAGACTGAGCGCTGCACCCACAGCACCGAGCGACGTGATGGGGAAGGCCATCAACGCAGGATCGGTGAAGCCGAAGAGCCACTCGAAGATGATGTTTATATGGCTGAAGAACCATGGTAGGAATGCCACACCCTCGTAGGCTGCGCCGTCATACGTGCCGTTGTCGCCAGGGCCAAACGTGAGAATCATAACGAACGTAGAGATAATCAACACGCCGGGGATGATCGAGATACCTACGTCGACACCTGTCTTACCACCATCGAGCAACGAGTTGAGGATGCGTGTAAACATCGATGTCTCCTTGACCTCCTCGTCGGCCTTCATATCCTCCTCGTTGATAATGGCAGCCATCTCATCCTTGAAGTTGGGGTGACTCTTTATGATGAAGCGCTGCATAAGGCGTGTCGATACGATACAGCCAACGAATGCTCCGAGAAGACCCAAGAAGGGCTCGATGAAGTATCCCTGCGAGATCATAAAGACGATAACTAGCAGACCCATGCCGAAGGCTGTGCCGAAGTTGGTGAGCGAGATAAGCTGGAACTTCTTGAAGTATGAGCTAAAGCGCTTATCCTTGGCCAGTGAGATGATTGCAGGGTTGTCCGACAGGAATGTCATAACGGCACCGAGCGAAGCTACGCCGGGGAGGTTGAAGAGCGGACGCATCAAGGGGCGCAAGATACGCTCCAGGAGGCTTACAACGCCAAACTCCACGAAGATACGACCCAGCGCGCCCGTGATGACGCAGATGGCCATAAGGTAAAAGACGGTGTTGAGCAGTAGGTCGTGCGCCGTCTTCATGATGGTGTTAAGCATATTCGGCAGACCCATGACCGAGCCCACAGAGCCGAAGATGCCTACGACGATAACGAGGCAGAAGATACCTGCGAGGTACTTTTTGAAGCCCTTATCCTTGTTCTCCATAAGTGTTATTAGTGTTTAGGTTATTATTTTACACGTCTGTATGTCGCTGCGATTACAACTTCGCGGCACGCTTCGCCTGATGTTTATCGATGATTGTGGTGATACCCTTCACTACGTCGAGCTTCCACGTGAGACCGAAGGTGAAGTACGAGCCTTTATTGTGTGCCGTGCCATCAGGATTCATGTTGTTGCCGATGTTGTAGGCGTAGGCTGCGTGGAGGCGTACGTCGCGGTTGCCACGGCCACCGAGAGGGTAGTACTCAACGCCACCACCCACGCGCGTAATCTCTGTGCCGGGGTAGAGGAAGAGTCCCATAGGGTAGTCGTTGCCCACCTTGTCGTATGTGGCCTTAGCGAAGATATTTACGCGCTGTGCAACGAGATACGAGAACTCGCCCATAATGGAGAAGTTGTTGAACAGTAGCTCCTTGCCACTTGTGCCACGATTCATGAGGTCGAGCTGAAGTGTGGCGTCGCCAAACTTAAACTGGTTGCCCAATACTACATACACGTCGAACTTGCCACGCTGATACTCCGAGAAGTTGAGCGAGTGCAGCGCCGTATAGCAGCCGTGCGATCCCATCCAGTATAGGTTGTAGGCAAAGAGGTTACTCTTCACCTTGCTATAACCAACGTCCGTGGGCTTGCAGTTCTGGTCGTAGGGGCTCTGACAGAACTGCAATGTGAGCTTGTCGTTGCCCTCGTTTGTGGTATATGCTACGCTGACACCAAACTGATAGCATACTACGTTGTTCCAATACTCCGAGCAGAAGTAGAGGTCTATTGGTGCGCGGTCGTACTCCCAGCCACCAATCATAACGACCTGCTTACCTGCCGCTATGCCCCAGTTCTTCGTGGGCTGGTAGTTGAGATATAGCCAGTCCATGTTGTCTACGAAGCTCTGTGCCGAGTACATCTTGTTGAGTCTCTGACGCCATGAGTATGTGAACTTCTCCGAGATCTGACCATCGAGACGAAGGTTGATGTAGCGCACCTTGATGCCTGTTGCGGGGTCTACGCGATTGCCATCAAGAGCCTCGTGTACATAGTCGAAGCGAGCCTCGACGCCAAGCTTAAAGATGTCGTTAATATCGCGGCTATCATCCTGAGCCTTAAGGGTGTTTGTACCAAGCAAAAGTGCTGTAAGGCACAAAATCGTAGTAAAGGTTTTCTTCATATATTACAGTTTAGATTACTCTACGCCTAAAATAATTATACAAAGGTAAGAAAACTATTCAAAATGCAAAATCTTGTGCCCTAAATTTTTCATTTTGGGGTGATTTATTTCGCCTCGTATCAGGGTACTTGTTATGCTCTAAAAATGGTTGCATGAAAAGTTTGTTATTTACATATTTCTTTTTACTTTTGCATTGCGTTTTGAAATCAACAAATTATTACATACATTACACTATGATTAAAAGAGATTATCAAGAGCCTCAAATGGAGATACTCTACATTGAGGTTGAGGCTGGCTTTACGGCCTCGGGTGAGGATTATTCGGGTCTTCCTGGCGAGGATCCAGACTTTAAGGATTTTGGAGAATTTTAGCCTAAGGAGAGAGAGTATGAAAAGAGCACTATTTTTCGCCTCACTTTTGGCGATCTTCGCACAGAGCTGCGCTAATGATTTCAACGAGGAGAACATCGCTCCCGAGCAGAAGACAACGATCAAGGTTGCTGTAGACCTCGACGAGGAGACACGCACATATCTCGGCGCCGACAATAAGATTCACTGGGCTGAGAGCAACGAGCAGCTCAACGTCATCTACTATGCCGATGATAACTCTGCATCGCGTCGTCAGACTCCTACACACGCCGACTATACGATCAACGAGAATGGCAGCATCCTCTTCACTGCCGACTTCTCGACAACTGATGGCGCTACGAGCTACACTATGGGTGCCTTCTACCCCTATGCCTATAAGTCTGTAACATCATCTATCTCGCTCTCGGTGCCTCAGACGCAGACACCTACGGCCGAGAGCTTCGATCCCGCAACCGACATCCTCGTGTCTAAGGAGCCCGCTGTTGTTGAGGGTACGCCCGAGACGGTTAAGCTAACCTTTGCGCGTATGGTCGCCTTTGCGAAGATGACAATCAAGGGTATAGGCGCAGGCGAGATTATCGAGAAGGTGACATTCTCATCGTCAGCGAAGCCTGTAGGTGCTGTGGAGTTCAAGGTACATGAGGCTGCCACGGTAGAGAATGCTAAGTGGTACAATAACTTCGAGGATATCACCATCACGCGCGAGAGTTGGGTTGCTACGGGTGAGGATGTGGTATGGATGACCACCGTACCTACCGATCTTAGTGGCAAAGAGTTTACCGTTACGGTTGTTACCGATAAGTATACCTATGCCAAGAGCGTTGACCTCACGGGCAAGAGTCTCACGTTCGAGCGTGCTAATGTTGCCGTATTCTCGGTTGCCGGCCTCGAGCGTCAGGAGAAGCCTAAGGCGTATAAGCTCCTTACGGACATCAACGAGCTTAACGCTGGCGATCAGATTGTTATCGCCACAAAGGCATCGGCATCATCTTCGGCTAAGATGCTCTCTACTACCGCTTCAGGTAGTAGCCTCCAGCATACCGAGAGTATGACTATCTCTGATGGCCCCGAGATTCTTCCTGCCAATATCCCTGCCGGTGCCGCCATCTTTGATGTCGAGGTGGGTGTCTCAGCAGGCACATTTGCCCTCAAGGAGGTTAACAGCGGCTACCTATATGGTGTATATGATTCTGAAAATTGGTCTAATACTCTATCGTTCAAGCCCGAGAAGGATGCCTCAGCATCGTGGGATATATCGCTTGCAAGTGGTAATGTCGCTTGGATTGGAACCTTCGAGTACGATGGCGCGACGACGATGCGCTATGTAAATTACTACTACAGCAGTAGGTTTAACTTTAGCGGCTCTACAAGCTCAGTATATATCTACTACCTCGATGGTGAGGCCAGTGGAGATGAGGGTGGCGAGGAGCCTGTCACAACACCCCTTGCTACACCCGTAGTTACAGCCACAGCCGAGGGTGACGTTGTTACCGTAACGTGGGCAGCTATCAACGGCGCTAAGGATTATACCGTCACATGTGGCGATGTAACCACTACTGTTGAGGCTACAACCGCTACCTTCGAGGGTGTTGCGGCTGGTACCTATGACGTTGAGGTCGTAGCTAACCCTGAGGATGCTACTATCAATACAGCCTCTGAGGCGGGTATGACCACTGTTACTGTTGAGGCTGCTGCGGATGCCGAGACGCAGACCATAGAGATTACGTTCCCTGTGGAGGGTGCTGTTAGCAGTAACACTGTAGGTACTATCTATGAGGGCGATGTCAAAATCTCTTCAACAGGCTCGTGGAGAACAGATAACGTTGATGGTCGTGACGCAATCTACATCGGTCGCACAACATCTCACGAACTTCGTATCGAGGCACAGAATGGCAAGACCATCACCAAGATTACGCTTACAGCCCCTGTGGGATACCTTTTGGATCTTAAGGCTAAGGAGTCTGATGGATTTTCTACACAGACATTCGCTTCAGTAACAGAGGCTGTATGGGTTGGCCAGTGTAAGTCGCGTGTTGTATTCACTGCAGTAGGTACTTCTCATTCGAATATTGGATCTATTGTTGTAGAATATAAGTAGTTTAGCGTGGTCGGGGCCTAAGTCCCCCTACCCAAAAAAAGTGCGAATGGGCTGTACGCTTAAGTACGGCTCATTCGCACTCTTTTTATTGCGCGTGTTGTATCTGCTAAACGTGAGGCGTGCGACAGCATGCTCAGCACCGAGACCTACACTGATGCTAAATTAGTCTTGTGCAAAGGGCGCTTTTGTAGCGACGACGAAAGAGACAATAAGGGGCTGACTAAAAAGTAACTTAGTCAGCCCCCTGATATTCACTTTATGATTATATAATATTACGCGACCACTACTTGTAGCTTATGACATCGTGGTTGTCGAGCTTAAGGTCTACAATCGACTGGCCCTCCTGCAAGTAGAGTACCTCGAGGGGGTTACCCTGGAGATAGAGTGCATCGAGATTGAGGTTATTGCTGCAGTCCATAGTGGTAAGCTCGCAGTCGTTAGCTACAAGCGACTCGAGGAGTGTGAGTGCCGATACCTCAAGGGTAGTAATCTGTGTATTGGCGCACTCCAGGTCGGTCATCTTGGTACAGCTATTAGCCTCAACGGCTGTATAGCCATTGCCACCGCAGTGCAGGTAGGACAGCTCGGGGTAGGCGTTCACGTTGAGTGTGCCCGTGAGGTAGTTGTTGCTACAGTCGAGCTTCTTAAGAAGCGTGCAACCCTCGATGTTGAGCTCCGTGAGTAGGTTGCGCTGGCAGGTGATGGCCGTGAGCATCTTGTTCTTGCTAAGGTCGAGCGTAGAGATATTGTTGGCATAGCACTCGAGCATATTAAGCTTGGGCAGTGTGCTAAGGTCGAGCGACGTGATGCTATTCTCGTAGCAACCAAGCGTGATAAGCTCGGGCAGACCCTCAAGGTTGAGCGAGATGATGTCGTTAGTGCCGATAGCAGCAATCTGCAACTTAGGACAGTTGTCAAACTTGATATCCTTGAGGTTGTTGATGCGCAGGTCGAGGTATACGAGCTCGGGGAAGCCGCTCACGTCGAGCGTCGTAATCTTATTGTTATACGCCTGGAGGAAGCTGAGGTTATCGCAGCCCGTGACGTATAGCTTCTCGATCTTGTTAGAGTAGGCATAGAGCCACTTCAGTGCCTTACATCCCGTGACATTAAGCTCGGTGATGACGTTGTAGCAGCAATCTACATACTCGAGCTTCTCGAGACCGCTGAGGTCGAGCTTCTCGATGGCGTTGAGGTCGCAGTCGAGGTTGACGAGGTTGACGAACATCTCGATACCCTTGAGCGAGGTGATAGGCTCGCGGGTATCCTCATCCTCGTACGTGAGAACCATATCTGTCACCTTGGCAGCCTCCTCGGCCGAGATCTTACCATCGCCATTGAAGTCGAAGTTGGTGAGGACGATCTGCTCGAATACGGGGCACTCGAAGAGTGACGTTACGTCCGAGCTGGCGTCGCGCGAGGCCTGCTCCACGGGGATCTCCTTCTCGGCACGTGAGTTGCCCGTAGTGGCAATGATACGTATTGAGCCCTTACGGATATCCTCACTTTTGTTCTCACGAGCACTGATAGTCAGGGTATTACCATCGCGGTGGATGGCGAGCCACGATGTGGCATTAACATGATCCCAAGCCTCGGCGTCGGTGCTAACCTCGAGGGTGACGGCATCGCCATAAGAGTTGAGCGAGAGGCTCTCGGGAGTTACGCTAAGTGTGATCTCCACGGGGGTAGGAGTGTTGGGTGTCTCGGTGTCATTGTCGGTACACGATGAGACGAAGATGCTAAATAGTATAGCAAATGCAAAAATATATCTCTTAGCTGTCATAATCCTCTATATTAGTATGCCTTAACACATCTTACGTTATAACCATTAGCCCAGCCTGCACCACCACCTGCGTTGTAGTATGGGTCGTTGTAGGTGAAGCAGTATGCTGTCTCTGCTACCTCGAGCTCCGAACTCCAAATCTTAACAAAGCCCGTGTCGTTTTGTACGCTCATAAGGGCGCCACCATCAGCGGGGTGTGCGCTACGATAGCCTGCCGAGGGGAACCATACGCTGCTACCATCTGCTGCTGTGTGTACAAATCCCTTATAGTCTGTAGGTACGCAATTGGTCGATACGAGCGATACCCACATAGCCTTGCGAGGTACCTGGTAGCCTACGGGGCATGGGTCGTAGTTGCTCTTCTGGAAGGTGCGCCATAGGCTGAGCTCCGAGTCGTAGAGGATGTTGTTCTTCTCGCTACCAAGCGTATTCTTATCCACCCAGCTGGGCTTATTAGCGTTAATGTCCCCATAGTGGAAGGTCATAGGGTTAGCCGTGGCGTCGGCAATAGAGACACTTGTAGCCGACATAGTCCACTGTGCCTGTGTATATGCGGGGTTGCAGACGGTAAGCGTAGAGCTATTCTGGAAAGGCTCTACAATATTTACCCAGCCACCAGCCTCTGCGTCGCGTGCGCGCTCCTCCTTAGTGTCGCCAATGAACGGATCCTTGCGTCCCCACTGGTAGTAGAGGCCGAAGGTCTCATAGCCACCCTGAGCTGTAGCCGACGTAGCGCCGAGGTTACGATCCATGCAGTAGTAGCCGTCGGTGAGGCCTCCGCTCTGAGGTATAGCATTATTCTGGAAGTCGATAATCTCGGGCTTATCCGTGAGCCAGATGTGCCAAGACCATACGATGGCGCCATTGGCGTCGAAGGCTGCAAGGAGGGCGTTACCCTTATGCTCCGAGGCGGTGAAGGTTACAAGACCATCGGCATAAGAGATGTCCGAAACGAGTGCATTACCACTCTCGCCCGCAACGGTCGATGTCCAAAGCCAGTCAACCTTCGCGATGTCGTTGATGAGGGTATTATCCACACGACGCGTCTTGAAGGTGTACTCGCCAGCCTGGTGTACCATATAGCAGTTAGCATAGCCGAGCTTCGAGAGGTCGTTACCGTCGTTCTGGTGTCCCTCCCAAGTGATGGCGTCGTACTTGGCAACCTTATTGCGCTCGACGGTGATGCCATCAAGTTCTATGCTGTATGTCTGTCCCGAGGTGGCCTCGAGTGTGAGTGTGAAGCCTTCTGTGTAGTTCTCGGCGGGAACAACGAAGCGGATTGTTGCGCCAGCCTCGAGGCTGAGACCTGCACTACCGCAGTCGAAGATGGCATCCTTCGATGCATCCGCGCCGAGCGATAGGCGGGGAGTCTCCGTAGCCATATCTACTACTCCGGCACCCGTAAGGCGACGGTTGTTCTTGCCCGAGAGGGTCGCCTTGCGGAGGTTCTGCGGGCCGGTGATATCAACGCTAACAACGCCTGCGAGGTAGTTGAAGGCGAGGGTGTTGGTCTCCGACTTAGCGACAGCGGGGTTGATGGCGCTAAGAAGCGATTTGTTGCCCTGAGTTGTGGGGATTGATACACGCATAGAGTTGCCACTAACACCATTTACCGATGTGGATGATGTTGATGCGAGGTACAACTCTGCTGATGCCATGGGGCCAAACTCGCCCTTGGCGCTGTCGGCAATCTGTACGGGTGTGCCGTTAACGTAGATAACCGACGCATTACTCCAGGTATGTGCTACGCCATTGGCGTCGTTCTCCATCGTTGCGGTGATGTAGGTAGGAGGCACAGCGTCGGGCTCATAGTTGATCTTCGTGCTTAGGCTCTCGCCACGGAGAATCTCCATGCCACCAATCTCGATGCCACTCATAATCTGGTCGTCAGCACCATAGAGCGTGACTACGAAGCCTGAGTAGATGGCTGCGGGGAGGCTGATGGCGAACTTTGCGGGAAGCTGCACGCCGTTGTCGTCAGAGTATGTTATGGTGCGTGAGCCATCCTCACCAAGGACGAACTTGGGGTTGCCAACGAAGTTAAGGTCTACGCTACCCTCGCCTGCAAGAGCAGTGTCGAGCGATGTCACGGTGGCGCGCTTGATGCTGCCGTAACCCTCAACGTCAAGAACGAGGTTACCCATAAGGTTCTTGAACACAAGGTTTGTAGTTGTGCTGCATGCAACCATAGGCTGTGTCATGGTGATAGCTGTACCCTGCACCTCGGGGAGTGTAAGGCTAAGCGTAGTGCCATTGATTGAGCCACTACCGAAGTCGTAGGCACCATAGTAGCTCTCGGCTACAGCCACATTCTCGATTGTGATAGTCGAGGTCTCGCCCTCGTCTGCAACATACGTGGCACCATTGATGACAATCTCATCGCCCTGATGCCACTCGCGGCCATTCTCCAGCGTAGCGTAGATGGTCGCCTTCTCATCTGCCGGTGTCTTTGTCGGCTCCTTTTCACAAGATGTTAGCACGCCAAACAAAGCGGCTACCATCGCAAACGGTAAAATGTTGTGTTTCATTAGTTTGTAATTGTTTGTATTCTACGACAGATATTGCAGTGTGGCTGAAATATCTGCCATCGTGATTGTAATAATGTTGTCATTATGTTTTTGGACGTACAAAGATATAAACATTTATCATAAAAGCAAATATAAGATAACGCAAATAATGGGACTATTTTGGACATATTATTACCCTCTTTTTGCACTCCGCCATCTATTCAATTGTGGTCAATAGATAGTCGCAGCAAGAGTGTTGTTGAAAAAAATAGATGTTTCTTATTGCGTATTGCAAAAATTTAATTATCTTTGCACCGCGAAACGTGAAAACGTTGGGCCCATAGCTCAGTTGGTTAGAGCAGCGGACTCATAATCCGAAGGTCGGGGGATCATGCCCCTCTGGGCCCACAAAAGGGGGATGACTAAAAAGTAACTTAGTCATCCCCCTTTTGTTAAGAGGTTGAATAAAAAGATGTAGTTTTAGGCATGCGAAGCCCGAAAAAGCGGAGTTTACTTGGCGTAAATGAGCATTTTGAGGGCGAGCATAACGCAGAAATACACTTTTTATTCAGCCTCCTTTTGTTTTTTTATGCTATTTGCGTGGCTCTATAGTGCCGGTAAACTGGAGCGCTATCGTGTCGCCCGTAGTCATCGTATAGTTTGCCGTAATGCTGTGTGTGATAGCACCCGTAGCAGTACTTACGACCGCAACAGTGGCGCTACCCTCCGTAATGCGTATGAAGTCTTCATGACCGGCAAGCAGGATGTAGGTATACTGCTGGTCGCTGGTCATCGACGAGCCATCACCCAACGGGTAGGTGCCAGAGGGCAGGTACTCACCTTCAAGAGGCGAGTAGAAGTCGATAAAGAGCGTGTGACCCTTAACATTGTCGTAGAACGATACATAGTCGTTGCGAAGACCGTTTGTCTCCATGATGTCTACGCTGGCGGTTATGTTGTCGACGAAACTATACGTGGCATCGCCTACGTATCCATTCGGGGTCTTGACCACAAGTGTGCTGGCTAAGGTGATATCACCCTTGCTGTTCTTCGCAGCACCATAAATCTCGTAGGTGGCACCCGCAATAAGTTCTGTTACCTCTATTGTCGTCGTGGTGTTGGCATCTGCCACGGTGCCCTTGAGCATGACATCCTCGCCTTTCAACGACGTTGTTGTCTGTATGGAGCATAGCCAGCGTACCTCCTCGGCATTGGCACTCGTAAGCTCGAATGAGATGCTGTTCTCGGCAATATCTATTGCTTTAAGCGATACTTCGGCTGCTGCCACATCGACATCATCATTGCCCTCGTTGCCATCATCGCTGTCATCTGTCTTGCCCCCATTGTTGCCCTCGTTGGGCTTGTCCATGTCGTCATCGGGGGTGCCATCGATATCTTCGTTGGGGAGCTTGCCGGGCTGGTTGTTGTTTGTACCTGTGCCCTTGCCGTCGTTACCCTCCTCGCACGCTGCGATTGAGAGTGTGAGCATTATGAGTGTTAAAAATTTAATGAATCGCATAGTTGTTAAGCTGTTGTGATTACTGGTTTGAACTATTTAGTGCCTCGCGCAGTTTCGCTGGGAAGTTACTCTTGATGTCGCGCTCCATGGAGCGTATCATGCTGCATATAGCACGTGCCGACGAGCTGCCATGGCCAATCATCACGGGGGCATTTACGCCCATGACCTGGAGACCACCAACGCTCTCTGCGTTCATTGCATCCCAGAAGTCCTGCTGCCAGTATAGCTTGGGCACAAGGCGGCCAAGTACGGGGCGCAGGAAGTTCTTCACGCGGGGCTTGCCACCTCCAAGGCGGAAGTTTATGCGGTAGAGTGCCTCGGCCATCTTCAGAAGGCTATTGCCCACGAAGGCGTCGGCAACGACAACATCGCCGATCTTGCCGGTGAAGATATACGACGCCTCGACATTGCCCACAAAGTTGTAGCGGCCGTCGGCCTTCATGAGGTCGTACGTAGCCTTAGACTGGGCATTGCCCTTGCCCTCCTCCTCGCCGATGTTCAGAAGTGCCACACGTGGGTTCTCCATCTGGAGTGCCGACTTAGCGTATATCGAGCCCAGCAGACCATATTGGGCCAATACCTCGGGCTTGGCGTCGACGTTGAGGCCCACGTCCATAAGTACTGCGCGACGTATGCCGTGCTCAGCAGATACTGTGGGTATGAGCGTGGCGAGCACGGGGCGGATGACGCCCTCGATGGGCTTGATTACCTGCATCGAGCCTACCATCATAGCACCTGTTGAGCCTGCGCTTGCGAAGCCATCGATCTTACCCTCGGCAAGGTCGCGAAATCCCACGGTGATGCTCGAGTCGCGCTTCGAGACGAAGGCCTTGGCGGGATGGTCGCCCATCTCGATAACCTCCGTTGTTGCCACGATGTCGAAGTGCTCCTCGGGGCAGTTGTGTTTTTTGAGGAGCTCCACGATGCGCGCCTTGTCGCCATAGAGAACTATGCGGCTATCCTTATCAATATGGTTGAGTGACATTACAGCACCCTCAATAGCCACCTCAGGGGCGAAGTCGCCACCCATAGCATCGATACCGATCTTTATCATAGGGATGTTAGTTTATGTTATACACGTAGTTGTAGCTTAGGTATTAAAAAAAGAAAAGCACTACCGTCGTGCGGTGTGCTCTTCTTCTCTTTGGTGAAGACTACTCAGCTGCCTTCTTCTCGATAGCGAGCTTACCGCGGTAGAAGCCGCACTCGGGGCATACGCGGTGGTAGAGTACTGCTGAACCGCAGTTTGAGCAGGTTACTACAGTGGGAACTACTGCCTTGTAGTGAGTTCTTCTCTTGTCTCGACGTGTAGACGAAACTTTGTGTTTAGGATGTGCCATACTACAATATAATTTTTAAGTTTTTAAGTTTCTTTTTCAGCATCGCCTCGTGCCTGACGGATAGACCCGCAGCGTGCCTTATATCTCTTATTCGTTACTCTCCATTTTGCGCTTTAGGGCCTCGAGGAGCTCCTTGTTGTAGTCGTCCAAGCCCTGCACGTCGCTCTCTTCAACCTCAGCCTCCATGCGCTCCATATCCTCCTCCGTGGCCTCGCTGAACGATGCCAGCATCTCGGGGTTGCAGCCACCCTCCTCGTGTACGCGACGGTAGGGTAGCGACAATACGATGCTCTCGTAGATATACTGCGTGAGGTCGAGGTAGTCCTCCGCGGGCGACATCCACAGCACCTCGCCGTCGTAGTCGTCAATCTCGTCCGAGAACTTAACCACAAGGTCTCCCTCGTAATCCACAGCTATGGGACAATCCTCCAAGCAGCGGTCGCACTCGCAGATAACCTCGCCATCGATGGTTACGTTGAGCTCCAACATTGTCTCGCTACGCTTGAGCATTACGTGCGCATTGCAACGGCCACCCTTGATCTCCACTCGATCATACGCCTCAAATAACGCATCATCTACCTGAAAATCATACTCGTAGCTTCCACTTTTAAGCCCCTTGTAGGCTATCGTGTACAATGCATTTTGCTCCATTTCAGCACAATTAGTCTGCAAATTTACGACAAAAAACTAAAATCTGCAAATTATTACTATTTTTGTAGCAGAATTTTCAATCTTTTTGCAAAGAGTTGTTCGATTATGGCAGGGTTTACTATACGTGTTGATTGCAACGACGATGCCTTTTGGCGCTTCAACTATGTTGTTATGTGTAGTGTGCGACGTGGTGGTGAGGAGGTGGAGTTCCTCAAGCACCGTAGCGAGATAGCACCCGTGGGTGCCGAGCTACGTGAGAAACCTAAGGGCTACAATGCGGAGCGTGGTGTTGTGCTCAGTAGCACCGATGCCGAGGAGCTTACCTTATATATATATGTAATCCCGCATACGCTCCCGCGCGAGAACACCACACGCGACATTGCGCCACTTAATATGTCGCTCATCGTCGAGCACGGCACAACACAAGTGCTTAAACGCTGGGTGGAGATAAACCCCTGGTCGGGCGAGAATGTGGAGATTAACATTAAGGGGGATTAAGGTTCTGCAATATTGATGATATGCGAATATTATGAATCCCCACTAAAATAGTAGGTAGCACTTGTCAAATAATCTTGAGGTGCTACCTATTATTGTAATGCTATTCTGTATTACTGAAATTTCTGTAAAATTCCAAATTCATATAGTGGTTTACCAGCCATTCAGTTATGGATTTTATTGTACACCATGAGTATATTAACTAAATTATTCGTATCTTTGTGTAACGATAGCAAGTAATAACAGACACAATCCAAATTTATACTACTATGAAGAAACTATTTTATTTATTGGCATTGCTTGGAATTTTTGCCGTTGGTTGCGAGGAGTTAGCTTCGGGCTTATCTAATGGCGGAGATCAGACGGAGAACCCTGACAATGGCAACGATGAGGGTGATGTTGTAGATTTTGATATCAATGTTGACGACAACATTATTGTAAGCTTCGAGGGTGGCGAGGTTGAGGTTACCATTACTACGAGCCTTGAGTATTCTGTAAATGTTGCTGAGGAGGCAGAGGAGTGGTTGAGCGTGACTAAGGCGAGTGCCGAGGGTGTTGACACACTTACTCTCACCGTCGCAGTAAACGAGGCCGAGCAGGAGCGTAGCGCCGAGGTGACACTATCGGTTGACACGGCGAATTACTCGTGTAGCTTCACTATTACACAGCTTGGCTGGGGTGACGATATATGGAATGAGCTAGGCGAGGGAATATTCTATGAGGATTTCATTAGTTGGGTTTATGGTGGTATTGCAGGTAATGTAGCATCCGTTGCTATCGAGGAGAGCATTACACGTCCGGGCTACTATCGTATGGTGGATCCATTCTGTGAGGAGAATATACCTATCTTTATCGGTGGTATGCCATCAGACATAACATGCGCTGAGGTGGGGTATGTTGAGATTGATGCACGCAACCCCGAGGCAGTATTTATCCCATTCCAGCCTGTAGGTATCACTATCGATGGTTTGGGTGAGATTTGGATCGGTTATGTTTCGGAGGAGTATGGTGAGATGGTGGATGGAAATATATCATTCCCCGTTAACGCCTTGGGTTTATTCGTTGCTGGCATTCCTTCTGAAGGTTACTATGCCAACACAAGTGGTATGTTCCAAATAGTTTTGCCCGGAGCCCCGAATAATGCTAAGTTGCGTCTTCGTTCCCCCTCTCTGTCGATAGAGAATGTCACCGATACGAGCTTCACCGTTACATGGAAGGCTATAGAGAATGCCGACTACTATGTGGTAGGTAGTAATGTTGCTGAAGAGACTATAGTCTATAATACATTCTACACCGTGGATGTTTATAGTAAGGGAGGATATACCGTGAATGTGCATGCCGTTTCCGATAACCCTCGCTATCTGGATTCTTCGACAATTTCAATAGTGCAATTTTACGACCTTATAACCCCCGAGGAGTGCGACTGGGCGGAGGCTAAGATAATCGTAGACCCTGAAGATGGTGTCTCAATCTTCTGTAAAGGTACGGGTATTGTAGATTGTACAATGGTATTGTTTAGTTATGATGGCAATAATGCTGTGGATTATTCGGCTTCAGAACTCTTTTTATGGGGTGATAATTACTGGTTTGATCTTGCGGAGGTTAATGCCGGAGGTCAAGCCGTGAAGGTTGGCACTGAGGTCGATTCAGGATATCAGGCCTATCTCTTTATGATGCATGAGGGTGGAGATACAGTATTCTTTAAACTCTTATATAACCCCGCGAATAGTTAGGTGGTGGTTGTAAAAAAGGGGGGGGCTGACTAACAAGTAACTTAGTCAGCCCCCCCTTATATCCGTAACGGTCTATTACATCATGCCACCCATGCCGGCAGCGCCTGCGGGCATGCCTGGGAGAGGGTTGTCCTCCTTCTTCTCGGCCAAGACGCACTCCGTCGTGAGGAACATCGAGGCGATAGAGGCAGCATTCTCCAAGGCTACGCGCGACACCTTCGTCGGGTCGATGATACCCGCAGCGAGCATATCCTCATAGCGGTCGTCACGAGCATTGTAACCAAAGGCGCCCGTGCCCTCCTTAACCTTGTTGACCACAACCGAGCCCTCGCCACCGGCGTTGGCTACAATCTGGCGCAGGGGCTCCTCGATGGCACGCTTGACAATCTGGATACCTGTGGTCTGGTCGTCATTCTCGCCCTTCATGCCCTCGAGCGATGCTACGGCACGGATGTAGGCAACACCACCACCCGGCACGATGCCCTCCTCTACGGCGGCACGTGTAGCTGCAAGTGCATCATCTACGCGATCCTTCTTCTCCTTCATCTCGACCTCTGTGGCGGCACCTACGTAGAGTACGGCAACACCACCGGCGAGCTTAGCCAAGCGCTCCTGGAGCTTCTCGCGGTCGTAGTCCGACGTCGCATTCTCGATAGATGCGCGAATCTGCTGCACGCGGGCAGCGATGGCCTCCTTAGTGCCGGCACCATCGACGATGGTCGTGTTCTCCTTGTTCAAGGTCACCTTCTCGGCAGTACCGAGGGCATCGAGGCCTGCATCCTCGAGCTTCATGCCCTTATCCGACGATATTACAGTGGCGCCTGTGAGCGTAGCTATATCCTCGAGTATCTCCTTGCGACGGTCGCCAAAGCCCGGGGCCTTGCATGCGGCAATCTTAAGCGTGCCGCGGAGCTTATTTACGACGAGAGCCGAGAGAGCCTCGCCATCAACATCCTCGGCGATGATGAGGAGCGAGCGGCCGCTCTGTGCCACGGGCTCAAGGATGCCCATGATCTCCTTCATCGTCGAGATCTTCTTGTCGGCAATGAGGATGAAGGGCTTGTCGAGTTGTGCCTCCATCTTCTCGGTGTCGGTGATGAAGTATGCCGAGATGTAGCCGCGGTCGAACTGCATACCCTCGACAACATCCACATGTGTCTCCGTGCCCTTGGCCTCCTCCACGGTGATGACACCCTCGTTGTTAACCTTGGCCATAGCCTCAGCTATGAGCTTACCAATTTTGCGGTCGTTGTTTGCAGAGATTGTTGCCACCTGCTCGATCTTGTCGAAGTCCGAGCCTACAACCTGGCTCTGCGACTTGAGCGACTCGACAACCCTCTCTACGGCAGCGTCGATGCCGCGCTTGAGATCCATGGGGTTGGCACCGGCTGTTACGTTCTTGATACCTACAGATATGAGCGACTGCGCGAGGACCGTTGCTGTGGTTGTGCCATCGCCCGCATCGTCGTTGGTCTTTGAGGCAACCTCACGCACCATCTGCGCACCCATATTGGCAAACGTATCCTCCAACTCTACCTCCTTGGCTACGGTCACGCCATCCTTCGTTACCTGGGGCGCACCGAACTTCTTGTCGATGATTACGTTGCGACCCTTGGGACCAAGTGTCACCTTCACGGCATTGCATAGTGCATCTACGCCCTCCTTGAGAAGCTCTCTTGCCTCCACGTTATATCTTATCTCCTTTGCCATAATAGTCTAAAATGTTATGCTTGTTATACTATAAATTACCAATTAGTCGTAAGCGCACTTACTCGATGACGGCGATTATGTCCGACTGCTTCATCACGAGGTAGTCTTCGCCCTCGTAGTTGAGCTCCGTGCCGGCATACTTGCCATACATCACTGTGTCGCCCACCTTCACCTCCATCTTAACCTCTGAGGTGCCGGGGCCTGCTGCTATAACCTTACCCATAAGGGGCTTCTCCTTAGCTGTGTCGGGGATGTAGAGACCACCTGCGGTCTTCTCCTCTGCCGGATTGGGCTTCACCAATACGCGGTCTGAAAGCGGTTTTACTGCCATAGTTTTATACTTTTTATGTTTTAGTTAATATTATTTATCTTCGTGTTAGCCTTTTCTGTTTTCTGTCGTTAGGTCGGGGCAATCACTGTGCCAAACCTCGTGTGTCATATATTATAATATGTACATTTGTCACGCGACTGACATTTTGTCAGTCGCGTGATGGAGGCTCTTTCTTATCGCAACTTTATTGCAGCAAGTCGCGCTGCGAGTTTGTGTAGATGCTCTTCTATGGCGGCGCGACGCTCATATGTCGGGCGCTTTGTGCCATTAACGTATTGCTGCATAAGGGTCTCGTTTATGCCCATTGCGCGTGCCACTTGTCTAACATTAAGTTCTGGAAACTCATTGAACATATCGCCTACGGGATTCTCTCCGGGCCCCATTTTACTATATGCTTGTCCATTGCTGTCGGTTTTTTGCAAAGATAGCACATTATTCTTAATTCCGCACTGCGGGTATTATTTTTAATACCCGTGGTGTTTTTTTGTTCGACTCCATAATTATACACTGTGCCCCACCGTATTGCGGGTATTATTTTTAATACCCGTGATGTTTAGGGGGCGGGTATGGTGGGGGGGGTGATGGGTACGATCTGGCACTTTGTCATCCTGAGCGTCCACCCCCCCCCTGTCATCCTGAGCGGAGCGCAAGCGTAGTCGAAGGATCTGCCCGCGAGGACACTTTGCCTCTTTGTTCCATTGTCTCTTCCAGATTCTTCACTACGTTCAGAATGACATTGTGGAAGCAAATCACACAAAAAAAGCAGCACTCCCGAGGAGTGCTGCTTAGTATTAACCCTATGCTAACGATTAGTTAGCGAAAGTGTTGTCAGACTCATCAAATGATGGGCTGTAAGCCGCGCTGTGGGGCTGTAAAAGTGTTGCTGAAGCAAAATCAGCATACTTCTCAAATCTGTTGCCCTTTACAACAATAGGGGTGCTTGACTGGTATTTGCCAAGGTAAATAGCTCTATCAGTTGTCTCAGACTTAAAGATGTTGTTCTCGATATTGAACGCACCCTTTCCTGAGTAGTATGTATAGATGTCAACATAACCACCTGTTGTCTCAAATGTACAATTCTTGATGGTGATATTACCTGACTGGCCACTACCGCGATGACGGTCGTTGAAGGCAATAGTAGTACCTCCATCAGCGAAGTGGCCGGTGAAGGTACAGCCATCGATAACAAGACCGTTGGTACCACTATTATTCTTGTTTGCACCACCGCTCAAAATGCTTGCATAGAATCTCTCATTGCCATTACCATCGTAAGCCATCTTGGCCTTAGCAGCATCAAACTCGATGTTCTTCAATGTTACATTGTCAGCACCATTAAGGTTGAAGCAGTGTGCAACAGCACCATCGAGACCCTCGATAGTAACATCGCTCTTAAGGTTGATAGTCTCCTCATACACGCCGGGCTGGAGAACGATATCTTTAACGCCAGCGTCGATGGCAGCCTGGAGATCATCAGCCGTGTAGATGTAGTCGTTCTGGTCGGCATCGCGAGGGAATACGCGGAAGCTATCAGCACCTGTGAGGCTGTAATCTGCGGGAGCTACGAATGTAACATCATCGTTGCCCGTAGTAAATATTACCTGGTAGCCAGAAGTCTCCAACGTGTTATCGCCAGTGAAGTTAACAGTGTACTTCTTAGAGGCCTTACGAACGATAACGGGCTTAGCAGCCTTGATATTAACATTCTCGAGGTTGAGAGTGTACTCTCCTGTACCATTAGCACGAATACCATACTCGTTGCTAGCGATATTTGTGTTCTTGATATAGTTGAGCTTAGCATCACCCACAGCGATACCGTTCTTTCCGTTTACGATACCAACGCGGTCGATAGTTACATTTGCAGTGCTGCAAGATGTAAGCTGTACCAATGAGTGCAAGCCGTTAGCTGCGCAATCCTCAATAACGAGGTTGCCATTCACAGACCAGAACTTAGCACCTACGCTATTATGAACAGCTGCATCCTTAGCGGTGAAAGTACAACCCTTGATGGTCACGTTATCGGGGTAACGCTTGCTTGTGCCATCTATTTCGCCACAGTAGATAAATGCACTATCCAACAAGTTTGCACTGTTAGCAGTCTCAAACTCGATATTCTCGAATACTGTAGTTGCACCCTTGTACTGTGACTTACCATTGATCTGGAAGTATCCGTCAAAGTTGTAGTGACGACCATTGATAGTAATGGTAGAGTTTGCAATCTCGGGAACGATAACATTACCTACGATATCAGCAGCAAAAAGAATCTCATCACCACCCTGAGCGTTGTCGAGGAGGTACTGGAGGCTCGCAGCGTTGTAAGCAAACAACTGGTCGCCGGGGAATACGAGGAGATCGTCACCGCCATTGAGAACCCAGTTGCTCTCGGGAGCCTCGAATGGCTTATCATCCTTATTCTTGGTGAATACTACCTGGTAGCCGGGAGCGTCGAATGAGTTCTGGCCAGTGATGTTAACGATGTAGTCGCCACTTGTATAGCGCATGATAACGGGAACCTCGGCAGTAACGTTTACATTCTCGATATTGAGAGTTGTTGCAACTGAGGCATCTGCACGGATACCATACTGCCTACCTACGAGTGTAGAGTTCTTGATGGTAGGATTTAGCGATGTGCCAAATGCTACACCACCCTCCAATGCGTCAACATTAACATTGTCAAACAGCACGGTATTACAGTCGTAGAGCTGTGCCAATGAGTGCATGCCTGAAGCACCGCTACGTGTAGTGCCATTAGCAACGCAATCCTTAACGATGATATTCTTTGCGGCACGAAGCTTTAGACCAACAACATCTACACCTGTTGCGTTGAACGAACAGCTTTCAACAGTTACATTGTGGGCATAGTTGTAGTTGTAACCAGTGTGGGGTTTATCAGCGTCAATGAAGTTGATGCTGTCCCTCGCGGTGGTGAAGTTTACATTCTTGATAGTAACGCTATCTGTACCACTCTGATTACCACGGCCGTTGATGAAGATAACACCATCGTAGTTATAGTTATTACCATCGATAACATAATCCTTACCATCAACCTGCTGAACGGTTACATCACCCTTGATATTGTTTCTAAAGAGGATAGTCTGGCCGTTTACGTAGTTGTCGAGAGCCTCCTGGAGTGACTGAACAGTGTCAACAAATACGACGTTCTTAACAGTCTCGCCAGCGAAGTTATCGTCGATGCGTACCTCGATCTCAGTAGCTGTAGTGAGGACGTTACCGATAACAGTAGTGAGCTTGTTACGCTCAACGGGGATATCAGTAGAGAACTTAGTCTCCTTGATGAGCTTGTCATCAGCCTTAGAGTCGTCCTCGTATACCTTCATTGTGAAGTGGTAGGGAGTCTGTCCCTCCTTCTCAGCGAGGATGTAGTCCGTGAAGAGAGTCATGTGAGTGTGACGCTCAACGTTCTCAGCGTTAGGAGCCTTCCTAGCATCGAAATCGGCAGTGTAGAAGTGGTTTGCAAGGCTACCCTTACCTACGCCATCGTTGTACTCGCTGTCGAATGTTACCGTAGCTGTAGATGTCACAGCCTTAGTCTCGCCGGTGATGGCGTTGAACTCCGTAGGATGTGTCTCATCGTAAGTAACAACGACACAAGTGGGGTCAACGTTGATGTTGAGCTCTGCGAGGTCGGTAGCGATAACGCGAAGCTTACCATAGGGGCGCTTCAAGACGATATCCTGCGCAGCAGAGTTCTCGATAACGATGTCCTTCGTAGCGAAGTAAGCATCGGTACACTCATCGTTGATGCCGTCGCTAACAACCTTGATGTCAGCCAAGGTGTTACCAATCTCGTGGTGCTTACCGAGGGTACGCTGATCAGCGATAGATGCAGTCTGAGTAGCATCGGTAACCGACTGAGGCACGAAGTCAGCGAATACTACGAAGTGGTACTCACGACCGGGCACAAGGCGAAGATCAAATACTACGGGCGCGTACTCGTCAACGATCTTAACCTGACGATCCTTAACGGGCTTTACGTCGTCAGCATACGAAGCAGCCTTGTCGTACACCTCCAAGGTGTAACGAAGGTTAACATCATTCCAGTCAACGCGGAGGGTGGCATCGCCATTGTCCTCAGCCTGGAGATAGTCAATAGCACCATAGGCACTATTCAAACCCGACACTCCGTCGTTAACCTGATCCTCACTTGCACGTGTTGCAAGCTCAGCAGCGCCGACCGAGAGCTGGAAGTCGACCTCACCACCGCCAACAGGATTGGCAGCGTCGAAGTCCTTCTGGCACGATGCCAAACCAAGCACCAATGCCGCCAAAGCTAAAAATCTCGCTTTCATCTGAATAATTGTTTAAGTTAATAAAAATGTGTATTGGTTATTTTACCTTTCTATTCTCTCTTTGGGTCTTCCCTTTTCTGTTCTACATACTCTCTATACTCTCTCGAGTGCCTATGCGCATCAAATACATGGCTCTAAAATCAATCGTAGAGGACGAGCGTAAATACCCCCCCCCTCAGCGAGTTACGCCATTAGAGCATCTAAATATCGCATTCTAACGCACTTAGAGCGCATATTTCTCTATTACAAAGGTAGAAAAATTTTGGTCTCGTGGTGCAAAAAATGCGAAAAAAAATCCATTTCGTTTAAACTTTTTTTTGCGGCGACGTAGGTGCAAAAATATTGCCGATACTTTCGGGTATCGGCAATATTCGCATATAGTATAACTTTTGGTCTATTACAGACCCATCTCCTCGATAAGCCACTCGGCACCACCAACCTTGTCGATGACGAACAACACGTAGCGGATGTCGCAGATGATATTGCGGCAGAGCGTCTCGTCGAACTCTATATCCGACATTGTCGAGAGCCATGTGCGGTCGAAGTTGATGCCTATCAACTCGCCCTTGCCGTTGAGCACTGGAGAGCCCGAGTTGCCACCCGTAGTGTGGTTTGTGGCGATGAAGCATACGGGCACGGTGTACTTGCCATTGAGCGTGATACCCCAGCGTCCATAATCCTTCGCAGCGTATACGTCGCGTAGGCGCTGAGGAATGTTGTAGTCGTAGATGTCGGGGTTGTCCTTCTCCATGATACCCTCGATGGTGGTCTGCGGCAGGTGGTACTCGCCATCGGCATATTCGTAGCCCGCAACCTTACCGTAGGCCACGCGCAACGTGAGGTTGGCATCGGGGAAGAAGGCACGCTTCGTGTCCCACTCCATAAGCGCCTTGACATAGGGGCGGAACCAGCGCTCGATGTCGGGGATGTTGCTCAGGTTGCGGTAGGTGTAGGGGCGTATCTGCTGCTGTATGGGAGCGATGGCGCGAACAAACTCGGTCATAGGATCGTTGGCTATGTCTGCCGTCTTGAAGCTCTCGAGGGTGCCGAGCGCGGTGTTGTCGTAGAGCCATGCGGCATACTCCTTAGCACCACCGTGGCGAGCAAAGAGGGCCTTGAGCTCCTCGCTGATATAGGTGCCCATAGCCTCGTACTCGCCAAGCATGGCGATGGCAATGGCGCGGTCTACATCCACCTGGAAATCCTTGTAGAAGAGCTCGATACGTGCCGCCTTATCCTCGGCTGAGAGCTTGTCGCTCAGCGCTATAGCCACGGCCTGCTGAAGCTCGATGCCACGGAGCGTCTCGCTATAGAGCTCATAGTTGAAGTAGCCCTCGATGTTACGCTCATAGGCTGCAGCGAGCGAGTCGAGCAGGTATGCCTTCTCGGGGTTATCCTTGCGGAAGCGTGCCTCGTAGGCGAGCTTCTTATCGTATGTGCCAAGGCGGTTGATGCCGAGCACCTCGCCCTGCCACTTCTTCCACGCATTGGCGATGTTGGCCTGCTTCGCTGCGTACTGTATGCGCACCTCGGCTGAGCTGCTCTGCGCAGCACCGATGATGTCTAGACGCTCGGTGCGCAGTGCTATCTTCGTGGGATCCGAGGTCTCGGCGATATACTTCACGGCATCCGATGTGATATACTCCTGCGTATTACCGGGGAAGCCGTAAATCATCGTGAAGTCGCCCTCCTTGATGCCCGACGTGGAGATCTCGAAGTGACGCTTGGGCGTGTAGGGACGGTTGTCGGCGCTATATTCTGCGGGGTTGTTGTCCTTGTCGGCGTAGATGCGGAATACCGAGAAGTCGCCCGTATGGCGTGGCCATATCCAGTTGTCGTTGTCGGCACCAAACTTACCAATAGTCGTCGGGGGCGTGCCCACAAGGCGCACGTCCGAGAACTCGCGGTAGACAAAGAGGTAGTAGATGTTGCCGTAGTACATCGACTCGACCTTAGCCTTGAGGCCTACCTCCTTAGCCTCAGCCTCGGCGATGATCTCCTCCCTTGTCTCGCCCGCAGCTATGCGCTCCGTGACGTCGTCCATGCGCTGCAGGATGTGTACCTTGAGCCCGGGGCAGTAGAGCTCCTCGCTGTGGTTCATAGCCCAGAAGCCGTCGGTGAGGTAGTCGTGCTCCACGGTCGAGAGTGCCTGTATGGCGTCGTAGCCGCAGTGGTGGTTAGTGAGGAGGAGACCCTTCTCTGTGATTATCTCGCCTGTGCAGCCGCCATCGAAGAGCACAACGGCGTCCTTCAGCGATGCCTGGTTGATAGAGTAGATGTCCTCGGCCGAGAGCTTGAAGCCCTTTGACTTCATATCCTTGATGCGTGACCCTATGAGTGAGGGTAGCCACATACCCTTGTCGGCAACCGCCGAGAATGTCGTTGCAACGAGCAGAGCGACAATAAGAAGTGTTCTTTTCATATAGCTTTAGGTTTTTTGTTTATTCGTTACATGTAGCATGAGGGTAGTGCCTCGATGAAGGCCTCCAGTTCGCGACATAGGCGCTGCACGGGCAGTCCCATGACGTTGTAGAACGAGCCCTCTATGGACTCTATGCCCACATATCCTATCCACTCTTGTATGCCATAGGCCCCGGCCTTGTCCATCGGGCGGTAGTTGTCGACATAGTAGCGTATCTGTTCGTCGCTGAGCGTTGTGAAGCGCACGGTGCTACGTGCTGCGAAGGTATGCTCGCGCTCGGGTGTGCGTAGCGTCACGCCCGTTACTACGCAGTGTTCCTTGCCCGCGAGGGCTGCTATCATCGCGTATGCCTCCTCTTCATTGTGTGGCTTGCCGAGCACGCGACCTTCGAGCACTACGACCGTGTCGGCCGTGATTAGCAGGTCGTTGTATGCCAGGGGCGTAGGGTAGGCGTGGCTCTTGAGCTGCGATAGGTAGGGCGCCACATCCTCCGCTGCCAGCGACGCGGGATACTCCTCGTCGCACTCAAACTTCGAGGCTAAGCGATACTCTATGCCCGTTGCACGTAGCAGCTCGCGACGTCGCGGCGACGCTGAGGCAAGTATCACGTTGTATGATTTAAGTTTGTCGTGAAGTAACATATCTTTGTTCCCTTTTGTCAATGTCTTTGTACACACTTTCTCTATCTTACACACACTCACTCTCACACTCACTCTCACTCTCTCCTGCGATCTCCACAGCCGGTGCCCAACATCCTCTGCCTACTCCTTAGCCAGTGCAACCTTCTCTGCCACCTTCTCGGGCTACTCCTCAGCTACCTCTTCCTCCCTCTTCGAAGTGTTGCGGGTTAGTATCTCTATGTGCCCGCCCTGGTGGTGTGGGTGTAGTGTTGTTATTGTGCGTACAAATATAGCAATTTTTTTCCATTAAAAAGAGACTGAATAAAAAGGGGACAGCCCATCGCCACGAAATTTGCCAAGCGTGAGCGGTGAAAAGGTACTTAAGCCTAAAACTACATCTTTTATGCAACCTCATAACGAAATGGGGATGACTAAATTACTTTTTAGTCATCCCCAATGTATTGTTTGTTATGTTGTTTGCTTTGCTATTAGGCTTTTTAGTCACCCCATGGGATGACAATCTCGTCCTCGAAGCCCGGGTCGATACCGATACCGCCGGTACCGAATGATGTTGTAAGCATACGACCCTCGATTACAGTCTCCATGTTACGTTTCAGGGGCACTACGATACCTGTCCAGTGGCTTATCTCCTCGCCTATGACCTCACCCTTGTCGTTGACGGTTATATCGCCGTCGTAGAAGTACATGTTGAGCTTCACGTTTGTCTGCTTACCGTTCACGAATACGTAGTCGTAGAATAGCTCGAGTTCTCCGTCCTCGTCTATGCGTGCTGTTGTGGTGAATGTACGTGTCGGCTCGAAGTAGTTGGGCTTCTGTTCCTCGACGTTATAACCCGCAGATACATACTGCGTATATGTTATCACGGAGGTGATATTCTCTGCGTTGCCACCACCATGTACGAAGTCGTTCATATCTGTTGTTATACACTTGAATCGACCCTTGGGGCGCTGAAGCTCTGTGTTGTATGTCACCACGAAGTCGCCATCGAGATAGTAGTATTCCTTGAGGTTTACGTCTATCATGTTTGTGAAGGCGTCCTTATCGTTGTTGTCGAGCACTACGATGTCTGAGTATAGAATCTTACGCAGGTCGTCCGTCTGGTAGTACCATGCTTCGCGCACATCGTCCTGTACGTAGTCGCACCATATTAGCACCTTGTACTCTGCGGGGTCTACGTTGAATGTCGCTGTGGCCTCGATTCGAGGGTCTGTGAGTGCCGAGTAGCGTATCTCGCGCTGTACAAATGTAGAGTGCGATGTAGTCACGCGGTAGAGGTCTATCACATAGCGCAAGCATACGGGCTCCTCGAAGCGTGTGCCCTTGAGTTCGGCGTTCTGCGTACGTACCACGTATGTTGTTCCGGTCTCGGCGTCACACTCCACCGTCACGAAGTGCTCGGGATGTGCTAGGTTGACAGAGCAGTTCACGATCAGCTCTATTGTGGGCAGACCGGGATACTCGTGGATGGTGCGGTCGCAACTCGACAATGCGAGCACCGACAGCAACATCAACACTATATGTTTCACTCTATCGAACATCTACTTATTATTAATATAGTATATTATCCTTTTTTTTCTGTACCTTTTCTATACTTTATACTCTAATCGCCACTGCTATCTATCCACTCACTCACTCACTCACTCACTCAC
>JAFWYM010000027.1 GCA_017517705.1 Alistipes sp.
GAGCTACGAAAGTATATTAACTACTATAACAACGACCGTATAAAACTAAAATTAAACGGAAAGAGTCCGGTGCAATACCGAACTCTTTACCAATAAAAATCTTTTTATTAATCCGTCCAACTTTCTGGGGTCAGTACATATTAGGGGCTGACTAAGTTACTTTTAGTCAGCCCCATCAATGTTACTATCTTTGGTCATCGTATAGTATAAGTTTAGCCAAAGGACATTCGTGGCAGCGCGTTCTGTCGCAGTATTCCGTGGATAGTTGTATGAGCGCTTGGCTCTCGACAGCTGTGGTTATACTCCTATTCCATTGGCGCGTATAGCGGTTATCCTCGGCGGGGATATTGCGTAGCAGTGCTATGGCTCGCGAAATGAGCTTTTGCGACTCGGTATAGCTGCCGTAGGCATACATCAAGGGTGCCACAAGGTTGATGCCGAGGATGTCGCTCTTTATGGAGCCTATGCGTGGCGCTATGCTATGGACGTTGCTGTAGGGAAGCACTTGTTGCATCCAGTACTCCGTGGCGCGGCCAGAAAAGAGGTCGTATTCATCGCGACGTGTGGCGCACGATGTGATGCTCTGAACGGATATCTTATTCTCGTGCAGACAGGCAGCAATCTGTGCTAGGCGAAGTGCAGGGTGGTTGTTGTAGTACATGCCGCTAAATTGCCACTCCTCGTGCGACATAGGCGTGATGGAGTACTTCAGGGACAAATGGCTAAACTCCTGCTTCAGGTGCGATATGTAGTCGTCCGCATTGTATATGTCGAGGAGGCCTGAGGCACCAAAGAGCAACGCCTCGATATTTGCGAGCGAGCTATTCTCGCGCATAATGATATGGTTGGTAACGATAGAGGCTAAGCGCTCCGATGCTGCGCGGTTATGCTTGCCTCCGAGGAAGCGAAAGAGTACGACGTGAAGTGTCTCCGTCCAGTCGCAATTACACCTCCGGAAGATATCCATAATCTCGCGTTGCTTGCGTGCATTGCGCTCGCTAACGAGAGTATTGACCAGTGCGTTGTATCGCTCGGTGGCGATATGTGCAATATATCCGTAGCAAGCACCGCGACGACGACCCTCGATGAGTGTGTCGAGGCTTATGTTCGTATCCGCGGTCATGGTCGCTACAGAAGGTTAAGTTCTAACAATGCCTCCTCCGACATCATCGACCTATCCCATTGAGGCTCAAAGGTGAGTGTTATGTTCACCTTCTTCACGCCGTCAATCTTGCTCACCTCGCGGTGTATGTCCTGCAGAAGCATATCGGCCATGGGGCAGTTGGGGGCTGTGAGCGTCATAATGATGTCGGCCGTGCCCGTAGGGTCGAAGTTGATCTCGTAGATAAGGCCGAGGTCGTAGATGTTTACCGGTATTTCCGGGTCGTATATATTCTTGAGTGTGAGAACGATATTCTTCTCTACGCTTAGTATCTCTTCGGGTGTCATAACTCCCAAAATTGCTTTATTTGGTTTGTCTCTGTGTGAAAATAAGTGCATCGAGCTTCATCTGCTGTATCATGGCGCGAAGGCCATTGCTACGTGTGGGCGAGAGGTTCTCGCCGAGGCCTGTGGCATCGACAAAGTACAGGTCGATGTGAGCAGCCTCCTCGGGTGTGCGGCCGTTCATCACACGTATCAAGAGGGCGATGATGCCCTTGGTGATGATAGCGTCGCTGTCGGCTGTGTAGAATACCTTACCGTCGCGGAGCTCCGATGCTACCCATACTCTCGACTGGCAGCCCTCGATAAGGTACCTATCGGTGCGCTTCGTGGCATCGATGGTGGGTAGCGTGTCGGCAAGGCTGATGAGGTAGTCGTACTTGTCGAGCCAGTCGTCGAACATCGCTAACTCCTCAATAATAGCCTCCTGAATATTATCTTTTGTCATATCTTATGCTTGTTGTCTGTTGTATCTAAATCTATATATCTAAAACTCCTCCAAAGGCTCGGCCTCCGATGCCCAGGGCGACTCGAACTCGGCAATCGCAGCAATCGTGGGTGCCAACTGCGTCATATCGACCTTGCGCTTGATAACCTGGGGCTTGCCTGCACGGTAGATGATAAGAGGCACGTTGCGGTCGTAGTTGTAGCCACCATCCGAGCCCGAGCGGCGGTCGATGTCCTCGACGATGCAGCTGGGCTTGAGGTCTATCAGCACATCACCCGAGCGTGTGGGGTAGAAGCTGTTCTGCAATAGTTGGTTGCGACCCTCGATGAACGAGTTGTTGCGTAGCGATGTGGCTGTAACAACATTCGACACGCCCTCCATCTGGAGTATGAAGCTCGCCAGCCTCTCGCGTATAATGTCGATGTCGAGACCATACTCGCTAATACGCTTATGGTCGAGGTATACGGCATTGTTCTCCACGCCGCTAATGTAGCTCTTGTTGCCGGTGGGCGTGCCGAACTGTGCGCATATATCAGCGTTTGCCAATACCGACACTTGACGTAGATTGAAGCGTTTGCGCGCAGTGCCTCCTGCCGGGTTGTAGGAGGGCGATGTGCCATGGTCAGATGTGAGCACGATGAGTATATCCTGGGGGTTGCTGAAGCTCTTATAGAGGTAGTCGATAAAGTTCGAGAGCACGTTGTCGAGACGATAGAGCATATCCTCATACTCGATAGATTCGGGGCCGTAGGTCTCGGCAATGTTACGTGCTGTGTCGAGGTATATGTTTAGGATGTCGGTATGTGTATCCTTGCCGAGAGCCTCATTGAGGATGACACGCAGGCCGAAGTTCAGCACGGCATTGTTGCCCGCGGGGGTGTATAGCAGCTTGCCGTGAATATCCTCGGCGAGCTTGAGGTTGACACCGCTGATGAGCTTCGTGCTCTTATTCTTGATGTCCTCCACTACGGCAACCTCGTCGTTGATGTAGCGACGTATGTCGCGCGTAGGTGTCCAGCGCTTTATGGTATAGTTCTTATTGTCGCCCTTGGCGTTGTACTTATCAACCCATGCGGGTAGCTTCGAGGCGAAGGCCGAGGATGTGATCCAGTGTGCCTCCTTGTCATCGAGCCAGTATGCCACGCCACTCTTACCGTTGAGGGCTATCGATGACGAGGGGTTGAGTGCTACGGTGAACACCTTACTCTTGGCGTCGGTCTGCTTGAGCATATCGCCCATGGTGGGGGCTATGAGGTTGTGTGCCGAGTATGCCGAGTTGCTATATAGGGGATTTATGCTTGTGGCATTGCTGTCGGCGATGAGCGACACCTTGGTGCCATTGACATAGTTCCACCACTGCTCACCCACGATGCCGTGTACCGAGGGCAGCGTACCTGTTGAGAGCGTAGCAAGGCCCGCTACGGTATTGGTGTAGGCGTAGTTGTATGACGCATTGGTATAGCGATAGCCACCACCCACCAAGCGACGGAAGCCTCCGGTCGAGAAGTTGTCCATATAGCGGTCGATGTCGCTGGCACGCATCGAGCCAACGACAATGTTGATGATAAGCTTAGGCTTGGGGTTGGCCGAGGATGCTCCGATGGAGAGCACAAGTGCCAAGAGCAGAGCCGCGACTCGCGATATCATTCGTGTCATATTATAGTTGTTTTTCGTATTATGCTTCAAAAATCCCACAAATTTACAAATTTATTTGTAACATACGCTCAAAATGTTCCCTTTCTTCCGATAAATCTACACCCTCGAGCTTCGATATAGCGTCGAGCTCCTTGCGACAAAAGTCGCGATATGCCTTGCTCGCGGCATTTGTTGGGCGGTGTTGTGCGGCACGAATAATCTCTTCAACGCTCAGCTTCAGTGCCTTTGCGTCGCTGGATAGGGCGGCGTCGAAGAACCTCTCGGCGATATAGTCTACGGCCATCGTTGCGGGGTGTACAAGGTCGTCGGCGTAGAAGCGGTAGTCGCGTAGGTCGTCCATCATTATCTCGTATGACGGGAAGTAGCTTACACGCTCGGCGTGGCGAGCAGTAACCTCGTTTATGGCCACGCGAAGTAGAGCCTTGCTTAGCGAGTTATCCTCCATACCCTCGCCTATATGGCGTACGGGGCTGAGGGTTAAAACCAGGCGGCACGACGTATGGCGAAGTATCATCTCGAGGCTCTCCACAATTTCGCTAACGGTGAGGAGCTCGCGGCGAAACTCTCGCGCAGGCTGCTTATGACAGTTGGCTACAACTTCGCCCGTGGAGCGTAAACGGTATGCCCATGCTGTGCCGAGAGTAACGATGAGTATGTCGGCCTCTTGTAACGCACGTCTGCCATTTTCCAACGCCTTGTTCATACGCTTCAGGGCATCCTCGGGCGTAGTTCCCGCCATGGCGGAGTGAAACCTATAGCTCACGTAGCTATCGTCAATAGTGATGAGTTCCTCGCGTTGTACCACACGTCCCTCAGCCATATCTCGTACCGATGTGGCTATAGATGCGGGGTTGAAGAGTATGCCCGTAGGCGACGATACTACGCGGAACTTACACTTACGGAGTCGCTCGGCGATGTTCGTTGCAAAGCACGAGCCAAGGCTTACGATAGAGTGGTTGTAGTCGATGGGGTGCTGCCATGGTGTGACGGCTATCTCGGTACGAAACTTCATGCTATCCTATGATATATTTACTTCTTGGCAGAAGCGATATTATTTTAGTAATAATGATAGATGTCGTGAATGTCACGACGGCAGAGAGTAGCATCGTGAGGGGTGTGCCCAAGCTCCACGAGCTGATAATGTCGAATACCGCAACAAGCACGAACATGTGGATAAGGTATACGCCGTAGCTGAGCTTCGATATTTCGGCAATGAGTGGATAGGCTCTGCATGGCCGCTCTATGAGCTTGAACAAGAGGAATACACCGAGGGTCATAAGCGCCACGCCGATAGTCGCAAAGTCCCAGCTGAGCTCCATACTCACTGCGAGGTCGATGCTATCCTCCACGGGATACTCCTTGGGTATCTGCAGGTAGAAGGGTAGTGCCGTTACGGCGTAGCCCACGACGATCATTGGCAGGGTCACAAGCAGGGTCTTTACTCTGCCCCAATGGATATATGTGCGGATGTAGTGTGCTGCAACCACAAAGCCTATGAAGCCACTTACGTAGTACAACATGCCAAACTCATTCCAGCTGGCCTCGCCCCATATATCCCTTGCTCCGCGCACCTCGAGAGCGAGCTCGCGGATAAAGGGCACGGCTGTAGCAAAGAGCCATACGCAGAGGAATATCTCCTCGCCACGCTTCGATACACGCTCCAGCCAGGGGGAGATGATGGGCATGGTGAGGTATATGCCGATGATCATATATACGAACCATAGGTGGCCGCTATGCCACATAAAGTTGAGCGAGAGGTAGGTAATATTACCCGTAATGTCGACCTCGCCTCCCGAACCCCACATAGGCACTACGGCATAGATGAGCGACCACACAACGAAGGGTACGACTACACGCTCAGCCCTACGGCGTAAGAACGACGATATAGAGCCCTTAATTGGCACAAGCAGGTAGCTCGAGGTCATAACAAAGAGTGGAACGGCAATACGTAGTAGCGAGTTGATACACGTAACCCATAGTGCATCGCTATGTGTGGCGATATAGGTGCCCTCGCCACCGAGGTAGAAGGGCTCGATGCAGTGTGTCAGTATGACTAAGAAACATGCCACGGCACGCACGTAGTCGAGGAAATATACACGGGTGTTGCTCATTTTGTTGATTCGTTATGTTATGCACTGCGAAGATACGACATTTTAGGTGATTTTAAGTAAAAATTATTAACTTTGCAGATAATTTATAAATGAACATTTTGTATGGAGAAAAATATCGTTTCATCATTCGATGTAGACCATCGCACGCTCGAGGCGGGAATATATCTACGCTCGGTGTATAATGTCGACGACAACCTCGCTGTACGTTCGTGGGACTTGCGCTTCCGTCGCCCTATGGCCAAGGCTCCCTTGGCCGCTGCTGTGGTGCATACCATCGAGCACCTTATGGCCTACTACCTACGTCTCGACGAGAAGATAGGTAGGCGTATCGTCTCGTTCTGCCCTATGGGGTGTCTTACAGGCTTCTACCTCTCGACGATGCAGGATGTCGAGGCTGAGGATGTGCGCATGGCGTTAGCTAAGGTATATAAAAGAGTCTTTCCGATAAAGTCTACCGACGACATCGTAGGTCTGAATGAGGTGCAGTGCGGTAACCCACGTCTCTACGCCATAGAGCCCACAAATGAGGCTATGGCCGAGTATATGCGTACGCTCTTCACGCGCCAGGAGGCTGAGGCTCTCGGCATTGCTCGTGCCTATGACGTTTCGGAGGGTAAGCGCGTGCTTATATGCGCCCCCACCATCCGCGAGTACCGCGCAATGCGTGTGGCGCTGGATAAGGCTCCGGGACTGAAGAACCGCTACGACCTTGTTGAGGTGGGCATAGGTAAGGCCTTTGCCTCGGCAGGCGTCACACGTGCGCTGCTTACTAATGGCGTGAAGTACGATATGCTTGCTGTTGTGGGCTTTGCTGCTGCGGCTTTGGGCCGCAAGCAGGGTGACATTGTGATGCCTTCGCGTGCGTTACACCACGACGCCATCATCCCCGAGGGTTTCATTCCCGAGATTACCGATGCACGTAGACTCCTCGGCACCGATGCCGAGACGGTGTTTACGGGCGACTCGTTCGTCAATGCCGACATCATACGCCAGATAAAGGCACGCTATGGTGTTGACTGCGGCCTCTTCGATATGGAGATTGCAGCTATATGTCAGGTAGCTGAGCTGTATGGTAATATCCCCGTGGCTGTTGTTAAGTATGTCTCGGATGTCCCTGAGGCGGGCGACTCGGAACATTCGTACGATGAGTTTGCTGATGCCCATGCCGACTTCACTGAGCTACTCGAGCGTATAGAGACCATCGAGTTGTAGTTGTTCGAGAGTAGTTGCTCTTATACTACCCTTATGGGGCTGAATAGAAAGCAACTCAGCCAGCCAACTTATACTCAGAGAGTGAATAAAAAGATGTAGTTTTAGGCCTGCGAAGCCCGAAAAACCGCAGTTTACTTGGCATCTACCTTAAAGTCCTCCTTTTCAAAGGAGGATTTAGGTGGATTGTAAATATATAAACGAAAATGCGTCAGCATTTTGTGGGCGAGCATTTTGTTGCGAGAAGGTATTAGATACAACGCTCGGCGAATTTCGAGGCGATGGGCTGTACTATGGCGTACTGCCCATTGACGAGATAATTCGTTAGCGGAAGTAGATGATGCCTTTTCACAACAAAGAACGCAGAAATACACTTTTTATTCACTCTCAATAAAATTGGGGCTGACTAAGTAACTTCTTAGTCAGCCCCTGCCAGTTTGTGGTTCCGGACTATCGCGTCTGGAGGAACAACTCGTGGTACTTATTGTACTTATCCATCATGCCGTCAATATCACGGAGACGGAAGCACAAGCTGTTGAGGTACTCGATGGTGGCAACATCCGAGGGGTTAAGCTCGTGTGCCTTCTCCAACCAAGGAATAGCCTCGGCATATACGAGGTTGATCTTAGCATTCTCCTCCTCGTACTTCTCGTAGGTCATCGTGGGATCGTTATTCAACGCCTCCACCTGGGCATTAGCCTTCTCGATAATGAAGTAGCCGGTGTAGAAGTTAGGCTCGAAGTCACCAGGACGCAGCTCGGCACACTTCTCGAACGAGCGGATGCACTCGTCGTACTCCTTCATAGCGTTATATACACGACCACGGCCAAACCACAAGTCGTAGTTTGTGGGGTCCTCCTTCAACGATGTCTCAATCATAGTGGTGAGCTCTGCGGGGTCACCTACGCCCTGCTCAGCAGTGTAGAGCTGCATAAGGCCATCAAGGATGGTGGCATTCTTGGGGAAGAGCTGGATACCTGTGAGCAACGCCTCCTTGGCTTTAGCAAGGTATGTCTCACGGTCTGCCTCCTTCTGTCCATAGTAGCAGTGGAAGAGGAAGTAGTAAGCATTACCTACGCCATCGTTGTAGCCAGTCTCGATAACCTCCTTAAGCATGCGCTCGCCATCTGCAAAGGCCGCCAAGGCCTCCTCGCCCTGAAGCGTAGATGCGTACATGGTCTTAAGCATACCTGCATTGTAGAGGTTGCCTACGTTCTCAATGTTGTAGGCCTCGGGTACGATGCAGAGCACGCGGTAGGCGAGCTCGAAGTTCTTACTTGCCTCGAGAGTCTTGCCGAGGTTGTTGAGAGCCTCACCCTGCTGGATAAGAGCATTTGCGAGGTTCTGAGCCTGGGGGATGATCTTAGCACCCTGCTTGGGGTCCATCTCGTAAGCCTTCTGGAACGACTCGATAGCCGTCTCGGGGAGGTTCTCGGCGATAGACTTCTTCTGGTTCCAGCCCTCGATCATATAGCTCTGAGGGTTAACATATACGTCGACATACTCATAGTCCAAGACGATAACGGGAGCACCCATAAACTCGCCCTCGACCATATTCTGGGGCTCGCCAACATTCATCTGAAGCACCTGCACGGGAACACCGCGACCGAGCTCCTTGGTAGGGAGGATGTAGGCATCGGTATATGCCTTACCACGACTAATCCACGTAGCGGCCTTGATACCCTTCTTGGCATCTGCAGCAGCGGCGTCAACCTTCTCGAGCTTGTTAACCTCCGACGAGGTATTTACTCTCTGAGCCTGTGCAGCAGGCAATGCCAACATAAGCATTGCGGCTGCCATCAAAACTAACTTTTTCATAATCTCAATATTAGTATTAGATGTTTTAATAATTAATTGTCTACTCGTTTGCGTTCTCCTCGGCAACGGCGGGAGCCTCTGCTACGGCCTCCACATCCTCATCTTCGGTCTTGGGCACTGCCGTAACCGAAGCTATGGCGTCACCCTCGCGGAGGTTAATCACACGCACACCCTGCGTAGCACGTCCTGCAACACGTATCTGGTCTACGGTAGTGCGAATGGTGAGGCCCGAGCGATTGATAATCATAAGGTCGTTATCGTCCGTAACAGCCTGGATAGATATCAACTTACCCGTCTTCTCGGTGATGTTGATGGTCTTAACACCCTTGCCACCGCGGTTGGTTATGCGATACTCCTCGAGGTCGGTACGCTTGCCGTAGCCATTCTCGCTGAGAACCAATACATCCTCCTTGCTCTCGGGCTCGATGGCTATCATGCCGATGACCTCATTCTCCTCGTCGATAGATATAGCCCTAACACCCGTACTTACACGGCCCATAGGACGTACCGTGGCCTCGTTGAAGCGGATGGCGCGACCCTCACGCGAGGCGATCATAACCTCGGCATTACCACTGGTGAGCTTAACCTCCAACAATTGGTCTCCCTCTCTAATAACGATTGCATTCACTCCATTAGTACGTGGACGTGAATATGCCTCCAGCGTCGTCTTCTTGATGATACCGCGCTTGGTACACATCACGAGGTAGTTATTCTCGACGAAATCCTTATCGTTAAGGTTCTTAACATTGATATATGCGCGTACCTTGTCGCCCGGGTCTATCTGTATGACATTCTGTATTGCGCGACCCTTCGACGAGCGTGTGCCCTCGGGTATCTGGTACACCTTGAGCCAGTAGCAGCGACCCATCTCCGTGAAGAACATCATCGTATTGTGCATCGATGCTACGTAGATATGCTCGATGAAGTCCTCGTCGCGTGTAGCGCTACCCTTAGCACCCACGCCACCGCGATTCTGTGTGCGGTACTCGGCAAGAGGAGTACGTTTGATGTAGCCCATGTGCGATATGGTGATGACCATGTCGTCGTCGGCATAGAAATCCTCGGGGTTGAACTCCTCCGATGCGTAGATGATCTCCGAGCGGCGCTCGTCGCCATACTTCTGCTTTATCTCCTGGAGCTCATCCTTGATAATCTGCATCTGCATATCCACGTTTGCCAGTACGGCTGTGAGGTAGTTGATGGTCTTGACAAGCTCGTCGTGTTCGGCCTCGAGCTGCTCGCGCTGGAGTCCCGTGAGCTGACGCAGACGCATCTCGAGGATGGCGGCAGTCTGTAACTCCGAGAGGCCGAAGCGCTCCTGGAGACGTGTGCGAGCCTCCTCCGTAGTCTTTGACGAACGTATGATGTGTACAACCTCATCGATGTTATCCTGCGCAATGAGCAAGCCCTTGACGATATGCAGGCGCTCCTCAGCCTTCTGTAGGTCGAAGCGCGAGCGACGCACGATGACGTCGTGGCGGTGGTCGACGAAGTGGCGGATGAGATCCTTGAGGTTGAGAAGCTGCGGGCGGCCATTCACCAGGGCAATGTTGTTCACCGCAAATGATGACTGCAATGGTGTATTCTTATACAACGTGTTGAGCACAACGCTGGCCACGGCATCCTGCTTGAGGATGATGACAATACGCATACCCTGGCGGTCAGACTCGTCGTTGATATACGAGATGCCCTCAATCTTCTTCTCGTTGATAAGGTCGGCGATGCGCTTGATCATCTCCGCCTTGTTTACCATATATGGTATCTCGGTGATTACGATACACTCGCGTCCCGAGGCTGTATGCTCAATCTCGGTCTTTGCACGCATAACCACGCGACCACGTCCCGTGAGCAACGCCTCCTTCACGCCCTCGTAGCCATAGATGATGGCTCCTGTGGGGAAGTCGGGGCCCTTGACATACTGCAACAACTCCTCGCACTCGCACTCGGGGTTGTCGATATATGCGCAGCAGGCATCTACCACCTCGCCGAGATTGTGGGGTGCCATATTTGTCGCCATACCTACAGCGATACCGCTGGCACCATTGACCAAGAGCAACGGAATCTTCGTGGGCAGTACCGTGGGCTCCTTCAGCGTGTCGTCGAAGTTCAAGCCCCAGTCTATCGTCTCCTTTTCTATGTCGGCCATCACCTCGTCGGTAATCTTCTGCATGCGTGCCTCGGTATAACGCATCGCTGCGGGCGAGTCACCATCCATCGATCCGAAGTTACCCTGACCCTCAACCAGCGGATAGCGCATAGACCAATCCTGTGCCATACGTACCATAGCCTCATATACCGAGCTGTCGCCGTGGGGGTGGAACTTACCGAGCACATCACCGACGATACGCGCACTCTTACGCGTAGGCTTATCCGAGTATAGATTCAGCTCAGCAGACATATCATATAAAATACGACGGTGCACGGGCTTCAGTCCATCGCGCACATCGGGCAGAGCTCGCGACACAATCACCGACATCGAATAGTCGATGTATGCCGACTTCATCTGCTCTTCAAGGTTGACTTGGACGATGCGCCCAGTCTTTACCTCCGTGTTCAACTCTTCAGTCATACTCTCTATATTATTGTTTTTGTTCTTCAGTCCTTTGCCAATACCTATATATTATATATATAGACCCGCAAATTTACGCTTTATTTTCGATTTTAGCAAAGGATAGCCCTAAAAAGTGATGCTCCGCCGCGGTCTTTTTTTGAAAATATCGCCGTAAAGGGCGTTTTTAGGCGATTTGAGCGCGTTGGCGTTTGTTGCCGAGGAGGGGGAGAGTGGGGAGGATGGGGAGACTGGGGAAGTTAGGGAAGTTAGGGAATATAAGGAAAACGATAATTCACTAATCTCCCTAAATTCCTTAATCTCCCTATTATCCCTATTGGGGAGTGTGGGTAGACTGAGGAGTTATGGGGAGAGTGGGTAGTTATAGGGTCTTGTGGGTCTTATAGGTCTTATAGATTCTTACGGGTTCTTGTGGGGCTGACGATACTCGCACCCTACGTAACCTACAAGAACCTAAGTAACCTATAAGGCCCCATTCTACCCATTCTCCCCACAAAAACCCATACTCCCCACTCCTCATTGATAATAACTCTCTTTTTACTAATTAATAATTATTTTTTACTATCTTTGTGCGGAGAATATAAACCTAATAACTATAACGTAATTTATGATGAAGAAAATTCGAAATCTTTGTGCTGTAGTTCTTGCGCTCGGTGTTGCCGTTACTGCCGATGCTCAGGACTTGCAGTCGCAGCGCGGTGAGTCGCAGGATGTGGGTAAGATTCTTGGCCACAAGGTAGACCACGGTGGCCTTATTATTAACCCTACACCTCAGCAACTTACACGTCGTGATGGTGCCGTGGCGGACATCTCGAGTGGTGTGGCGCTATGTGGTGCCATGGAGACCTTCAAGGATGATGTCAATTTCCTCGACCACAATGCCGAGGGCTTGAAGCTCGCGCTCGGCTACGCCGAGGGCGATTTTGGCGTGGAGGGCATGCCTCTAAAGTCGGGCGCTTATATCCTCGACATAGCCCCGGAGGGTATCAACATCACAGCATTTGACGAACTTGGCGCCTTCTATGCCTTGCAGACGCTGCGTCAGGTTGTGGAGAGCCCCATCGCTGCTGGTGGCACGCTCCCCGCAATGACCATAAATGACTGGCCCGACCTCAAGTATCGCGGTGTTGTCGAGGGCTTCTATGGCATACCTTGGTCGCACCAGACTCGCCTCTCGCTCATCGACATCTATGGGCGCTACAAGATGAACTACTATATCTATGGCCCTAAGGATGACCCCTATCACAGCTCGCCCTACTGGCGCGAGGAGTATCCCGAGGATGAGGCCAAGGAGTTGCACGAGCTTGTTGAGGCATGCAAGCGCAACCGTGTACACTTCGTCTGGGCAATACACCCGGGCAAGGATATACGCTGGGATGAGGAGGACTACAACAACCTCTTGAATAAGTTTGAGGCGATGTATGGGTTGGGTGTTCGTGCCTTTGCCATACACTTCGACGATATCGAGGGTGTGGGAGCACACCCCCTACGTCAGACGGAGCTTGCCAACCGCCTTACTGAGGAGTTCGTGAAAGCGAAGGGCGATGTTGAGCCCCTTATCGTCTGCCCCACGGAGTATACGCGCCTGTGGGCCAACCCCACGGAGCGTGGTAGCCTTGTGCTCTATGGCAATACGCTCGATCCTGAGGTCGATGTATTCTGGACGGGAGATGCCGTATGTAGCAACCTTACAGAGTCGACTATGGAGTGGGTGGGCTCGCGTATTCAGCGTCCCGCGCTCTTCTGGTGGAACTTCCCCGTCACGGACTATGCGCGCCATATCGTGATGCAGGGCCCCGTATATGGCCTCTCAACGACGATGGATGAGACCAAGACGCGAGGCATCGTGAGCAACCCCATGGAGCATGGCGAGGCCTCGAAGTTGGCACTATACAGCACGGCGGACTATGCTTGGAATGTCGAGGCATACAACGCCATAGATAGCTGGGAGCGTGCCATCGAGAGCGTAGCTCCGGAGGTTAAGGATGCCTACCGTCTCTTCGCCATCCACTCGTGCGATACGGAGACGGGCTACCGTCGTGTGGAGTCGTGGGAGACCGAGACATTCCTTATGGATGAGTATACCGAGGAGCTCGCTGCAAAGCTCAAGGCCGAGTTGGAACTTATCGTTGCCGTGCCTGAGAAGATGGAGGCTATGGAGAATAAGGCCCTCCTCGAGGAGTTGCGCCCATGGCTTGTGGAGTTTGCCAAACTCGGTACCCGTTGTTTGAAGGCTATCGAGGCGTTGGAGCTCTACCGCGCAGGCGAGTATGAGGCCTTCTGGCAGGCGTATGTCGAGAACCTTATGTCGGAGGCCGACATCGAGGCCTTCGATGCCCACCGTGTGGGTACTATGAAGCTGCACCCCTTCTACGAGCGTCTGATGGATGCTATGGCTGCCGCCTATTATGAGCAGCTTAGCGGCCAAAAGTCGTCGACGCTCAAGGCTGCAGGTAGCTATACGTCGCTTGCAGCGCCCCAGGCAAAGTATATGTTCGATAACGACGACACTACATACTACCACTCGGGGCAGGGACAGCGTACCGACGACTTCGTGGCTGCCGATATGGGTATTGTGCGCGAGGTGCGCGAGGTGCGCATCATTCAGGGTCGTAACTCGGTGGACGATGTCGACTACTTCGACCACGTCATCGTTGAGTACTCGGCCGATGGCGAGCAGTGGACGGCTCTCACCGAGCCTCTTGTTGGTGTCTACGACATCGTATGGAAGGGTGAGCCTTTCGAGGCGCGCTATGTAGGTATCCGTAAGCTTGAGTCGCAGAAGCGTAACTGGCTTGCCATCCGTGCTTTCGAGATTAACCCTGTCGAGGAGTCGGAGTATGGTGCCGACGGCAACCCCTTCACGGTGCTCGTTACCGAGGGCGAGGCTCAGTTTGCCGTAACTAAGGAGCAGAGCAAGGGTCGCTGTGTAGCACTCCTGGGCACTCCTACGGATGACGCTAAGTACCGCGTGCTTAATAAGCGTGGCAAGGTTATCCGCGAGGGGGCGATTGAGACTCCCTATGTGGAGATTGCCAACCTCAAGGGTGCTGCAAGCATTGAATTTGAGGGCGTAAATAATGTATTCGAGGTGATGTTCCTGCCATTGTTATAGGGGGCATCCCAAAAGGAGACTACCACGGGCTGTACGTTACAGTACTATCCCGTGGTAGTCTCCTTATTTTATGCGAGAGTGAATAAAAAGTGTATTTCTGCGTTACGCTCGCCCTCAAAATGCTCATTTACGCCAAGTAAACTCCGCTTTTTCGGGCTTCGCAGGCCTAAAACTACATCTTCTTATTCACTCTCTTGAGTATCAGGGGCTGACTAAGTTACTTTTTAGTCAGCCCCCTGTCTGTTCGACCCTATGCTGCTTGGCGATGGTTAGATGATGTCGAAGGCTATCTTCATCATATTCGTAAACGATGTCTGTCGCTCCTCGGCCGAGCATGCTGTGCCGTGTACAAGCGAGTCCGAGATGGTGCAGATGCACAGGGCGCTCTTGCCGGCGCGTGCTGCATTCATATAGAGTGCCGTAGCCTCCATCTCCACAGCCATCACACCCATCTTCTGCCACTGTTTCCAGCTCTCGGCATCGTCGCCATAGAATACGTCGCTGGCGAGGATGTTGCCCACCTTGTAGGGGATGCCGAGCTCCTCGGCCTTGGCTGCTGCGCTACGCAGGAGCTCGAAGTCTGCAATGGGAGCAAAGGTGCCGGGAAGGTTGAACTGTGCGCCATAGTTCGAGTCGGTGCATGAGCCCATGCCAAAGACTACGTCGCCAAGGTTTAGGTCGGGGTTGTAGGCACCTGCCGAGCCGCAGCGTATGATGCGCTTCACGTCGTAGAAGTTGAAGAGCTCGTAGGTGTATATGCCTATCGAGGGTATGCCCATGCCGTGTCCCTGCACCGATACGCGCTTGCCCTTATACGTGCCTGTGAAGCCGAGCATGCCGCGCACGTTGTTGTACTGCACGGGATTCTCCAAGAAGTTCTCAGCCATAAACTTAGCGCGCAATGGGTCGCCTGCCATAATCACCTTGTCGGCTATCTCGCCATATTGAGCCCCAATGTGGGGTGTAGGGGTCTTTCCTGCCATAATCTTAGTCGTTTATATGGTTATACGTTCGTTGTTTCTATCTTACAAAGATATGTAAAATAGCTCTCTTGACAAAGCGTAGATGCAAAAATTTTACCTTGTAGCTAAAAAAGAGCGCTACGGTTTTGCAGTTTTCGATAAAATGCGTATCTTCGTAAGATAAAAGACTAATTAAACCTGAAAACTAAAACTACTACTATATGAACTACACTTTTACTGCCGAGGAGCGTAGAGATATCATCGCTCTTATGAATCGAGAGATTGTCCCCGCCATAGGTTGTACCGAGCCTATAGCTGTGGCATTGTGTGTGGCTAAGGCTACGGAGACTCTGGGCTGTCGTCCCGAGCGCATCGAGGCACGCCTGAGTGCCAATGTGCTGAAGAATGCCATGGGCGTAGGTATCCCCGGCACGGGAATGACGGGACTACCCATCGCCATGGCTCTGGGTGCTCTTGTGGGTAAGTCGGAGTACGAACTCGAGGTGTTGAAGGATGCCGACAAGGCTGCTGTCGAGGAGGGTAAGAAGATGATCGAGCAGAAGCGTATCAATGTGGATTTGAAGTACAACATCACCGAGAAACTCTATATCGAGGTCGAGGTCTTTGCCGGTGGTGCCAGCGCTATGGCTATCATAGCAGGTGGCCACTCACGCTTCGTTCACGTATCGCGCTGTGGCGAGGTGCTATATAGTGCCGATGCCCCTGCGGGCGAGGGTAACGATGTCCCTGAGCAGAAGGATCCCGAGCTCACGCTGCGCCACGTGTGGGACTTCGCGATGACGGCACCGCTCGAGGAGGTTGAGTTTATCCTCGAGGCTAAGCGCCTGAATATGAATGCCGCCTACGAGTCGCTCAAGGGAGAGTATGGCCACGCCATAGGCAAGCTCTTCCGTGCGGAGTCTGAGCGTAACATTATGGGTGACACGCTTCACTGCCAGATTGTGGGCATGACCACAGCGGCGTGCGATGCACGTATGGCGGGAGCGATGATACCGGTGATGAGTAACTCGGGTAGCGGTAATCAGGGTTTGACTTCTACCGTGCCTGTTGTTGTCTATGGCGAGCAGTGTAAAGCCTCGCATGAGCAGATGGTGCGTGCCCTTGTTTTGAGCCACCTCACCGTGATATATATCAAGCAGAGCCTCGGTCGTCTCTCGGCACTTTGTGGTTGCGTTGTCGCAGCTACGGGATCGTCGTGTGGCATCACCTACCTTATGGGTGGCGGCTACGAGGAGGTAACCAAGGCTGTGAAGAATATGATTGCCAACCTTACGGGTATGATATGCGATGGTGCTAAGCCCTCGTGTGCCATGAAGTGCGCCTCGGGTGTCTCTACGGCTGTGGTCTCGGCGCTTATGGCCATGAACAACCGTTGGGTTAAGTCTGTTGAGGGCATCATCGACGACGATGTAGACCGCTCGATACGCAACCTCACCGACATCGGCCGCGATGCTATGACGCACACCGATGCGATGATTCTGCGCATCATGACCTCGAAGTAACCTACGACTGTATGGTGGCTGACTAAAAAGTAACTTAGTCAGCCACCATTTTGTTAAGAGGTTAACGCTTTACCGATAAATTTGTACATTTGTTGCAGTTAATTGTTAAAACGCAATACATCTATGATACAGGAGACTCCTATAGAGCGTATTCCCGCTCTTGTCGCCACGCAGCGCAGATACTTTCGTAAGCACGAGACCTTCGACGTAGAGTTTCGCATGATAGCGCTACGTCGCCTGCGCGATGCTATTGTGAGGTACGAGAGGGAGCTTACCGATGCCCTCTATGCCGATCTCCACAAGTCGTACGAGGAGGCCTACCTCACGGAGATAAGCATCCTCCTTGGCGAGATTGACAACTTCCTTAAGCACCTGCCACGCTGGGCGGCACCCTCGAAGAAGGATACACCACTTAAGCTCTTTCCCTCGCGCAGTGCCATCCTCACCGAGCCTCTGGGCGTCTCGCTCATCATAGCACCCTGGAACTATCCTGTGCAGCTGCTGCTCAATCCACTTATCGGTGCTATTGCCGCAGGATGTACGGCAGTATTAAAACCCTCGCCCTACGTGCCACATGTGGCAGAGGTGTTAGAACGCCTTGTTAAGGATGCCTTCAACGAGGAGTATGTTGCCGTGGTGCAGGGACATAGGGATGTAAACACGGCACTTCTCAGGGAGCGCTACGACGTAATATTCTTCACGGGCTCTCCCGACCTCGGGCGTGTTGTTATGCGTGCTGCGGCGGAGAATCTCACCCCCGTGATTCTCGAGCTCGGAGGCAAGAGCCCCGTGATTGTCGACAGAACAGCGGATGTAGCCCTTGCAGCTAAGCGTATAGCGTGGGGCAAGACCCTCAATGCCGGGCAGACATGTATTGCTCCCGACTACCTGCTCCTCCATCGCGATGTAAAGCGAGAGTTCGTTGCGGCCTACCGCGAGGCCCTGATAAAACTCCATGGCGACGATGCACGCCTCAGTGAGCACTATGTGCGCATGGTTTCGGATAGAGCCTTCGAGCGTGTGGCCTCATACCTGAAGGAGGGTGAAGCTATCGTTGGTGGTGCTACGAATGCCTCGGAACGATATATCGAGCCTACGCTCTTAGATGGCGTTAAGCCCGATGCTGCGATACTTCGTGAGGAGATATTTGGCCCTGTGCTGCCCATCGTCGAGTACGATAATATAGACGATGCCATTTGTTACATCCTCGATAGGGAGAAGCCCTTGGCACTATATGTCTTTGCCGAGGAGAGTGTTGCAAGGCGCGTCATCCGCCACACATCATCGGGAGGCGCTTGTGTCAACGATGTCATCATGCACATTGCCAACGAACATCTGCCGTTTGGGGGCGTAGGTAACTCGGGCATGGGGCGCTACCACGGTCGCGATAGCCTCTATAGCTTCTCGCACCGTCGCTCGGTGCTCACCGCGGCCACATGGATAGACATGCCGTTTAGATATATGCCGTATAAGCTATTTCGGTATGTTAAGCGTCTGCTGTAAGGTGATTTAAGGGTCGATATATCTCGCCTGACGAGGATAGTAGCTCCTTGACGATTGCCTGCATGGTATCGTATTGCTCCTCCATACTCTGTAGTAGCTTGTATTGCGCACGTGCGCGTACGAGGTTGTGTGTAGGGTATGCCGTTTTGTAGTAAGTGTCGCCATCGATATAATCCATTAGGAAGCGTAACACCTGCTCATAGGTTATGTATAGTGCCGAGAATGCCAGCCACTCGCGCTCGTTGCGTGTCATCGTCGAGCCACACTCCGCAAGGTAGCCTGCTGTGTAGTGACGGAATGTTTCGATGTTCATCGCTACGCGGCTAAGGTCGCTGTCGTCCTCTGCGCCCGTGTTTGTGTAGGAGCGTATGGCGTCGCCAAAGTCGTTGAGCGACGTGCTGCTCATTACGGTGTCGAGGTCGATGACGCATAGTACCTCGTCGTTCTGGTCGAAGAGTATATTGCTCAACTTAGTGTCGTTATGCGTTATGCGCGTGGGTAGTATGCCCCGTTCCACCATCTCCCAGAATGTCAACATCTGGGCCCTGCGGCTCTCTATCCACTCTATCTCCTCGGTTACGGTCTCCTTGCGTCCTGCTCGGTTTGCGGCTAACGACCTATCCCACTGCTCGAAGCGCCAGCGTATGTTGTGGAAGCCCTTGATAACCTCCTTGAGGGGCTCGTTGAAGTCGGCAAGCATAGCCTGAAAGCGACCTATGCCGCGGCCACCCATATATGCCAGGCGTGGGGTGTCTGCCACGTCGTGTGTTACGGAGCCCTCGATATAGAGCGATGCAGCCCAGTAGTTGCCGCCTTCGCTGTGATAGAGAGCACCCTCCCTTGTGCGTACTACGGTGAGCACTTCGCGCTCAGGGTCGCCTCCCGCTGCTGCAACCTTAGCCTTGAGGTGTGCGGTTACGCGAGCGATGTTATCCATCATCGCAGGCACATCGGGGAAGATGTTGTGGTTCTTGCGCTGTAGGATGTAGCGCGAGCGCTCCGTGATGACGATGTAGGTGTCGTTGATGTACCCCTCACCGAGTGCTGTTATCTCTCTCACGGGGGCGTCGAAGGCAAAATGCTGCGCAATGTCGTATAGATGCTTGTCGACCATGGTTCTTATTCTTGATGTTGTGCTATATTTGTTGTTCCGCAGGCAAAGGTAATAAAAAGTATAATTCATGCCAATATCAAATAATAATAGAGTGGCTTACGACGTTGTTAACTAAAGGCGAGCAGATATAATATATTAGTATATTACGAAAAAATCTGACCATAATCGTACTATTTTACGATAAAATATGTATCTTTGCTTGATAAACTGCGCGAAAGGCAGTTGGAAAATGTGTAACAGAGAGAATATTATTTATATAACTTATTAATTATCAACTGTATGAGAAAGCTATTTTTCGCACTCGTAGCACTTATGATTGGTGTGACGAGTATCTATGCTCAGGATCCTATGGCTCCGCTGCCGATGGATCCCGCAGTGCGCGTAGGTAAGCTCGACAACGGCCTTACCTATTACATCCGCCACAACGAGAAGCCCAAGGGTCAGGCGAGCTTCTACATCTACCACGATGTAGGTGCTGTTCAGGAGGATGACGACCAGCAGGGTCTTGCTCACTTCCTCGAGCACATGGCCTTCAACGGCACGAAGAACCTCCCCGGCAAGCAGATGATCGAGTACCTTGAGACTATCGGTGTGCAGTTTGGCTACAACCTCAATGCCTTCACCTCGTGGGATTGCACTGAGTATATGATTAAGGATTGCCCCACAGCACGCGAGGGTGTTGTTGATACGGCTCTTCTTGTGTTGCACGACTGGTCGCAGTTTATCGCCCTTCAGCCCGCAGAGATTGACTCGGAGCGCGGTGTTATCAAGGAGGAGCTTCGCACACGTGATGGCGCACAGCTTCGTGCCCAGAACGATATGTTGCGCAACCTGTTCAAGGGTTCTATCTACGAGCAGCGCAACCTTATCGGCTACCTCGAGGGCTTGGAGTCGTTCGACCACACAGCGTTGGAGAACTTCTATCACAAGTGGTATCGCCCCGAGTATCAGGCTATCGTCATCGTAGGTGATGTTGACGTTGACCAGATTGAGGCTAAGCTTAAGACGTTGATGGCCGATATCCCTGCTTCGCCTGCCGATGCAGCTCAGAAGGAGGTTATCACTATCCCTGCTACCGAGGAGCCTATCATCTCTATCTTCTCGGATCCCGAGCTTACGCAGTCGAGCGTGATGATGTTTGCACGTCGCGATGCTCTTCCCAAGGAGCTTAAGGGTACGATGGTAGGTTACTCAACCGACCTTATCTACAGCTTCGTTACGCAGATGATGGGCGCACGTTTCGACGAGATCGCACAGAAGGCTGATGCTCCCATCCTTGGTGGTGGCATGTCGGAGGGCGGTATCGGTATCTGCCCCACGATGGATGCTACGATGTTCACGGCTACGGCTCACGAGGGTCGCATCATCGATGCTTTCCGCGCTGTCTACACTGAGATGGAGCGTATGCGTCGCCATGGCTTCACCGCAGGTGAGTTCGAGCGTGCCCAGCAGGAGCTCTTGCGCTATGCCGAGCGTCAGTACACCAACCGCAACGATGTTCATAACGACTCATACGCACAGCGTTACCTCGACCACTATGCAAGTGGCACATCTATGATGGATGCCGAGACTGAGTGGCAGATCGACCAGATGCTTATCAATAGCGTTACTGTTGACGACATCAATGCAGCATACTCGCAGCTCGTGCAGCCTAATAAGAATATGGTAATCCTTGCCCGCTCACCCAAGAAGGAGGGTCTTGTGATTCCTACTGAGGAGGAGATTAAGGCTGTTATCGCCGAGGTTGAGTCTTCGGAGGTTGCTCCCTATGCCGATAACACTGTTAAGAAGCCTTTGATCGACCCCGCATTGAAGCTTAAGGGCTCGGCTGTTAAGGCTACGGCTGAGAACGAGTCGCTCGGCTTCACGGAGTGGACGTTGAAGAACGGTATTAAGGTTGTTGTTCGCCCCTCTACGTTGAAGGCCGACGAGGTTACTATCAGCGCCCTCTCTAAGGGTGGTTGCTCGATGCTTACCGACGAGGAGTACTACAATGGTGCCTTCCTTGGTATGGTTATGAGCCAGTCGGGTATCTCGGAGTTCTCGGCTAACGAGCTTAACAAGCAGCTCTCGGGTAAGAGCGCATACGCATCTGTTGGCGTTGACGCATACGAGCATGCAGTGAATGCAGGTGGCTCACCTAAGGATATCGAGACTATCCTTCAGCTCATCTACCTCAACTTCACTGATCCCCGCTTCGATGAGACCGACCTCGAGAATATGAAGAAGATGTACGTTCCCTACTTCAAGAATATGGAGGCGGATCCCAACTACATCGTTGGCAAGGAGTTCCAGAAGACTATCTATGGTGACCACGTACGTCGTCAGATCACCTCTGCAGAGCAGATTGAGGCTATCAACATCCCCTCATTGCAGACTATCCACTCTAAGCTCTTCGGCTATGCTGATGACTTCCGCTTCGTTATCGTAGGTAACGTAGACCTCAATACGTTGAAGCCTCTCGTTGAGAAGTATATCGGCTCGTTGCCCACATCTAAGAAGGTTGAGTACGCTGTTGTTGATGATGGTGTACGTTATGCTCAGGGTGAGGTTACTAACGACTTCCGCACGCCTATGCAGCAGCCTAAGGTCTCTGTACGCCTCGTTTACACGGGTGCTATGGAGGATAACGCCAAGAATCGCCTTATCGTAGACCTCTTGAGCCGTGCTCTTGACTCTCGCTACATGGTATCTATCCGCGAGGAGAAGGGTGGTACCTATGGCGTATCTGTTCAGGGTGGCATCGACGAGTACCCTGTTGAGAACTACATGATGGCTATCGTCTTCGACACTAACGAGCAGCTTGCTGACGAGCTCGTAGAGATCTGCTACAAGGAGATTAAGAAGATCGCCGAGGAGGGTCCTTTGGCTGACGATATCGCTAAGTCTAAGGAGTTCTTGCAGAAGAACTACGCTAATGTTCTCGAGAACAATAGTGGTTGGATGTCAGCTATCACTCGTTGGTACGAGGAGGGCTACAACTATAAGGAGGAGTACCTTGGTATCCTTGAGTCGGTTACGGCTGACGATGTTAAGGCCTTCGCCCAGCAGATTCTTAAGGACAACAACCGCACATTGGTTGTTATGCGCCCCGAGGCTCAGTAGTCTGCGGATGGTACAACAAAAAGGAGTGCGTGAGCACTCCTTTTTTTGTTGTACCTGTGTTGATGTTAGTGTTAGTCGCTGCGGGTAGTACGAGACGCGGGTATTATGAACGCTCTGCCCCAATAAATACTTACCTTTTGGAATTGTTACCTTTCGGAATACTTCCCCTTAGAATACCAGTTCTCCTAATACACCTGCTCTCCTAATCCTTGCCCCTCTGGGGTGGTGGGCTACCTGCGTAGTTCGTCGGGAGTGAGTCTCACAACCTCTCCATCGCGCATGACAACAAGGTCGCCATTATCTCGGCGCGTGCGCTCAATCAAGCGGCGCTGCGCCAGTAGGATGCCTGCGTCGATACGTTCCTGTAACTCTCTTATCTCAAACTCACTCATAACTCAAAATCTTTTGATAGGCTAACGGGTCAATGACCTCTTTTATTTCGCTCTTCGAGCCGTATGCTATCTTTTTTACTCCCTCGGCGGTAGAGTTGTCGTATATCACCCAGTAGTCGCATATCGGCATATAGAGCTTCGTGAGATTACGCATGCTGCTCTCATAGCGACGACATATAGTATTTGTCGGGATGTTGTGTCCGCCGAGGCTCACGCGCTTAGCTACGCGCTGTATCGCCTGCTCGGGCGTGGGTAGCCAGAAGTATAGTAGCGACACGAAGTAGCCACGCTCGTGTGCGCGGTCTACAAACTTCTGATATGTGCGTGTCGATAGTGTTGTCTCAAAGGCGAAGTCGGCACCCTCCTCGAGGAGGTCGTTGATGCGGCGGAGCATAAGGCGTCCCGCCTCAATGGCCATACTATCGGGGTTGAAGGGAGATAGACCACGAGCTATCTCGTCAGCATTGACAAACTCGTGACAGTGCAACAACTCGGGCAACATTGTGTATGATGCCGTTGTCTTACCTGCGCCGTTGCAACCCGCTATGATGTAGAGCTTCTGCATAATCTCTGTAGCCTCTTTAGGAAGCTACGGCAAAGGTAGCAATTTTTAGATTAATAACCAAATAATTTTTGATATTGGGAGTGTGGTAGCTATGCGTTGAGCCATAGCATCGTGTCGCAACCATCGGCGTAGTCCCAGAGTGTGGGGTACTGGGCACGCCCTAAGGGTATCGCACCCGCGAGGGGTATATGTGTGACTACGCACTGTATGGTGTTGCTGTGCGCCTCTATCCACGCCTCGACATTGCCTATCGTGTCATACTCCGCGATGCTTACGATGCCCAGCTGCGCGGGGAAGGTGTCGCCAGGTAGCGCGATGAAGCCTCCGTAGTCGATGTACTCCCTCTGTTGCAGGGTGTAGAGGGCACGTATCGAGCGTAGCCCTCCCGTCATCTTGGGATTTATGGGCGTGGTGTGTGGCAGCTGTAGCTCTTTGCCACGGGGTATGAACAACATCGACACCGAGCGACAGCCGAGACCCGAGTATGCCGTGATGTCGAGAATGAGACCTTGTAACTCCTCCGGTGTCTCGCTGCCATCGAGGATGGCTACGGAGTGGCGGCTGCCACGTAGCAGTGTGCGTGTATTGCTGAAGTGCTCGCGGAAGTAACGGTTGGCGTCGTCGCCACCCGTGGCTATTGCCATGTCGTAGCTATCGGTGGGGTCGTAGGCATATATGGGTACCTCGGGAGCTATGTGCCTCAGGCGCTCTACGATATAGCCCATAAGCACGCTATCCTTCGATGAGGTCTTGATGTGGCACTCGTGGCCACTGAGGATGACGCATAAGAGGTCGAAAAAGCCTACAAGGGGGATGTTGCCCGCCATGATGACGGCCACACGTCGTGGTGCTGTGGCTGTGGGGTAGTGCTCGGCCCATTGTCGTAGCCTCTGGCTGTCGAGCATCTCGGTACGTATGGCATCCACGGCACGGAGGATATCATCGCGCGTAAACCACGCATTGTGCTCGATGCTGCGGGCAATGATTGCATCGCTCTCGGCTGTGGCGCCAAACGACGCAAGCTCAACGCCTAAGCGTGTGAATAGCTCTATGCTTGCCTCTCGGTTCATCGCTACTGGGCCTCCATTATTGCTATGGCGTTCTCTATGGCAGCCACGTTCGAGCCATCCTTGATGATGATGCGCTTATGCTTGTCGAGGAGGTAGAGCGAGGGTATGGCATTGAGGTTGTATAGGCGCTCCTTGGTGAGCGTCATACCCTTATCGTAGGCGTTTATCCACGTTGCGGGCAGCTCCGCGAGATACTCGCGCCATGCGTCGACATCCTCGTCGGGGTAGAGCGTGATTATGGCCATATCGCCACGTTCGCGTAGCTCATTTATCAGAGGCGATGCCTCTATCTGACTGCGTATCTCGCGACACATGGGGCATCCGGGATTCGAGAACATCACAATGGTATAGCGTGCATCTATGGCGTGCAGGCGTCCCTGGCGTCCATTGGCAAGCGTATATACGAAGTCTGTGGCGGTGGTGCCTATGCGGTTCTTACGTGCAATGTCGAGGTCATAGGTGGGGGCTATGCGGTCGTATTCGTCGTAGAGAGGTGTGGTTACAAGCACCTCCAAGATCGGGATGTAGTACTCGTCGTTGCGTAGTGGTGAGTTGGGGTCGTGGAGTACGACCTCCGCTACCGTGGCGAACATATCGAGCACGGGGCGACTCGCCTCGGCACGGTGCATAAGGTTGCGGAGCAACGTGTCGGCACCCTGTGGCGGTATGATGGTGACATAATCGGCCATAGCGTAGATGAGCTCTAAGGTGTCGTACTCCGCAACGCGCTCACCTATGGTAAAGTCGAAACCATCCCAATAGTGCTCCAGGGCGTGGCGATACTCCTCCTCGCTCGTTATGGCGCCTATGTCTATGCGACGCTCCAGGGGGCGTGTGCCCGGGGCGTAGTGGCGCTCTGTCGTAGCCTTATCCCGCTCCGTGGTGGTGGGGCGTGAGCCACAGCCTACCACCAAGAGCAGTGTAAGAACTATGTATAATACTCTTATTCTCATATATATACATCTACAACGAAGACCTCATACCTCCGTGTTGATGGCTATTATACCTCTTCGCGTGCCTCGTTTTACATGCGCTCGGGGACATTTATGCCCAGGAGAGCCATTGCCGACTTCAGCGTGCGGGCTACGGCCTCGGCAAGCTTCAGACGCAGGGCACGTGTTGCTACGTTCTCCTCCTTGAGTATCGAGTGGTCGTGGTAGTAGCCGTTGAACTGCTTTGCCAGATCGTAGGCATAGGCCGCAATCACCGATGGAGCGAACTGCTCGCCTGCCATGCGTACCGTTGCGGGGTACTCCGTGAGAGCCTTTATAAGCTCAATCTCGTCCTGCAGGAGCGATGCCTCAGTATAGCCATCCATTGCCACTCCACCATCCTCGGCCTTGCGCATAATCGAGCGTATGCGGGCGTGAGTATACTGGATGAAGGGGCCTGTGTTGCCGTTGAAGTCGATACTTTCGCGGGGATCGAAGAGCATAGTCTTCTTGGGGTCTACCTTGAGTATGAAGTACTTGAGAGCTCCGAGACCCACCATCTCCGAGATGGCGGCAGCCTCCTCGTCCGTAGCACCATCGAGTTTGCCGAGCTCGGCAGACATCTCGCGTGCGGTGCCTATCATCGCAGCAATGAGGTCGTCGGCATCGACAACGGTACCCTCGCGCGACTTCATCTTACCCTCGGGAAGCTCAACCATGCCGTATGATAGGTGGAAGATGTTGTCGCTCCACTCGTAGCCGAGCTTCTTCAACACGAGCTTCAGCACCTGGAAGTGGTAGTTCTGCTCGTTGCCAACAACATATATCATGTCGTCGAGTTTGTTCTCCTCGAAGCGGCTAAGCGCCGTGCCGAGATCCTGGGTCATGTATACCGACGTGCCATCGCCACGCAAAAGGAGCTTCTGGTCGAGGCCATCAGCCTCGAGGTCGATCCATACGGAGTTATCCTCCTTGCGGAAGAATACGCCCTTCTTCAGGCCATCCTCCACGAGACTCTTGCCGAGGAGGTATGTCTCTGACTCGTAGTATACCTTGTCGAAGTCGACACCCATGGCCTTGTACGTCACGTCGAAGCCCTCATACACCCAGCCATTCATCGTCTCCCACAGAGCGTATACCTCGGGGTCTTTAGCCTCCCACTTGCGCAGCATCTCCTGCGCCTGGAGCATAATGGGTGCTTGGCGTTTGGCCTCCTCCTCGCTCATGCCCTCCGCAACGAGAGCCTTAACCTCAGCTTTGTAGTGCTTGTCGAACTCGACATAATACTTACCCACGAGGTGGTCGCCCTTCATTCCTGACGTCTCGGGTGTCTCACCTCCGCCATAGAGCTGCCATGCAAGCATCGACTTGCAGATGTGTATACCGCGGTCGTTCACGAGGTTCACCTTGATGACATTGTGGCCGTTAGCCTTGAGTATGGTGGCTACCGAGTAGCCGAGGAGGTTGTTGCGTATGTGGCCGAGGTGTAGCGGCTTGTTGGTGTTGGGCGACGAGTACTCTATCATTATCGTGCGTCCCGATGCGGGAGCCATGCCATAGTTCTCCGCCTCGCTTATCTCCTTGAAGCGTGCCGCCCAGAATGAAGCATCCACAACGAGGTTAAGGAAGCCCTTGATGACGTTGAAGGCCTTGATCTCGGGCACTGTGGCAACAATCTTCTCGCCGAGCTCCGTGGCTGTGGCCTCGGGCGACTTCTTCGATGCGCGGAGCAGAGGAAATACGACTACCGTGTAGTCGCCCTCGAACTCCTTGCGAGTCTTTTGTATCTGTATATTGTCGGATGTGCCGTACAACTCCTCGGTTGCACGCTTCACAACGCTAAGGATGAACTCTTCGATGTTTACCATAATTACTGTCACTTATATATATACTGGGGCAAAGATACAACTTTTTTTCTAATTACTAATTTTTCACTATCTTTATGCCGTAAAATTGCTGCTATGAAGATTTCAGATATAGATTTAGGCGATAAGCCTCTCTTTCTTGCCCCTATGGAGGATGTCACCGACCCCTCCTTCAGGTATATGTGCAAGCGCTTTGGTGCCGATGTTGTGTATACCGAGTTTATCTCCTCCGACGGCCTAATACGCGATGCTTGGAAGTCGCGTGCGAAGCTCAATATTGCCGATTACGAGCGCCCCGTGGGCATACAGATATATGGTCATTTGATAGAGCCTATGGTCGAGGCAGCACGCATAGCCGAGAGTGCTAATCCGGATATCATCGACATCAATTTCGGATGTCCGGTGAAGAAGATAGCCTCGCGTGGTGCCGGCTCGGGAATGATGCGCGACGTGGATCTTATGGTCGAGATGACACGCCAGATTGTGCGCGCTGTGAATAAGCCTGTGACGGTAAAGACGCGCCTTGGCTGGAGCGACGAGATGAAGAATATCGAGGAGGTGGCACTGCGTCTGCAGGATGTGGGCATCGCAGCCCTCACGATTCACGGTCGCACACGCTCGCAGATGTATCGTGGCGAGGCCGACTGGACGCTTATAGGCAAGATAAAGAACGACCCGCGCATACGTATCCCCATCATCGGCAATGGCGATGTGGACTCGGCCGTAAAGTGCAAGGATATGTTCGATCGCTATGGTGTTGATGGCGTGATGATAGGCCGTGCTACGTATGGTCGTCCGTGGATATTTAAGGAGTGTAAACACTACCTCGAGACGGGCAACCTACTGCCACAACCCTCAGTCATAGAGCGTGTGACCATCGCCAAGGAGCACTTCGCCAAGTCGCTCGAGATAAAGGGTGATAGGGTAGGCGTTCTGGAGATGCGTCGCCACTTTACCAACTATTTCAAGGGGCTTCCCGACTTTAAGCAGACGCGCCTGAAGCTCGTCACGTCGTTTGACATCGACGAGATACGCGCAACGCTCGACTATATCGCCGAGCGTTGGGGTGACTTCGATATGGGCGAGATTGTACCTCAGCCGCTATCGCACGAATTATAGGGTGTTCGGGGTGCTACTTGTCGCTACTGGGTAGGTCGGTACCCTTCTCCACAAACACCTGGAAGATAAGTGGCGTGTACGACTGTATCTCGGTCGATGTGGTAGTCACGGTTGTTGTCGTCGAGTCCGTATTTGCCGAGTAGTCGTAGCCGTAGTAGTAGGGGTCGTAGCCGTAGTAGCCGTTGTTGTACATGCCACCATAACCATATCCGTAGTAGCTATTCATATAATTCATATAGTTATAGTAGTTCATCGTGTCGTAGTAGGCGTCGTTGTTCGATGTCGTCGTGGATGTGTGTGTGCCCACCTGTCCCTTCAAGCCATAGGCGTATGTCGACACGGTGAGTATCGTGGCCCACTGACCATAGCGTAGCGTTGGTAGGGCATAGTTCCATGCGAGGATGTAGTTGTTGTCTAAGGGCTTGCGTGTGTTGAAGCTCAGAGCCTCGCCCTCGTTCTCCACCTTGCCAAAGACTATCTGCTTGACTTCATCGATGTTGGTGTCGAAGATATATCCGTCGAGGAAGCGACCTACGTACCACACCTTAGCTGTGGCATTTACCTTGAGCGAGTCGGCAGTGAGCACCTCGTCGCGTGTGATGCCCTTGCCGAAGCGCTCCACGAGGGCCTTGTTTATGCGGCTGTCGACGTCGTCGAGTTGGCTCACACCGGCAGTGGTGCTATATATCGTGCCCGCATTGTAGCGTCCCTCATCGGGGTAGTGGGCATCGTCGGCATTTCGGAACTTGAAGGAGACGCTCTCGGGCGTATAGGCGTAGTTGACGTATAGATGCTCGAGGGTGTCAATGGGCTGATGCCAACGACCGTCGAAAAACTCCAACGGACGGGTGTCTACCGGCTCATCACTCGGCTCATCGGCACGTGTTGTGCGACGAGGGAGTTTCGCACTCTCCTGCGTCTTGGATTTATGGTCGGTGCATACGCCACCATTAATTCTGGCGAAGAGGTCGACCCTCTCACCCTCATACTCCACGGGGTTTGCCACGTGGCCATACACCTCCATATCCACAATTATGGGCCTGTTCTCGTCGAGAGTATACTGACCCTCGTAGCCACCGTCACTCGTTGTTCCCGCAGTATTTGTTGTCACCGTCGATGGCATATATAGGCGCATCTTGGTGCCGTAGCGCACCTCCACATCCTCGATTACGCCACTCTCCTTGTTCTTAACCTTCAGGGTGTTGAACGTGGCGAGGTATGTACCCTCCATCAGTGTGTGGCTCTCCTTGCCGCTGAAACGAAATACGGGGTTATAGTGCGTATGGTCGGTATATGTGCCGAGCTGATACGCTGTCAGCCAGTCGCGTGTCTCGCATACGTTGCCGTCGAAGTCGCGGTTGGTGAAGTTGTACCACATCCATACATCCTTGCCCGTCACGGCCACAGAGTCCTGAACGCCATAGTCGAGTATATCGACATAGTAGCCGCCATTCTCCTGGTAGTTATCCTTAAGCTCGGGGTGGTACTTCTCGATCCATACAGCCAATGAGCGCTGCTCCACCTCCTCGAATGTCATCTTGGGCTCCTTCACACAGGCAGCAGCGAGGAGGAGGATGCCCCAAAATAATATGCCTTTTAGTCTATATCTCATACTCAATTTGTTACTCTGTTACTCCACGTTCACGATGTCTACAAACCACACTACCGAGGACTTGCTTGGCACCTTGCCCACGTAGTGCTTGCCATACGCCGCCTCGTAGGTGAGGTATACCTCCACGCTGTCGCCCTCGCGACAACCCTTGAGTGCTGTTTCGAGACCACCGAGGAGCTCATCGGCGCCTATCTTCACGCGCATAGGCTCCGTCGTCCACTCATACTCGGCGTCGAGACCCATCTCCTCGAGCTTGGCCAGCGACTCTGCATCGTTTGTGGCGAACATGTTGGTTACGGTAGGTGCCGCATTGTTGAAGATGTATGCAGTATATACAATCTCTATGGTCGAGCCCTTGCGCACCTCGTCCCAGCCATCGCGACCCTCGGCATAGTATGTGGCGATGTAGCGATATATGTTCATGCCCCAGCGTGTGTAGAACTGTGGCTCGTCGTCGAGCGAGTTGCCTATGTCGTCCTCGACAATGAGGCGCGGCTGGTGTGAGCCTGTGAGGTATCGCTCGATACCCGTCTGTTGCGATGTGAGCACGGTGTCGGTGTCGTTGGAGCAGCCTGAGGTAAGGAGCGCCACAACGACGACAGCGATGGTTGCTATGTTACGTATCAACTTCATACTATAGTATAATCGTGCAAAGTTAATAATTATTTTGCCATGCTCCACCTTTTTTCGTAGAAAAAGTCACTATAGTCGCTTTAGCGCTGCGCGTATGGCATCCTCGACACTGATGGTGGAACTCTCCTTGAATATCGCCGTTAGAGCCTTCTCGGATGCTGCCTTCTGGAATCCGAGCATTGCCAGGGCGGCCATAGCCTCATCGTAGGCGGCATTGTTGCGCTCCTTGGCTACAACAAGCTCGGCATTGCCTGCGAGTTCGAGCATCTTGCCCGAGAGCTCGACAATAATCTTCTGTGCAGTCTTGAGTCCCAAGCCCTTGACATTTTTTAGCAGTACGGCATTCTCGGTGGCTATGATATTCTGCAACTCGCGTGGCGAGTATGTCGAGAGAATCATCCTCGCGGTGTTGCCACCTACGCCCGAGACGCTTATGAGCTGACGGAAGAGCTCGCGTTCGATCTTCGTGGAGAAGCCGAAGAGAGTCTGCTGATCCTCGCGCACGATGAAGTGTACGTAGAGTAATGCCTCTGACGAGTGCTCGATGTCGGAGTATGTCTTTAGCGATATGTTTATCATATATCCCACGCCCGCAGCCTCAATCACGGCGTATGTGGGTGTAGCCTCGGCAACCTTTCCTGTTATATATTCGTACATAGCAACACGCTGTTGGTTGAAAATAATTGCAAATTTTCTACAAAAGTAAATAAATTTTCGTACCTTTGTGTTTTGAATTGCGAAAATTAACTAAAACAAGGGATATTATTATGAAAAGAACACTTTTGTTTGCCGTAGCTGCGGTGATGTGCGCTTGTGGTGGTGCTGACAATAAGAGTAAGGGTGAGGCTACTGTCAGCGACTCTACGGAGGTGCGTACTGTTGAGTGCGTTGCAAGTGGCGATGTGGTGTATGTTGACCTCGACTATATTATGATGTCGAGCAAGCTCTATGCTCAGGAGGGTAAGAGCCTTGAGGCTAAGGTTAAGAGCTTCGAGGAGAAGTCTATAACCACACAGGAGGGCTGGGCTAAGAAGGAGCAGAGCCTTGCTGCCGAGTACAACAAACTTCAGGCCGACGCTGCCAAGCTCGAGCAGGACTACGCCAAGGGCTTGATCACGACGCTTAATGCGCAGCAGAAGCAGGAGGAGTTGCAGACTAAGGGTAACTCTATTCAGTCGCGAATGACGGCACTCCAGAATACGGTGCAGAGCGAGGGACAGAAGCTCCAGGAGGAGGAGCGCGCCTTGGGCGAGGAGCAGATGGTGCTCATGAATAAGTTCCAGGATCTCACACGTCGTGCTCTTGACGAGGTGAATGCCGACCACCGTTACAAGATGATTCTCAATGCTGTCTCTGTCGTAGACTCAGACCCCACGCTCAACATCTCGGATATCATCCTTAAGAAGGTTGACCAGATCTACGAGGCGGATAATAGCGCCGAGTAGCGAATAATTATCGCCTACCTATAACTTTTGCCGATTTGCTCTTGCAAGTCGGCATTTTTTTGACTAATTTCGCACCGGAATTTAAACCTTAGAGTCGCAGATATGGGATTCATACCTATTACCTTCGTAGATATCATAGATATCATCCTTGTAGCCTCGCTCCTTTATGGCCTCTTCCGCGCTATGAAGGGCACGAGCGCACCATATATCATGGTGGGTATATTTGTGATATACTTAGTATGGATTCTTGTCAAGACCTTCAACCTTGTTCTCTTCTCGAACATCCTCGGACAGCTGATATCTATAGGTATGCTTGCCATCCTTATCATCTTCCAGCCCGAGATACGCCACTTCCTGCAGGTCATAGGCCGTCAGCGTGAGCGCTTTGAGTGGCTGACGAAGATATTTAATCTGCGTAGCCGTAAGACCGAGGGCGATATAAACCTTGTGCCTATTGTCACGGCGTGCCAGGAGATGGGCGAGCAGAAGGTCGGAGCACTCATCCTCATTAAGCAGTCTAATGACCTCGGCATCGTCGAGGAGAGTGGCATATCTATCGATGCTAAGGTGTCGACAGCGCTCCTGGAGAATATATTTTTCAAGAATGCACCCCTGCACGATGGCGCTGTTGTCATCAGTGGCGACCGCGTTGTCGCAGCCAAGTGTGTGCTCCCCTCGACACGTCAGGAGGTGCCTAAGTCGTACGGTATGCGTCATCGCGCAGCCTTGGGTATGAGTGAGGTGTCGGACGCTATCATCATCGTTGTCTCGGAGGAGACGGGTGCCATATCGTTGGCTCATGACTCGGTCATCAAACGTAACGTTGATCCTCAGCGCTTGGCACAGTCGATACGTAAGTTGATGCATATCAACAACCAGCGCCGTGAGGAGAAGGCCGAGTAAATAATCGTAGATATTATACATCTAAAATTTTGCTGTTTAAAAACTTTACACTATCTTTGCCGACGCTTACGAGCAACGATTGAGCTATGGTGTAATGGTAACACAGCAGATTTTGGTTCTGTTATTCTGAGTTCGAATCTCGGTAGCTCAACCATAGAAGCCTCCTTGTGGGGGTGGGTTTTTCGGCAGTGAAAATTTCACTGCCGATTTTGTTTATCTACAATGCGTTAGACTACTATAGTGTGAAATGGGGCTCAGTCGTAAATTCCGGTGGGGCATTAAAAAAGTTAAGCGAAAATATGGGGAGTATGGGGAGTATGGGTAATGTGGGTAATAATACCCAACCTACTCAGTCTACTCACTCTACCCAATCACCCCAGTGAATTTAGGGAGGTTAGAGAGGTTAGAGAAATACCTAATAGCACTTTCCTTAAACTCTCTAAAAAGCCGTCATCGCGAAGAATTGCATCCGAAGGCTACACTGATACGCAACCACGCTCTATGCAATTCTGTGGCGATCTACCTTTGTTATCTCCCTCGCTGATGCGCACCATCGCACTCCCTAACGAAGTATATTCAGCGGTAGATGCCCACGTTGGGGCATGGTAGCAATCAACTCTCTCCAACCACCACGGATGCCCCGCCTCGGCATGACGAGTTGATTTATACTCCACCGACTATTAAGACTGAACCCTTTTACGGCTGAGTCTTTGGGTTTGGTCTAAAAATTTTGGATCGTACTATTTTTTTATTTACCTTTGTTGTGCGCAATTAAATTTTGTACAATATTAATTATGTAGAGCATATACAGCCCGCGAGATAGAGAGGTGCTATAATACAAATTACGATGAACGATAAACTGAAACTCGAAAATCAACTATGCTTCCCGCTATATGCAGCGGCAAAGGAGGTGATGCGACGATATAGACCATTGCTCGACCCCTTTGGATTGACATATACACAGTATATTGCGATGATGGCGCTGTGGGAGCATAGGGCATTGACCATAACAGAGCTTGGTGCGATGCTCATGCTTGACTCGGGAACACTCACCCCCATGCTTAAGAAGATGGAGGGCGATGGTCTTGTTGTTCGCCATCGCTCGGATGATGATGAGCGTAAGGTGATAGTATCGCTTACCGATAAGGGTGCCAAGCTTCATGATGACATTGGCATCGTGCCAGACTCGATGGGTGCATGTGTGAAGCTCGCGAGCGAGGAGGCAGCACAGCTCTATACGTTACTCTACAAACTTATTAACACACTAAAATAGATTACTATGGCACAGCACAAATGTTCAGAATGTCCCATAAGGGCGAAGTACGACAACAACCCCAAATCATTTGTAGGACGTTTTTGGCGTTGGCATATAGGCTTTTGCCCGGGGTGGAAGGCATATTACGGATCGTTGTCGGAGCGCGAGCGTATGGATCTAAAAGCTAAATATAACCTTAAGAAGTAGTCCGTGAAGAGTCTATTTAAGCCTATTATGGAGCGTGTTAAGGTATTTCTTTCACGTCTCTCATTTCGTACGGGCGTAATCATTCTTGCGCTCTGCATACCATGCTATGTGCTCTCCTTTGCACAGATGCTGCTACCTATCTCGGCCGCGGCTAAGAGTGTACTTTGGTTTGTGCTTTTTGGTATGGCTAAGACCACACAATATGCCGGCTTGGCTATCATTGGCGTGGAGGGCTGGCGTCGCGTGAAGGGGTGGTTTAGGCGTAGGCGCGACTAAGCCTACAACTACATCTTTTTACCCCCCCCTAACAATTAGGGGATGACCAAATTACTTTTTAGTCACCCCCTCTTATATCACATCTCGTCGGTAAGATTATTTCTTAGCCTCCTCAACAGATACCTTGCGGAAATCCTTAAGAAGCTTAGAAAGCTCCAAAGCTGCCTTGCGAGCGCGTGTGCCGGCTGCCTTGTTGTTCTTCTCTACCTGCAATGCTGCGTTAGTTGCAAATGCCTCATACTGTGCGGCGATGTTTTCTACTAAAGTCTTCATATCAATAATTGTATTATAAGGTTTTTCGTTTTGCAAAGTTATAAAATATTTTTGTTTTGCAATAGTTTTTGAAAAAAAATCAACCATAAAGCCGTGATTTACCGATAAATCTGCATAAATAGCAGTCATGGCTGCATGTCTATCTATAAGTGTGGCAAATATGGCGATAAAAAATAACTATTATTTGGGATTGCACGCTCACTACATATTTCGTACCTTTGTCGCCGTAATAATATTATATAAGTATAAATGCGCCTAAGTGAGTTAAAAACAGGAGATACGGCCACGGTTGTCAAGGTTCTTGGATATGGGGGCTTTCGTCGTCGTATTATGGAGATGGGCTTCGTGCGTGGTCAGGAGGTTAAGGTCATCCTCGATGCACCGCTTAAGGATCCCATCGAGTATCACATCATGGGCTACGATATATCGCTACGACGCAAGGAGGCAGAGATGATTGTCGTGATGACACGTGAGGAGGCTGAGGCCCTCACTGCCACCGAGGATGCTACGCTTATCGCGAGCGATGTTATGAGCTACGCCGTGGGAAGCAAGCATAAGCACATCAGCGTTGGTCTTGTGGGTAATCCCAACTCGGGTAAGACATCGCTCTTCAATACCCTCTGTGGTCGCAGCGAGCACGTAGGTAACTATAGCGGTGTTACGGTCGATGCCAAGCGTGGCACGCTGAAATATCGCGACTACACCATCGAGATTACCGATCTTCCCGGTACGTATGCTCTCTCGGCATACTCTCCGGAGGAGGTATACGTGCGTCGTCATATCGTAGACAACACCCCCGATGTTATTGTCAATACGGTCGTGGCGTCAAACCTCGAGCGTAACCTATACCTTACTACCGAGCTTATCGACATAAGCCCCAAGATGGTCATCGCGCTGAATATGTACGATGAGCTTGAGCGTAGTGGTGCTACGTTCGACCACGAGGCTCTTAGTGAGATGATAGGTGTGCCGATGGTTCCCGTCGTGGCACCCTCGGGTGTAGGTATCGAGAGACTTCTGGATGCCGTCATTGCCGTACACGAGAATAGCGATAGCCGCGTGCGACATATACATATCGGCTATGGTGCTGTCATCGAGGAGCACCTCGAGCCACTGAATAGCGATATGCGCCTGCATCGCGAGGAGCTTACGGCACACTTCCCTCCGCGCTACTACGCTTTGAAGCTCCTCGAGGGCGACAAGGAGGTAGTATCGCTACTTAAGACATCGCCCCACTATGCGAGGTGGGAGAAGATGGCCGAGCGTGCGCGTCTGGCTATCGAGGAGGCGCTCAATGAGGATATAGAGACGGCCCTCGCCGATCGTAAGTATGGCTTCATCTCGGGTGCGCTGAAGGAGACATACACAGCCGCGGAGTATCGTCGCGACACGTGGAGCGATAAGCTCGATGCTCTTGTTACGCATCGTATATGGGGATTCCCGATATTCTTCGCCCTGATGTGGTTTATGTTCTACTGCACCTTTACGCTTGGTGCCTATCCGCAGGAGTGGATAGATATGGGCGTGGGGTGGCTCTACGACACTGTACACGGAATGATGGAGGCGGGGCCTTTGAGGGATATGATTACCGACGGTGTCATTAGTGGCGTAGGTAGTGTCCTGGTGTTCCTGCCGAACATTATGATACTCTACCTTTTCATCTCTTTCCTCGAGGACTCGGGCTATCTTGCACGTGCAGCCTTCATTATGGATAAGGTCATGCACCGCATGGGTGTCCACGGCAAGTCGTTCATACCTATGGTTATGGGCTTCGGCTGCAATGTCCCTGCGGTTATGTCCTGTCGTACCATTGAGTGTCGCACGTCGCGCCTCATAACCATCATGGTTGTGCCCTTTATGTCGTGCAGCGCGCGCCTACCTATATACATGATGATTGTGGGCACCTTCTTTGCCGATCACGCCGGCACGGTGCTCTTCCTCCTCTACCTCCTCGGCATAGCTATGGCCGTCATCACGGCCCGCCTTATGCGAAGGTTTATGTTTAGGGAGCAGGAGGCACCCTTCGTTATGGAACTCTCGCCCTACCGTATGCCTACAGCGATGACAACACTCCGACATATGTGGTCGAAGTGTGTTCAGTATCTGCGTAAGATGGGAGGATTGATACTTATCGCCTCTATCGTTGTGTGGCTCTTAAGCTACTACCCACGCCCCACCCATGGCAATGATGATGCTAATGCTCCTGCCTACGAGTTGTCATATATGGGACATATAGGTCAGTTCTGCAACCCGATATTCGAGCCAATGGATATGGAGTGGCAGGCTACCGTTGCTCTTATCTCGGGAATCCCTGCTAAGGAGATTGTCGTGAGTACGATGAACGTACTCTATGCACAGCCTGGCGACGATGCACCGGCCAGTGACGATGAGCTATCGTCGGATGTCAGTGAGCGTATCGCGGGAAGCATGTCGACACCCACAGCCGTGGCATTCCTAATCTTCGCCCTCCTCTACCTCCCCTGTATAGCCACCATTATGGCTATCGGCTCGGAGCTTAACTGGCGTTGGGCTGTAGGCTCGGCTATATACAATACCGCTATTGCGTGGATTATTGCGTGGATAGCCTTCCACTTAACTCAATGGATCGTGTAGTATGAGTAGTCAGGAGTGGATAGTTCTTGCCGTAGCGGTTGTTGTCGCTATTGTCTTGGTGCGTAAGGTGTGGCGTTTCTTTACCTGCGGCCCCACAAGCTCATGTGATGGGTGTGGTAAGGATTGCCCCCACCGAAAGTAGATAGTAAGAATATAAGGCTTACATTGACATTCTCTTTAACGCTACGCTGTATGGGTATTGTGGTTATATCCATAGCGTAGCGTTTAGCCAATAATACCATCGTCGCATCGTTGCGCCTCAAAAGGTCTGAGTAGTGTCGATACGCAACAGCCATTATGCCACTCAACGGCTTCTCTCTCTCTCTCGTCTGCCTGCGGTACTCGTTGGGTGTGATGCCCGTCATACGCTTAAATAGGCGTGTGAGGTGGTGGGCGTACTTAAAGCCGAGGTCAAGGGCTATCTGGTTTATTGTTAGGTTGCTACGCGATAGTTGAGACTTAATCTCGTTAAGGATAAATTGTTGGATGTACTCCTTGGCCGAGCATCCTGCCTGCTTGCGTACAAGGTCGCCCAAGTAGTTTGGCGATATGCCAAGTTCGTGGGCACACTCCGCTACAGAGGGCAGCTCTCGAATCTCTATGGCTTGTGATATGCGGTAGTTGAGGAGTGTGTTCAGACGTGGCACAACATTCTTATTCGACGTGATATTAAGCGAGGGCTGTCGCTCGGCATAACGCATACATATACTCAATAATACGGCGATGCCGGCAACAAGAATACGTCGAGAGTAGCGGTCTGCATCGTTGCGCAGTTCCTCTTTTATACTTAATATACAATTGTTTAATGTCGCAATCTGGCTCTCTGTGACATAAAGTGGCTGATAGAATTTATTATCGAAGAAGGAATACTCCGACATACGTTGTGCAAGGAGTGTATCCTCCAACAAGTCGGGGTGAAAGATAAGTATCCACCCTCCGATTTGCAGTGATTCGTAATAGTAATTGTGGGTTATATGCCCCGGGGCGTAGAACTTCACGTGCCCCGATGTGCATACCACGGCATATAGGTTTAGCTTAGCCTCGGCTATATTGACCCTTCTGACCATTGATAGGTCGACAATGCTGACCATGTGGTTGGCTGTCTCGATGCCAAAATAGGTGTTGCATTGCTCTATGGTGTCGATGTTGTTGTATTGTCTACGCTCTTTCATTGCCTCATCAAAATGTGACATAATTACCACGCTCTTACGATATTATAGCCCATATTGAATCTATAAGCGCGAATATCGGTAAAAATGGTTATAAATTCGGTAATTTGTCTATTGTCAGTATGTTGCCTAATATCTACTTTTGCAACTGAATTACTGCCGGTGCGTATTGTTCGGTCGATTGGTTGATGAGGCTTTCATTTGGGTAATTGTCGATCGAACTTAGGGGGAACGCACCGGCTTTTCTTTTTTATAACACTACAATTTAGATAGGAACTTCTCGCGGTTTACGACGTAACGCACGTGTTCGCCCGAGCCTATGAGCACATCGCCATCGTAGGCCTCGATCTTAAACGATAGTTTACGTCCGTCTACCTCTACAAGCTCTGCTATGGCGCTTATCGTAGCGCCTATCTTTGAGGGCTTCAGGTGCGATGTAGATATCATCGAGCCCACTGTCGTGTCGCCCTCGTCGAGGTGGAGTGCCACGGCGAGCATCGCCGCATTCTCCATGAGTGCTATCATAGCAGGTGTAGCCAGCACGGCCATATCGCCCGAGCCTATGAACTCGGCAGTATTACCATCCGTGACACGCATCACGCTCTGGTGTTTTAATCCCTTTTCCAACATATATTTTTTGTCTATTCTATAAATTAGTAAATATCTTTTTTGTTGTCCACTAAGAACTTTTTCTTCACAAAGTTAACAATAATTCTCAATAATACAACGTATCTATATATGAAATAGTTGTCATTTGCGTAGATTTTATCAATCTTTATCGTATCTTTGTGTTATGAAAGCGCGCAACCTGATACTCCTGCTCTTGTGCCTCGTAGTGCTCGACTGTGGAACCCTCCGAGCACAGCACTACCAGCGCGTGAGAGGTGTGCGCACAGCATATTGGAGTGTGGATAGTAGGGGAGACTCGGTGCTATATGTTACGCTTGTGCCGGTGAACGTCTACCACCGCATGCGCGACCTTAAGAAGTATGAGCGCATGGTGCGTGCCGTGAAGAAGGTATATCCGTTGGCTGTGGAGGCGTCGAAGCGTATGGAGAACCTCGACCAGGAGCTCGCCAAGTACGAGAAGCGTGGCGACCGTAAGGCCTATACCAAGGCTATCGAGGAGGCGCTTAAGCAGGAGATAGCGCCGATGCTATGGAAGATGACGCGCTATGAGGGTAAGATACTTCTGAAGCTTATCGATCGCGAGACCAACTATACCGCCTTTGGCATCATCAAGGAGTTCCGCTCGGGCTTCACTGCAGGTTTCTATCAGGCTATAGCCAAGCTCTTTGGCAACGACCTTAAGTTGGAGTACGACCCCGACGGTGAGGATGCGATGCTCGAAGAGATTGTAATCTACCATAAGGCGGGATTACTGTGAAATATTATGGCTTATAAAGTATCAATGTAGCAATAAAGCGTTGCTCATACGCAAATCTTTTGTATCTTTGTGGGATGATTGATCGCGATACCATAGACCGAATATACGCAGCCGTCAATATCGTAGATATTGTTGGAGATTACGTCACACTCAAACGCAAGGGTGTGAACTACGAGGCGTGCTGTCCCTTCCACAACGAGAAGACCCCCTCGTTCAAGGTATCTCCCGCACGTGGCATATACAAGTGCTTCGGTTGTGGTAAGAGTGGCAATGCCATCAACTTCGTCATGGAGACCGAGAGTGCAACCTATCCCGAGGCTCTGCGCATCGTGGCCAAGCGCTACGGCATAGAGGTCAAGGAGGAGGCTATGACCGACGAGGATATTGCGCGCAACAACAACCGCGAGAGTATGTTTGCGCTCAATGCGTGGGCTGCGGAGTACTTCCAGCGTTATATGTTCTCGGAGGATGAGGGTCGCAGCGTGGGTCTCGCGTACTTCTCGTCGTTGCGCGGCTTTAGCGATGCTACGATAAAGAAATTTGGCCTCGGCTTCTGCCCCTCGTCGGGTGTACGTTTCTTGGAGGACTGTCGCGCTGCGGGGTATAAGGATGAGTACCTTGTCTCTACGGGCCTTGCCTTTCAGCGCGAGAGCGATGGCAAGTTGCGCGATAGGTTTTATGACCGTGTGATGTTCCCGATACACAATGTTTCGGGTCGTGTTGTAGGCTTTGGTGGCCGCACGTTGCGCACGGATAAGAAGGTCGCGAAGTACCAGAACTCGCCCGAGAGCGAGATATATAACAAGCGTCGCGAGTTGTACGGACTCTTCTTCGCAAAGAGGGCAATACAGCAGGAGGACTATGCCATCATGGTCGAGGGCTATGCCGATGTTATCTCTATGCATCAGGCGGGTGTCGAGAATGTCGTGGCGTCGTCGGGCACGTCGCTCACGGAGGAGCAGGTGCGCCTCTTGAGCCGTTTCACGCGCAATATGACCCTTATGTTCGATGGTGATGCTGCGGGTGTTAAGGCGGCACTCCGAGGTGTAGATATCGTTCTGAAGGAGGATATGAACGTGCGCATCGTTCTTCTCCCCGAGGAGCACGACCCCGACACGTTTGCACGTGAGCATAGCTCTGAGGAGCTACGCCAGTATATTACAGACAATGCTCAGGACTTCCTCGCCTTCAAGGCGCGATTGTTGCTGGGCGAGGCGACGAACGACCCTTTGCGACGCTCAGAGGCTATTGCCGATATGGTGCAGTCTATCGCCGTTATCCCCGACCAGATAAAACGCTCGGAGTATGTGCGCTACTGTGCCGAGATTATGAATGTCGACCAGCAGGTGCTGGCTGTGGCTGTGGCGCGTAAGCTCGATGGTGTGCGTGGTAATAACGAGGCGCAGGACTTCCTTCTACGCCAGCAACGTCGCGAGTATCAGACGGCTACGCCCGAGTCGCTATATGTTGCGCCTCCCAAGGAGCACCCCAGCGAGCCCGTGCGCATTACCGTGGGTACGACCATCGACACGTTAGAGCGCGAGTTGGCTAAGTATCTGCTGAAATATGGGCACTTGGATTTCGTTGTTGTGGAGGATAAGGATGAGTATACGTTCAATGTCGCGCGTTATATCTTCGACGAGCTGGATGCCGACGGCTTGCAACTACGCGAGGGGGTATATCGCAATATTGTCGAGCTCTATCGCACGGAGTGGGAGAGCCGTGGCGATGGCGTCGAGGTGCCCACACACCCCTTTGTCAACCATGCCGACCACGCGGTGTCGAGTGTGAGCATCGACCTCCTCACCTCGGATGATAGCTACGTGATAAGTAAGATATGGGAGCAGAAGGATGTGCATATCGAGAGTGTTGAGGAGCAGCTATCCGAGGGTGTGCCAAAGGTTGTCATCCTCTTTAAGTGGCGTATGCTCGAGGGGCGCATGGCGGAGCTTAAGAAGCTTATCGACGTTGGCGATGATGAAGATGAGGCCTTTGCCGCCAACCTTGCACTATATACCAAGTATCAGGCGGCACGTGTGGCTATTGCCAAGACCGTGGGACGACTGATATAGCGGATAAAAAGGGTGGGCCCCGGAGTGTCGACGTATCACTACGCCAACGGTGTGCAAACAGAAAATAAACTTAAAAGATGTGTAAAACATATCAAAGATAAAAGAATTAGTTACCTTTATCCGGGTCCACCCACTGTGATGGTGGCAAAACCTGTGCCGAAAGGGACAATGATGAAATAAGAGTAGATAATGGCAGACTACAAAAATATAAATATACGTAATAAGCGTGCGACGTTCGACTACGAGATATTGGAGGAGTACATCGCGGGTGTTGTCCTTGTAGGCACGGAGATTAAGTCCATACGCTTGGGTAAGGCTTCGCTCGTCGACTCGTACTGCTATTTCGAGCGCAACGAGTTATGGATACGTAATGTAAATATTGCCGAGTACACGTGGGGTACGTGCAACAACCATGTCCCTAAGCGCGACCGTAAGCTGCTGCTCAATCGCAAGGAGCTTAACAAGCTGCAACGAGCACTTCAGGATAGGGGCCTCACGGTTGTGGGCCTGCGCCTCTTTCTCACCGAGCGAGGCCTTGCAAAGATTGCTGTGGGCTTGGCACGCGGACGTAAGTCGTTCGACAAGCGCGAGTATATCAAGGAGAACGATGCCAAGCGCGAGATGGACAAGGCGATGAAGAATAATAGACGATAGATATGGCACTTATACTTTCAATTGAGACCGGCACGGACGTATGCTCCGTAGCTTTGGCTAACGATGGTGAGCTTATGGCTCTTAGGGAGAGTGACGAGGGTCGCGACCATGCTAAGAAGGTTGCGCTCTTCGTCGACGAGCTCCTTCGCGAGACGGGTGTGCAGCCCGACGATCTCGATGCTATAGCCGTAGGCAAGGGCCCCGGCTCATATACAGGCCTGCGCATCGGCGTATCCTTTGCTAAGGGTATGTGCTATGCCCTGAATATACCGCTCATTGCCGTGGGGTCGCTCGATGCCCTCACGGAGGTTGCACGCGAGGACTACGATGCCGGCATCCTCGATATCGAGGAGGATGAGTGGGCTGTGGCACGCCTCTGCCCCATGGTCGATGCCCGACGTATGGAGGTCTACGCCCAAGTCTTCGATAACGAGGGTAATCCCCTCTCGGATGTGTCGGCCGAGGTTATTACCGAGGAGAGCTTCGGCACGTGGCGTAAGGATGGCAAGCTCGTTATCTTTGGCAATGGCTCGTCGAAGTGTGTTACAACCCTCCCCGATGCTATACATGTCGCTGTTGCGCCCTCGGCACGTGGCATCGTGCGCATTGCCGAGGAGGCATTCAACGCAGATAGATTTGAGGATATAGCCTACTTCGAGCCCTTCTACCTTAAGGAGTTTTTGGTTATTCCTTCTAAGAAGAAGCTACTGTAATTTCTTGTGATAAGCCGCAATCAGCGACATATCCCTAAAAGTAGACTACCGCGGGCTGTACTATTTGTACTATCCCGTGGTAGTCTCTTTTGTGATGCGCCACATCTCACAACTTCTAACAAGAAATTTCTTGTGATAAGGGGTCGATTGTGGCCCCTAACAAAAAATCCCGACAATGGGACGTACCTCCAAGTACTACCCATCGTCGGGATTTTTGCCGAGTGTAACACTCGGCACCCTTCTGACAAGAAATTGGAGCTTGCAACTCAGTATGTTGTGTTTTGTGGGGATGACTAAAAAGTAAATTCGTCATGCCGAGGCGGGGCATCTGTGACGGTGAGGAGTGTTGGTTGCTACCATGCCCCAACGTGGGCATCTACCGCTGAAAATACCTCGTTGCGGAGTGCTATGGTACGTATCAGCGTAGACCCCAAACAAAGGTAGATCGCCACAGAATTGCATAGAGCGTAGTTGCGTATCAGTGTAGCCGTCGGATGCAATTCTTCGCGATGACGCGGGTATATAAAAGTATACCCGCAAAAACGGAGAGGGCTGTCGGGCGGGGAGGTAGCGGGTGGCACAAAAAAGAGGCTGCGCAAATACGCAGCCCCAATTACTCACTACTCATTACTCATTGAGCATAGCTCAAAAGTTGTAGCCGACAATATAGGCTGCGTATGAGCGCCAGTTTGTCGCCTCCTTGTATGCCTCGGCAACCTCTGTAGGCACATACATCTCCGTGCCGATTGTGTAGCCATTCTCTCCATAGAAGGCGTTTGCACCTAATGAGGGAACACTTGTCGCCTTGCAATAGAACTTTTGCAGGATGTTACAGCAGTAGAAGGCTTGTTCACCTATAGATGATACCCTCTCGCCTATAGATACGCGCTCCAACTTAGAGCATTGCTGAAATGCTCTCATTCCAATCGTTGTGGTGTAATCGGGATCAATAACCGTTGGAATATCAATTGAGGTTATGTTGTCACAACCCCAGAATGCCTCACGTGCTATTGTTCTAACACTATTAGGTATGGTTACGCTCTTCAAACTATCACAATTGTAGAATGTACCTTGTCCAATCTTTGTAACACCCTCTGGTATAACCAAGTCCTCAATCAAATTGCCATTTAGATATATATTACATTGATTGTAGTACAATGGATGAGCATCTGATACCCAGTAGTTTGTGCTTGTAGAGTATGTAGAGTAATCTATGCCACAGTAGCTTGCAAGGTCGTTAATATATAGGTATTGGAGCTTAGGACAACTTTGAAAAGCATCATAACCAATACTCTTTATACTTGTGCCGTATGTTATAGATGTGAGATTATCACAACCATCGAATGCTTTATTACCAATTGTTTCCACACCATTACCAATAGTTATTGTTTCAATGGTATCACAACCTAAAAATGCCTCTGCTCCAATTGACGTAACGCTATCAGGAATATTGATTGAGATAAGTTTCTTACAAATGCAAAAAGCTTTTGCTCCTATACTGGTTACACTGCTACCAATTGACACCCTCTCAAGACGGTCACAACCATTGAAACTATAGGAGCCAATAGATGTTACACTATCGCCAATAGTAACAGTCTTAAGATAGTTGCAATCATGAAATATACCACCACCACCACCGCTAGATATCGGCGGAATACCACAAGCACAATTAATATCTACTGTTACAAGTTTGTCGCAGTTATAGAATACTCGAGTACCTAACGATGTCACGGTATTAGGTATAGTAATCTCAGAGATATGTGACTGGTAAAATGCATCATTACCAATCTCCGTGACAGTCGCAGGGACACTGATAGTAGAAATAGTAGATGACTTAAAAGCATTAGCTGGGATGCAAGTAACAGTAGCCGAGAATGTCATCTTGCCGAGGTTGGCCTCAACGTCGTACTCATTAGAGAGTAAGATGCCACCAAAACCTGTCGTTGCACCTAACTTGACGGGAGCTGCATCAGAAGTAGTATAGTAGATTATCTTCTCGTCAGTGGGAAGCTCAGGCTCCTCGGGGATTTCTGGATTTTCTGGATTTTCGGGGTCGACAGGAGTCTCGGGCTCCTGCTCGGGACTATCCTCGGTGCTGACATAGGTACACAGCTCGATATAGTCCGAGATAACGCTATTCACCCCATCGCTAATGGTAAGAGCTGCGCTATAGGTAATATCGCCCGTGAATGCTCCCGGGTTAAGGAACTCGCCCGATGCCTGAATCGATATTGTGCCACTCTTTTCATCAGCCTCGCAAGCGACGATAGGCATTCTGATAAGAGTCACGGCACGTGTAACCGTTTCAATAGCATTAATCGCGAGAAGTGTTTCGTAGTTCTCTGCAATGGTGGTCGCCATAGACTTCGGAGTAACCGAGAAGTCGAACTCGGCAAGAATAATACCATCAGCATAGCGTGTCACGGTAGCCTTGCCATCCGTATACTTAGGGATGTAGCTAATGTCACCGAGCAGCGCGAGGAGTGAATCAGCCACAAGGGGCACAACAAACTCAGTGCCATCGGCAAGAGTGAAGCTAACGCTCTCCTCACCTACGGTTACGTTAGCAAAGAAAGCATCGCCATTCACGCCGTCAGCGCCGTTAGCTCCGTCTTGGCCATCCTCACCCGTAGCCTTGCCGAGTTGTGTCCACGATGCGCCATTGTCGTATGATACATACCAATAGCCCTCCTCTATCTTAAGCTGAGGAGTAATACCATCAACGCCATCTTTGCCATCGGTGCCATTTGCGCCATCATTGCCATTTGTGCCATCAGCACCGTCAGCTCCATCTTGGCCATCCTTGCCATCCTCACCATCAGCACCGTTAGCGCCATCTTGGCCATCCTTACCATCAGTACCTACGGCCTTAATCTTGTTACCGTTGTCGTCAAGCAACCACTCGCCATCCAAAGTCCAATAGTAGATGCTGTCGCTATCCTGCTTAACACCAATAACGGGTGTGTAGCCATCTGCCCCGTCCTTGCCGTCAGCACCATTTGCACCATCCTTGCCGTCAGCACCATTTGCACCATCCTTGCCATGGTAGATTTTAACGATGCCGCTCTTTGCAAATGCGATAGTGTAGCCCACCTCCTTGCCATCCGCGACAATGGGTGTTACACTCTCGATATAATCCTTCTCCTGAAGTGCTGCAATAATGGTCTGAATAGCATCGATATTGCTATTCATCTGGTTGCACAACTCCTGTAGCAGTTCGAAAGAGTACCATGTAGGAATCTTAATCTCTGTACCATCCGTAAGTGTGAAGACGATGTAATCGGGATTTGATGTATCTACGCTCTGGAAGAACGAGTCGCCATCCTTGCCGTCAGCGCCGTTAGCTCCGTCTAGGCCATCCTCGCCCGTAGCCTTGCCAAGTTGTGTCCACGATGTGCCATTGTTGTATGATACATACCAATAGCCGTTTTCAATCTTTAATTGGGGTGTGATACCATCAGCTCCATCTTTACCATCAGAACCATTCGTGCCATCTTGGCCATCCTTGCCATCCTCACCATCAGCACCGTTAGCTCCATCTTGGCCATCCTTGCCATCCTCACCATCAGCACCGTTAGCGCCATCTTGACCATCCTTACCATCAGTGCCTACAGCCTTAATCTTATTACCGTTGTCGTCGAGCAGCCATGTGCCATCCAATGTCCAATAATAGATGCCGTCGCTATCCTGCTTAACACCAATAACGGGTGTGTAGCCATCTGCTCCATCCTTGCCGTTAGCACCATCCTTGCCGTCAGCACCATCCTGACCGTCAGCACCATCCTTGCCGTCAGTACCATTAGCACCATCCTTGCCATTGGTGCCATGATAGATGGTTATAGGGTCATTTTCTGCAAATGTAATGGTGTAACCGATGGTGCTACCATCCTTCGTAACAGGCACGATGCTCGTAATGTAATCACCACCCTGCATAGCATCAACAAGGCTTTGCAATGCCGAGATATTTGTATTCATCTCACGGCACAGCTCCTCAAGGGTTGAGATACGGCTCTCGTGGTCATCCAATTTACTCCACACCGCGGTATCGTCATAGGCACACGACGACAATACAAGCGCAACGATAAGGAGAATGTTCGTAAAAAGCTTTCTCATTGTTTGTGTTTGTTTGTTGTTATACCGTCTCAACTCCTATGGCGGTGGTAATATAAACAGAAAGTGTGGAGTCGATTTCCGTTTATTGAATAGAGGGTTGTGGAAAGACCCGAATGAAAATAAACGATACAATGCCCCACACTTGGATAGTATGGGTATATGCACAGACCGTGCATAGCCGCATAGCTATACAAGAAATGAGTGTCATCCGTTTATCCCTTCATTCTGAAAACTTCCACATTTTCTATTCAGGACTGCGAAAAACACTTTCAATATGTCTGCTATCTCACGGATAGCACTACAAAATTAAGTATAATTTTCTAAACGAACAACACTCGCGGGGACATTGTTCTATGAGAAAACAAAAATCACCTTTGCTGTGATGCATAAGGTGATTTTCGTGTCTATTTATTTAGTCCCTGAAAGGAGATGCTACCCTAAGAGGATTTTTGCCTGTTTGCGGGCGGCCTCGGTGATGGCGCTGCCCGAGAGCATCTTGGCAATCTCGTCTACGCGCTCACTCTTGCTCAGGCGACGTATGTTCGACAATCCCGCCTCCTTGTAGACCACAAAGTGCGTGCCCTGCTTCGAGGCTACCTGTGGCAGGTGGGTGATGTCGATAATCTGCATCGAGTGCGACAGCTTAGCGATGATGTCGCCCATGGCATCGGCAATACGTCCCGACACGCCTGAGTCTATCTCGTCGAAGATGACCGTGGGAAGGGCTCTCTTCTCTGCAATCAACGCCTTAAGTGCCAGCATTATACGCGACAGCTCACCGCCCGAGGCTATGCGCTCCACGGCGGCGGGTTTCGTCGTGCGGTTGGCCGTAAACATATAGGCCACGCAGTCCATGCCAAGGGGTGTGAACTCCTCCGTGGCGTTTATCTCAACCATAAAGGTGGCATCCTCCATGCCGAGCTTGTGAAGCATATCGACGATGCTCTGCTCCATGAGCGGTGCTACGCTCTTGCGTGCCTCGCGCAGCCTCTCGGCTGTGGCGCGACACTCTGCCTCCTTAGCAGCAATGCGCTCCTTGAGCTCGCGAAGTGCCGTGTCGCTATTATCTATCGTAGCGAGCTGTGCCTCGAACACCGCGGCCTTATTCAGTAGGTCGTCATACGACTCGGCACGATGTTTCATCTCCAAGGAGTATATCGTATTAAGCCTGTCGCTCAACATCTGCAACTTCTCGGGGTCGGCATCTATGCGCTCGGCCTCGTCGGCGGCCGTGGCGCTTATATCCTTGAGCTCCGCAACGACAGAGCGTAGGCGCCCAGCGAGGTCGTTGCCGGTAGGGTAGCGGTCGCCGAGGCTCTCGAGCTCGCGCTGCGAGCGCGTGAGTGTTGCCACAGCGCCTAACTCCTCGTCATCGAGGGTGTTACGTAGCGTTGTGAGCACCTCGCCTATGCGGTCGGCACTCTCCAATGTAGCCAACAACTGCTCCGTCTCGGCCTGCTCTGCGGGCTTAAGCTTCGCAGCGCGCAGCTCCTCAACGGTGTAGCGTAGCCACTCCTCGTCGCGACGTGCCGCAGCCATCTCCGCCTCCATGTGTCGTAGCTCCGCGCGTAGGGCGCTCAGCTCGCCAAGGTGTGCCACATACTCCTCGCGGAGGTTATGACTGCCCGCGAGGGTGTCGAGCGTCGTTATGCGAAACTCCTCGGACGACACCATGAGGTTTTGGTGCTGCGAGTGTATGTCTATAATGTGTGCTCCAAGCTCCTTGAGCGTAGCCAGCTGCACGGGCATGTCGCCAATAAACGAGCGGCTCTTGCCCGCAGGCGTTATCACACGACGTATGGTTATCTCCGCCTCGTAGTCAATGTCGTTATCCTCAAATAGTCTTTCCAGGCCTAAGCCCTCGATGTTGAACACAGCCTCGACGACGCAGTTGCGCGTGGTATCCTTCAGTGCCTGTCCCTCATTCTTGGCGCCGAGCAGTAGCCCTAGGGCGCCGAGCAGTATCGACTTACCGGCACCTGTCTCGCCCGTAATGATGTTGAGGTTCTCGTCCCACTCCACGCGGAGCGAGTCGATAAGGGCATAGTTCTCTATGGCGAGGCTCTTTAACATCCTATTTGCGGTTTATGGTCTCTATCCTATCGATGATTATGGCTGCCACCTCGCGCTTCGACATCAGTGGGTGCTCCACACGCCCCTCACGATCTATGAGTGTCACCTTGTTGGTGTCGCCACGGAATCCTGCACCCTCGTCGCGTAGCGAGTTGAGCACGATGAAGTCGAGGTTCTTGCGCTCGAGCTTACCCTCGGCATTGGCCTCCTCGTTGTCCGTCTCGAGGGCGAAGCCCACCAACGTGCGTGCCCCTTTGTTCTGTCCCAACATCTTGGCTATATCCTTCGTGCGACATAGCTCTATCGTCATGTCGTCATCGCTCTTCTTTAGCTTGCTCGCAGCCACGTGCTTGGGCGTGTAGTCGGCTACGGCGGCACACATCACAGCACCATCGGCCTCAGCCCAGCGCTCCACCGCAGCGTTGTACATATCCTCTGCCGTGAGGACATCTACGCGCTCCACACCGCGAGGTGTGGGGAGTGTCGTGCGGCCGCTGATGAGCGATACACGCGCACCACGCTTAGCTAACTCCTCAGCTATGGCGTAGCCCATCTTTCCTGTCGAGTGATTGGTGATGTAACGCACGGGGTCTATAGGCTCGATTGTGGCACCTGCGGTGACAATGAAGTGCTTGCCACGGAGAGTGTTACGCTCAACAAATAATGCCTTCACCTGCTCTACGATATCCTCGGGCTCGGCCATGCGCCCCTTACCTATAAGGCCACTTGCGAGCTCTCCTGCTGCGGGCTCTATTATTGCCACGCCACGCTCGCGGAGTGTCGCGATGTTGCTCTGCGTGGTCACGTGGGCATACATGTCGAGATCCATGGCGGGAGCTATTGCCACCTTCGAGCGTGCCGAGAGGTATGTCGTAAGCAGCAGGTTGTCCGCCACGCCCGTGACCATCTTGGCCATGGTGTTTGCCGTGGCAGGAGCTATGAGTAGGAGGTCGGCCCACTCGCCGAGCGATACGTGTGAGTTCCACTCGCCATTTTCGGGGTTGAAAAACTCGACAAGTATGGGGTGCTTCGAGAGTGTCGCCATTGTCAGAGGTGTTATGAACTGCTTGGCGAGGGGTGTCATCACCACCCTCACCTCGGCACCCTCCTTTACTAAAAGACGGCACAGCATAGCTGCCTTGTAGGCTGCTATGCTGCCGGTAATTCCGAGTATTATATGTTTTCCGTTGAGCATACTTTCTCGTTTATGCCTTTTTAGGCGTATGTTAGGCTGAGACTATTTCTCTGCGCCGTGGCGGAAGTATATCTCGCCATCTAGGAACTCCTCTGTGGCGATGATTGCGGGCTTTGGCAGGCGCTCGTAGTAGCGTGAGATCTCGATCTGCTCACGGTTCTCGAAGGTCTCTTCTACCGAGTTATCCGAGGGTGCCGAGAAGTCCGCCAGCTTGCGGTTGAGCTCTGTTTTGAGCTCCGTAGCAATCTGGTTTGCGCGACGTGCGATGATGTTGATGCTCTCGTAGATGTTACCTGTGGGGGTGTCGATGTCTACGAGCTTACGTGTTACGGTGTTTCCGGGAACGTTCTTCTTAATCTCCATAGTCTATATGATATTTTTAATTTTCTCTTATGCTATAGCGTTGAGCCGTCGGTCTTTCTGTTCTTGTCGATGAAGTCTCGAGCATCCTTTGCCATGCGCTCTACCTCTTTTATGTGCTTCGACTCGGGGTATATGTCGAGGAACGAGTAGTAGTGGTCGAGCATTGCGATGTAGCGGTCGAGCTGCTTGCTCTCCACCGAGTTTTCGGCGAGCTTGTATGCCGATACTGTTGTGTAGTATAGCATCTCTTCGCTGTAGGGCGATTCGGGGTACTTCTTCATGGCATTTTTGAACGCCACAATTGCCGACTTGTAACGACCTATCTTGTAGTACGTGTAGGCATTCTGATAGCTCTTTGTCATGAGCTTGAGTGTGAGCTTGTCGATCATCTCCTGGAACTCGTCGATGTTCTCCGAGTCGGGGTATCGCGACATAAACTCGGTTATGGCGATTATCGCCTGCGTTGTCATTGTCTGGTCGCGCTCGGGGTCTGGCGACATGTAGTAGTGACATAGCGCATACATACCCTCGGCATCCTCAATAAAGGGGCTTCGTGCGAACTTACGCCTGTACTCGTCGAGGAGCATCGATGCCTCATCCCAGCGGTGCGTCTTGAACTTGCATCGTGCGTTGTAATATGTCAGCGAGTCTTCGCGTGGTGTACCCATGTATATGTGCCTGCACGCCTCGAAGAGTGTCGATGCCTTGTCCCACTTCTCCTCCTCGTATAGCTGCACTGCCTGGTTATACGCAAACTGCGGGTCTCCGGACTTTATGGCGTTGTTCACCACGCTGCAGGCAGCCACAGTCATTGCTGCCACCACCACAACGATGATATATCCCAAACTACGTCTCATACTCAATCTGTTTCCTGCGCTTATGCGTATAAGCGCACAAAGTTACACAATATTTTTCAAATAACGAACATTGTACCGAAAATATTATTCCAAATAGCCCCCGTGATTCTCTTTCGCTCTGTCATCCTGAGCGGAGCATCCCTCCCCCTGTCATCCTGAGCGGAACACCCCCCCTGTCATCCTGAGCGGAGCGTAAGCGTAGCCGAAGGATCTCTTCCAGATTCTTCACTTCGTTCAGAATGACATTGTGATGACATGGTAGCCCCACTTTGTCATCCTGAGCGGAGCGTTAGCGGAGTCGAAGGATCTGGTAGAGACGACGTGACGAAGAGGCGCATAATTTAGAGCGCAGCCATGGGGAGCCAGGGTAGAGTGTGGAGAAAGGGTAGAGCGCTAACAGATAACTACCCATACTCCCTATACTCCCCATAACTAAAAGCGCAGCCATGGGGAGCCAGGGTAGAATGGGGAGCCAGGGTATATTGGGTAGAATGGGTAGAGTGGGTAGAGTGGGTAGAGCGCTAACAGATAACTACCCATACTCCCCATACTCCCTATATTCCCTATACTCCCCACACTCCCCACACCCCCCAGAAACACTACTCACTACTCACTACTCACTAAAAAAAGGCACCCGCCTCCGAAGAGACGAGTGCCAGTGAATATTGAATCAAATTACTTAGTCGATGTAAGTAACCTTGATAGCAGAAATGTATGCACGATGGTCCTTGTCTGTACCAGTTGTAGTGAACTTAACCTCTGTAGCATCACCTGTCCAAGTACGTACACTACCCTCGGCAGAGAACTCACCACTATCCGGAGCTATATAGTACATGTTGCTAGCAAATGTAATCTCCATAGACTTGATGGTCTTGCCATTTGCAGATACTGTCATAGTAGCACCATTCTGATAGAGACGTACAGCCTCACCTGATGTGTAGTATTTAGGTGCGTTTGAAGCCTTGCCCTGATCAAATGTTACAGTTACATTATCATCAATCTTTGCCTCTTTAACATCTGCAGCGTTAGCCCAACCAAAGCTCTTCATTGTAGCCTCAGCAGCAACCTCGGTACCGCCACCTACTGAAACACCACCCTGAGCAACAGTGATAACCTGCTCCAAAGCGCCAGCAGTAACAGTGATGTTACCATTGATAGTCTCTGTAGTAGTGTTCTCAGCAGCAGTGATGGTCAAAGCACCATCAGCATATGATGCAGTGAACTGTGCATTGTCAGAAGCAACAGTAATAGCGTCAGTCAAGTTGTAAGCCTCAACAGTGATAACCTGCTCACCAGCAGCTGATGTGAAAGTAGTAGCAGTCTTAGAGAATGACCAGAAAGCAAGTGTACCAGGAGAAGTAAGACCCAAGAAGCGAGCCGAACCAGCCTGTGCCGAACCATTATATGCTGCACGTACAGCGCTGATTACGATGTCATCGCCAAGCTTAGCGCCTGAAGCAGCCCAGTACTTGTTAGTAGCGCCATCCTCGCTGTAAAGACCATAAACATAGATAGTACCAGTCTCGTCAGTAAGGTCGAAGTTACCATATGAAGTGTTAGCAACACGTGTGATAGTACCCTTCAATGTGTAGAAAGTAGTTTCATCAACATCAGCTGCCAAGAACTCAGCAACAGTTGTGTAAGTTGGCTCAACAACTGGAGCAGCCTCGGTAGTAGCAGTAACAACAGCAGCCTCAGAAACAGCGAACTTCTCCTCGTCAGCAGGAACAGCTACAACGTTGAATGTGTACTCAGTCTCGTACTCACCAGTGAATACATAGGTAGTACCCTCAACAAATACAGGCATCTCAGTGCCTACGGTGATACCATACTTAGCAGCGTTCTCGATAGCAGTCCAAGTAAGAGTGATAACATTACCCTCAACAGCAGCCTCAACTACGGGCGTTGCAAGAACTGTAGGCTCAACAACAGCAGGTGCGTAAACGCTCCACTCGCCACCACCATTATCCCAAGTATTCTCAGTTACGGTGTAGAGGTTAGTGCCATCGGTAGGAACCTTAAGGTCAGCAGTCTGATTCCACTTGTTGTTCCAGTTGTTAGCAGCAGCACCAGGATTCATACGGCAGAAGATGATGTTCTCGAAGCCAGCAGGAACAGTAACAGCGTAGATGTTAGTCTCACCCTCAACAAGAGTCATATCAACCCAAGTCTCGCCATTGCCGAAGAAGTAAGCAGCGAAACGAGCGCTGTCTACATTCCAGTTGGCGTTAGGCTGCAAGTAGAGGACAACCTCTGATGGAGCAACGGGCTCTACGTAGTTGTCGAAGAAGAGGTTACCCTCAACTACACCTGCAAGATCCTCAGTCTGTGTGCCAGCGCCATCGTTGAATACAACGTTAAGAGTCTTACCAGTAGCCTCAGCTGGGAGCTGGAATACATAGTAAGTAACGCCGTCGAGCTCCTCAGTCTCAGTAAGCTCGCGACCTGGCCAATCAACAGACTCAAGACCAAGATCCTCGCCATCGTTAGCCCAGATGTGAGCGTAAACCTTAGACCAATTAGCAAGATTGTTGAAGTAGAGCTTGTAAGTCTCAACATCCTCCTCAGCGCCAGACTTAACAGTTACAACAGCAGCCTCAGAAGCATTGAACTTCGTCTCGTCAGCGGGGATAGCAACGATATTGAATGTGTACTCAGTGTTGTAGTCAGTAGCATTGAAAGTGTACTTGGGCTCCTCAACAATAGCGGGCATCTCAGTGCCAACAGTGATTGAGTAAGCAGCAGCACCCTCGATAGCGTCCCACTCAAGGTTGATAACCTTACCCTCAACAACGGGCTCCTTAACTACGGGAGTTGCAAGGGTAGCAAGACCGGTAGTAACCTTAACGGTAGTAGCTACAGAGGTGATGTCCTGGCCAACAGCTACAACAGTGAAAGAATACTCAGTGTTGTACTCAAGAGCCTCGTATGTGTAGGTATAAGTAGTCTCCTCGGTAGCCTCAATAATAGCGGGCATCTCACCCTCAGGAGTTACGGTGTATGATTCAGCACCCTCGACAGCTGCCCATGTAAGGGTAATGTTCAGACCATTAACAACAGCCTCAACCTCGGGAGTTGCAAGCGTAGCGCCAAACTCGATAGCACCCTCGTATACGTATACTGCGTGACGAGCATCCTCGTTAGCGTCATACTCGATAACGAGGTCAAGAGTGATATGGTACTCATTCTGCTTGTACTCAACAACCATGGTACCACCGATAACCTTAACGTCAACCAAAGCACGTGTAGTCTCGTTAGCCTGGAGGTTCTGAACGGTGAAGGTCAACTCAGCGCCCTCCTCAGCATCCTCAGCCAATACGTATGTACCAACAGCGAGCTTATCGTTCTCAACAGCAGCGCCGTTAACAGTTACAAGGAAGTCGTTGTCACCCTTAACGATGAACTCATAGTCACCATTAGAGTTGAGCTTACCAGCCTCCCAAGCAGTAACGTCAACATTGTCATCACCCCAACCACGGATGATCTCTTTCTCTGCGAAGTCGTCGTCGATCTCGATAACGATATTCTCCTGAACAGTAAGCAAGTCACCAATGATAGTGGTGAGGTGGTTACGCTCGATAGGAATCTGTGTGTTGAAGTCGTGCTCGTGGATCTTAGTGCCCTTAGAGCCATCAGCTGCAGCCTCCCATACGGTCATTATGAAGTTTACGGGAGTCTGCTCATTCTTAGCAAAGAGGTAGTCAACGAAGAGAGTCTGGTTGGTGTCAAACTTATCGTAACCCTCAGTGTAGGGAGCATTCTTGTCAACCTTGAAGCTGTATGCGGGAGCTACAGTCATAACATCGTTGAGATTGCCATTAACAGCGTTGAATGAAGAGTATACCTCAGTGTCGTGGTATGCGATGTCTACGTATGCAGGCTTTGTGTAACCCTCGATGTAGCTAAGGTCGGTAGTGATAACACGCAACTTAGCGAAAGGACGTGTAAGCGTAAGAGTCTTAGTGAGGTTTGTGTTAACCAACACATTCTCCGTTACGAAGTAAGCATCGCGGTTATCGTTCATAGCATCCCAGTTGCCCTTCTCGTAAGTAGCGTCGGTGATAGCCGAGATGTTGCGGAGGTCTGCAGTGTTGTAGTAGAGATCCGCGATAGCGAGCTTGTCAGCAGGCTCAGTGAGCTCAGCGTTGCCCTCGCGTACGAAGTCTGCGAATACAACAAACTTGTAGGTACGGCCAGGAACAAGACGCAAAGCGAAGGTTGTGGGAGCATACTTGTCCAAGCAGTTCACCAAACGCTCGCTGTAGATAGGCGTGCCTGTGCCATCCTCATTTTCTGCATACACCTCGAGGATGTAACGCAAGTCGAAATCAGCCCAATCTGCATCGGTCATAAAATCGATAGCACCATAGGCACTGTTACCGGTCTTTACTACCTCGTTAGCACGTGTGGTGCTAAGCTCGGGAGCATCAACGGTAAGAACAACGTCAACGAGATCGCTATTGCTAACGGTCTCCACGCCATCATTCTGGCACGCTACAAAACATAGCGCCAAAGCCAAAATAGATAAAAGCTTTTTCATTGTACTAAATGTTAAAAGTTAATAAAATTGTTAGTTAATATGTTGTTGTTTTTCTGTGTTTTATACAAAACTATAGTATGCACACAAGGCGGGCAGAGACCTTGCGATCCTACCAGCACTTTTTTCGTCAACATCTGTGGTGTTGTGGTCGACCATTGAATAACAGCCATTACCAACACGCCAAAATCACTACAAATATAGGGATTATAATTCAAACCGCCAAATGTTTGACGTACATAATTACACTAAAGTGTAAAAGAACGTTGCAAGCTGAGCGTAAAGCGTTCAGAACAGTCGAAAGCGCGAGCAGCGTGCATCGCAAGCCTAAAAGGGCTAAGTCGTAAAAGTCGGTGGGGAGTGTGGCGCATCGCCGTTGTCATGCTGAGCGTAGTTGAAGCATCTGGTTGTGTGCTGCGCGTCGGCAAGGAGGGTGCAAAGGTAGGTCGCGATAGAATCGGATAGCGCGAGGTTGTGTATCACAAGAGGAATGGGTATGCAATACTTCGCGACGACATCGTGATATTTGCGCCACCGCAAATTGCGACAGAGTATCTTGTAATTCAAGCTCTTAACGCAACGGGGATGACTAAAAATTAGCCATCCCCGTCGGATTATTTTGCGTCGCAATAGCGCGCTATGGTATATACTTACTCAGCTACAACAGCAAACTTGATAGTAGCCTTAACCTCGCGGTGAAGCTTAGCTGTAGCCTCGAACTCGCCGAGAGTCTTTACAGAGTCAACAGTGATGTTCTTGCGATCAACCTCGATGCCCTTCTCCTGCAATGCTGCAGCAAGGTCGGCAGCGGTGATAGCACCGAAAATCTTCTCCTCCTCAGCCTTAGCTGTGAGTGTGAGGTGGAGGTTGTTGATAGTCTCAGCCAAAGCCTGAGCGTCAGCAAGAATCTTAGCATCCTTGTGAGCACGCTGGCGAAGGTTCTCAGCAAGTACCTTCTTTGCAGAAGCTGTTGCTGCCTTGGCGAAACCCTGAGGAATCAAGTAGTTGTTGGCATAGCCGGGACGTACGTTAACGATGTCGTTTGCGTAGCCCAAGTTCTCTACGTCTTTGATAAGAATTACTTCCATAGTCTCTCCTCCTCTTTATTATTTCATACAATCGGTTACGAACGGAAGGATAGCCAAGTGACGAGCACGCTTAACAGCCTGAGCTACCTTCTTCTGGAACTTCTGCGAAGTACCCGTGAGACGACGGGGCAAAATCTTACCCTGCTCGTTGAGGAACTTCTTCAAGAACTCACCGTCCTTATAGTCTACATACTTGATACCGAGCTTCTTAAAGCGGCAGTACTTCTTCTTCTTAACATCTACCGATACGGGGTTGAGATAACGAATCTCAGATGCACCCTGCTGTGTGTTCTCTGCCATAGTTTACTCCTCCTGTGATTTGTTTGCAAGCTTAGCGCGACGCTTCTGAGAGTACTCAACAGCGAACTTGTCCTGCTTGAAAGTTAAGAAACGAATGATGCGCTCATCGCGACGGTACTGTGTCTCGAGAGTGTTGATGATTGAGCCCTCACCGGTGAACTCTACGAGGAAGTAGAAGCCGGTAGTCTTCTTCTGAATAGGATATGCAAGCTTCTTCAAGCCCCAGTTCTCCATATTCACAATCTGACCGCCGTTCTCGGTGATTACGCCCTGGAATTTGTCAGCAACCTCCTTCACCTGTGCGTCTGAAAGGACGGGAGTGACAATGAAAACGGTTTCGTAATTGTTCATAACTGTTTAATTAATTAAAGTTTTGTGCATAAAGCGGTGCAAAGGTAGTAATAATTTTCTAATTTGCAACACATATCACCCTTTTTTGTCGTAAAATGTGTGTGTTACTCTTAGTTGAAGAGCCAGATGTAGAAGTTGAGGTAGGTGGCAAGGCATAGCCATGCGAGGTAGGGGAGCATCAGTAGCGATGCCATGCGGCTTACGCGCCACGTAAATATCGTGTAGCTCAGCACCGCAATGTCCAGAAGCAGGATGATGGCAAGACCCGATATTGGCGACTGCATAAAGAAGAACATCGGGCTCCACAGGAAGTTGAGTGCCAGCTGTAAAAACCACAGCCCGCGAAAGCGGCGGTCGCCCAAGTCCCACAGGCGGCCGAGCGAGAGTCCCATACATATATATATTATTGACCACGCGATGGGGAATACGGCATTGGGTGGCGTTATGGCGGGCTTATCGAGCGTGGGGTACCACTCTGCGAGGGCATCGCGCTGGAAGTACATGGCGGCAGCTCCTACCGCAAAGCATAGGAGTATGGGTAGAAAGTATTTCATAAAACGTCTCATAGGCATTGTGTTTATTGGTTGTATGCGACATCTTACAAATAGCGTTCCACCGTGATACAACAAGGGGCTGACTAAAAAGTAACTTAGTCAGCCCTTGATACTCAAGAGAGTGAATAAAAAGATGTAGTTTTAGGCCTGCGAAGCCCGAAAAAGCGGAGTTTACTTGGCGTAAATGAGCATTTTGAGGGCAAGCGTAACGACAAAATACACTTTTTATTCAGCCTCTTAAATGTTGTGTTCGTAGTTGCGTTACTCCGCAACCTCCTCTGTTGCAGCCTCCTCAACGGTAACCTCGGCACCCTCGGCTGTAGCATCAGCCTCAACGGTGATGTCCTCCTCGCCTACGGTAAGCTCACCCTCGGTAACCTTTGTTGCGCTATCAACACCTGCGCTGATCTCGCTTGTGCCGATGATTTCTTTCTTGTCGGCCTTGGGAAGTGAGATGACTGACAAGAGGCTGAAGAATACGATGGCAGCCACCATTGCCCAAGTAAACTTCTCGAGGAAATCGGTGGTCTGGCGAACACCCATAGTCTGGTTTGCAGCGCCGAAGTTAGCAGCCATACCGCTCTTGGGGCTCTGTACCAATACTGCAAGTATAAGCAAGATACTTGCAATGACGATCATAATAATACTGAATGTATACATAAAGCTTATAAATTTAATTTTTTCTTATCAGTTTCTATTCTTTTTATCTTCAAGTGTCGCAATAAGTCCTGCAAAGTAAATACTTTTTTCTGAATTTAGCAAACTTAATTTGCGATAAGTGTCGATTGCCTCGTCATATAGCCCCTGATTTGCATAAATCTCCGCTAATTCTTCGCTTACCATCTCCTCATCGAGACCATATTCCACTGCTGCGAGGTCGTCGGCAGCGCCCTCCTCGGCGACGATGCGGTACTCCTGGCGCTTAAGGAAGCGCTCGATGAGGTCGTCGGGACTGAGGTATGTGAGTCGTGCGGCGTCAACAGCGCGTGGCGGGATGAGTGCTGTGGGGTGGAGCATAGCTATGAGCCTCGTAGCGGGGGTTAGTACCGCCTCGCCGCCACCCTTGCGGGCAAGGGCTATGTGGCCGGCACTCCACCAGGGGTAGCGCTCGATAAGAGACTCTATGTTTGTTGTTTCGACCCTCTGCTTCATACTATTACCAGTTGCCGGCCGCAGCCATATATATGTCGTTGACAAGGGCGTCGACAATCTCCTCAATAAGTTGATCCTGAACGTCGACCAATAGCTGCGACGAGTCGTAGTCGGTATACGACGAGAAGGTCTTATTGTTGAACGATGTGGTCTGATCCACAGCATTCTGGAAGTTAACCTTCACGGTGATGGTGAGGCGGTTCATAAGGGCATAGTCGCCACTCGAGACAGATGCTGTGGTAGAGGTGTAGTTGGTAATCTCGCCCTCGAAGGCGAAGTCGCCACCCTCCTCGACCTGCTGTAGGCGTGTCTGACGCGAGAACTTCTCGCGAAGCGCCTCCGTGAGCACGTTGCTAAGCGTGGGTGCCACCATAGGAGCGTTGTTAGGGAAGTAGGCCACGGAGAAGGTCTGTGCCTCAGGGGGTATAGAGCCGCCCGAGAGGTTATAGGTGACCTTATAACCACAGCCTGCACATATCATCGATAGCACGATGAGTGTGGCCATCCTCATAAGTATGTTTCTCATTCGCTTCATATTCGCTATTTTGTGTTGTCGTTAATGCCTAACGCCTTCATCCTGCGATATAGTGTGCGCTCCGATATAAAGAGCTCGCGGGCAGCCTCCTTGCGGCTGTAGTTGTTGCGCTGCAGGGCTTGCAGTATCTGGTCGCGCTGTACATCCTCCTTTGTCAGCTCCGCAGCGGGGTTGTCGTCTACAACCTCAATGTCAGCATAGTCGTAGCTCTGTGGCAGGCTACGTGTGCGCTCTGGGAGCAGGCCGATGACATCGCTCGTCGTGGGCGTGGGATGTGGGGTGTGTACGTTGCCCGACATCGCCTCGGTCATCATACGCTTCAGGTCGTTGATGTCGTTGCGCATATCGAAGAGTATCTTGTAGAGTAGCTCGCGCTCCGTGGTAGCGTCGGCATAGCCCTCGTTGTGGTTCCCTACGGTGCGTACCGAGTAGCCCTCGTCGGGGAGGTAGCGACGTAGTATCTCGGCCGTGATGTCGCGGCTCTGCTCGATGGCCGATATCTGCTCTGCTACGTTCTTGAGCTGGCGTATATTACCACGCCAGTGGTAGCTCTCCAGGAGTACGCGGGCAGCATCGTTGAGCGCCACGGCAGGCATCTTATACTGCACAGCCACATCGCTTGCAAACTTGCGGAAGAGCAGGTATATGTCGCCCTTGCGCTCGCGTAGTGGTGGTACGCTGATGGGCACGGTGTTGAGACGGTAGTATAGATCCTCGCGGAAGCGACCCTCGGCAATTGCCTGCATAAGGTTGTTATTCGTGGCAGCCACCACACGTACGTTGGTCTTTTGCACCTTAGCCGAACCTACACGCATATATTCGCCCGTCTGAAGCACACGTAGGAGACGTACCTGTGTAGATATGGGTAGCTCGCCTACCTCGTCTAAGAAGATAGTGCCACCATCTGCCTCCTCGAAGTATCCCTTGCGGCTATCTATGGCGCCCGTGAACGAGCCCTTCTCGTGACCGAAGAGCTCCGAGTCGATGGTGCCCTCGGGTATAGCACCGCAGTTCACTGCGATATATTTGTTGTGCTTACGTGCCGAGTAGGCGTGGATTATCTGCGGGAAGAACTCTTTACCCACGCCACTCTCACCTGTAACCAGCACCGATAAGTCTGTGGGGGCCACGCGCATAGCTACCTCTATGGCGTTGTTGAGTGCTTCGGTATTGCCAATAATACCGAAACGCTGCTTTACCGTAAGAAGTTCGTTTGCTGTCATTATGCTACTTGGTTACTTTGTTGCTATCTATCGTTATGCCGGCACCCGTCACTGCATCTACTGTCATCGTTGCCGTAGGTCTCTCGTTTGCTGTCGAATCCTTACTCTTCAGCCACTGCCAGCCACCCCATATTATGGCTGCGGCTATGGCTACGAGGAGGAGCATCACCATAAGCGAGGGGCGTCGACGGCGCTTGTTATCTCGGCGTTCCTCGCCACGCTTAGCGTTCTTACTCTTGTCGTACTTGAGACCGCGGAGGTAGGCGTCGGGCTTGCCTATGCGTAGTACGTCATCCTCCACCTTGGCACTGCGCTTTGCTGAACTCTGGCGTTCGCGCTGCGGTGCTCGTGTCGTTCTGTTGTGTGTGGGACGTGACGTCGCCGTGCGCTGTAGTCTCTGACGCTCGACGTCGAGCATCTCCACGGGGGGCTTTATGTTACCGCCAAATACCTGGGGCTCACGCTTATGCTTGAATTTTATGGTGTTATTCTCGCTCGCCACAAACTCGCCAAAGCCCTCTATCACGTAACTTTCGCCACGATTTATGGCGTGGTGTATGTCGAAGACCAGACGGTCTATCATGCCACTGGCCTCGAGCTCCTTCACGCCATAGGCTACGAGCAAAGAGCGTAGCACGCCATCGTCGCTGCGCATAAGATCCGAAAATAGGATTGCGCCCGATGGCTGCTTCACTATAAACATACCGAGCTTGGGCACAACAATACGCTTGTTATGCTTGAGATACTCTATCAGTATGTTGGTAATCAGTTCCACCGCGACGTTCCTAATTGGTTATATAACGTGCAAAGATAATACTTTTTTTCTGAATATTAATTAGTCGTGAGCATTTAGTAATGATAAATTGGTCGCAATGGTAACAGCTAACCCATACCTACAATATGTGCTTGCTTCTAATCTGATAGTTTAGTATAGTGTCGTAGATATTATTTGCCCCTACTAAAGTCAACAAGGGCGGTCGTTAAAGACCACCCTTGTTATCTTGTGCGTTTTGCGCCTATATTATTTCTGCTCGTTCAAGATGCGCATCGCAGCGTCGAATATCGTAGTATCATCGAGCGTAACAACGCCACCATCGGGGCCCTGCTCAATATGAATACCTACACCCTCCTTAGCCTCAAAGTGCTTGCCACCAAAGTAGTTGCGAACGGTGTCAACGTCGATACCCAACTCATCTGCTATGCGCTGCGAGCTGCCACTGGGCAACTTATCCTTGATGCGGCGCAATTCATTAAATGTGATAATCATAACTTTCCAAATATTAAGATTAATATTAATTTCGTTTCGCACTACTAAATTAATGCATTTTTTTTAATCTGCCAAATTATTGCGACTAATTTTTTAAAAATGTAATTATTTGACCACACCGCAGATTATATATGGCACTATACCTATTTATATATACCATAACCGTAGAGCGAAACAAGGGGCTGCCGAATTATCCGGCAACCCCTCGTTGCAATAAGCTCATTCTATTATTTCTCGTTAAGAGCGGCGTGTGCTGCAGCAAGACGTGCGATGGGCACGCGGAAGGGCGAGCAGCTCACGTAGTTCAGGCCTGCATAGTGGCAGAACTCTACAGATGAGGGCTCACCACCGTGCTCACCACAGATACCGCACTTGAGGTCGGGACGTGTGGTGCGACCTTTGAACACAGCCTCGCGGATAAGCTGGCCTACACCGTTGCGATCCAAAATCTTGAAGGGGTCATTCTTCAAGATGTTCTTCTCGAGGTATACGGGCAAGAACTTAGCGATATCGTCGCGTGAGAAGCCGAGGGTCATCTGCGTAAGGTCGTTAGTACCGAACGAGAAGAACTCTGCAACCTCAGCAATCTGGTTAGCTGTAACGGCGGCACGAGGAACCTCGATCATAGTACCTACGAGGTAGTCGATGCGGTCGTTGCGCTCAGCGAATACAGCCTCGGCCGTCTTGTCGATGATGTTCTTCTGGTAGCGGAGCTCCTTATGGTTACCTACGAGCGGCACCATAATCTCAACCTTCACGGGTGTACCTGCAGCCTTCACGTTCATAGCGGCCTCGATGATGGCACGTGCCTGCATCTCTGTAATCTCGGGGTATGTGTTACCGAGACGGCAACCGCGGTGACCAAGCATCGGGTTAACCTCGTGCAGAGCCTCGACCTTAGCAACAACCTTCTCGAAAGGTATGCCCATAGCCTCAGCCATATCTCTCTGATCCTTCTCGGTGTTAGGCGCGAACTCGTGCAAGGGGGGATCGAGCAGACGTACGATAACGGGATAGCCGTTCATTACCTTGAAGAGACCCTCAAAGTCGCCACGCTGCATAGGCAACAACTTAGCAAGAGCTACACGGCGGCCAGCCTCGTCGTCCGAGAGGATCATCTCGCGGATAGCCTTGATACGGTCACCCTCGAAGAACATGTGCTCGGTACGGCAGAGACCGATACCCTGAGCACCAAAGGTAAAGGCCTGCTCGGCATCGCGAGGAGTATCAGCATTGGCGCGAACATTCATCTTAGAGTACTTGCCAGCAAGCTCCATGAGCTGACCGAAGTCGCCATCGAGGTTTGCAGCCTGTGTAGCCACCTGGCCGAGGTATACCTCACCCGTAGAACCATTCAACGAGATCCAGTCACCCTCCTTAATCTCATAGCCGTTAACCTTGATGGTGCGAGCCTTATAGTCGATCTCGAGCTCACCGGCACCCGATACGCAGCACTTACCCATACCACGTGCCACAACGGCAGCGTGTGAGGTCATACCACCACGTGCGGTGAGGATACCTGCAGCATCCAACATACCCTTCAAGTCCTCGGGCGATGTCTCGATACGCACAAGGATAGCCTTCTGGCCAGTCTGGTTGAGTACCTTCTCGGCATCGTCAGCGAAGAATACCACGGGGCCTGTAGCGGCACCGGGCGATGCGGGAAGACCCTTAACGATAACCTTGGCATTCTTGATAGCCTTCTTATCGAATACGGGGTGGAGGAGCTCATCGAGCTTCTCGGGCTCGCAACGCAATACGGCGGTCTTCTCGTCGATAAGACCCTCGCGAAGCATATCCATGGCGATCTTCACCATCGCAGCACCCGTACGCTTACCGTTGCGGCACTGCAACATCCAGAGCTTACCGTCCTGGATTGTGAACTCTATATCCTGCATATCTGTGAAGTACTCCTCGAGGTGCTTCTGTATGCCGTTAAGCTCGGCATATACCTCGGGCATAACCTCCTCCAACGAAGGGTACTTTGTCTTGCGCTCCTCCTCAGAGATGTTCTGAGCTGCAGCCCAACGCTTCGAGCCCTCGATGGTAATCTGCTGGGGTGTGCGGATACCTGCAACAACGTCCTCACCCTGAGCATTGATAAGATACTCACCGTTGAAGATGTTCTCACCGGTAGCGGCGTCACGCGAGAAGGCAACACCCGTTGCTGAGTTCTCACCCATATTACCGAATACCATTGCCTGTACCGATACGGCTGTACCCCAAGCCTCGGGGATGTTGTTGAGCTTACGGTAGAGGATTGCGCGCTCGTTCATCCATGAGCCGAATACTGCGCAGATAGCACCCCAGAGCTGCTCCCATGCGCTTGTGGGGAACTCCTTACCTGTCTGCTCCTTTACGGCCTTCTTGAAGGCTGCAACGAGCTCCTTGAGATCGTCGGTCGTGAGGTCGGTGTCGGCCTTCACGCCACGCTTCTCCTTCTGTGCCTCGATGATAACCTCGAAGGGATCGTGATCCTCCTTAGATGCGGGCTTCATGTCGAGAACAACGTCGCCATACATCTGTACGAAACGACGGTATGAGTCCCAAGCGAAGCGGGGATTGCCAGAGAGCTTTGCGACAGCCTCCACAGCCTCGTCGTTCATACCGAGGTTGAGGATGGTATCCATCATACCAGGCATCGACGCGCGAGCACCCGAACGTACCGATACCAAAAGGGGAAGGTTCGAATCGCCAAACTTACGACCTGTGAGGTTCTCGATATTTCTGATAGCTGCCTCCACCTCAGGACGCAACAACTCGATAACACGCTCCTTACCCTCCTTGTAGTACTCCGAGCATACGTCGGTAGTGATGGTGAATCCCGGAGGTACCGGAATACCAATCAAGTTCATCTCGGCGAGGTTGGCACCCTTACCGCCAAGCAACTCTCGCATCTTGCCATTACCCTCAGCCTCCTTGTTGCCGAAGGTGTAGACACGTTTTACATCTGCCATAATCTTCTGGTTTATAATTAGTTAATATGTTGATTTTCTTATTTATTTCGCCAATATTAACCTTTTGGTTGACTATTAGCATACAAAAGTAAACAATTTTTTTCGAATATGCAATTATTATGCGCGATTTATATACGCTAAAAGCGAGATTTCGTTGTAATTCGCCTCGCTCGTATGGCGCGATTTCTGCATGGTAGTAGAGGTGTTTAATATCGTTATTTATGATTCGGAAGTTTAGAAATCTGTTAGTGGGTATTGTTGCCGTTGTGTCTACTACCCACGCCTCCATCGCCTGCACGGGCATATCGCTCACGGCGGCTGATGGTAGCTACATTCAGGCACGCACCATAGAGTGGGCTCGTGGAGCACTTGAGAGTGAGTATGTTGTCATTCCTCGTGGCCAGAGGCTGCGTTCCTATACCCCCACAGGGATGAATGGCATAGAATTTACGGCACGACATGGTGTTGTGGGCCTGGCCGTTGTCGAGAAGGAGTTTATTGCAGAGGGCATCAATGAGGTGGGGCTATCTGCGGGGCTCTTCTTCTTTCCGCGCTATGGCGACTATGTGACGTACGATGCTGCAGATAATTCGAGGACGCTTGCCGACCTTCAGGTTGTGCAGTGGATGCTCACGCAGTTTGCGACGATCGACGAGGTTAAGGCTGCGGTGCGCGATGTCGCTATCGTGGGATTGGATAGGAGCGCCGTGGTACACTGGCGTATAGGCGAACCGTCGGGGCGTCAGGTGGTTATGGAGATCATAGGAGGTGTAGTACACTTCTACGAAAACAGCCTTGGCGTTATTACCAATGCTCCGGGCTTCGAGTGGCACATTGCCAACCTCTCGAACTATGTAAACCTACGTCCCGGTAGTGCCCCGAATCTCACTCTCGGTGGTGTGGCCATAGAGCCTCTGGGAGGTAGCTCCGCGATGCTCGGCCTCCCCGGTGACTTTACCCCTCCGTCACGTTTCATACGTGCCGCCTTCTTTCGTGGCACAGCACCGCAGCGAGCCACGGGATTCGACACTGTCGTTCAGGCCTTTCACCTGCTCAATAACTTCGACGTGCCCATAGCTATGGAGGCACCCGCAGAGCAACAACTACTGAGTGCTACGCAGTGGACATCGGTCATAGACCTTACGGCGCGTAGGGTATATTATAAGACAATGTATAACAATGAGATACGAATGATTGATATGTCAACAATAGATTTTGCGAGGGCACGCTACGCCGCCTATCCGTTAGACGAAGTCGCGAAGCAGCCGATCAAGGAGATAAGGTTATAGCTGAGCGTATAGCTCCTCAATTTTGTCGCACATTGCCTCCCACGTAAACCGACGGCGTTCCTCGACCATAGCCTCGGCAAAGCGTTGGAGGCGATCGCCTTCATATATGCGCTCTATGGCATCGCGCACGCCCTCCTTCGTAGGCTCACACACATATCCCACCTTGCCATCGGGCACTATCTCCGCGAGACCACCTACACGTGTCACGATGACGGGCGTGGCAAAGTTGTAGCATATCTGCGTCACACCGCTCTGTGTAGCTGTCTTGTAGGGTAGCACCACACACTCTGCTGCCGAGAAGTAATCCTTAACCTCGGCATCGGGAATGAAATGGTCATGGAGGATGACATCATCGTGTAGCCCTAAGCGCTCTATAAGTGCGATATATTTCTCACGTGAGGTGTAAAACTCCCCTGCGATGAGCAGCCTATGCCCCTCGCGGCGAAACTCTGCCCACGCCTCGAGCAGGGTGTCTAAGCCCTTATAGTCGCGTATGAGGCCGAAAAATAGCGTGTATTTAGTGTCGGCATTGAGACCTAAGCGGCGGCACGCCTCGCTGCGTTCAACACGTTCGCCAAAGTTGTCGAAGATGGGGTGTGGCGCAAAGAGTGCAGGTGCAGAGGTGTAGGCCTTAAGCTCGCTGTGTACCTGCTCCGACATATATATATAGCCATCTACCGAGCGCAGAAAGTATCTGTTGCAGGGCTTGTCGATGATGTGGTGTTCGTGGGGTTCGACATTGTCTATCTGGCATATAACCTTCGTCGTGCCGTTGCCGCGTGCTATGTGTGCCACCGTGCCGAAGCAGGGCGCCATAAAAGGTGTCCAATACTTCATGAGCACGATGTCGGGCTTTAGGCGTCGTAGCTCTCTGCCTACACGCCACCACGTAATGGGGTTTATGGTTGATAGCTTACGCTCGATACTCAGATCTTCGGGTGCAGGTGTATCTACCGTCTGGCTCTTGCCGGGGAAGAGAATCGAGGGGTACTGCAGTGTGAATGTCGTAATCCTCACCTCCGTACCGCGCTTGGTAAACTCGCGTGCCATGCTCTCCATTATCGAGGCCAATCCGCCGCGATAGGGGTGTGCCGGGCCTACGATGGCTATGCTCTTAACCCTCGGCTCCATAGCTTTATAGTGTTATCTTAGCACGACAGAGAGTCTTTGCTCCGTCGCTCGAAATATCGAATTGCCAGATGTTACCCTCCTCAATGGCGCCTATGGTCAGCGTCTCGCCGTAGCGAGCCTCGGCGATGAAGTTGAGGTCTATGCGCAGACCATTGTTCTTCTCGATAATCTCTATGGGCAGAGCGTCGAAGATAAGGTCGACGTATCGCAACGTATTAACGTGGCGGTTGAAGTCTATGTCGCTATATACCACAGGGCGTGATGTCATCGTCGTGGGCTCTATGCTACGCAGACGTGCCGGCATGGCTATGGGCGACGGCTCTGACACCATGGCGCGCTCATAGACATCCTTAAGCGTGGACATATCCACCGCCTGGCGCGTCTCCATGTTTATCATACACCACTGCGATACGCCCTCGGCTAATATTTTATCGCCACGGCGCACGCGGAAGTTACGTGTCGAGCTCAGACGGTTGAACTCGTTGACCCACGTGTCGACCTCCACATCCTCATATTGGTGGGGCTGTTCGTACACCTCCACCGCTAAGCGCGAGAGCACCCACGTGAACGACTGGCCCTGTAGCACGTCGACACCAAAGCCCTTATTGTGTGCATCGGTGCCCGCTACGTTGAGCATGTAGTTTATTATCGAAGCAACGGATGCTCGCAGTGTGAAGTCTACCTCTTGTGGTTCTACGCGGTGCGGATATGATGTTATCTCTGCCATAGTTGACTTATGTTTCGTTCGATATTACTCTCTCACACAACGAATGGGTAGGGCGTTGGCACGCTGCATGGCGTGTGCCGGGTCAAAGCCATTCCATGTACGAGTGTTGGTGTTGAGGTTGAAATATAGCGCCGAAGCATTACCCTCGAGGGGTGTCGTCGTCCAATAATATCCCGACCAGGGCACCGGAAGCTCGAGGTTGGTGTTCATGTTGTCGAGACGACCATCGATGTAGTTGCGGCGTCCTGCTGCGGTGAAGAAGTACTCCTGATTGGTGGTGGTATCCTTAAGCCACCATCCGTACATCGGCTGCGCCTCCTCCCAGCTCATCGCATCATCCTTCTCGGTGATGGTGAGGTTGGCATATATGGTGTTGTCGGGCACCCTCCATCCGTGGGGACAGGGGTCATTCTCGCTCTTCTTCTGGCTGCTCCATAGCGTGTTGTCGGTAGATGCAAAGAGCCAGTCGTAGCCATTCTCGGCACGTCCTGTTATTACGCTTAACGGATTGGCATTAGCCCAAGCTACAGTTCCTGTCTCGGCGGTAGATTCGACATAGTCGAGGTATAGAATGTCTCCATCGAGGTTATAGAGACGCGCATCCTCGTTATGTGCGAAGTTCCACGAGAAGGGGCCGGGGAGGGGTGTCTTACGTCCCCACTGATAGTAGAGGCCATACGAGGCGAGAATCTTAGACTCGTTGCCACTGCCGTCGTTGAGGCTTATGGCACCGAGATTCATCTCCATAAGCTCCTTACCTCCGAGCGTCGTGACATGCTCCTCAGGATTCTTGTCCGACACCCATACGTGCCATGTCCATATAAGTTCATCCTTGTCGTTATAGGCACCAAAGAGCGCATTGCCGGGGTAGAGGCTCAGCTCCGTCTCATCGTTGTCGCTCGTGTCGCCAATGAAGAACGACACCTTGCCGTCGCGCATATCTATGTAGTTGATAAGACCGCGACGTGTCTCCCACAGCAGCTTCACGTAGCTTGTCTCGAGAGGCGTAGATGCTCCTCCAATGTAGGGGTTGAATTTATAGCGCGTCTTTGCCTGTGTTACGACGAAGCAGTTTGCAGGCTTATCCGAAAAGTCTATATCGGCATTCGGGAGTATGGCCACAAAGATGGTCACCGTGCGTGTATTGCCTGTAGGGGTGTAGCCCTTGAGTACAAGGTCGCCCTCGGTTTCCTCGTTGTTATCGAAGGTCTTGGGTGCTGTTACAGTGATGATGCCCGTGTAGAGGTCGATGTTGTCTACACTCCACCCGTCGGGTATGCTTGTCGCCTCGATAGAGGTGATATTGCGCGTCTCAAACTCGGTGCTTCCCGTCTCGCCTGGCTGCGACACGAGGATGCTGTATGTGGGTACCACAAAGCTGTTGGTCTCCGTCTTGCTACATGCCCATAGCGATAGCCCGAGGCTAAGCACTATGGCCATCACGGCGCTATGAAATACTCTTCTCATATCTCTTTTAATCATCTTTTATTCCTTGACTATAGGTCTAACTCCTTAAGTTCCACGACAACCTCGGGGTGACGCTCCATAAGCGTCGAGATGAGGATGTCGGCCTCCGAACGCTCGGCAAATGTTCCGACGGCAAAGTTCTCACCAATGCGCGATATACGCTTCTCGGGCGCTGAGGTAGTGATTGCAGCACGCATCTCCTGGCTGATGCTGTCACATTCGATAACCACGATATAGCGGCTACCTACGGGCGTAAGCTCAGCATCCGTGTCGTCGTCGCTCATAGCATCGAGGTTTACCATCACGCCCTCCTTCCAGCGACACACCTCGGGTTGTTTGAAGCCCTTCTCTTTGAGGAATAGCTGTGCCTCGTCGGCCTCGCTACGTGAGGCAAAGCCTCCGGCATAGTAGGCGTAGCTGCCATCCTCCTCTGCGATGTATAGTGGCTGCACGCCCTTGAAGAGGGTCATCGGCTGCTTATTGCGGAAGGTGCCAAGTAGTATGCGATATATCGTGCCTCGCTCGTATACCTTCAATTTGGGTAGGGGATTCGAGCTGTTGTAATAGTTCGTGCGACCTATCGTTATCGGGTTGTAGTCGATGAATAGGCGGCGCTCGATACTTATCGGCTTGAGTTTGTAGTCCACAATGTTAAGGCTGTCGCGGTGACTACGCAGTGAGTCGAGGGCCTCCCTGATCTCAAACTCCCTTGCCACGTCGATCTCGAAGTCGAGCAACGTGGGGCGTCCTATGGCGTAGTGCATAAGGGCATCCGAGGCGTGTATGCCATCGTTTGCTGAGCACTGCTGCTGCATATTGCTAAATTCGGCCGACGAGCTGTCTAAGAGATCGTAGCGTAGACGATGCTCCAAGACATAGCCATAGGCGTAGTACTTCGTGTCGAGGATGTGGTTCCAGCGTCTGTCGATCTCGCTATTTATGCTCTTGGCCTTGTTCTGCAACGTGTGGAACTGCACAAACAACTCCTCTGCCTCCTCCTCGGTAGTCGCAGCCTTATACTTGCCGGCGATAGACGTTAGCGTGTTGTACGTGTCAACATAGCTGTTTGCGAGGCTATCCATCGAGGCATCCTCCTCCTGCGCTGTGCGAAGCTCGGCATAGTCGGCCTCCGAGAGTAGCTCCGTGATGATGTCGTTACGCATAAGCTCACGGTAGCCCGCGGGCTCAATGACAACCTCCTCGCGGATAGTATCACTCTCAAGTCTCGCCTCTTCTATAGACTCACTATCGGCCGCCTCGGCATACATGTGCTCGAGGATGTACTGCTGCTCGATATTGTTTATGGCGGTAATCACATCGCCACGCTCCTGACGTATGTCGAATAGCATCTGCTCGAGTTCGATGATGTGGCTGGCGAACCTGTCTAATGCCTCGTTAACATTTATTGTGGTGTCCGCAACGAGCGAGTCGCGCTGAAAGCTAAACTCCTCGCGGGCAATATCTATGAGACCCTTTATCGAATCCTCACGCTCGATAAGGGCATCGTTCCGCCTCTTTAGTTCCATATATTCGCTATTCTCTTCGAGATCAAGAAAGCGGGGCTCTTGGCTGTCGGCTATGGCCGTTGCTGCGGCCGAGAGCACGAGGAGTGTCGCGATAAGTGAGTATATAAATCTCTTTGTTGTCATATTTGAGTCTTTGTTATCTCCAAGAACGTATAAATAGTAGCTGTATGAAACCGAATATCTCGAGACGGCCTATGAGCATTAACACCGTGGAGGTGAACTTAAGTACTGCAGGCAGCCCTGAGAAGTTCGACATCGAGCCCACCTCACCGAAGCCGGGGCCTACGTTACTGATGCACGCTATCGAGGCTGTAAAACCTGTCGTGAGGTCGCAACCAAAGAGTGCATATACGATGGTGCCGAGCAACACGAGGAGTATGTACGTTACGATGAACGTCATTACAAGGCTCTGGACGCTGTCGTCCCGCACCGTGCCATCTATCTTCGTGCGTATCACAGCATTGGGGTGTAGCTGTATCTTCATGCGGTTGCGTATGACCTTCGTGGCTATGAGCAACCTATCTACCTTCATACCTCCCGACGTTGAGCCTGCACATCCGCATATCACAGAGCAGAATACCAGCAACGCTATGGCCAGTGGCGTCCACGTGTTCGTGTCGGCCGTGGCATAGCCCGTTGTTGTTGTGAGGCTCACAACTTGGAACGATGCGTGGCGCAGAGCCTCTCCAATGGTCGGGTAGACGCCCTCGGCAACAAGGCTTATGGCTATCACCACTGCGATAACAACCATCATACCTATAAATGTGCGAACGACCTCCGAGCGGAAAATATTGTTTCTGCGCCCCGTGATTGTGGCGTAAAGGATGCCGAAGTGTATCGCCGAGAGGGTCATTGCCACCATCAAGATAGTCTCAATCCAGGGGCTATCCCAGAAGGCTGCCGAGGCATTCTTGGTGCTGAAGCCACATGTGCTGCACGACGACATAGCGTGCGTCACGGCATCGAACCACGTCATCCCCGAGTACTTCAGTGCGAGTGTCGTGGTGAGGGTGATGCCTGCGTATACCATCGTGAGGATGCGGATGATAACCTTCGAGCGATAGTGGAAGTTATCCTTGGCGATGGAGCTCATCTCGACATTCGAAAGCATGTGCCTGCTCTTACCCATCGACGGAAGGACAACGAGGGCAAACATCACTACGCCGATACCTCCAATCCATGATGACGAAGCACGCCAGAAAAGCAAGCCACGCGGAAGAAACTCTATGTCGTTGAGGATGGATGCTCCCGTAGTAGTGAAACCTGAAACACTCTCAAACCAGGCATTTATGATGCTAAACTCACCGCCCCAGATGAGGTATGGGAACATACCTACGATGCAGGCTACGAACCACGAGCCTACGACAATGGCGTATCCCTCCTTGGTGTTTATCTCGTCGACCTTATCCACGAAGATGAGCGGGAAGAAGCCGAGGAGCGCTGTGAGGAATGATGAGAGGAGCAAGGGGTAGTATGCCGAGTCGTAGTCGTTGAGCATCGACACTATTGCCGATGCCAACATGAACGATGCTATGAATTGCAGCACCATTCCGATATAGCGTATGACTACGTGTACTCTCATGCTCGACTCATTAACGTAGTTTGGATATGAGGTTTGCAATACGCTCGCGGAGAGTCTGTATCTCATCGCGACATGCGATATTCTCGTCAAACGGTATTCTATAGCGCAGATAGTCGCCCAGTGCGCGATTGATGCGCAGCACGGGTTTTACCAAGTAGTGGCGCAAGAAGAAGTAGAACATAAGCACCACGACAAACATCACTACAAGGGCGATGAACACGGGCACCACGGCGCGACGTGCTGTGTGGCTCAGGCGATTTACATCGGGGCCCAACGTGCTCTCCGAGCCGGTCATATACTTCGTGATTTGCTTCGATACGTTCACGTACTCCGGTTTGTAGCTGTTGACATACCAGCTATGGGGGGTAGCGTTCGATAGCGTATCGGCGGCTATGACACTGTGAACCTCTCCGTTGATGTACGACTTAGCCAAGGCGTTGATGCGGTTTGTGAACATCACAAGTGAGTCGGTGGCTGTCGGCGTCTCCGTATTGCTCATAATCATCTCGGCTCTCTCCACTGCAAAGGTGAGGTGCTTAATCGAGTTTTCGCACTCGCGGAAATGGGGTGCTATGTCGCTCAGCTTACCACCGATGACGGCCATGTTGATCATCGCGTCGTTCTGCTCATTGAGAGCAGCAATCATATCGCTGGCGAGGTCTACATTCTGCTTACTTGCCAACAATATCTCTTCGGTGTCGTGGCTGACGCGCTCAAGCTCGAAGAGCGACATCGCTCCCGAGAAACAGAGTATCAATATGATGCTCAAAAAGGCGAGTTGTATACGTCGCTTGATTGAACTTATGGTCAATAGCTTTTTCAGTCTCTCAAACATACCTCGTTGATGTAGTAAAATTCGGACAAAAGTAATACTTTTGTGTGAATTATCCAACTATTTTCGAGCGAATGTTGCCATCCGAGTCAAACGAGTCGAGCAAGACGGTGCATATAGTGTTGATATAACGGCTGTCGTAGGGCGCAACAACACGTAGGTAGTTGTCGGTGTAGCCATACATCATACCATCGTGGTCGGTGCTTTCGAAAAGTACGGTGCGCTCGGTGCCTAAGTACCTCTCCGAGAAGGCTCTGTGTAGTCTGTCGCTCAGCTCCTCGAGGCGCGATACACGCTCTGTCGCGATGCTCGACTGCACTTTGTCGGGCATTGTCACTGCAGGTGTTCCCGGACGCTCCGAGAATGGGAAGATATGTAGGAACGATGCTCCTACCTCCTCCAACAGATGATATGTCTCCATAAATTCCTGCTCACCCTCGCCCGGAAAACCGACAATGACATCTACACCGAGGAAAGCATCGGGCATAAGGTCGCGAATCTTTGCTATGCGCTCACGATAGCGCTCCGCAGTGTAGCGACGACGCATCAATCCGAGGATGCGCGTAGAGCCGCTCTGCAGTGGAATATGGAAGTGAGGAACGAATTTAGGTGACGAGGCGCAAAACTCTATTATCTCGTCAGTTATAAGGTTGGGCTCGATGCTCGATATACGGTAGCGCTCGATGCCCTGAACATCGTTTAACGCCCTCAGCAGGTCGATAAATTTCTCGCCCGTTGTGCGACCGAAGTCTCCGGTGTTTACGCCCGTGATTACGATCTCCTTTTGTCCCGCCGCAGCAATCTCCTCAGCCTCGCGGACGATGTCGGCAATAGGCATATTTCGGCTCGCGCCACGAGCGTAGTGAATAGTGCAGTAGGCACACTTGTAATCGCAGCCATCCTGCACCTTGAGAAAGGAGCGTGTGCGGTCGCCCGAAGAGTAGGCCGCAAAGAAGCGTGTGAGCTGCTCAACAGGGCAGCTATAGACCTCGGCGCGGTCGTGTTTCTGTAGTTCAATGACACGTTTATATAAATCGCCTTTATCGTTGTTGCCCAGCACAATATCTACGCCCTCAATCTCGGCAATAGCCTCTGGTTTAAGTTGTGCATAGCAGCCCGTTACTGCGATTATGGCATTGGGGTTTCGGCGGTGTATTTTGCGTATTATATTTCGGCACTTTTTATCGGCGTGCTCAGTGACCGAGCAGCTATTGATGACAGCCACGTCGGTAGCCTCCGAGGGCTCAACGCGATGATAGCCTCCGCGTTCAAATTCGCGGGCCAAGGTTGAGGATTCGGAGAAGTTCAACTTGCAGCCTAATGTGTGAAAACTAACCCTTTTTCCAGACATATTTCTAAAATTTACAATTCTATTGTAACCCTCTGTTGTGAGGTGCTTTCGAGGGCGAAGTTACAAAAAGTTATACGAAAGTGAAAAAAGTTTTCGTAGTATCGCAAAAAAAAAGTAAATTTGCACGTTTGTATATTGTACTATGCTATCGTTGTTTGCCGACATATTTGCGTATGATTTTCTTACGTATGCCTTCCTTGCTTGCATCCTTTCGGGTGTAACATGTGGCATAGTAGGTAGTTATGTCGTTGCGCGAAGGATGGTGTTCCTTAGTGGTGGCATCACTCATGCTTCGTTCGGTGGCTTGGGTATAGCACTCTATGCAGGCGTTAGCCCTACGCTTGGAGCTCTCAGCTTTGCCTCCATCGCCTCACTCGGCATAGAGTTTTCGTCGCGTCGCGGGCGTATAAGGGAGGACTCTGCCATAGGCATCATCTGGGCAATTGGTATGGCTACGGGAGCGCTATTTATGTCGTTGCGACCGGGCTATGCTACCGACCTCACGAGCTATCTCTTTGGTAACATCCTGCTTGTGGATGGTGGCGATGTGGTGTGGCTGGCATTGCTTACGGTGGCAATTGTCGTTGGTGCCGTGGTGTGGTTGCGACGGGTAATGTTTGTTACGTTCGACGAAAACTACGCTAAGAGTCAGGGTGTTAATGCCGAGCGTGTGGCATATATCATGGCTGTGGTCGTTGCCATCACCATCGTACTTTCGATAAAGGTTATGGGTATCATTCTCCTGCTATCGCTACTAACGATGCCCACGGTTATTGTCAATACGTTCACTAAAGACTACCGACGCATAGCCATATATTCGGCAGTTGTTGCTGTGGTGGGTAATGTCGCGGGCTTCGTCGTAAGCTACGAATACGACCTACCAACGGGTAGTTGTATAATATTTATCTTGGCTGCACTGCTTGTTGTGGTCAAACTATTAACCTTGAGAGGAAAGAGATGAAGAAGATACACAAATTAGTCCTCAAAGCCTATGTAGGCCCACTCTTGGCGATCTTTTGCATCGTACTCTTCGTGCTGATGCTTAACTTCGTGTGGCGATATATCGATGAGCTTACGGGCAAGGGTCTCGATGTGAATACTATCATCGAGTTGTTCGTATGTGGTACCATAAATATGGTGCCGTTGGGACTCCCGCTGGCGATGTTGCTCTCGGCGATTATGACCATGGGTAACCTCGGTGAGAATTTCGAGCTTCTGGCTATGAAGTCGGCGGGTATGTCGCTCTTGCGCATCCTTAAGCCTATGCTTGTTGTCGTTGCAATGATAGCGGTGGGTAGCTTCTTTATCTCGAACAACCTCGTGCCGTATGCCAATAAGCGTATGTACGACATTCTTTTCGACATCCGAGAGCAGCGCCAAGAACTTAAGTTTCAGGATGGTATGTTCTTTAATGGCCTGCCCGATATGAGCATCCGCGTGGGGCACCAGAACGACAATACGGGGTTGCTTACCGACGTCATCATCTATGATACACGCTCCAATAGTGGCGATATGACCACGACGCTTGCCGACTCGGGTTATATACGTATGTCCGACGATAAGGCATACTTGTATGTCACGCTCTTCAATGGTCGCACCTATGAGCATACGCGCAGCTCGCAGTGGTACGACCGCAATACTATGCGTGAGCACGTCTTTTCGCGTCAGGATGGCACCTTCCCCATCGAGAAGGTTGCGATGCCCGAAGGCGATATGTCGAGGGAGTTTAGTGAGTCGCAGACGCGCAATATGGTGGAGCTTGAGGAGCTTATGGATTCGTTGCAGATAACCATCGACCGTGCAACGATGGATACCTACCAGCCACTATTGAAGCGACAGCTCTTTGCTCGCGACACGACGATTGTCCCCAACGATAGCATACGTATCGATCGTTCGCAGTATCACGCCTTCAACTTCTACGACTCGATACCCAATATGTCGATGCGCGATAAGGCCGCCGTATATGAGACTGCTGCACGCACAGCACGCTCGGCACAGGGCTCCTACAGCTTCGATGAACAGTCGTCGAAGGTGGCGCTCACGCAGTACTACCGTGCCGAGTCGGAGTGGCATCGTAAGCTGACGTTGCCCATATCTATCATCGTATTCTTTATGATCGGAGCACCACTCGGTGCCATCATTCGTAAGGGAGGTCTTGGTACGCCTATCGTAATCTCGGTATTCTTCTTCGTGATATACTACGTCATCAGCCTCTCAGGCGAGAAGATGACCAAGGAGGGTACGTGGGATGCCATATATGGCATGTGGTTGCCGGTATTTGTACTTACACCTGTTGCCATCTACCTCACATATAAGGCTACGAACGACACCTCGCTTCTGGACATGGATTGGTACGATGTGCGTATTCGCAAGATACGACGATACGTGTCGAAGCGTCTACCGAAGTGGATGAAGCGAAACAAAAAGAGTAAAACTAACACCAAGAGATAATGAATGCTAAGGATCTAAGGATTGTCTTTATGGGTACGCCCGAGTTCGCTGCAACGTCGCTACGACGTCTTGTGGCCGAGGGCTACAATATAGTTGCGGTTGTCACGACGCCTGATAAGCCTGCGGGTCGTGGTCAGAAGATGCACCAGAGCGATGTCAAACTTGTGGCACAGGAGTTGGGCCTTCCGATCCTTCAGCCTGAGAAGTTGCGCGATGAGAATTTCCTAATGTCGTTGCGCGACCTCAATCCCGATCTCGGTATTGTCATTGCCTTTCGCATGCTTCCGGAGGTGGTGTGGGCCATGCCTAAGCTCGGCACGTTCAATCTACACGCCTCGCTGCTGCCCGAGTATCGCGGAGCAGCACCCATCAATTGGGCTATTATCAATGGCGATAAGTATACGGGAGTGACTACGTTCCTCCTAAATCACGAGATTGATAAGGGCGCAATCATCGGTCAGCAAAGGGTGGATATTCTCCCCGAGGATAACATCGGCACGCTCTACGATAAACTTATGCACGTAGGCTCCGATTTAGTGCTCACAACCGTCGAACACTTGGCCGCGGGGGATGTAACTCCTGTTGAGCAGATGCACGCTGACGAGTCTTTGTTACGCCCTGCACCGAAGATTTTCAAGGAGGATGGCCGCATTGATTGGCATCGCAGCGCGGAGGATATACACAACCTCGTCCGTGGCCTCTCGCCCTATCCTGCGGCGTGGTCACCCATATTTAAGGGTGGCCAGGAGTGTGGCTCAGTGAAGATATTTACTACGCGCATCGAGCATCGCACGATGGATGTAGCTCCCGGCACGGTATATACCGATGGACGTGCGGAGTTACGTGTTGCAGCCTCGGATGGTTGGGTCTATATCGACGAGTTACAGCTGGCGGGCAAGCGACGTATGACCACGCGCGAGTTGTTGCTCGGCTGGCGTGATGCCTCGGAGGTTACATTTGAATAAGTTGTGATATGAAGCGACTAATCCTCACCCTTGCAGCGCTCTTTGTATTCTTGTCGGCCACGGCCCAGGATGATGTGGCTGTGAAGGAGCGCTTTGCCCCTGCTGTGAAACTCAATGCTGCGTATGCTCTTGTTGGTATTATCAATCCACAGGTGGAGTTTCGCTTTACGCCTCACTCGGCATTTCAAGCCGAGTTGGTATATTCTCCTTGGCAGTCGGTCAAGGGGCATCCGCTACACTTCGGTATGTTCATCAACGAGTACCGCTACTACATCGCCCCGCGACATACCCGAGGATTGTATGTCGGTGCTAATGTGGGTATGATGGGCTTCAATATGTCGAGGCCAATGTTCGTCGATGGCGGTGTGAAGTTGCAGGATAGGTATTGCAAAGGCTATGGCTTTATGCTTGGTGGCGTTGTGGGCTACCAGTGGCAGTTTGCCGAGCGCTGGATGCTCGACGTGTTTGTCGGCTTCTCCTATATGTACACGATGTATAACGGCTACTCGATGGATGGCGTTATCGATATGCACCCCAACCGTCCCGCGTGGAAGGAGCCGGCATCACCTGACCCCTTCAACATCTCGGCGCAGTGGCTACCCAACAAGGCGGGCATATCGATAGGCTTCCTGCTGTGGAAATAGGTAGATAGATTTGTTAACCCAAAATTTATATGCTATGAAAAAAGTACTTTTTATTCTTGCTCTTGGTGTGCTTCTTACATCGTGTAAGTTGATTGCCGAGAACTTCTATTCGGTAGAGGATTGTGTTGAGTGGTACTGCGATAAGATGTACGATGCTGCTGCTGACAGAGATAGCGAGGCTTTCGCGTCGTTGTCACATGATTTCCTCTCGTGGAGGGCTCTCCTCGAAGAATCGGATAAGATAGAAGCCGATGAGGCCTATCTCGAGTGGGGTGAAGACAATGAGGTTAAGGCCGAGATAATCAACGACTATGCTTATGCATTAGACTTGTAGACGAGTGGCTTACTAACCGTAAGGAAGGATGTAGTTTTAGGCCTAAAAGCCATAAAACTACATCTTTTTATTCACTCTTGTATGTGGTCATGACTTAATATTGTGTGGTGTTGGTGTAGCCTCGGTAGCTGAAGCTAATCCTGCCATCCTTGTCGTATGTCATATATACCTTGTCGATATGCTCTGTTGCTGAGTAGTTGTACTCTACATCAAGTTCTCCACCCACGATTCTTCCCTCGGTATATTCGATGCTCTTTACAACATCTATCGAGAGGGTGTAGGTGTATTCTCGTTGCTCTACGATATATATATCACCGTCATACTTTACATCGAAGGCTCCTTTTTCTTTGTCGTAGCCATACTCCTCGATACGTAGCTTGGCATCTACTTGTGAGTTGTCGTCGATTCTTGTGTTGATGGTGGCCGTCATCACACCTCCATCGCTTGTTATCGTGGTGCCTTGGCCGTTGACTCTCCATGTGCCACCCTCGGATAGCAGTAGGCCGTCTGTGGCTATGGTACGGTAATAATCTACGGTGCCATCAACGTAGCGATACCCCTCCATTATAGTATTTGTCGTGGTGTCATACTCTACAACACTATTCTTTAATCTCTCGTCGAATATCTCCTCGCGTAATGCGGGGTCGGTGGTGAGGTAGAGGTCAATAATAAATATCGACTCCAACATGTTGGATACTTTCATCAAATTCTCTTCCGTCCAATGCACGATGCCGTGTCCCACCTCTATTGGCTCGCGTTGCTCTCCATTGCCCACCTTGCACGAGGTGAGGAGCAATAGCGTAGATATGCAAAAAAAGATTGTTCGCTTCATAGCATCCTAATTTTTGGAGTTAAACCTTATTCCTATGCCTCCGCGCACGGAGCCTCCAATGCCGGCACCCACCTCCACGAAGCCGTAGCACTTGCGGCCAACGCTGAGGCCTACAAAGACGGCATCGAACATGGGTGTTAACCCTCCGTTGGCACGCTCGATGTGCGCCATAAGACCGAGGCTAAGCGAGGAGTACATCTCGACAATGTCGCGGCGTAGCCATGCTATTTGTGCATCGAGCATCAAGGCGATGTTGTGTGCATTGTTGTCGTAGAGTCTCTTGCCCGTGATGGTGTCGTATGTATACTGCCATACACCTGCATACGTACCCTTTGCTCCGAGCCAGAATCCGGGCTTTATGCAGTAGCTATATTGTAGACTTAGCGTCGAAAGCTGACGTCGTGGACTGGTGCTATGGCGTCGGTGCTCGATAGCGGACGGGTAGTCGAAGTGCAGTGCACAGTCGCATGCCATGCCAATGTTGTCGAGCATAAATTCTGAGAAGAGCCCCGGAGCACCATAACCAAGACGTATATTGTGCCTATGACGTATCTCCTTGATATTCTTGCTCTTACGCACGGGCATTATGTCGTAGCTGTCGGCTGTCGTCATAAATCCCGATATGCGGTCATATATAAGCTCGTCGCTTATGACCTCCTGTGCAACGAGAGGTGTAGTGCATAGCATTGCTACTACAGCCACGATATATCTTAACTTCCTTGCCATAACTATCTTACCTTATTGTTGATACGTACTCCAAAGCCTGCATTTATAACTCCTCGTGAGCCATAGCCGATCTCCACGAAGCCGAAACACTTGCGTCCCACTGCCACACCCAAGGGTTTGAGGTCGAAGGCGCAATAAACCTCATGCATAAGTTCTCGACCATCAAAGAAACGCTCCCATAAGTTCACGCCAACGCCAATGCCGACGCTTGAGTATAGCTGCACTATGCCGCGACGATACCACGCCATGCGAACAAGGGGCATTATGCTTATGTTGTCGTCGTGTACTGTCATCACACGCTCATGCGTGTAACTATCAAATAGGTTGCATAGGCCTGCCATGTATGTAGCACTTGCGCCTACGCTCAGCCACTCGTTCACCCAATAGCCATAGTCGAGTGTTAGCGTGTAGTGGTGTGATGGGCCTTCGTACGTGGGCCTATCGAGACTCTCGCCGTGGTAGCTTACATCGTAACCTTGTGCAACGCTACCATCCCATGTAGTACCCCCGAATGATGTGGCGATGCGTAGCTCATGAGTGTGGGGTAGTAGTGGCTTAGTGTGCGATTGTGTAAACCGTGAATGTTTCGAGGCGGGCGTGAAGCGTACCTCATACGTACCCAGCGAATCACGGAACTTGTACGTATACTGTGCCAATGCCTCGGTTGTTACCCCGACCGCAAATATCATAAGCACTAAAAATTTTATTAGGATATCTCTCATCGCTTTAAGTGTTGTTTCTTTTTGCAAAGTTAAGCTATTATACCTCTTTACGCCAAATTTTTTAGCCACTTTTATTTCAGCGTTCCTTTTGTAATGTGCATAAAATCAATCGGTTACAAACGTTAATTTTGTTAATTTTTCATATTGCTGATAATCAATGAGTTACGCGCGTTGAATCATGTGTTGTATAATTGGTTGATTGATAGGTTGTTACAAAAAAAGTAAGTAACGCCATAATTGACGTTACTTACTTTGAACAATACGATGGTTATCTGCTACTTTGCCTCCCACTCGCAATATACGCATCGCACGATATCCTCCGAGCGCTCGAAGCGTGGGCGTACAGGCTCGAGATTGGAGATACACAGCGGGTTGGGACACTTGCATCCCATATCCACTCCTCCGTGGTCAAACGTACGCGTGACGTCATCCTGCCACTCGAGGAGTTTTAGGATAAGTGCCATGCGTACAAACTTGCCATTCTCCACCTGACGGAAGTAGGCAGCACGCGGATCGTTGTCTACATCTATGGCTATCTCGTTAACACGGGGTAGGGGGTGTAGCACAGCCATACGCTCCTTCGCACCACGCATCTTCGCGGCATCGAGCACGAAGCAATCCTTCACGCGCTCGTACTCCTCGAGATCGGTGAAGCGCTCCTGCTGTACGCGCGTCATATAGAGGATGTCCACATTGCCAATAACGCTCTCGATGTCCGATGCCTCGCGATACTCTACACCATAGCGGTCGCATACATCGCGTTTGATGTAGTCGGGGAGTGCCAACTCGGGAGGCGAGATAAGCACAAACTTGGTATTCTCGTAGCGTGTCATCGCCTTGATGAGCGAGTGTACCGTGCGGCCATACTTCAGGTCGCCAACAAGACCTATCGTGAGGTTGTTGAGCGTGCCGAGCTCGCGTTTGATGGTGAGCAGGTCGGTCATCGTCTGTGTGGGGTGGCTGTGTGAGCCATCGCCTGCATTGATGATGGGTGTGCGTGACACCTCCGTTGCGGCGAGTGGTGCTCCCTCGACCTTATGTCGCATGGCGATGATGTCGGCAAAGCAGTTGATGACCCTTACGGTGTCTTGCACGGTCTCGCCCTTCGATACCGACGAGCTCTTGGCATCGGCAAAACCTATTACGTTACCGCCAAGCTCCATCATTGCCGACGTGAAGCTCAGGCGCGTGCGTGTGCTCGGCTCGTAGAACAACGTGGCGAGCTTCTTGCCACGACACACCTCGCTATACTTCGCGCGGTTAGCAATGATATCCTCGGCTAAGGCTATAATCTCGGCAATCTCGCTCACCGAGAGGTCTGTGGGGTCTATCAAGTGCTTCATCTTCGTTTTCCTGTGTTATTATTACTTAATCCAGCTCTCATCCGAAGGGTTGCTTCTGAACTTAAGGATGCGCTCCTTGTCCTCGGCCTTGATGTAACCCTCCTCGGCAGCAACCTCTACGAGAGCATCCAAGTTCGAGAGCGAGTAGTTCTTGGCCTCGGCAGCAGCCAAGCGATCCAAGCCCTTCTGCATGCCGTAGGTGAAGATGCTCACGATACCCAATACCTCAGCACCGGCATTGCGCAAAGCCTCCACTACCTCGATGCAGCTGCCGGCAGTAGAGATGAGATCCTCGACAACGACAACCTTCTGTCCCTTCTCCAGCTTACCCTCAATCTGGTTACCACGGCCGTGGTCCTTAGAGCCTGAGCGTACATAACCCATAGGGAGGTTGAGGATTGTCGCTGTGATGGCTGCATGGGCGATGCCCGCGGTCGATGTACCCATCAGCACCTCTACCTCGGGGTAGTGCTTGCGTATAAGCTCGGCAAGACCCTCCTCCACGTGGTTGCGCACCTCGGGAGCGGTGAGTGTCAGGCGGTTATCGCAGTATATAGGGCTCTTGATGCCACTTGCCCATGTGAAGGGCTGCTCGGGGCGGAGGAATACTGCGCCAATCGAGAGTAGGTCTTTTGCTATCTTCTTTTCCATAATATTCTATGTTTTTGTCGGTTAATAATTACTCTGCAAACTCCTTCATGCAACGCTCGTATGCTGCTACGGGGTCGTCGGCAGCAGTGATGGGGCGGCCTACGACGATGAAGTCGGAGCCTATCTCCTTAGCACGCTCGGGTGTTGTCACACGCACCTGGTCGCCCACGTCGCCATCGGCAAAGCGAACACCGGGTGTTACGGTCATAAACTCCTTGCCACATGCATCCTTTACCATCGCAGCCTCCAGGGGCGAGCATACCACACCATCGAGGCCTGCAAGCTTGGCATTCTCGGCATACTTAACGATGGTGTCGTTAATAGATGCACCGATGAGCAACTCCTTCTGCATGCGCTCCTCCGATGTGGATGTCAGCTGTGTCACGGCGATAAGCAAGGGGCGTGTGCCATCCTCGCGTGTAAGTCCCTCGATGGCTGCACGCATCATATCCACGGTGCCCGCAGCGTGTACGTTGGTCATGTCGACATCCAAATTGCGGAGTACCGACATGGCCTTCTTCACTGTATTGGGAATATCGTGTAGCTTAAGGTCGAGGAAGATGCGGTGGCCTCGCGCCTTGATGGTGCGCACAATCTCGGGGCCCTCGGCATAGAAGAGCTCCATGCCTATCTTCACAAAGGGCTTGCGGCCGGTGAACTTATCGAGGAAGTTCAAGGTCTGCTCCTTGCTGCTAAAGTCGCAAGCAATAATCACATCACGCTTACTCATAATATCTATCTCTTTAAATTTGTTGTTCTACTTCACTATACCAATGATGTCGCTAAGGCGCTCTATGCCCAAGCGCTCCATCTCCTTGGGTAGTGCCTCGATAATCTCCTTCGAGGCGTAAGGGTTCTTGAGGTTGGCAGCGCCCACCTGTACGGCAGTAGCTCCTGCCATCATCATCTCGATAACATCCGATGCTGTGCTCACGCCACCGCAGCCCATAACCGGAATACTACAAGCGTTAGCCACCTGATATACCATGCGTACAGCCACGGGGAATATGGCATCGCCCGAGAATCCACCCATCTTATTCGCGATGACGGGTCGGCGACGCATGGTGTCGATACGCATGCCCAGAAGTGTGTTTATAAGGCATATACCATCAGCGCCAGCCTCCTCGCATGCACGTGCTATGGCTACGATGTCCGTCACGTTGGGGCTGAGCTTAATATATACGGGTTTCGTAGTCACGGCCTTAACCCTGCGCGTGACCTCCGCGGCAGCCTCGGGTTGTGTACCGAAGCTCATGCCTCCGTTGTGCACATTGGGGCACGAGACGTTGACCTCAATAATCTCAACCTGCTCCTCCTTGTCGATCTTTGCGCAGCACTCCTCGTACTCATCGAGCGAGAAGCCGCTAATGTTGGCAACGATAGGGTTATGGAATATCTTACGCAGTGCGGGAAGCTCCTCCGCAATAACCTTGTCAATGCCCGGGTTTTGTAGGCCTACAGAGTTGATAAGGCCTGCCGTACACTCCGCAATGCGAGGTGTAGGATTACCAAAGCGAGCATCGCGCGTAGTACCCTTTATGGATATTGCACCCAAGCAGTCCAAGTCGTAGAACTCCGCGAACTCGCGACCGAAGCCGAAGGTGCCCGATGCCGGTATTATGGGGTTGTGGAGCTTCACGCCTGAAAGCTCAACCGTAGTGTCAAAGTTTTTTACCATATAATCTCGTCGCGTTTAAGTACCGGTCCCTCCTTGCATATACGTTTATAGCCACCCTTCGTCTTGCACGTGCAGCCCATACATCCGCCAAAGCCGCAGCCCATGCGCTCCTCGAAGCTGAACTCTCCGTCTACATCCGTAGCACTATATAGTGCCTTAAACATAGGCAGTGGGCCACAAGTATATAGGTAGTCGTACTCGATGCCCGCCTCGCGGATAGCATCCGTGACAAAACCTTTGATGCCCATCGAGCCATCAGCTGTCGAGCAGTATACATCCACGCCCAAGGCCTTAAATTCTTCGGTGTAGAAGACCTCATCTTTGGTGTTGAAGCCTACAACCACCGTAGGGCGCTTACCCTCTGCAAGAAGCCTCTTGCAGAGGTTGTACATCGGAGGCACGCCCACGCCACCACCCACCAGCAGCGGGCGCTTCGCGTCGTTGTCCGTCGAGAAGCCATTACCCAAGCCTGTGAGTATGTCCAACTTGGTGCCCGCCTCCATCTGGCACATCTGCTCGGTGCCACGACCCACCACCTTATAGATGATGGTGATGGTCGTAGCATCGTAGTCGGCAACAGATATGGGGCGGCGCAAGAACTTACCCTCAAGCTCGATGTTGATGAACTGCCCCGAGCGTGTGATATACTGGGTGTCACCCTCAAGCACCATGCGGTAGACCGTCGTGGTGAGAGGCTCGTTGCTTAGAACCGTATATATTCCCTTCTTATACATTATTCGGCATCGATTGTCGATACGCCCAGCGTGATCTCCTCCAAGACGTCGAGCAGTACGCTTACGGTCTCCAAGGCGGTGAAGATTGTCACGTTGTTCTCCACGGCACAACGACGGATGTCGTAGCCATCGAGACGTGCGCTGTGCTGGTTGATATCGATGGTGTTAATAACATAGTTTACGTGGCCCTTGCGTATAGACTCGAAAATCTCGGTTGAGCCCTCGCTGAGCTTCTTGAGCATGCGTGTGCGTATGCCGTTTTCGCGCAGATACTTTGCCGTGCCACCCGTAGCCTCGATGTTGAAGCCGAGCTCGTAGAAGCGACGTATGAGAGGCAGAGCGCGTGGCTTGTCGGCATCGGCGATAGAGACGAAGATGGTACCATAGTTGGCAATGGTCATGCCCGACGACTGCAACGACTTGTAGAGTGCGCGACGTAGCGATGTGTCGTAGCCGATAGCCTCACCCGTAGACTTCATCTCGGGCGAGAGGTATGAGTCTACACCTCGAATCTTGGCAAACGAGAATGCCGGAGTCTTAACATACCAGCGCTTCTTCTCATCGGCGATAATCTTATCCACACCCTGCTCCTTCAACGACTTGCCGAGCATCACGTTGGTAGCAATCTTCGGCATGGGCATACCCGTAGCCTTCGAGAGGAAGGGCACGGTACGCGACGAGCGGGGATTTACCTCGATGACGTAGACCTTATCTTGGTCGTCGGCGATAAACTGTATGTTATAGAGGCCGACGATGCCTATCTCCTTACCCAAGCGTATCGTATAGTCGACGATCGTATCCTTCACCTTTTGGCTTACGCTGAAGGTGGGGTAGACACTTATCGAGTCGCCCGAGTGGATACCTGTGCGCTCGACATGCTCCATGATGCCGGGGATGAATACGTCCTTGCCATCGCAGATAGCATCGACCTCCAGCTCCTTACCCATGATATACTTGTCGACCAAGACGGGCTGATCCTCGTTGAGCTCCACGGCAGTCTTGAGGTAGTGGCGTAGTGCCTCCTCGTTCGACACAATCTGCATGGCGCGACCACCCAACACGTAACTGGGGCGTACCAACACGGGGTAGCCGATACGCTCGGCAGCGGCAACACCGCGCTCGATGTCGGTGATAGCCTCAGCATCGGGCTGAGGTATGCCTACGCGGCGCATGATTGCCTCGAAGCACTTTCTATCCTCCGCATTGTTGATAGCCTCGATGCCCGTACCGATAATCTCGACACCAAGGTCTGCCAAGGGCTTGGCAAGGTTGATTGCTGTCTGGCCACCAAGTGATACAACCACACCTGTGGGCTTCTCCAACTCGATGACGTTCATCACATCCTCCACCGTCAGCGGCTCGAAGTAGAGCTTGTCGCTGATAGAGTAGTCCGTAGATACGGTCTCGGGGTTGTTGTTGATGATGATAGCCTCGTAGCCCGCTTCGCGTATTGCCCAAATGGCGTGTACCGTAGAGTAGTCGAACTCCACACCCTGGCCGATACGTATGGGGCCCGAGCCGAGAACTACAATCTTCTTATTGTTCGATACGATTGACTCGTTCTCCTCTTCGTACGTAGAGTAGAGGTATGGTACCTCAGAGTCGAACTCCGCAGCACACGTGTCGATCATCTTATATACGGGGAAGATGTTGTTCTGCTTACGGAAGAGGAACACCTCGCTCTCGGTCATGCCCCAGAGCTTAGCAATGTACTTGTCACTGAAGCCCAGACGCTTAGCATCATACAATACCTCGGCGTTGCGAACACCTTCCTTCACTACCTGCTCCATCTCGACGATGTTCTTAAGCTTCTCCAGGAAGAAGAGGTCTATCTTCGTGTTGTCGTAGACGTGCAAGAGGTCTACACCGCGGCGTATAAGCTCTGCGATGGCATAGATGCGGTCATCCGTACCCTTGCGTATATATGCCAGGATACCCTCCACCGACATCGTGTCGAACTTCTTGTGATATATGTGACATACGCCTGTCTCCAATGAGCGCACGGCCTTCAAGAGACCCTCCTCGAAGGTGCGACCTACAGACATTACCTCGCCCGTAGCCTTCATCTGTGTGCCGAGCTCGTTCGAGGCATCGCTAAACTTATCGAAGGGGAAGCGTGCCACCTTCGTTACGATGTAGTCCAACGAGGGCTCGAAGCTCGCAGGGGTATTTGCTATACGAATCTCGTCGAGGGTCATGCCCACAGCCACCTTCGCCGTAACGCGAGCGATAGGGTAGCCACTGGCCTTAGAGGCAAGAGCCGATGAGCGGCTTACGCGGGGGTTAACCTCGATGATATAGTATTTGAATGACAAGGGATCGAGGGCAAACTGAACGTTGCAACCACCCTCAATCTTCAGGGCACGGATGAGCTTTAGGGCACTTGTGCGGAGCATCGAATACTCCTTGTGTGCCAGCGTCTGGCTCGGTGCCACAACTATAGAGTCACCCGTGTGGATACCTACGGGGTCGACATTCTCCATCGAGCAGATAGCCAGCGCCGTGTCGTTCTTGTCGCGCATAACCTCGAACTCGATCTCCTTGTAACCCTTGATGCTCTTCTCGACAAGCACCTGGTGTATTGGCGAGAGGGCAAGGGCATTACGCATAACATCGCGCAACTCATCCTCGTTGTCAGCAAAGCCACCACCCGTGCCACCAAGCGTGAAGGCAGGACGAAGAACTACGGGGTAGCCTATCACCTTCGCAGCCTCGACACCCTCCTCGATAGAGTTGGTGATGCGCGAGGGGATGACGGGCTCGCCGATACGCAAGCACAACTCCTTGAAGAGCTCTCTATCCTCAGCCTCCTCGATAGAGGTGAACGACGTACCGAGAATCTCCACGCCGCACTCCTCCAAGATGCCCTTCTTCGCAAGTTGCACAGCGAGGTTAAGACCTGTCTGGCCACCGAGGCCCGGAACGATAGCATCGGGACGCTCGTAGCGTATAATCTTAGCCACATACTCCAGCGTGAGGGGCTCCATATATACCTTGTCGGCAATATGCGTGTCGGTCATGATAGTAGCAGGGTTGGAGTTGACGAGTATCACCTGATAGCCCTCCTCCTTAAGTGCAAGGCAGGCCTGCGTACCTGCATAGTCGAACTCGGCAGCCTGACCAATGACAATAGGGCCTGAGCCGATGACCATTATTTTCTTTATATCTGTTCTCTTAGGCATTTTTCTCCTCCTCCATCAGTTTAATGAATTTATCGAATAGATATGTATCCATCGCCTCGGGCGTACAATCGGGCTGGTACTGCACAGAGAACACCTTGTCCTCCTGTGACTCAATGCCGGCAATCGTGCCGTCGAGCAGGTTGCGATGCGTAACCGTAAGCTTAGTGCCGGCAAGCGACTCCTCATTTACCACGAAGCTGTGGTTCTGCGATACGATCTCCATCTTGCCATTCTCCAAGCACTTCACGGGGTGGTTGGCACCGTGGTGGCCGAACTTGAGCTTGTCGTTCTTCGCTCCGTATGCCATAGCGATAATCTGGTGACCGAGGTCTACACCAAATATGGGCAGCTTGCCACATAGAGCCTTGATAGCCTCGCCTACGACCATAACATCGGCGGGGTCACCAGGGCCGTTCGAGACGAAGATGCCATCGGGGTTGAAGGCCATAATCTCCTCGGGCGTAGAGTTGAAGGGTACGATGGTTACGTTGCAACCCTTGGCGTTGAGCTGACGTATGAAGCTATACTTAATACCGCAGTCGATGGCTACGACATCCCATGTGTGGTTGGGTGTGCGTGAGAACCAACGCTTCTTGCAGCTTACGCTCTCCACCTGGTTGTGGCGAGGTGTGGTGCTCTTGATGAGTGCCATAGCCTCGTCGTGACTCATGTCGATGTCGACGATGGCGGCACGCTGCGAGCCCTCATTGCGCAGAATACGAGTGATCATACGAGTGTCCACGTCGCTGATGCCGGGGATGTCGAGCTCCTCGAAGGTCTCGTCGATGGTCTTGGTGTAGCGGAAGTTGCTCGGTGCCTCGCAGCGCTCACGAACAACCATGCCTCCCATCGTGGGGAACTTACTCTCGTAGTCCTCGTCCATAAATCCGTAGTTACCCATAAGCGGGTAAGTCATCACGACGATCTGATCGGTGTACGTCGGGTCGGAAACAATCTCCTGGTATCCCACCATCGAAGTGTTGAATACCAACTCACATACGGCATTGCGCGATGAGCCAAAGCCATATCCGGGAAACTCCTTACCGTTCTCGAGTACAAGTTTCTTTGTAAAAGGTTTCATCTATTAAGTATTAAACTGTTATATTGTTTTGATTTATCTCTCGTATACAACCTCACCACGGTGTATGGTCATCGCCACCTCGCCCTGCAACTCGCGACCGACGAACATTGATACCTTACCCATAGAGTAGAACTTGTCGCTATCTACATGCCACTCTTTCGTGGTGTCCAAGAGTACAATGTCAGCTCTGTCGCCCACATTTATACCACCCGCAATGCGGAACACCTCTCTCGGGCGTATGCTCATAAGCTCCACAAGACGCTCCAGTGTGATGATGCCCTTCTCGACTATGTGCGTATTCATCGCCGCAAAGGCCGTTTCAAGACCTACGATGCCCATGGCGCTATCCTTCAATCCCTTAGACTTCTCCTCGATGCTGTGTGGCGCATGGTCTGTGGCAATCATATCGATGGTGCCATCCTTGATGCCCTCGATAAGTGCAGCCCTATCTTCTGCCGAGCGTAGCGGTGGGTTCATCTTCCAGCGGGCATCCTCCTCCAAGTCCATATCTGTGAATATTAGGTAGTGGGGGCCCGTCTCGCACGTAACCTTCACACCACGAGCCTTAGCCTGGCGTACAAGCTCCACGGTCTCCTTCGTAGATATGTGGCATACGTGGTAACGACATCCCGTGCGCTCGGCAATCTCGATGTCGCGCTTAACCTGTCCCCACTCGCTCTCCGAGCATATACCCTTATGACCATTTTTCGCAGCATACTCGCCATCGTGGATATAGCCACCCTTGAGTAGCTCCTCTACCTCGCAATGTGCAGCTATGAGGGCGTCGTGCTTCGCAGCCTCGGTCATCGCCCTCTCCATCATGCCGTCAACCTGCACGCCACTGCCATCGTCCGAGAAGGCGGCTACGCCATCTTTCAGCGAGGCGATGTCTACAAGCTCCTCGCCCTTGCGACCTATGGTAATGGCGGCGTATGGCAGTACCTCGATCTTGGCATCGCGGTCGATAATATCCTGCTGCGCCTTGAGGTTTTCCACAGTGTCGGGCACGGGGTTGAGGTTGGGCATCGAACATACCGTGGTGTAGCCACCATGTGCTGCTGCCATCGTGCCCGTGGCGATGCGCTCCTTGTAGCCATAGCCTGGCTCACGAAGGTGTACGTGTACATCGACGAACGATGGTGCCACAATGAGACCTTCGGCCGAAATAACTCTGTCATCAGCCGCAGGCTCAATGTTGCTACTGCGCTCCACGATTCTGCCTTCAGCAATTGCAATATCCTCTTTTCCAACACCTACGATGGTGCCACCCTTGATAATAATTCTGTTGTAACCCATATATAAAAAAACAGCGACTCAAAGAGTCGCCAATATCAATTAAAAACAGTTGTTCCCAAATAGTTAAAACGTCGACAATTGCCCGCTGACTGCTTACCTCGCAGTCTCGCTGTTGGCTGGTTATTTGTCGCTCGCTTCATTGTATCCATAAATTTGTGCAAAGGTAAGTATTTTTTGCAAATCGTGCAATATTTACGTTTGCTAATTTCTCGCTTTGCTATAAATTTTTTTATCTTCGTGGAGTTGTGGGGATAAAATCTCGGACAATGACCCTCCTTGCAGAATAATTGTAGTATATTTGCGAGGTATAAGCAGAGTGTTATTTCGATGGAAGGACTTCTTGAATTTGGTTACGTGGGGCTTTTTTTAGGCTCATTGCTCGCAGCTACGATATTTCCGTTTAGCTCCGATGTGTTGCTCCTCGGCATGCTCATTGCCGGTGGCGACCCTGTGATCACGGTTGTCGTTGCTACACTCGGAAACTGGACGGGCGGACTCATAGGCTACGGTATGGGCTACCTCGGTAAGCTCGAATGGCTGGAGCGCTGGTTTAAAGTTAAGCACGAGACCATCGTAAAACATCGTGCTAAGGCGGAGCGTTGGGGCCCGCTCTTGGCACTCCTTACGTGGACACCCTTCGTGGGCGACATCTTTGCTATCGTCCTCGGCTTCTATAAGGTGCGCTTCATCCCCTCGGCACTTTGGATGTTTGTCGGCAAGTGTGGCCGCTATATCTTTTGGGCTATAGGACACTTTTACTTTACAAATTAGTAGTGAGGAGTGAGTAACCTATTAATTCCTCACACCTCATTTGAAACAAGGGGCTGACTAAAAAGTAACTTAGTCAGCCCCTGATATGAAGTGACCCCAAAAGTTTGGACAAAAAACTTTTGGGGTTTCATTATGCGCAAAACACACGATTATGTAGCATTACTCAAATATATGAGGATGCTCGAAGACGGTTACTCGGTCAAATCAATTGCTAAAAATTATGGTATTGGAGCAAATAGGTTAAGTTATCTTTGGCATTTCTACCAAGAACAAGGTACTACAGTTCTGCATCGCAAGAAAAATATTCGCGCCGATGGAGCATTAAAGCAACACATTCTATCTGATATTGAGA
>JAFWYM010000028.1 GCA_017517705.1 Alistipes sp.
GTGGGTAATAAAGGAGGTATGGACACAAAAAAACCTTACAACAGGGTGTGTTATAAGGTCTAAAAGTGATTCCGGCGGGATTCGAACCCACGACCCACAGCTTAGAAGGCTGTTGCTCTATCCAGCTGAGCTACGGAACCAACACCTATGTCATTGTCGCGGCCTACATTCTGAACGGGCTCAAGAGTGTGGTCTACATTCGCTCAAAATAGGCGCTGCGACTTTAAGCGGTGCAAAGTTATACAAAATATATCTATCTGCAAAATTTTTCTCGCAGCTTACTGCCAAAATCTTATCACAAAATATCATTATCACTGTGGCAGCGATTGCAACAATCAATGATACGGTGAGTTGCGCAGCCGATGAAAATGGTTGATGCCCTGGTATATGTGGGCATGGCTCACAACACCGAGAGGTTACGGTAGTACTTCAGTCAGCGAGTCCATCGCTATCGTCTCGCTTCTGCCCGCCAAATTACTTAAGCGTGCATCTATATATATTGGTGCAGCGCTCAACAATCTGCGATGTGTGCTTCGCGAGTGTGGCGTCGTCGATGGTTATATTGCGTGCTGCGGCGCGCGTGGCAATGTCGTTGGCAATGTTGGCATCGAGGGTGGCGAGGCTCTCGGCGATAATGCTTTCGACCTCCGTGTCATCAATGTCGCGTGCTGAGCGGAGGTCGTTGCACTCCTCGGTGGCTATGGCGCACCAACGCTCGTCTACGGCGCTATATATCCGCTCCAGAGCCTCCGTATTATACGCATCATCTGCAGGGGTGCTGCCAAGTAACAGGAATAGTATGGCGCCGATGACTATGGCTATGGCTGTGATAGTGAGGATGATGACTCCCCAACGTCGCTTCACGGGGATGATGTCGACATCGACGGCAGGGTGTACCTCGCGTGAGGAGCAGAAGTCGCTCCAGCTGCCATAGCCCACATAGTGTGCCAGGGCTGAGAGCACCGAGGGGCGGGGCGCTATGCGTTGGCGCTTAGCAAGAAACATAAGCTCGAGATGTCTCGGATCGGTGTTCAGTGCTGAGGTCTCGCGTATGCTCTCTGATAGTTGCGCACAATCCTCGGCCGAGGTAATATCGCGGCCGAACTTCTCCACGACCATCTCCTTGAGTCGTGCTATATATTGCTCCTGCGTTGTCATTATATGCCTGCTATGCGCTTTATCTCGTTAAGTTTATTGAGTGCCTCGAGGGGTGTCAGCGAGTCTATATCCAACCCCTTTATGCGGTCGCGTATATCTATGAGCACGGGGTCGTCGAGTTGGAACATCGAGAGCTGTATGTTGTCCTTCGTCTCTATTGCCGACTCTGCCACTGAGCGTTTGCGTCCGCGCGTCTTTAGGGCGCCTGAAGGGACTATCTCGCCCGAGCCGTATACCTTCTCGAGATTTGCGAGGATGGCCTCGGCGCGCGATACTACGGAGCGTGGCATGCCCGACATACGCGCTACGTGGATACCGAACGAGTGCTCCGTGCCTCCGCGCACAAGTTTACGCAGGAAGACGATGGTCTTATCCACCTCCTTCACGGTCACGTGGTAGTTCTTCACACGTGGCAGCATATTCTCCAACTCGTTGAGCTCGTGGTAGTGCGTGGCAAAGAGAGTCTTGGCGGCGCCCTGCGTGTTGTTATGCAGGTACTCGACCATGGCCCAAGCGATGGATATGCCGTCGTAGGTACTCGTACCACGACCTATCTCGTCGAGAAGCACAAGGCTGCGCTCCGATATGTTGTTGAGGATGCTTGCCGACTCCAACATCTCGACCATGAAGGTAGACTCGCCCTCGGCGATGTTATCCGAGGCTCCGACACGTGTAAATATCTTATCCACGATGCCTATACGTGCCGCCTTTGCCGGCACGAAGGAGCCCATCTGTGCCATGAGGACAATGAGGGCTGTCTGTCGTAGCAGTGCCGACTTACCCGACATATTGGGTCCCGTGATGACGATAATCTGCTGGTCGTCGTTCGAGAGGTGTACGTCGTTGGGGATATACTCCTGGCCTATGGGCATAAGGGTCTCGATGACGGGGTGGCGTCCCTCTTTGATATCTAAGACTGTGGAGTCGTCAACCGTAGGACGCACATATTTGCGTTCGCGTGCTATGCGTGCCAACGACTGCAGGCAGTCCATGTGTGCCACGGCACGTGCATCGCGCTGTATGGGTGCAATATGGCGCCCAACGAAGGCTACTATCTCGGCATATATTGCCGCCTCGATTTGTAGTATGCGCTCCTCGGCACCCATAATCTTCTGCTCGTACTCCTTCAATTCGGCCGTGATGTAACGCTCGGCACCTGTGAGTGTCTGCTTGCGAATCCAGCTCTCGGGCACCTTATCCTTGTGTGTGTTGCGCACCTCGATGTAGTAGCCAAAGACGTTGTTGTATGCCACCTTTAGCGATGGTATACCTGTCGCCTCGCTCTCGCGTTGCTGCAATGCCTGGAGGTAGTCCTTGCCATGGAGAGCTATGCGACGCAGGTCGTCAAGCTCGGCAGATACGCCCGAGGCTATGATACCTCCCTTCTGTATCTGGTTGGTCTCAGGGTCGGGGTATATCTCCGTCTCGAGGCGCTTGCGCACAGCCTCGAGGGTGTCGATGGTGGCGGCTATGGCGTGGAGAGCGTCGCTATCTGTCGACTCCATCAGCGCGCGTATTATCTCTATCGCCTGTAGCGAGTTTTTCAGCTGCACCAGCTCGCGTGGTGTCACACGCTCCGTGGCTACACGCGAGGCTATACGCTCGAGGTCGCCAACGAGTGCTATCTGCTCGCGCATAGCATCGGCAAAGTCGCCGTCCGTGACAAACTTCTCAACTATATCCTGACGTTGGCGTATCTTCGCGATGTCCATCAGAGGCATTGCCACCCAGCGCTTTAGCTGGCGGCCGCCCATAGCTGTGAGTGTGCGATCGATGGTGTCAGCGAAGCTGCACTTTGCCATGGTGCTGTTTGTCGAGAAGAGCTCGAGGTTGCGTATCGTGAAGCGGTCGATCCATACGGCATCGCCACGCTCGATACGTTGGATTGAGGATATGTGTGCCGTGTGGTGGTGCTCGGTGAACTCGAGGTAGTAGAGTATTGCTCCTGCTGCCGATATTCCTGCCGTCATCGTCTCTATGCCGAAGCCCTTGAGCGTAGGCACGCCGAGTTGTGAGGCGAGCTTATCGCGGTTTACACTCTCGGAGAATACCCACTCGTCGAGACGATAGGTGTAGTGCTTCGAGCCGAAGGCCTCGTTGAAGCGCTCCTCGCGGCCACGCTGGAAGATAATCTCCTTGGGTTGTAGGTTGGAGATGAGCTTGTCGATATAGCTGTCGTCGCCCTCAGCAACGTAGAACTCGCCCGTGGAGAGGTCGAGGAAGGCTACGCCTGTGGTTGTCTTAGCAAAGAATACCGATGCGAGAAAGGTATTCTCCTTGCCCGCAACGAGGTTTTCGCCCATGACGATGCCGGGTGTCACCATCTCAACAACGCCACGCTTGACTAAGCCCTTTACCATCTTGGGATCCTCGAGTTGCTCGCAGATGGCCACGCGCTCGCCCGCGCGTACCAGCTTGGGCATATATGTGTCTATGGCATGATAGGGGAAGCCGGCAAGCTCTACGTATGATGCTGAACCATTGGCACGACGTGTGAGTGTTATGCCGAGTATGGCGCTGGCCTTTATGGCATCCTCGCCAAATGTTTCGTAGAAGTCGCCCACACGGAAGAGCAGGATAGCATCGGGATGCACCGCCTTTATTTGATAGTATTGCTTCATCAGCGGTGTCTCGACATACTTCTTCTCCTTGCTCTTCTTCTCCTTGTCTGTGGGTATCTCTGCTTTTATCTTTGCGCTCATCGTATATCTATATATAACCTTGCAAAGGTACGAAATGCTTTCGACAATTCAAAATGTAGCTCTACCTATCTCCTTCTGCGCATCTACTCGTCGAAGAAACGCTCGTCGAAGTTGACTAAATATATGCGCTCCGTGGCTCGCGTGATGGCGGTGTATAGCCAGCGTAGCATATCCTTTGACATGGTCTCGTCGCCAAATAAACATCTGTCGACAAATACGGCCTTCCACTGTCCTCCCTGCGCCTTATGGCACGTCACGGCGTATGCAAACTTAACCTGCATGGCGTTGAAGTGCGGATTTTCGCGTATGGCACGATAGCGCTTGGCCTTGGCCTTGATATCCTCGTAGTCCTTCTCGACCTCGAGGAATAGACGGTGGCTCTCGTCGCGCGTGAGCGAGGGCGACTCGGAGCTCAGGGTGTCGAGCATAACCTTAGCATCCATCTGGTAGTCGTCGTAGTCGGGGAACTCCACCTGGGCATCGATGAAGCGGAAGCCGTAGAACTCCTCGAAGCGACGTATGCGCTTTAGGCGCACCACGTCGCCATTTGCCACGAACGACATGGGCGACTGCTCGTCGCGCTCGGCATAGTGATAGTTGTTCTTCACGATCATGAGCATATCGCCGCTCTCGATCTCCTCCTCGGCCGAGAGATTGTAGCGACGTATGCCCTCGTTGTAACGGTTGGCGCGCTTGTTCGAGCGCGTTATGACGATTGTCTCGTCGCGACCATAGCGATCGTAGCAATCTTGTAATGTCTCAAGTAGCTCGCTGCCTTCTACGCGCTGAAAGTCGGGCTTCGACATGTCGAAGTGGGGGATCTCGTATATGCGGTTCTCGAGCATGCAGCGTAGCATCGTGGCGTTGAAGAGTATTCCCGAGTCGGCCGTCTGTCTCACCACCTCGTCCATCGAGGCATACTCCACATCGCCGTAGGGTAGTAGTTCCGAGGGTTGAAGTGCAGGGCTGTAGTCGTCGCCCACGGGTGGCAGCTGAGCGTCGTCGCCCACGAGCATCAGCCGGCACTCCTTGCCGCTACGTACGTACGAGACGAGGTCTTCGAGGAGGTTGCCCGTGCCGAAGGTAGCGCCCTCCGAGGAGTGTGCCGAGAGCATCGAGGCCTCGTCGACGATGAATATGGCGCCACGCTCCTTGTTGTAGTCGAGCGAGAAGCGCGACTCGTATCCCGTGGTGCTACGCTCGCGATATATCCTTTTGTGTATGGTGTGAGCCTCCTTTCCGGCATAGCGCGAGAGTACCTTGGCGGCACGCCCCGTAGGGGCGAGGAGTATTGTTTTGATACCCAAATCGTTGAGTGCCGCAACGAGCGCCGCGATGATTGTCGTCTTGCCCGTGCCGGCATATCCGTTGAGTAGAAATATACGCCTGTAATCGTCGTCGGCGAGCCATGAAGATAGCTGTTCGATGATTTTTTTTTGGTTAAAAGTTGCTTCGAACGATAATTTTGCGTAAATTTGATGCGTAATATGTGTGTTAAGCATATTGGGCGTACTTTAAGTATGTCGTAAAACTGGTACAAACTTAATAATAAATAACTAAAATGAAAAGAACATCCATTACTTTAATTTTGTTGGCAGCTGTTGTCGGCCTTGTTTATTGGATCTGGTCGATGCTCGCTACGCCTATCCAGTTCGAGAAGCACTTCGAGGATCGTAGCAATGCTGTGATTGAGAAGGAGGAGTACATCATCAAGCTTGTGCAGGCCTATCGCGACTCTAACCCTGCCAAGAAGTTTACTACAAACTGGGATGAGCTTATCGACTTCGCACTTAACGGCACTATGGAGTACCGCAGCCAGATCTACGATGAGAACAATCTTAAGAATGCCGAGATTCTTGCTGAGTTGCGTAAGGATAAGAATTGGAAGAATGAGCGCGTAGTGCGTGTTGCTGCTCGTGACACCATCTTCGACGATGACTACGGTGTATGTCGTCTCTCGGAGGAGCAGATTCGCGAGCTTCGCTATATCCCCTTCACCAATAACACCGAGGAGTTCGAGCTCGACACCATCACATACGAGTCGGGTAGCTATAAGACTCACCTTATCCGTTGCCACGCTCCCTTTGTTAAGTTCATCGACACCGATACCTACAATCAGGAGTTCTGGAACGAACTTAACGACCGCTTCAACTACTTCATCAACCATAGCGAGGCTAATGAGGATATGAAGAAGATGAAGGCTGATGGCCTTAAGATCACGGTCGAGAAGGAGCCTAAGTATATGATTGGTGAGGCACATCCTATACCTATGGATATTGAGTTCTTCGGTATCTCATTTGGTAGCCTTGAGGAGCCTACAAACGAGGCTGGTAGCTGGGGTGGCGCAGCAAACTAATTATGGCTAACGCGAAACATGATAATGTGTCCATCCGTCTTGAGTCGGATGGACACACTTTTTCTCCGGAGTGTGCTGCAGCATCCGGGGCTGTTGAGGTTGTGGTGTCTACGGTTAAGACGGCGCTTGTGCCAGCGGAACTCTTTGTCGAGGACGATGCTCGGGCTGCGCTTGCCGCCGTGGGCTATGCTCCCACGACGAGTGAGAGGGTGGTGTATAGCGCTGCGGTGAGTGGTGTTGTTGCCGTTATGGCCATGGATGTGACGTGCTATGATGCTCTCGTGGAGCGCTATGGACAATCGCTGTGCTTTAACACTCCACTGCTTGAGCCTGTAGACATCCAGCGTGGTGTTCACCTAAAGCTCGATAGGGAGCTGTTGTATGTCCGTGTTTACGACGACGTAATGCTCTTTGCCGAGGTTATGGATGTAAAGAGCGATGGCGACATCCTCTACTACCTCGAGAGCATACATCGTGTGTACGACATATATAATATGTACGCGCGCGCGACAGGCGACACGGGGCGTCTTAAGCGTCTCTGTGGCTGTAGTTTTAAAAATTTAGAAACGGGTAAGTGATATGCGTATCATCAGTGGTAAATATCGTGGGCGCACCATCGTCCCACCGCGCAATCTTAGGGCAAGGCCTACGACCGACTTCGCTAAGGAGAACCTCTTTAATGTCCTTAACAACCTCGTCGATTTCGAGGAACTCGATGTTCTCGACCTCTTCTCGGGCACGGGCTCTATAAGCTATGAGTTCGCCTCGCGTGAGGCGCGTAGCGTTACATCTGTCGAGATAAACAGCGTACACCACAACTTCATACGCCAGACGGTACGCGACCTTAAGTTCGAGAATTTCTATGCCGTGAAGGCAAATGTATTTCTCTACCTCAAGAGTTGCGCCAAGAAGTTCGACCTTATCTTCTCGGATGCCCCGTATGACCTCGAGGGTAGCGAGGAGGTTGTGAAGCTCGTCTTTGAGCGCGACTTGCTCAGTGAGGATGGAATACTCATCTTTGAGCACTCTAAAGAGAAGGATTTTTCGTCGCACGCAAACTTTTGGCAGTCACGAAGTTATGGTAGTGTGCAGTTTTCGTTCTTCAAAAAAGTGTAAATTTTTTAGAAAAAAAACTCAAAAAAATTTGCAGATATAAAAAAATGTAGTACCTTTGCATCGCAATCGAAAGGAAATACCTCCGGTTGCAAAGTTCTAAAGGTTTTGGTGCGTTAGTTCAGCTGGTTAGAATACGTGCCTGTCACGCACGGGGTCAGGGGTTCGAGTCCCCTACGCACCGCCAGAGAGGATGATCGAAAGGTCATCCTTTTTTTTGTGTGTATATGTGTATTTTATTTTGCAGTTAAGCAGAATAATGCTATCTTTGTGTTACATTACCTACATTGTGAGTTTTACTATTAAATATTTATCACATGAAAAAGCTATTTTTTATTGCAGCAATTTTTGCGTCTGCAATGCTGACATTCTCGGCATGCGAGACGGGTACAACCGATGATGGCGGTGCTGACACTGAGACCCCCAACAATCCGAACAATCCGAACGACCCCGAGGATCCCAATGACCCGAACAACCCCGAGGATCCGAACGACCCGAACAACCCCGAGGATCCGAACGACCCCAATACCCCTGGGAAAGGTGAGATTACCGACTCGGAGCTTACGCCTGGCGAGCACAAGTCGCGCTTAGAGAAGATAGCCATCGAGTTTGTCGAGGCCTTCAACCCCTCAGATGTTGAGGAGCTTGTCTATAGCGCCAAGGATCTTGCTGAGTATGCCGAGTATTTCGACTATGGCTTTGAGACTGAGGAGGATATTGTAAACGGCCCAACCCCTGCGGCTCTTGTGCGAGGCCTTCAGCGCTTCTCGGCTGCCGACCTCATTGAGTTTGCAACGCGTGTTGCCGAGGACTTTGTTATTGATGCCAACGACCCTGATATGAACCCCTATGCTGGCAAGTGCTACACTTGGAATGGCGACGACTACGTGTGGGAGGAGACCGATGGCAAGGATAAGACCATCGTCTTTGAGTGGGACGATACCGTGGCACAAATCAGTTGGTTTGGAAGCACGAAGGTAGAGTACCTATACGATGAGGAGATGAACTACGTTGTATATGTTCCACACGACATCAACATAAGCATCAAGATTGATGGTAAGACTCACTTCACAGCAAAGCTTGAGACCAACATCACAGATATTAAGACTTGGGCTCCTAAGGTGACCATTACGCTCAATGGTGGCTACGAAATTGTAGCTAAAAGCGCGGGTAACAGCAAGGGCTTAGAGGCTGGTGCTACGATTAAGAAGAATGACAAGGTGTTGTTGAATGCTGCGTCGGTTGTTGCCATCAACGATGCTACGGACATCGACAACTGGTTGGAGGAGTACTACTGCGAGTACTGCGAAGAAAATCACATGGAGGTGAGTGACTACTTCCTCGAGCAGGTCAAGACGGGCTCGGCACAGATCGACATCTTGGCACTCTCGATTGTAGCCTCTGGCGACTTCATGGGTATGTATAAGGAGATTGAGGAGATAGATGACAGATATGACGCTTGGGATGATGAGACTTACATGTATCTCCCCGAGGAGGATAAAAAGGAGTGCAATGCCATCTGCGAGTGCGTAAACGAGAGGGTTGAGGTTGTCCTTATATACAACGATACTAAGGAGCGCGTGGCAAACATCGTTTTGACAACGACATCGTACTACGATGAGTATGACCAGTGTAACCGCTACAACGTAGAGCCCATCTTGGTATTCCCCGATGGTAGCAAGTTCGCTTTCGAGGAGTACTTCACCGAGAAGGCCTTTGGCAATCTTATCGATGCTGTGATGGAGCTTGCCGAGCAGGTAGATAGCATGGTTTACTAATAATTTATAGTGCATGACATAGGGGTGGGCTATCATGTTGGCCACCCCTTTTTATCTTTATGAAGTTCCGACGACGACATATCCTAATGCTATTGCTGTCCTTTATATCGCTACAGGCGTACGGACAGCAGGATAGTGCTGCGCTGCATCTCAATGTGGATGATGTCGTTGTCACGGCACATCATCGCATAGTCTCGATACCGGATAATACGGGTAACATATCGCTCAATATGGAGGCGCTGAGCGACGTTCCGCGCCTTGGTGGTGCTGTCGATGTGCTCAAACTGTTGCAGTACACCCCTGGTGTTGCAGCTACGCAGGAGGGTAACACGGCGATGTATGTGCGTGGTGGTGATGCGGGCAATAGCCGTATACTTCTGGATGGAGCACCGCTATACTCGCCAGCGCACATGTTGGGTTTCTTCTCGGTGCTAAACACTCCACATATCAGTGGCCTTACGCTCTACAAATCGGGAATACCGGCGCGTTATGGCTCCTCGACGGCATCCATCACGGAGGTGCGTACACATAGGCATATACCGAGCGAGTTTCATATAGAGGGTAATGTGGGTATCATCGAGGCAGACGCAGCCCTCAAGCTTCCCGTAGGCGATCGCTTTGCGCTCTTTCTCTCGGCACGCCACTCCTACGCATCATGGCTCACGGGTATGCTGAGCGATAATACGTCTATCGACTATGAGTTTGGCGACTATGGCGCGGGTATCGTTGCCGATGTGGGGCGTGCGGGGCGCCTGCTACTCAACACACACTTCAACCGCGACGACGCTAAGGCTGATGTCTTCATGTATAATGCTCACTGTAAGCTCAGATGGTGGAATGCTCTGGGTACGCTTACGCTGGAGACCCCCATTAACGATAGGGTAGAGCTGAGCAATATGGTCTACGCCTCGATATACGATAATATGCTGAAGCCAAATATCACCTCTATAGACTATCGTGTTGCTGCGGGTGTCAACGATATTGGCGCTAAGAGTAGCGTGGTGTTACGGTTGGATAGGGTAGATGTCGCTGCCGGTGTGGAGGCTATCTTTCGTGGCATCACCCCGCAGACGTTTGTCGGGGGTGACTATCTGCGTGCTAAGACCGAAACGGAGCACACCCTCGAGACGGCGCTCTATGCCTCGGCGCGATGGTCGATATCGCCGCACGTGATTCTCGATGCGGGGTTGCGATATAGCCTCTATACGAACGATAGGGTGTGGACGATGCCCGAGCCACGTGTGGCTATAGAGTTGCCGCTATCGGCTACGACAAAGTTGTGGGCTAGTTACAACATAATGACTCAATATGTACACCTCGTGCCGCAGTCTAACCTGTCGTTTGCCACGGACTTCTACCTCTCGAGTACCGAGTATATACCTCCGCAGTGGTCGCACAACGCCTCGTTGGGCTATGCAGGTGCAACGTCGTCGGGACGTGTGAGGTGGTCTGTTGAGGCCTACTATAGATATATGTATAATGTTATCGAGTACGACTCGCGCATCCTCGATGTGCTTGCTGGCATCGAGGATCATATATCGATGCTTCACTGCGGCCGAGGCGAGTCCTACGGCTTGGAGACGAGCGTAGGGTATGGCGATGGCAGCGTCGACCTTCAGGTAAACTATACGCTGTCGCGCTCGGTGCGTCGTTTCGAGGGTATAAACGATGGTCTTCCCTTTCCTGCTCACTCCGACCGTCGCCATAACCTCTCGTTCATAGCCTCGTATAAGCCCTCGTCGCGCTGGACACTCGCAGCGACGTTTGCCTATGCTACGGGTATCCCCTATACGGGAACCACAGCGTTGTACATCAGCGGCAACGCCTTTCTACGTGAGTTCGGGCCATATAATGGTGCTAAGCTCCCCGACCTCCACCACCTCGACCTGTCGGCGACATACTGGTTTAAGTCGCAAAAGTTTGAGCGTAGTGGCATAAACCTCTCGATATATAACGTCTATGCGCGCAAAAATCCGCTGATGATATCCTATAGCGTGCAGAAGGACGATGACAGGATGTATATGGAGGAACGTAAGCACGTGATATATACGATTATACCATCCATAAGTTGGACATATAAGTTTTAGTCTATGCCTAAAGTATTGTTATATATATTACTGCTACCAGCCCTTGTGGGATGCATCGCGGAGCACGACTATAATGCCGGCTACCGCCAGAGGCTTGTTGTTGAGGGCTCTATCGAGGCGGGGCGCAGTGCTATCGTGTCGTTGTCGCTAAATACACCCTTCGACAAGGAGTACGAGGAGGACGATTTACGAGATCTTGTCGTACGCTGGGCCAAGGTTACGGTGGAGAGTGATGAGCAGAGTGAGGTGCTCGTTGGGCGTAGCAATAAGGAGTATCCCACGAAGTTTATATATACGGGTAGCGAGATTGTAGGCCAGGTGGGTAAGAGCTACACGCTTATTGTCGAGTATAGCGGTCGCACGTGGCGTGCCACGACGACCATCCCGGCGCCTGCGGAGCTTGGCGACATATCCATCACGCGCTTTCGCGATACGTTATATACCATTACGGCAACTCTGCCACCGACCTCTACGCCCTGTATGATCGACTGTGCCTTGGGTGGTAGCACCTACTTCGCGCCGACGATGCTTGGCGTCTACGGTGCCAGCAATCACGAGCGCCGTGTAACCGTCAATCGCCCCATGGGTAACCTCTACGTCAACGAATATATGACGCACTTCCATATACGCGACACCGTGGCGCTGAAACTACGTACGCTGGGCGATTTTGGCTATGAGTATTGGAATCTGTGGCAGAATAATGTTGTCAACAGTCTCAACCCTATTTACCCCGCCGTAGACAACCTGCCGACAAACATCTCCAACGACGCCATAGGCATCTGGGCAGGGTATGGTAGTAGCGTGAAGGTTGTAAGCAGGGGCGATATAGTAGAACAGGAGAGTGAATAAAAAGTGTATTTTGTCGTTATGCTCGCCCTCAAAATGCTGACGCATTTTCGTTTATATATTTACAATCCACCTAAATCCTCCTTTGAAAAGGAGGACTTTAAGGTAGATGCCAAGTAAACTGCGCTTTTTCGGGCTTCGCAGGCCTAAAACTACATCTTTTTATTCTCTCTCTTGAGTATCAGAGGCTGGCTAAAAGGAATTTAGCCAGCCTCTGATATCCTTACTATTTAGTGGCGTATTACCACTATAAGCCCAACTCAACCTTGATGTCCTCAAGCTTCTGGTCGAGGGCAGCAAGCGTCTCATCGAACTTGTCGACCGTCTCAAGCGTTGCCTTTACACCGAAGTAGAACTTAATCTTAGGCTCTGTGCCCGAGGGGCGTACCGACACCTTCGTGCCATCCTCCGTGAGCCACTGCAATACGTTGCTCTTATCCTCGATGCCGTCGATGGCCTTGCGCTCACCCGTGGCGGTGTCTATCTCCTCCAATGTCTTATAGTCCAAAATCTTGGCTACGCGCGAGCCGAGGATAGACTTAGGCGGATTCTGGCGGTAGTCGACCATCATCTGCTGAATCTCGGCAGCGCCATCCTTACCCTTGCGTACCACGTTCACGAGGCCCTCGCGGAAGAAGCCATACTTGACGTACAACTGCTGCAGCCACTCGTAGAGCGTGATGCCCATAGTGTCGCGTGCCCATGCTGCGGCCTCCGCTACGAGCGTGATGGCAGCAACACCGTCCTTGTCGCGCACGAAGTCGCCGGGGAGGTAGCCGAATGACTCCTCGCCACCACCGATATACTTGGTCTTGCCCTCCTGCTCGCGGATAATCTTAGCGATGTACTTGAAGCCCGTGAGGCAGTTGTAGCACTTAACACCAAAGTGCTCGGCAACAGCATCGGGCATCATCGACGTAACGATGGTCTTTACGACAAACTCCTTGCCCGTAATCTTGCCGAGCTCGGCCCAGCGTGTGAGCTGGTAGCACATAAGCAATACGAGTGTCTGGTTGCCGTTGAGAAGTACATAGTCGCCCTTGCCTGTGCGAAGCGCCACACCCAAGCGGTCAGCATCGGGGTCGGTAGCCATGGCGAAGTCGGCACCCTCCTTCTCGGCACGCTCGATGGCCATAGCCATAGTCTTGCGCTCCTCGGGGTTGGGCGATGCCACGGTGGGGAAGTTACCGTCGAGAACCATCTGCTCGTCGACACATATTATATTATTAAAGCCGTAGTTGCGTAGTGACTGTGGCACGAGCTTCACGCCGGCACCGTGGAGCGGTGTGTAGACAATCTTCATGTCGTTGTACTTGGCAACCGACTCGGGCGACAACGATAGCGCCTTGATGGCTGTAAGATACTTCTTGTCGAACTCCTCGCCGAGGATATGTATGTTCTCGGGATTCATGCCCGTGAGCACCTGGTCGTTGTCGGTAATCTTGCCCACCTCGGCGATGATGTTTACGTCGTGTGGCGATGTCACCTGCGAGCCGTCGGTCCAATATGCCTTGTAGCCGTTGTACTCCTTGGGGTTGTGCGATGCTGTCACCATGACACCCGACTGGCAGCCGAGCTCGCGAATGGCGAACGACAGCTCGGGAGTGGGGCGCAGTGCGTCGAAGAGGTAGACGATGAAGCCGTTTGAGGCGAAGATGTCGGCTACGCGCTCGGCAAACATGCGCGAGTTGTTGCGGCTGTCGTGCGAGATAGCAACCTTTATCTGCTCGCCCTTAAAGTTGATTTTTAGGTAGTTGGCAAGACCCTGTGTTGCAGCACCTACGGTGTAGATGTTCATGCGGTTGGTACCCACGCCCATGATGCCACGAAGGCCTCCCGTGCCAAACTCGAGATCCTTGTAGAAGCTTTCGGTAAGCTCTGTGGGGTTCGTCTCCATCATAATGCGCACCTGCTCCTTGGTTTCGTTGTCGTAGTTGCCATCGAGCCACGCCTGTGCCTTAGCCAGTACCTGCTTGTCCAAATTGTTCTCCATAATTGTATCAGTTATTTTTATAATCTATAAGTTCCGAAGTTGAAATTTCTAATATGCAAATATAAGAAAAAATCCTAATATCTTGGTGTATCAGAGGGTTAAATTTTAACACAAAAATCCGACCGCTTTAGCCTTATTAAAAAAAACGAATTTTGCAACTCTTTTTTCGGTTTATTTTAATAAAATTATCCACATCTTTGCAATGTCGAAACGCCCTTAAGGAGCTTAGCAAATCGAGGGTGTCTTAGCAGAAAAAGATTCGCAAAAATGCAACTTATTGAGACAGAGCGTAAGAGGCTGTTTCGGGGCATTTATCGCCTTGGATGTTGCGGGCGAGTCGAGGTTTTAGTAGTGAATTTTTACCGCAAAGGTACAGAATAATAAAGAACGCAATGATGCAGACGGAGACATATAGGGAGGTGTGGCAGGACTGCCTCGACAGACTTCGACTCTCGATCACGGAGGAGGAGTTTGTCAAGTGGTTCAAGCCTATATGGCCCATCGGCTTCGATGGCTCGAACCTGCGTCTGCGTGTACCCAACGAGAGCTTCGTGGTAAACATCGAGAAGCAGTTTCTCTCACAGCTTAAGCCTATCATCTCGGAGCTTTATGGTGCTGATACTCAGCTACACTATGCCGTACCACGTGCAGCTCAGCAGCCCCGTGTCGAGACATCCGCAACGGCCGTTCCGGAGTTCGCGCGCCCGATTGATACTGCAAAGATAAAAAATCCTTTTGCAATTCCGGGCCTGCGTCGTATAATTATCGATCCGCAGCTCAACAATAACTACACCTTCGACAACCATATCGAGGGCGAGTGTAACCGTTTGGCACGCTCGGCAGGTATGGCTGTGGCCGTCTCTCCCGGAACTACGGCGTTCAACCCGCTATATATCTATGGAGACTCGGGTCTTGGTAAGACTCACATTGTGCAGGCCATAGGCCACGAGGTGCGTCAGCGTCACCCCGAATTGCAGGTGCTCTACGTCTCGATGAATAAGTTCCAGGCGCAGTTCCAGACGGCATACAAAAATGGCGATATAACCGACTTTATCCACTTCTACCAGACTATCGATGTGCTTATCATCGACGATATCCAGGAGCTCACGGGTAAGACCGGTACGCAGAATGTATTTTTCAATATCTTCAACCACCTGCAGCTTGCCGGCAAGCAGCTAATCCTCACGTCGGATAAGCCTCCAGTGGAGTTGAAGGATATCGAGCAGCGACTGCTCACACGTTTCAAGTGGGGTCTCTCGGCGTATCTCAGTGTGCCCGACTACGAGACGAAGGTTAAGATCATCCGTGCTAAGGCCAAGCGCCTCGGTGCTAATATTCCGGAGGATGTGGTAGCATACCTTGCGGAGAATATCTCGGCCAACGTGCGCGAGATTGAGGGTGCGCTATCGTCGCTCATAGCTAACGCATCGTTCCTCAGTCGTAAGATAACCATCTCGCTGGCGAAGGATATATTGAAGGTATACGTAAAGCTCACGCAGCGTGAGATCACCATAGACCATATCGTGAAGGTAGTATGCGACTATTTCAACATAGATGTCGATACCTTTAACTCGGCAAAGCGTACACGTGACGTGGCGCAGGCACGACAGGTGGCTATGTATCTCTCGAAGCAGCATACCAAAGCCCCCCTCACTGTCATCGGCTCATCTATTGGTGGTCGTAACCACGCCACCGTGCTTCACAGCTGCAAGGCTGTTGCCGACATGATGGATACGGATAAGCAGTTCAAGGCGCAGATTGAGGAGATTGAGCGTATAGTCCTCGGCAAGAACTAATACTCAGTCTCTTAACAAAACGGGGATGACTAATTTACTTTTTAGTCATCCCCTTAAACCTTTTCTCATGTCAGCGTCACGACTGCACCACTTGACGCTAAATTAAGGTTCAATCGTGCTTACTTACCCAACGCCTGCGTGATGTTTATGATAAAGTCACCCATACGCTCGAGCTCCGATACGGTGTCGAGGTAGTAGACGCTCGACTGATAGTTCGAGCCATCCTTCTCGATCTTGAGGATCTCCTCCTCGCGGATGTTGTTGCGCAGCTCGTTAATCTCAATCTCGCAATCCGTAGCCATGCGCAGAGCTATAGTATCGTACTCCTCGGCCTTGATGTTGTCGATCATCACGCCATAGGCCTGATCTACGGCCTTGAGCATAACCTCAATCTTGGACTTCTGCTCCGGTGTGAATGTCTTGCTGTGGCTATTGCGACGTGCCAGGATGCGGCTGATGCTCTCGCCCGAGTCGCCAAGGCTCTCAAGCTCGCCGATGATCTTATACATGCGCTTGGCCTCCGTGCGTGTATCCTCCGAGATGCTATCTTCGGGTAGGGCATTGAGGAACTGGGCAATCTCGTACTCCATACGGTCAGCTATCTCCTCATATTTAACAAGCTTCTGGCGTGCCTCCTCGAACTCCTTGTCGTTCTTAGCCTCCACTGCGCGACGGATGAAATCTATGCTACGGCGCGAAATCTCGGCAAAGTGGATGACCTCGTTACGTGCCTGGCCTATGGCAAGCTCGGCGGTAGAGAGGGGGCCGGCATCGATAAACTTAAGCTTCACGATATCCTCCTCGGCGCCCTTCTTATCCTTGATTACGCGGGTCACAATCTTAACGATGACGTTCACAAACCATATCAGGATGAAGGTGTTGAAGAGGTTGAAGAGCGTGTGGAGCATCGATATGCCATAGAGCGTTGCTATGCTCTCGTCCGCAGTCATGGCTACATCTGCCGAGTGTACAATGTCGATAGGGTTGGGTAGTCCAAACAATGTGATTGTAGAGCCCACAAGTGCGAGGAAGGGGCGGAAGAATATCAGTGCCCAGCATACACCGAAGAGGTTGAAGAGCGTATGCGCGAGGGCGGCGCGGCGAGCGTTGGCGTTACCCACGGCAGCGGCGATGTTGGCTGTGATGGTCGTACCGATATTCTCGCCAAGCACCATGGCTGCACCCATCTCGAACGGTATCCATCCCATGTTTACCATGATGAGCGTGAGGGCCATCGTTGCCGAGGATGATTGGAGCACGAGGGTTAGTATCGTGCCGAATACCAAGAAGATGAGCACCGAGCCAAAGCCGTAGCTTGTCCAGTCCTGTATGAAGGCGAGCACCTCGGGTGTCTCCTTAAGGTCGGGCACCGACTCCTTCATGAGCGAGAGGCCGAGGAAGAGGAGCGAGAAGCCTACGATGAGCTCGCTGATATGACGACGCTTGTCCTGCTTCGAGAGGCTGAGGATGAAACCTACGGCCATAAGGGGCACGGCAAAGAGCGATATGTCGGCCTTGAATCCTAGCCATGCCACGAGCCACGCCGTCACCGTAGTACCGATGTTGGCACCCATAATCACACCTACGGCCTGCGATAGCGTAAGCAGACCGGCGTTCACGAAGCCTACGGTCATAACCGTTGTTGCCGATGATGACTGTATCACCGTGGTGATACCAAGACCTGTCATTACGCCCTTAAAGGGATTTGATGTCATAGCAGTAAGGAAGGAGCGCATCTTGCTACCTGCGGCCTTCTGCAATCCTGCGCTCATAAGGTTCATTCCGTAGAGGAACATACCCAGCGCACCAAGAAGTGTCAATAATTGCATCATAACTTATATAATAATTTACTTTTTTCTTCTTTTCCGACACAAAGATATTTACACATAATGTCACGTGCAAGAGCTGAAATTAAATGTAACAAAATTTTAACGACAATGAAAATGCTTTGTTACGATAGAGCAACAAAGAAGGCTGGAAACGAGTTGTCGCCAGCCTACATTGTTACAATAATAGCGTTATAAGAATCTGTTTTGAATTTTATTAAACAAGTTAATTCGTTATTGCTAAGACTAGTTTCGGCTTCTTTGAGACTCTTTTCGGCATCTATCCATTTTGGGAATTTGAAAATAGCTCGCTATTCCCTGCATCCCCAAAATGAATATCTGCTCAAAAATAGTCCTCAAATAATCTCGAAATAAAATTAAAACAGATTCTAACGTGTCTCTATCGGCGATCGCCAAGGATGCGGATAAGGAACAAGAAGAGGTTTATGAAGTCGAGGTAGAGTGTGAGAGCGCCCAAGAGTGCTATCTTATTTCCCATCTCGTCAGCAGAGCCGTATTGGATGAACATCTGCTTGATCTTCTGTGTGTCGTAGGCTGCAAGGCCGACGAAGATGATAACGCCCGCATAGCTCACAATCCAATATAAGGTCTCTGAGCCAAGGAAGATGTTAACCACCGAGGCGATTATCAGGCCTATGAGCGCCATGAAGAGCATGCTGCCCAGCTTCGTGAGGTCGAGGCGTGTGGTGTAGCCGAGGATGCTCATCACGAGGAATGTCCCCGCCGTGATGAAGAATACCGAGGCGATAGAACTCATCGTGTATACCATAAATATCGACGACATGGTGACGCCCATAAGCATCGAGTAGAGGATGAAGAGCACCGTTGCCGTCGTCATAGACATCTGTACGAGCCTTGCCGACATCCATATTACGAGGCCTATCTGCGCAATGAGGGCAATCCATATCACCGAGGGGTTTTGTGCCAGGAAGTACCAGAAGTCTACCGACTGCGATAGGAAGTATGCTACCAGGCCTGTAACCGTAAGGGCTGCGGCCATCTGCATATAGAGGCTCTTGAAGAGTGTGGCTACGGCCGACTCCTGTGCCGTTTGTGCCGAAACATAATTTGCCATAATATTGTGTTGTTTATTGTTGTTACCTTTATAATATATTAATATAACGTCTACGCCTCGATTTTATTACTCTTCGTGGTGCGCAACGCACGAATTATGTCGTAGAGTGCTATCACCACGGTTGCTATGGAGGCTATGAGCATCATATATAGGCCATAGCTGATGTCAACCACAACAAATGACGCGCCAACCTCTATTGCCATAGCTACCTCTTGTAGAGCGCTATTCTGACCCATCATAGCCTGACCCAAGGGGCTGTTGAGTGTCTCGGTGAGTGAGACGCCCTCGCCTTCGGTTACGGCATTTAGCGCTAAGAAGTCGGGCGCGGCGCTCATGGCGACGATTGCCGTTATGACGCACCCTATGGCAGCACCCAGGATAACGACCCTGCGACGACATACCGAGGCTACGATTATGACAAGTGCAAGGGCAAAGGTTATGAGACCGTAGGTTGTGGATATGCCCGAGTATCCGGGGAGTATGCGTGTGATAAGGTTGGCGGCAGCATCCATCGTGCCACCACCGTCGATGTTGATGTGGAGTGAGTACCACGTAAATAGTGTCGAAAGGATGATGACCACAGCGAGTAGTATCGTGGCCTTAAGAATTAGGGACGACTCCTCGCCCATGGGGCTAACAACCGCCGAGCCACACCTTGGACAACGTGTCATAGGTTTGGTCAATGCCTCGCCACACTCTGTGCAAAATCTCGCCATACGTTTAGTATCAATTGGTATAATGTAACATATAATATATAGGTAGCTCCTGCCTTATTCAAAACAATAATGGCTGGCCAAATTTCTTTTAGTCAGCCTCATTGCTATGTAGCCCCTCCGAGACTCGAACTCGGATCTAAGGTTTAGGAAACCTTCGTTCTATCCCTTGAACTAAAGAGCCATATAATCCGCCAATCGCACTTACGATGCGCCTCGATTGGGCGATTTTTGTGGCCTGTCGCTACGCTGCGACCTGCCATTATGAATGCAAAGATAATGAAAAATCGGGAAACGCAACCATAAGAACAAAAAATATTCGCAACAGTCGTCATAATGGATTATCCTAAAGGTGGATACTATTGCTCTTGTAGAAAAAATTTACCAATAATATTAAGTCTGACATTGTGATGTAAAATACTGATAATAGGTATATTATTAATATCATATTGAAATTGTTGAAAAATATTATATGAGAAAATCGGTTGAATATTTCGGTAAGTAACAAAAAAGTCGTATATTTGCGAATCGAAATAGTTGTACATAACCAATATAACGCTATGTTAGACAGAAATTTAATTAAACTTTACGAGAAGAGCTTTCGCGACAACCGCGAGATGTCGGCCCTTACCGACTACTTTAAGGGCGAGAACTTCTCGTACTACGAGATGGCTAAGGAGGTGGCTAAGATTCACCTTCTTTTCAAGGAGGCAGGCATCGAGCAGGGTGATAAGATTGCTCTTATCGGTCGTAACAACACCCGCTGGTGCATAAGCTACATTGCCACCATCACCTATGGTGCTGTCATAGTGCCTATTCTTCAGGACTTCAATCCTACGGACGTAATTAATATAGTTAACCACTCGGAGAGTAGACTTCTCTTCCTCGGTGACAACTTCTGGGACGACATCGAAGCCGAGCAGATACCTGCCGTGGAGGCTGTATTCTCGCTCACCGACTTCCACGTAATACACGAGAAGGATGGACAGAGACTCACTGACTATATGAAGAATATCCTTGTACACTACCGTGAGGCTTATCCCCGTGGCTTCAGTGTCGACGATATCAAGTATCCCGATATCCCCAACGACCGTATATGTTTGCTGAACTACACCTCGGGAACGACAGGCTCGTCGAAGGGTGTTATGCTTAGTGTGAATAACCTTACGGGTAACGTAAGCTTTGCGATGGATATGGTCAACCCGGAGACTGGCGAGCACTTCTTCCGCAAGGGTGGTCGTACGCTCTCGTTCTTGCCTCTGGCACACGCCTATGGCTGTACCTTCGACTTCCTCGCGCCGTTGGCATGTGGCGCCCACATCACGCTCCTTGGTCGTATTCCCTCACCCAAGATTCTGGTCGAGGCGATGAAGGTTACCCGCCCGAACATCGTATGCTCGGTACCTCTTATCCTTGAGAAGGTGTACCGTAAGAGCATCCTCCCGATGCTCGAGAAGGGGCCGATGAGCATTGCTATGCGTATTCCGCTTATCAATACGGCGATATACTCGACCATCAAGGCTCGCCTTATGGAGCAGTTTGGTGGCTGTATCGAGATATTTATCGTTGGCGGTGCGGCTCTTAACCGCGAAACTGAGGAGTTCCTGCGTAAGATAAAGTTCCCTATCACTGTGGGCTATGGTATGACCGAGTGTGCTCCGCTTATCAGCTTCGAGATACCCACGCTCTTCAAGCCGGGCTCGTGTGGTAAGATTCTCCCCTCGACGCTGTTGGAGGCTAAGATATGCTCGCGCGATCCGCAGAACGTGCCTGGCGAGCTTCTGGTGCGTGGTGAGCACGTTATGCACGGATACTATAAGAACGACAAGGCTACGGAGGCTGTGCTTGAGCCCGATGGTTGGTTGCATACGGGCGATATGTGTACCATGGAGGAGGATGGCACGCTCTACATCCGTGGTCGTTGCAAGACGATGATTCTCTCTGGCTCGGGACAGAACATCTACCCCGAGGAGATCGAGGAGCGCCTGAATAACCTCTATATGGTTGGCGAGTCACTCGTTATTGAGAATAATGGCCGCCTCACGGCATTGGTTGTGCCCGACTATGAGCTCGCAAATGCTGAGGGTGTAAGCCTGGATAACCTTCAGGAGATTATGGATAAGAACCTTCAGGAGCTCAACGGTATGGTTGCCTCGTACGAGAAGGTGTCGAATATCGTAATCCACAAGGAGGAGTTCGTTAAGACCCCGAAGCGAAGCATCAAGCGCTATCTCTATAGTGCCGAGCGCCTTAACTTGAACTAAGCATGGTGGTCGACGAGCATATATAAAATAGCATACCCCCAAGCAAAAATTTTGCTGTGAGCCCGACGGAGAGTTACATCTTCGACGGGCTCGTTTGTTATGCGTGGCTGATAGGGTGGCAATATCCTTTGAGATGAGGCGTTGTGATGCAGTCGTAGATAATATTTTTTACGTGGCAAAAATGTGTTAACTTGCAGATTAATAGCGTTTTGATGTTTTCACTAAAAAAAAAGATTGTGCGGGTGTTTGTAACTGTTGAAAAATGTGTATCTTTGCAAGCCCGAAATAGGAGTTTCGGGAATTGGATTACAATAAATTAAGTATTAACTAAACTTTTAACAAAGTGGATTCAAAGAGCTACAAGACTATCTCGGTCAAGGCAGAGGACGCTCAGAAGGAGTGGTTCGTGATTGACGCTACGAACGAGATTTTGGGACGTCTTGCTTCGCAGGTTGCTAAGATCCTCCGCGGCAAGAACAAGCCCAGCTACACTCCCCACACTAATTGCGGTGACTACGTTATCGTAATCAATGCGGATAAGGTGAAGCTTACGGGCGCAAAGATGACCGACAAGGTCTACACACGTTATACCGGTTTCCCCGGTGGTCAGCGTTTCGCTACACCTGAGGATTTCTTGACTACAGGCAAGAAGCCCCAGTTCGTTGTTGAGCACGCCGTTCGCGGTATGTTGCCCAAGACACGTCTCGGCGAGGCGATTATGAAGAATTTGAAGGTTTATGCTGGCGCAGAGCATCCTCACGCTGCACAGAACCCCAAGGAGATTAAGTTAAACGAGATTAAGTAAGAGTTATGGAAGTTGTAAACACCGTAGGTCGCCGTAAGGCAGCTGTCGCTCGCGTATTCGTGAAGCCCGGCACAGGTAAGATTACAATCAACCACAAGGAGCTTGAGGTATACTTCCCCTTGCACATTCTCCAGTATGAGGTTAAGCAGCCTTTGATGGTTACTAACACCTTGGAGAACTACGACGTTACTATCAACCTCGTAGGTGGTGGTATCAAGGGTCAGGCTGAGGCTGCCCGTATGGGTATTGCTCGTGCTCTCTGCCAGATCGATGCAGAGATGCGTCCTGTATTGAAGAAGAACGGCTTCCTTATGCGTGATGCGCGTGAGGTTGAGCGTAAGAAGCCCGGTCAGCCCGGAGCACGTCGTAAGTTCCAGTTCAGTAAGCGTTAATCCTTACTACGACCAAACTTTCGGCATAAGCACAATCTGGGTTTCGAAACACTGTGGACTACATCGTTGCTGCGTAGCGTAGCATAATATATATAGGTGTGCTGCCACGGTTGTTGCCCGATTGCGAATAAACCTTCGAGAACAATCCCTATGTGGGGTGCTACTCGATGGTTGATTAAAGAGTTAAAAACAAAAAAGATTAAAGAAAAAATGGCACGTACAGATTTTAATACACTTTTGGATGCCGGTGTACACTTCGGTCACTTGAAGAGAAAGTGGAACCCCAAAATGGCTCCCTATATCTTTATGGAGAAGAACGGCATTCACATCATCGATCTTCACAAGACCGTAATCAAGCTTGACGAGGCAGCTGCAGCGTTGAAGCAGATCGTTAAGAGCGGTCGCCGCGTATTGTTCGTAGCAACAAAGAAGCAGGCTAAGGAGATCGTTGCCGAAAAGGTAGCAGCCGTAGCTATGCCTTACGTTACTGAGCGTTGGGCTGGCGGTATGCTTACAAACTTCCCCACTATACGTAAGGCCGTTAAGAAGATGGCTACCATCGATAAGATGACCAACGACGGCACTTTCGACAACTTCTCTAAGCGCGAGAAGCTTCAGATCGCTCGTCAGCGTGCGAAGCTCGAGAAGAACCTCGGTTCTATCGCCGACCTTAACCGTCTCCCCGCAGCATTGTTCGTTATCGACGTGCAGAAGGAGCAGAATGCCGTTAAGGAGGCTAAGCGTCTGAACATCCCCGTATTTGCAATGGTTGATACTTGTTGTGATCCTACCGATATCGATTACGTAATTCCTGCAAATGACGATGCTCAGAAGTCTATCGCAACCATCCTCGATGTAATTTGCGGTGCTATCGCTGAGGGCGCTGAGGAGCGCAAGCTCGAGAAGGAGAAGGAGGCTCAGGAGGCTGAGGCCGAGGAGGGTGCAAAGCAGGCAAAGCCCCGCATCAAGAAGGCTGTTAAGGCCGCTGTTGATGCTGAGGAGGCTACCGTTGCTGAGGTTGTTGCAGCCACAGAGGAGGCTAAGGAGGAGTAATCCCACGGTCTTCGCCCTATGGGGCACAATATTACCGAGGCGGGTAGGCTTATGGCCCGCTCGCCCCGGTTTTTTTTAATTTACAAATTAACGATTAAAACATTTTTGAGATATGGAAATCAAAGCAGCTGATGTAATGAAGCTCCGCAAGATGACCGGCGCAGGTATGATGGATTGCAAGAAGGCTCTTCAGGAGGCTGAGGGCGATTTCGAGCGCGCTAAGGATATCATCCGCGAGAAGGGTAAGCTCGTCGTAGCTAAGCGTTCAGACCGTACTGCTACTGAGGGTGTTGTTGTAACTAAGATCGTTGGCCAGAAGGCTTATATCCTCTGCCTCGCTTGCGAGACTGACTTCGTAGCAGCTAACGTAGAGTTCGGTGCTTCGGCAAACGCTATGTTGGAGGTTGCCGTTGCTGCTGATGCAGCAGACCGCGATGCTCTTATGGCAGCTAAGAACGCCGAGGGTAACACTGTTGAGGAGATGGTTACCGAGAAGTCGGGCCAGACAGGTGAGAAGGTAGAGCTCGCATACTATGCTCGTATCGAGGCTCCCTACTGCGTATCATACGTTCACTTCAACAAGAAGCTCGGTACTATCCTTGGCTTCAACAAGGCTATCGACGAGGAGGTAGCTAAGAAGGTAGCTATGCAGGCAACAGCTATGGCTCCCCTCTCAATCGACGAGAACGACTGCCCCGCAGAGGTTGTTGAGAAGGAGAAGGCTATCCAGATGGAGATGATGAAGCAGGATCCCAAGAACGCCAACAAGCCTGATGCTATCCTCGAGAAGATCGCTGAGGGTAAGATGCGTAAGTTCTTCGAGGAGAACACTCTTCTCAACCAGTGTGTTGTAGGCGAGAAGGAGTCTATCCGCGAGTTCATCCAGAAGGCTGATAAGGAGGCTACTGTAGTTGCTTACAAGCGTTTTGCTCTCGAGGCATAAATTTCTTGTGATAAGGTGTCTACTTCGGCACCTCAGTCAAAATCCCGAATAGGAAATACGTCAAGTATGTCCTATCCGGGATTTCTCGTATCGGCACCAAATTAGACACCTTCTGATAAGAAATTTGGGCTAACCTGAAGACTGTTGTTTAATGAATTTAGGGAATTTAATGAATTTAGGGAGTTTTAGGCGACGCTTGGAGTAATTCCTAACTACTAATTTCTAATTCAAATTTACTATTGACACAACTTGTCAAAAAGTGGTTGTTACTTTGCATCGTGAAACAAATGATAACGATGACTAAAACAACCAATGCTATGGGACTTAACTACACGATAGATTGTTGCCACTGCGGCTCGCACACCGTATATCGAGCTGCTACAAATCGTCGCACGATGCGTGTCGATGCGAGCCATATTGCCGATAATATCGACACCGAGTGTGCCATCCGTTGCCCTGTATGTCGCTCGAGGCTAAATACTTCGCGCAATGACTTCCTACGTCAGGTGAAGATTGAGGTCGAAGCATAGCTTTTGCTTATGGTACGATAGATAAAAAGTGTCGGCTATATTTCTCGGTTTAGGAAAAAATAAGTAACTTTGAAAGTGAAATAATAATAATACTTAAAACGATACATTATGAGTAAGCTAAATATAAAGGTCGGAGACCTTATTCCCAACTTCACAAGCGTAACAGAGAGTGGCGAGAGCTTCACTCTCGAAAACCTCAAGGGCTCGCCCACGGTGCTCTATTTCTACCCCAAGGATAACACTTCGGGGTGTACGCTGGAGGCTAAGAGCTTGCGCGACGGTAAGGATGAGTTGCTTGCACGTGGCTATAAGATTGTGGGTGTAAGCCCCGACTCGGTAAAGTCGCACCAGAACTTCTGCACGAAGCACGAGCTTAACTTTACGCTCTTATCGGATGCCGACCACTCGTTGTCTACGGCAGTTGGTGTGTGGCAGAAGAAGAGCATGTACGGCAGGGAGTATATGGGCATCCTGCGCACAACGCTCCTCTTGGATGGTGATGCCCGCGTGACACACATCATCGAGAAGGTCGACACGAAGGACTCATACGGTCAGATAGTCAAGCTTTTGGATAAGGAGTAAACGTAAAAAACATATATTATGGCAGAGAAAGTACAGGTTAACGCCGATAAGCTTAAGGTGTTGTCGGCGGTGATGGACAAGATCGAGAAGGATTTTGGCAAGGGCTCGATTATGCGTATGTCGAGCGAGACGGTCATGGATGTTCCGGTGATACCTACGGGCTCTATCACCTTGGATATGGCTCTTGGCGTAGGAGGCTACCCTAAGGGTCGTGTTATCGAGATCTTTGGCCCCGAGTCGTCGGGTAAGACTACGCTGGCGATACATGCCATTGCCGAGGCTCAGAAGGCGGGAGGCATCGCTGCCTTTATCGATGCGGAGCACGCCTTCGACAGCTACTATGCCCAGAAGCTCGGCGTAGATGTGGATAACCTCCTCGTGTCGCAGCCCGACAATGGCGAGCAGGCGTTGGAGATTGCCGATTCGCTCATTCGCTCGAGTGCCATCGATATCATCGTCATCGACTCTGTCGCGGCGCTCACGCCCAAGGCTGAGATCGAGGGCGACATGGGCGACTCGAAGATGGGCCTTCAGGCGCGTCTTATGTCGCAGGCATTGCGTAAGCTCACGGCCTCGATATCTAAGACCAAGACCGTATGTATCTTCATCAACCAGCTGCGCGACAAGATTGGCGTAGTTTATGGTAATCCTGAGACTACGACGGGTGGTAATGCCCTGAAGTTCTATGCCAGCGTGCGTATCGACATACGTCGCTCGTCGGTAATCAAGGATGGCGAGGAGCAGCTCGGCACACGCACGAAGGTTAAGGTGGTGAAGAACAAGGTGGCACCTCCGTTCAAGAAGGCGGAGTTCGACATCATGTTTGGCGAGGGTATCTCGAAGTTGGGCGAGATTATAGACCTCGGTGTCGACTATGAGATTATCAAGAAGTCGGGCTCGTGGTTCTCGTATGGCGATAAGAAGATAGGCCAGGGCCGCGATGCTGTGAAGGAGGCGTTGAAGAACGACCCCGCATTGATGGAGGAGGTAGAGCTTCGCGTGCGCGAGGCTATGAGCGAGGCTCGCGCTAAGTAGCACGCCTCGAGATATAGAGTATGGCCCGAACACGGCTACCGATAGGGTAGTCGTGATTCGGTGTATATATGGTTTAAGAGATAAAAATTAGAGAGTATGGAGTATTCACCCGAGGATGAGATACTGATTGAAGATAAGTGGCAGGAACTTGTCGAGGCATGCCGCAAGGCTAAGGTATGCCGTAGGGATGACGACTGGCAGTTTGTCCGTCGCGCCTTCTTCCTCGCGAAGGAGGCGCATAAGGGCGTGCGTCGTCGCTCGGGTGAGCCCTACGTGATACACCCCATAGAGGTGGCGCTTATTGCCGTGCGCGAGATAGGTCTCGGCAAGAAGTCTGTTGTAGCAGCGCTGCTGCACGACGTTGTCGAGGACACGGACTATACGGTGGAGGATATAGCCCACGCCTTCACTCCGAAGATAGCGTCGATGGTCGACGGCCTGACGAAGATGTCGGGGGTGTTTAATGCCGATAGCTCGGAGCAGGCGGAGTACTTCCGCAAGGTGTTGCTCACGCTCTCGGACGACGTGCGCGTCATCATCATCAAGATTGCCGACCGCCTGCACAATATGCGCACGCTCGGCGCCATGCCCCACAACAAGCAGATAAAGATTACAAGCGAGACGATATACCTCTTCGTGCCGCTGGCCTACCGCCTCGGCCTCCACGCCATAAAGAGTGAGTTGGAGGACTTGTGTATGAAGTATCGCTTCCCGGAGGAGTATGCCGCAATACAGCAGAAGATTGAGGATACGCGTGGCGAGCGTCAACAGTATATTGAGCGTTTTATGGCACCCATCCGTGAGGTGCTGGATAGAAATAAGTTCCAGTACGAGATGACGGCGCGCGTAAAGAGCGTCTACTCCATCTGGAATAAGATGCGCCGCAAGGAGATACCCTTCGAGGAGGTCTACGACCTCTTCGCCATACGCATTGTGTTTAAGGCGCTGCCCTTCCCGTCGGAGAAGACGCAGTGCTGGCAGGTATATTCGTGCGTTACGGATATATATACGCCTAAGCCCGACCGCCTGCGCGACTGGATAAGCATACCCAAGTCGAATGGCTACGAGGCGTTACACTCCACGGTCATGGGCCCCGATGGTATCTGGGTCGAGGTGCAGGTGCGCACGGAGCGCATGGACGACATCGCTGAGCGTGGCTTCGCGGCACATTGGAAGTATAAGCACGCCTCTATTGCAGCCGAGGAGGATGGCCTCGATAAGTGGCTCAAGAAGGTGCGCGATGCACTGAATAGCCCTACGGAGAATGCCCTGGAGTTCTTGGATAACTTCAAGCTGTCGTTGTATAAGAGCGATGTCGTGGTCTTTACTCCCAAGGGCGAGCCTCAGTCGCTGCCCTATGGCGCCACGGTGCTCGACTTTGCTTATGAGATACACACGAAGATTGGCCATCACGCCATTGGTGCTAAGATAAACCACCGCATTATGCCCATCACCACGCGCCTCAATAGTGGCGATCAGGTGGAGGTCATTACGGCAGAGAATGCCCGTCCGAAGGCCGAGTGGCTCGATGCTGTGGTTACGAGTAAGGCGCGCCAAGCTATCCAGGACTTCCTGAAGCGCGAGCGCGAGAATAATATAGACTACGGCATGGAGTTGTTGCAGCAGCGTCTGGCGGAGCATAATGTCGCACTCAGTGGCCGTGTGCTGCGCAAGCTGATGCCGGCGTATGAGTGCCACAATAAGGATGAGCTCTATAGCAAGATAGGTGCGGGTATCATCAAGCTCGACAACCTCGACAAGCTTCTCAAGGAGAACTCCTCGCGTAAGATTCTCAAGTTCTGGAAGCTCCTCATCCCTGGTAGTAAGAGGGATGATGATGCGGATATAGACCTTGATGATGAGGCAGCATCGCTCGATGATACGGTTGTTGCGGATGATGCCAACGAGCCTGAGTTCGTCATGGCTGAGTGCTGCGAGCCCATACCCGGCGATAGGGTTGTAGGCTACCGCGATCCGCAGAGTGGATCTATCATTGTGCATAAGTCGACGTGCGATACGCTTATCCGCCTTGCTGCACAGTTTGGCGATAACATCATTAAGGAGGAGGATATCAAGTGGTCGCAGCATAAGGCTGTGTCATATTTGGCTACCGTGGAGATTCGTGGAATTGACCGTACGGGCATCATCCTCGATCTGACGAAACTTATCACACAAGACTTCAGCATAAATATGCGTGCTATTAGCGTGCAGTCGCACGATGGCATCTTTGAGGGTACCATCAGCATCTACGTTCAGGACATCGATAGCCTGAATGTGCTCTTGGATAATATCCGTAAGATAAAGGGTATCGATAGGGTAAAGCGCCTGCTTAACACCTAAGAGTGTGAATGTGCTATTCCTCTTGTTATATGCTCTATCATCGCTGCGTGCCGTGCATCGATTGCCGAGTTGCAAAGGTGGGGTAGTCGCAGTTTTAGGATAAATACGGTTGTTAATAGCTACTTCTTAAATATGATATTTTTGGACTAAATTTCAAACTTAATTATGGCAACGATTTTTTCACGAATTGTAGCAGGCGAGATTCCCTGTTATAAGGTTGCGGAGAACGATCGCTTCTTCGCCTTCCTCGACATTGCTCCATTGGCAAAGGGTCACACTTTGGTTATTCCTAAGCGCGAGGTAGACTATTTCTACGACTTGGAGGATGATGAACTACGCGAGATGGTGGTTTTCGCTAAGAGTATTGCGAAGAAAATTCAGGCAACTACAGCGTGCAAGAAGGTGGCAACCGTGGTTTTGGGCCTCGAAGTACCCCATGCACATATCCATTTGGTGCCTATGAACACCGAAAAGGATGTCGATTTTAGTAAGGAGAAGCTACAGTTAACACCAGAAGAGTTCGCCGAAATTGCCGAGTCTCTTCGCTTGTAGGAGGTTGTTAATAACTTTTAACTTACTGAATATAAGTGCGGTGCATGTTTATAAACAATGCGCTGCACTTATATTTTTAACATAATATACCCACTCTCTTTCTCACTCCCTATTTTCGCACTCGGAGATCACTTTTTCATAATATATTTGTCAAATCTTTACACTTGTAATTACAAATGTAAAACAACCACATCTGTAATATTACAAATATTATTACAATTGTAATTACAAAAGTATGGTTTAATAACTGTTAATAGTTACACATGTCAATTTTTAGGAAGCATATCACACTCCATTATTTTCCTGAGATTTCCGTTATTTCAATTACTAAACATTAATTTTTAAATAGTGTATATTCAGCACATTACAATATCTATATAAATTAGATTTTTGTTAAATATTGTTATGGGTGTAATTTTCCGATATTCCTGTGTAGTTGTGCTATTAAATGTGTGTAAAGCATAGAAAATGAGCGTTATATGCTATTTATATAAATCTAATTATATCTTTACTTATTTTTGATTATTTACCATAATTCTGTAATTTACAAATGTGATAGTTGTTAACAATCTCTGTTGATTCACTTTTGTAACCATTATTTGCATTACAAAAATAAAGTTTGTATATTTGTAAAAAATATAGATTATGAAGGAAAAACTCGAATTTTTGCTCCGAACAAAGAGTCTTACGGCGACATCGCTCGCTCGTCTACTCGAAATACAGCCCTCTGGCATATCTCATATTTTGTCGGGGCGTAACAAGCCGAGCTTCGATTTTGTCGTGAAGGTTCTTCGTGTTTTCCCTGATATTAATCCCGATTGGCTGCTATTGGATGATGATCGTGTCTATCGCGATGAGACGGACTCTTCGAGGTTCAGCCCCACTACCTCATCAGATGGTGGCGATGTTCTGCAGGAGGCTCCTTCTGTAGGAGCGCAAAATATCGAGTCTGCGACGACGTGTGTCGATGTAAAAAATGAGCAGCCGCGCATTTTTTCGGATGCAATATCTAATGGAAAAACCGTAGAGCGTATCATCATTCTCTACTCCGATAAGAGCTTCGAGAGTTACGGCAGATAGTGGCTTAGTTGTTTGTTGATGCGTTGCTCTTTGACTATTCTTTGGACTTCGTTGCGGATTGGTAGTATTCGCATCTCCCCATTGTTGCTTTATAGCATCTCTCTTCTTTGGGTGAAGAGTCTCTCTCTTGTGGGTTTTTTATTGTGCTGCTCTCTGTGAATATTATTTTATAAATATGCAATATAATTGCATATTTATAAAATATGTCTGCGAAAGATTTTTATCCTGTTAGAGCCCGCTGTAGGGATTATAGTTGTTTGCGTAGCTTCTGTAGTTCGTACATGCGGTCGCGGTGTCGTGCTGCAGCTATAAAGTCGAGGGCCTTTGCAGCGCTCTCCATTGCCTCACGAGCCTCGGCAATGAGCCTATCTACGCTCTCTGCTGTTACGCTGATACTCTCGATAGTTTCGTTTTGCAACCCTGCTCTATGCTCGCTGCCCGCTGCTTTATATTCGGCATAGCCCTCGGCAACGATGCTTGTTCTCTCCGTCTCCTCTCCACTACTCTGGTTTAGCAGTGTGCTCTGTCCGCGTCCGCTCTTCTTGGCGCTTCGTGGAAGGATGTTGTTATCGTAGTTGTATGCTACCTGCTTCGAGCGACGGCGGTTGCTCTCGATTATAGATGTGCGCAGCGATCCTGTTACCACATCGCCGAAGAGTAGCGCTTGTCCATTTGTGTGGCGTGCTGCACGTCCCGAAATCTGTGTTATGGCGCGCACGTTGCGCAGGAATCCATCCTTGTCGGCGTCGAGGATGATGACCATACTCACCTCGGGGAGGTCTATGCCCTCGCGTAGGAGGTTGACACCGACGATGACGTCTATCTTGCCATCGCGTAGGTCTTCGAGTATCTGTATGCGGTTAAGGGTCTCGACGTCGGAGTGTATATAGCTATTGCGTATGCCTACGCGCCCTAAGTAGCGTGATACCTCTTCGGCCGAGGCCTTAGATATGGTTGTTACTATCGCTCTCTCGCCACGGTTTACTACGGCATCTATGGCCTCTATGACCTCATCCATCGGGTGCTCAGCGCTGCGAAGCTTGAGTGGCGGGTCTACGATGTGCGTGGGGCGTATGAGCTGCTCTATTATCTCGCCATAGCTCTGTTCTATCTCGTAGTCGGCAGGCGTGGCGCTCACGTATATCGTCTTTGAGACCATCGCCTCATACTCAGCGAATTGCAACGGGCGATTATCTAATGCTGCGGGTAGGCGAAAGCCATACTCCACGAGGTTCTCCTTGCGCGAATGGTCGCCACCGTACATGCCGCGTATCTGTGGTACGGTGACATGACTCTCGTCGATGACCGTGATGAAGTCCTTCGGGAAGTAGTCTATAAGGCAGAATGGGCGCGACCCGGGAGCGCGGTTGTCCAGGTATCGCGAGTAGTTCTCTATGCCCGAGCAGTAGCCGAGCTCGTTGATCATCTCTATGTCGTACTCCACGCGCTGCTTTATGCGCTGAGCCTCAATCTCGCGACCCTCGCTCTCGAAGTATGCTATCTGTGTTGCGAGGTCTTGGCGTATGTTGTCCACGGCGCGACGTATCTGGTCGCGTGTCGACACGAAGAGGTTTGCGGGGTATATCGTCACGCTATCGAGCGACGATAGCTTCTGTCCCGTGGCGGGGTCAATGGTATAGATGGCCTCAATCTCGCGGTCGAAGAAGAGTATTCGGAAGCACTGACTGCCAAACTCGCCAAACGATGCCATGATGTCTATGCTCTCGCCCGTGACGCGGAATTTCGCGGGCGTTAGCTCACCATCGGTGCGGTCGTAGAGGGCATCCACAAGCCGTATGAGTAGGTCTTTGCGGTGATGCCTGTCACCCACCTTGAGCTCTATGGCCGAGGCGTGAAAGGCCTCAGGGTTGCCACAGCCGTATATGCACGACACGCTCGATACGACGATGATGTCACGACGTCCCGAGAGGAGCGTTGCCACGGTCTTGAGCCTCATACGCTCTATCTCGTCGTTTATGGCGAGATCCTTCTCTATGTATGTGTCTGTCGATGGTATGTAGGCCTCGGGCTGGAAGTAGTCGTAGTACGACACGAAATACTCTACGGCATTCTCAGGGAAGAAGTTCTTGAACTCACCATATAGCTGTGCCGCGAGGGTCTTGTTGTGGCTTATTACGAGCGTAGGCCTGTTCAGGCGCTCTATGACGTTGGCTACGGTAAATGTCTTTCCCGAGCCCGTCACGCCAAGGAGTGTCGTGCCGCGCTTGTCATCCTCCTCTACGGCCTTGACCATCTGTGCTATGGCCTCGGGTTGGTCGCCCGTAGGGGTGTATTGTGCCACAAGTTTGAAATCCATACCGCAAAGATAATACTTTTTTCGCGATGATAATTAGTAATGCGCTATTATCAATGAGTAGTGAGTAATTAGAGGACACGGTTCCTCGCCAACGGACTAAGCGTACCAAACAAAAAAAGAGAGAAACTTTCGCTTCTCTCTCTTAGTACCCAGAGCCGGGGTCGAACCGGCACAGGGGTGAACCTACTGGTGTTTGAGACCAGCGCGTCTACCGATTCCGCCATCTGGGCATCAGATTTCTCCGATTTGGTGTGCAAATGTAGATATTATTTTGTAATTAGCAAAATTTTTTGCAACTTTTTTTCTCAACAAGGTAAAAAGTGCCGATATAATTTGCTGGATAAGAAATTTTTTATCTATCTTTGTGCTGACAAAGGGGTGCCTTCATTGGCTGAGATTATACCCTCGAACCTGATGCAGTTAGTACTGCCGTAGGAATTGTGGATAATATCATAACGCATACCCCATAAGTGTAGGTATGCGTTTTCTTTTTTAGGGCCCCGTTGTTGTACTTTTAATTATGTTCGTATGAAACAGAAAGTTAACAACACCGAGGGGTGCTTGAATACCTATCCCTCACATTTGCGCAGGCGGCGTTACCCCGTCGTTCTATCCATCGCTGGCTCCGACTCCTCGGGAGGCGCGGGCATACAAGCCGACATCAAGACCCTCTCAGCGCTGGGTGTCTATGGCGCCACAGCCATTACGGCCATCACGGCGCAGAATACATGTGGCGTACACACCCAGATGGCAGTGCCGGCGCAGATGGTCTACGATCAGATTATTGCCGTCGTGGAGGACGTCTCGCCCTCGGTCGTAAAGATTGGCATGCTCGCGAATGTAGATGTAGTATGTGCTGTAGCTGAAGCACTTATGCGCTACTCTATACCCGTAATTCTGGACCCTGTGATGGTGTCGAGTAGCGGTCATCGACTCCTTGCTATCGAGGCGCAGGAGGCCGTTATCAAGCACCTGTTACCTATGTCTATGCTTATCACGCCCAACATCCCGGAGATGGCGGCGCTTACATCCATGCCTCTGTCCTCCGATACGGAGAAGATGGCCGCTGCGAGCCATCTCATGGCACGCGGTGCTCGAGCGATACTCCTTAAGGGTGGTCACGAGGAGGGTGCCACGAAGAGCGACATCCTCTATCGGCATACCGCGGAGGGTATTGTCACAACCACCTTCACGTCGCCTACCATCGCTACGCGTAACGTCCATGGCACGGGATGTACGCTCTCGTCTGCAATAGCCGCCTTTGTGGCGCGTGGCTATGGCTTGGTGGAGGCTGTAGATGCCGCCAAGCGCTACGTATATGAAGCCATAGAGGCTGGTGCTGATGTAGCCATTGGTGGTGGCTTTGGCCCTGTAAATCATCTGTTTGGCCCACAACCTATGCAAATATATGAGGACCGAACACTATAAACTACAGTTTATCACGCACCACAATGCCCGCTTCTCGTATGTAGACTCTGCCCGCCTTGCGCTTGAGGGTGGCTGTCGCTGGGTGCAGTTGCGCATGAAGGGGGCTGAGGAGGGTGTGCTTGAGTCGGCAGCACGCGAGGTGCTGAGGCTGTGTCGAAGCTACGATGCCACCTTTATCATCGACGATGATGTAGCTCTTGCGCAGCGTATCGGCGCCGATGGCGTGCATCTTGGAAAGGAGGATATGTCGATTGCCGAGGCTCGCGCGATACTTGGCCGGGGGTATATCATTGGCGCTACGGTCAATACATTCGAGGATGTGTTGAGTCATACTCGGGGTGTTATGCCCGACTATTTTGGCTGTGGCCCCTATCGTTTTACGTCGACCAAGGAGCGCCTTGCGCCCACACTCGGAGAGGATGGCTATCGCGACATCGTGGGTAGGATGTGTGTCGCCAACATAGCCATACCTATTGTCGCCATAGGAGGCATTGCCAAGGATGACATCCCGATACTGCTCGATTGTGGCGTTGATGGCATTGCGCTGAGTGGCTCGGTGCTGAATGCCGAGAATCCCATTGCCGAGATGCGAGATATTTCCACGATGTTATATTGAAAATCAACAACCTAAAATATTGTGACCATGAAAACAGATTTGAGAATATCTTATCCAAATTCGGAGAGGGTATATGTCGCCGGAACCATACACCCGAGTGTTAGGGTGGCAATGCGTGTTGTCAGGCAGATGCCTACAGTCACAGTGCAGAATGGCGAACGAGTAGAGCGCCCCAACGACCCTGTCTATATCTATGACACATCGGGGCCGTATGGCGATGTCAATGTCGATATTGATTTGGAGCGAGGCTTGCCGCCACTGCGCCAGATGTGGATTAAGCAGAGAGTGGCTATGGATGCCAACAATGTCAGCCAGATGTACTACGCCAAGAGGGGTATCATCACGCCCGAGATGGAGTATGTGGCCATACGCGAGAATATGAATTGCCAAGAGCTCGGCATAGCAACGCATATCACTCCCGAATTTGTGCGCCAAGAGGTTGCCGAGGGGCGTGCTGTCATTCCGGCAAACATCAACCACCCCGAGGCCGAGCCTATGATTATAGGTCGCAACTTCCTCACAAAGATTAATGCCAACATAGGTAATTCGGCAACGTCGTCGAGCGTCGACGAGGAGGTTGAGAAGGCTATATGGAGTTGTAAGTGGGGTGCTGACACTATCATGGACCTATCTACTGGCGCTAACATCCACGAAACGCGCGAGTGGATATTGCGCAACAGCCCCGTGCCCATCGGTACTGTGCCGATATATCAGGCTATGGAGCGTGTGAATGGCCGTGCCGAGGATCTCACGTGGGAGATATATCGCGATGTGCTCATTGAGCAGTGCGAGCAGGGTGTGGATTACTTCACCATACACTGTGGCATACGCCTAAAGAATGTTATGTTGGCTGCCGACCGTCTTACGGGCATTGTTAGCCGTGGAGGAAGCATCATATCGAAGTGGTGTCAGAAGCATCAGAGGGAGAGCTTCCTATATGAGCACTTTGACGACATTTGCGACATTGCTGCGCGCTACGATGTGGCTCTGTCGTTGGGTGACGGACTACGCCCCGGAAGCATCTTCGACGCCAACGACAGGGCGCAGTTTGCCGAGCTTGACACCATGGGTGAGCTTGTCGAGCGTGCATGGGCAAAGGATGTTCAGGTATTTATCGAGGGCCCCGGTCATGTGCCCATGCACAAGATTAAGGAGAATATGGAGCGACAAATCGAGAAGTGTCATAATGCCCCCTTCTACACCTTGGGCCCATTGGTTACGGATATAGCTCCCGGCTACGACCACATAACCTCCGCCATCGGTGCAGCACAGATAGGGTGGTACGGTACGGCTATGCTCTGCTATGTCACGCCCAAGGAGCATCTGGCGCTCCCGAATAAGGATGATGTGCGCGAGGGTGTCGTTGCCTTCAAGTTGGCAGCGCACGCCGCCGACTTAGCGAAGCAGCACCCGGGGGCTATGGTGCGCGATAACGCGCTGAGCAAGGCACGCTATGAGTTCAGATGGAAGGATCAATTTAACCTCAGCCTCGACCCCGAGCGAGCATTGGAGTATTACAAGACCTCGAGTAGTGTGGGTGGTAAATATTGTACTATGTGTGGCCCGAACTTCTGCGCAATGAGAATTAGCCAAACACTATGTGAAGAATAATCCATTAACCAATAATTTAAAAAATAAATTACGTATGATTGAAAGAAGAGTATCACATGGAATCATCTCGACTTACTTCGATAAGTTGGATAGAAATTTGGATCTCGATGTTGCCATTGTTGGTGGTGGCCCTTCGGGTATCGTTGCGGCCTACTACCTCGCCAAGGAGGGCTTCAAGGTGGCATTGTTCGACAGGAAACTATCGCCCGGAGGTGGCATGTGGGGTGGCGCTATGATGTTTAACCAGATTGTCGTGCAAGAGGAGGCCCTGCATATCGTCGAGGAGTTTGGCATCAACCATACGAAGTACGACGGCAACCTATATGTCATGGACTCGGTGGAGAGCACCTCGGCACTGCTATATAAGGCAGTACATGCGGGTGCTACCATCTTCAACTGCTACTCTGTTGAGGATGTGATATTTAAGAATGATGTCGTCAGTGGCGTTGTGGTCAACTGGACTCCCGTTTTGCGCGAGGGGCTGCATGTCGACCCGCTAAACATCTTGGCACGATGTGTTGTCGACGGCACGGGGCACGATAGCGAGATGTGTACTACAGTGGCGCGTAAGAATGGCATACGCCTCGCCACCGACACGGGTGCCGTCATCGGTGAGCGCTCGTTGGATGTTGTCGCGGGCGAACAGGAGGTTGTCAATGGCACCAAGGAGATATACCCGGGTCTTTATGTCTGCGGCATGGCGGCATCGGCCGTGAGTGGCACGCCACGCATGGGCCCGATATTTGGAGGCATGCTCCTCTCGGGTAAGCGTGTTGCTGACCTTATCATCGAGCGACTCAAGCGCTAAGGCGATGCTACGTATTGCGATAACGCTACCCGAGGCTATCGACGGGGAGGCTGCCATCATTCGGCGCCTCCTTGCCGAGGGCTTCGATATTGTGCATCTGCGTAAGCCCGATGCCGATATTGAGTATTGCCGGGCGTTGCTCCGAAAGCTACGCGCGGCAGATAGACGTAGGATTGTCGTTCACGACTACTACCCTCTATACGAGGAGTTTGCACTCCGTGGCGTGCATCTTAACAGACACGTCACACATCTCCCCGAGGGGTACCGTGGCTCACGCTCGCGCTCGTGCCACTCCTTCGCCGAGGTAGTACAACATAAGAGTGATTGCGACTACCTATTTCTCAGCCCCATATTCGACAGCATATCCAAGCGTGGTTACTGCTCGGCCTTTAGCCACGAAGAGCTGCAGAGGGCTGCCAATGAGGGTATCATCGATAGCCGGGTAGTCGCCCTTGGAGGTGTCACTCCCGATAAGATACCATATTTAGAGTCGTTACACTTCGGTGGGGTAGCGATGTCGGGAGCCATATATATATCAGGCTAATGATTTCCGCAGTCGTGGTGGTCGCAACCCTCGCCCGAGTCCATGACAAAACCGAGGAGGTAGCCCTTGACTACGGCCTCTACATCACCCTTGCAGCCACGTATAACCTTGATGTTGTGGCTCTCGAGCTTATTCTTGGCGCCCATGCCCATATTGCCTGCGAGCATCACCTCAATGCCCATATCCTCCATCACCGAGGCTATGTTGGACTTACATCCGCAACCCTCGGGTGAGTCTAAGCGTGTGGTTGAGACAATAGCGCCATTCTCCACCTCGAAGATGGTATAGAAGGCACAGTGACCAAAGTGGTCGTCAACATGTCCATCGCGTGTAGGTACTGCTATCTTCATGATCTTAACGTCTTAATTAGTAATTAGTAAACAGCAATTAGTGGTGCTAACTCACCCCCCCCACATTAAGAGATTGGGCTGGATGGATATACTTGACGTATTTCACATTCAGCCCAATTATTGTGGTGGCGGCGTAGCGCCACTATCTCCGGAGATTAGAGGTTGGGGTTAATCTTAGACCACTCCTCGATAGCGGGAACGATGCCGAGTGTTACGAGCTCATCGCGCATCTTGCAGAGGTGAGCGTATGAAGCATCGAGTTTAGCAATCTCCTCCTCGGTACCCACGGGCATCTTGTACGAACAGCCGTTCTTGTCGAGCGTGGTGTCCATAGCCATCATGATGTGGTTGTACTTCTCGTTAGATACATACGTACCTGCAGGGAAACGGAAGGGCTCGCCACCCATAACCGAGCGAATCATCTCTACAGAGAGATATGAGGGGCTCTGGAACGATGAACGGCCACGGAGCTTGATGATAGCAGCACCGCCCTGTGTTACAGCCTTCTTCATCTCCTCCCACTCCTCTGCGGGGAACTCCTCAGTGCCGATGATGTCGGTGAGCTTGCGGCCGGCAATCTTCACAGCGCTGCCGAATACAGCCATCTGCTCGCCGTGACCACCATATGTTGCGCAACCCTCAATCTCGCTCTGCATAACGCCGAACTTCTTGGCAAGGGCGCTCTTAAGACGTGTGGTGTCGAGACCTGCAAGGGTAGTAACCTGTCCGGGCTTAAGACCTGAATAGAGGAGGGTTACAAGACCTGTAAGGTCGGCAGGGTTGAAGATGATAACCACGTGCTTAACATCGGGGCAGTAAGTCTTGATGTTCTTGCCGAGCTGCTCTGCAATCTCGCAGTTACCCTTCAAAAGATCCTCGCGAGTCATACCCTCCTTACGGGGAGCACCACCCGACGAGATGATGTACTTAGCATCCTTGAAAGCCTCAGCCACATCGGTAGTAGCCGTGATGTTTACATTGTCGAAACCGCTCTGGCGCATCTCCTCGGCAACACCCTCGGGTGAGAATACGTCGTAGAGGCAGATGTTCTTCGTAAGACCCATCATAAGGGCCGACTGAACCATGTTCGAGCCGATCATGCCGGCAGCACCAACGATAACGAGCTTGTCTTCAGTAAGAAAGTTCATAGCTGTAAATTGTTTTTTAAAGTTTATATTTAGTTGTATTGTTCTCTCCGTGGTTGTTGTTCACAATATCTCCGCAAAATTAGGAAACATTCAACTATAATGCAACTTTTCCCCCAACTTTTTATTATCTTTGCCATCGTAACGATGGACTTATTACAACAACGCATACCTATATAGTAGTAAGCATGGAACACACAATCGCTATAAATGACTCTTCGACACTCCACGTAGGTCGCGCGGAGGAGCTTCTTGACAGGCTTCTGCCCAAGGGGCGTGTTATTGCCATCACCGATGCCAACATCGACCGCCTCTATCCCGCTCTTGTGCGCCGAACGGAGCATATCATCATTGGCGGTGGTGAGGCTAACAAGAGCCTGCAATCCGTGGCAGCGATATACGACCGTCTTATGGCCATGGGGGCGGATCGCTCGACATTCATCCTCGCTATTGGTGGCGGTATCGTCACCGACATTGCGGGCTTTGTGGCTACTACATATATGCGAGGGCTTGACTTCGGATTCCTGTCGACGACACTGCTGGGGCAGGTCGATGCTTCGATAGGGGGCAAGAATGGCGTGAATGTTGGTGGCTATAAGAATATGGTTGGCACCTTCTCGCATCCGCGCTTCGTCATCTCGGATGTCGAGATGCTACGAACACTCCCTCCACGCGAGCTGCGTGCAGGCATGGCCGAGGCCGTAAAGAGTGCCATCGTGGGCGATGCCGCGCTCTTCGACTACATCGAGGCACACGCCACAGAGTCTCTAAGCTGCGATACGGAGGTGTTGAGCCACATAGTGTTAAGGTCGGTGGCGGTGAAGAGTGCTATTGTGGCACGTGACGAGCGCGAAGGTGGCGTGCGCAGGCTTCTGAACCTCGGACATACACTTGGCCACGCCATAGAGAAACTAACGCATAGCCTTAACCATGGTGAGGCTGTGGCTGTGGGCATGTCGCTTATCGCGCATGCTGCCCAGCGTCGTGGAGTGCTTGCCGAGGGCGATGTGAAGCGTATAGACGACCTCCTCACCGCGCTGGGCTTCGACATCATCCCGCCTATGCCCGTGGCAGATATATTGCACGAGGTAAGACATGATAAGAAGCGTCAAGATGACATCATACGTGTTGTGCTCCCCGAGTGTATAGGCCGCTGCAGGGTGGAGAGTGTGGCCATTAATGAACTTGAAACAATGTTTTAACGATAACTATGAAGAGAGCATATATACTTGTTGCCGAGGGCTTTGAGTGCATCGAAACACTCGCCCCGATAGATGTCATGCAGCGTGCCGGTGTCGAGCTTCGACGTGTGGCCGTTGGCGGGTCGTTGGATGTCACCTCGTCGCACGGCTTGGTTACACTTCGGTGCGACGAGCTTATCGAGGATGCAGACCTCAGCGATGGTGCGGCACTTATCCTCCCGGGAGGCTACCCCGGCTACGTCAACCTGCGTACCTCCGAGGCTGTATGCCGTGCTGTCCGCGACTATTACGATAGTGGTCGCCTTGTTGCTGCCATCTGTGGTGCCCCCACGGTGCTCCCCGCAGCGGGCGTTGCCCACAATAGGCGTGTCACCTGCCACAGCTCTGTTGTTGAGGAGATGCACAGCTATACCTATCTTAAAAAAGATGTCGTTGAGGACGATAACCTCATCACAGCTGCAGGTGCCGGTTTATCTGTCGACTTTGCTCTTGCCATCGCCTCGCGCCTTGTAGATAGCGAAACATTATCACGTGTTATGCGAGGTATGGAACTGTAAATTTGTTGTGAAAAGGCAGCATCTGCTGCCGCTAACAAATTATCTCGTCAATGGGCAGTACGCCATAGTACATCCCATCGCCTCGAAATTTGCCGAGCGTTGCATCTACTACCTTTTGACAACAAATTGCGGGCGTGAAAAGGCAGCATCTGCTGCCTTTTCACAAGTAAACAAACAAGAGAGCACCCCTTCGCAGAATAGGCCTTTTAATTTTTAACTAATTGATTATCAGTGTTGGTTTTTACGAAAATTGCGAAATACTACATATAAGACCACATAGAGGTCGTAATTAAGTCCATTTTCCGACGAGTAAAATGTATATAGCAGTTTTGAAAGTAAAGCACTGAAATCAAGCGTCTTTTGAAGATACATTGTGAATAAAAAAATCAGGCGTATGCAGTGGAGTACATAAAGTCCTGCATACGCCTAATATGATATATTAATTCTCTATCTTCACTAATTTACCATCAACAAAATGTAAGAAAGTTTTATAATTGTACAGCCAAGTGGATTTAGAGGTGGTTTGAGTAAACGTATTATATTTGTCTATAGGTCTACCCCAAGCTTCTTGACACATTTGCTGTGACATTCCAAGCATTACTTTGCCTTCAATAATAGCATTTCCATATTTTTCTCCATATTCTCTAATCATCTTTGCTTGCCATTGTGCTTTGCGTTCAGCCTCTTCTTTCAACCATTTTTGATGTCTAGCCTCCTCCTCTGCTCTAAGTTTAGCACGTTCGGCTTCAATTCGTTTCCTCTCGGCTTCTGCCTGTGCTTGTTTTTGGGCAGCTAA
>JAFWYM010000048.1 GCA_017517705.1 Alistipes sp.
CCGCTGGTACTGACCTGCGTGGCAGTAATCCTCGTAATGGATTTATTGCTTGCTCCCTCACATATCTTTGAACATGCCCTAATGGAGAGCGTATTGGGGTACGACCATCTGAATACGCTAACACTCAATTGGGTGTCAATCCTCGGCGTGGTAATAGGTATTGTTTTCACTTGGCAGACCTTTGCTCGCCGCAAGTGGAGCTATCAACGGATGTTGGTCATTGCCTTTTCGTGCTTTGCCTTTTACTTGGCATACTTCTATTTCCGCATAGATTACAATATTCCCAAAGAGGCACTCTACCTGCCCGTATTTGTTCGCTCGGCGGGATATGTGATGGTGGCTGTGATGATGCTTACGGCAAATGCCCGACTGCCTTTCCCCTATACATTCCTGCACGGCTTGTCATTTCAAAATATGTTCAGTGCAGCATTGGCTGCACCTATTGGCAATGCCATTGTAGGTCGAGCATTGAAGGTTGTAATGACTCGCAACTCGATGCTGCTTGGCGAAAGAATGGACAGCGTAGAACTCTCCACCTCACACACTCAATTGGGAGAGTTGTATGGTATGGTACAAGTGCAGTCACTACTTGAATCTATGAAGGAGATTTACGGTTGGTTGCTATTCGTAGCGATTGTATGCCTAATTGGACTTATGTTGCGATATAGTAGCGTTCGACCAATGAGAGTGATTGAGCCTACTTATCGAGCCATTCATAAGTTTATACGTCACGACATAAGATTGCGTTTGCGGTTACGCAGGCGTAATAGAGTTTTACAATATTGATTGAATAAAAGCAGATAATATCGGCAAATTCTGCAAATCGCAAGAAAAGAAGATTTGCCAAAATACGCTAAAACACAATGTTTTGCATATTATTGGCAAATCTTAGAAAACAGGTAAAAATACCCTATAATTTACTTTGCGTAAATGAGGATTTTGAGGGTAAGCACAATGATAAAATACACTTTTTATTCACTCGCTTATAATTCAAAATTACATGTGTATGGCGCAGCCAAGAGCATCTTCGGCAGCCTCCATCACAGCTTCGTGCATCGAGGGGTGGGCATGTATTGTGCGGGCAATGCGGTGTGCCGATACGCCCAAAACCTTGGCAAGCGTAGGCTCGCCAATCATCTCCGTGACGTTGTGTCCCACGAAGTGTGCGCCAAGCAACTTCTCCTCGGCATCGAAGATAAGTTTAACGAAGCCGTCACGCTCGCCCGCAGCCGTAGCCTTGCCCGATGCGGTGTACGGGAACTTGCCGACCTTATACTCTATGCCCGCAGCCTTAACCTGCGCCTCGGTCATACCTACCGATGCCACCTCGGGAGAGGTGAAGATGCACGACGGGATGGTAGAGTAGTCGATAGCCTCGGGGTTGAGTCCGCAGATATGCTCCACGCAGTGTATAGCCTCAGCCGAAGCGACGTGCGCAAGGGCGGGCGTAGCGATAATATCGCCGATAGCATATACGCCATCCACGCTCGTTTTGAAGTGCTCGTCGACCTTAATCTTGTCGCGCTCAATCTCTATGCCGAGCTCCTCGAGTCCCATATCCTCAATGTTAGACTTGATGCCCACGGCCGAGAGGACAACATCTGCCTCGAGTGTCTGCTCGCCCTTCTTGCCCTCGATGAGAACGTCGCACTTGCCATCCTCGCGAACAGCAACGCTCTTAACCGTCGTCGAGGTCATCACCGTGGCGCGTAGCTTGCGGAAGGCACGCTCCATAGCCTTGGCCGTATCCTCGTCCTCGAGAGGCATAATCTGCGGCATATACTCTACGATAGTAACCTTAACACCCATCGTGGCGTAGATGTAGGCGAACTCCGAGCCTATTGCTCCTGAGCCTACGACAACCATGCTCTCGGGTAACTCGGGAAGCACGAGAGCCTCCTTCGACGAGATGATATGCTTGCCGTCAATAGGCATGAATGGCATCACGCGGGGGCGTGCGCCCGTGGCGAGGATGATATGGTCGGCCTCGTAGTCTACACCCTCAACCTCGACCATGTCGGATGCCTTCAGTCGACCAAAGCCGGCGATGACGTCGATGTTGTTCTTCTTAAGGAGGAACTGAACGCCTTTGTTCATCGTCGTTGCTACCATGCGCTCGCGCTCCACCATCTTCGCCCAGTCGGGCTTAACCTCGCCCTCGATGCTTACACCGAAGGTTGCGGCGGCCTTGCAGTCGGCATATACCTGTGCCGAGCGCACGAGAGCCTTGGTGGGGATGCAACCCCAGTTGAGGCATACGCCACCGGCATCTGCCTTCTCAACGATAGCAACGCGCTTGCCGCACTGCGCAGCGCGAATAGCGGCAACGTAACCACCCGGGCCCGAGCCGATAACTATGATATCATATCTTTCAGTCATAATCTCTCTGTTGTTACAATTACTTTACCACCTTGAGTACCTCGCCATTGTCGGCTGCTACGGCACGCTTCCACTTCTCCGAGTAGCCGGGCTGCTCAATCTTGCCGGGGATATCCTTGCCATTGCCATTGTCGATAAAGCCCTTCTCGTCCTCGCCCTTGATGTTGCCGTCGATATACTTGACCATCAAATACTTGTCGAGGTCCACCCACATGTTGAAGAGCTCCTCGGCATTCTCTACCGTAAACTCTGTAGCCGCAGCTATGGCCTTCTTGGCGCTCTTGGCGCTGCCAATCTTTGCATCCATGGCGGGTACTAGCTCAAGCATCTTGTTCTCCCAGTTGTCGACATACTCGCGTACGTGCTTACCTATGGTGTTATAGCGCAAGTATGCAAACTGAGCCACGCGGTTTGTGATCCAGAACATCGAAGTATCCGAATACTTAAGCATCGAGCCATTACCCTCGCGGAAGCACTCGGGAACCTCTGTAGAGGTAACATATACGGGTGTTAGGGGCGATGTGGCAGCATCGTCGGTACCGAACCAGAGGATGCCCACCTTGTTGGGGCGCGCCTGACCTACGAGCCAGAAGCCTGTCTGCTGCGTAGCTGTAGCACGCTCGTTGCAGTACTCCACGCCGTCAACCTCGAAGTACATGGGGCGCCAGCGATAGGGGCAACCCTCGCCACCGGCACCTATGTCGGTGGTCATATCCATCTTTGTACCCTCGTAGTGGTCGCGCATGGCATCCATAAGCATCTTGGGCGATACCTTCTCGCGGGGCATAACCCACAGGGGCATGCGGTTCTCCTTATTGTGACCCATGGCGTAGTCCTCGTACTTATCCATATCGTCGGCAACCATGCGGAAGAAGCTCCATACACGAGCCTCACAGCCACGCATAGCACCAAAGTCGAGCGGTGCGTAGGCATCGGCAAAGCTGAAGTCTTTGTCCTGACCCTCGAACCAGCCGAACTTACGCGCCACATCCGCTACGTCGGGGGCGTAGATACAATTCTCGGGGTCATCCCAGGGGAATGTGGTTATGCGTGCCTGATTGGCGTGTGCCGATACATAGCCATCGGGAATACGGCGTGCCACCCATACGATACCCTTATCCTCGGGGCCCTTGCCTATGAGCTCCATGATCCAAGCCTCCTCGGTGTCGATAAGCGAGAACGACTCGCCCGACGAGCAGTAGCCGTAGGTGTTGGCGAGGTCTACGATGATGTCGATAGCCTCACGTGCTGTCTTGGCACGCTGTAGCGTGATGTAAATCAACGAGCCGTAGTCGATGCCGCCATTGGGATCCTCCAGCTCATGGCGACCTCCAAATGTTGTCTCGGTGATGAAGAGCGAGTGCTCGTTAGAGTTGCTAAGAGTGCGATAGGTAAAGGGCGCCTGGCGTATCTTGCCGATGTAGCGACCTGTGTCCCATTCAGTTACATCCATCCACTCGGTGTATTTGCCGGGGACGTGCGAGTAGAGTGAGCCGTAGAGCTGGTGTGAGTCTGCGGCGTATGTCACCATGTTAGAGCCGTCTGTCGAGGCGCCACGTGTGACGATGAAGTTAGTGCAGGCATCTGCCGTAGCGATGCCGCCGATAAGAGCGCCCACAAGGGCAATAGTCTTAAGAAGTTTGTTCATACTGTTTTAGGTTATATACATTTTTTAACATAATGCTTTTTGCAACTTCCAAAGATACGAATATTATTCGAAATATACAAATTCCGAGCGTGGGATGGGCTTCCGAGAGGTGCGGGTTACTTTTTTGTAACCCGCAAGAGCTTTTTTGAGAGCATGGGCAGCACCCAATAATAACGCAGAGACGCAGAGGGAGGATAGTATAGGGAGTATAGGTAGCACTCTGATAGCGCTATACCCTGCCTACCCACTCTACCCATTCTACCCTGGCTCCCCATGGCTGCGCTCTAAATTATGCGTCCCGTCGTCTCTTCCGGATCCTTCGACTACGCTAGCGCTCCGCTCAGGATGACAAGGGGCGGGGTAAGCGCGGATGTCATGCTGAGCGTAGTCGAAGCATCTGCCTGCAAGGTCGTTATCGTCTCTGTAGCCCCTTTTTGAGATCCTTCACTACGTTCAGGATGACAAAGTGCCTTATAGTAACTCATCACCCACATCATACCTTCCCTAAACATCACGGGTATTAAAAATAATACCCGTAATGCGATGGGGAGTAGTGAGGTGGGCGGGGTAAGCGCGGATGTCATGCTGAGCGTAGTCGAAGCATCTGCCCGCAAGGTCGTTATCGTCTCTGTAGCCCCTTTTTGAGATCCTTCACTACGTTCAGGATGACAAAGTGCCTTATAGTAACTCATCACCCACATCATACCTTCCCTAAACATCACGGGTATTAAAATTAATACCCGCAATACTGTAGGGCGCTGTGTTTAGTTGTGGAGTCGAACAAAAAAGTATCACGGGTATTAAAAATAATACCCGCAAGAGCGGGGAGGGAGGCGGACGTTGGTGCGGGCGGAGTGAGCAAAAGCAACGCGGGTATACTTTTATATACCCGCGTCACCATTAATGCTGTTTATTAAGCAGTTAGGCTAAAACTCGTAGCCAACGATATCTGACGCATAGTCGCTCCAATATGCTGCCGACGTATACGCCTCGACCGATGCTGTTGGAACATAAATCTTACGTCCTGAAGCATTCCGGTAAAACATAGAAGAGCCACCAACTGGCGGAGTTGCCGCCTTGCAATATACACTTGTCAGCGAGCTGCAATCGTAGAATGCTCTTTCTCCAATCTTAGTTACGCTATCGGGAATAGTTACACTTGTCAGCGAGGTGCAATTTTCGAATGCAGAACCTCCAATCGAAGTAACGCCATTGCCAATAGTTACACTTTCCAGCGAGGTGCAATTATAGAATACCTCCCATCCAATCGAAGTAACGCTATTGCCAATA
>JAFWYM010000029.1 GCA_017517705.1 Alistipes sp.
GAGCTACGAAAGTATATTAACTACTATAACAACGACCGTATAAAACTAAAATTAAACGGAAAGAGTCCGGTGCAATACCGAACTCTTTACCAATAAAAATCTTTTTATTAATCCGTCCAACTTTCTGGGGTCAGTACATATCAGGGGCTGACTAAGTTACTTTTTAGTCAGCCCCCATTTTTGTATTTAACTATCTTCTCAGAAGAGCGACTGCTCCTCTGTCGCACCATAGGCATAGCCGAGGTGCCTGTATGCTAACTCCGTAGCCTCGCGACCGCGGGGTGTACGCTTAAGAAAACCCTCCTTAATGAGGAATGGCTCGTATACCTCCTCGATTGTTCCGGCCTCCTCACTCACGGCCGTAGCCACGGTGTTAAGACCTACGGGGCCACCGTTAAACTTCTCGATGATGGTGGCAAGAATCTTATTGTCCATCTGGTCTAATCCGCGTGAGTCGATGTTTAGTGCCGCAAGAGCCACGCGCGTGATGTCTACGTCAATATGACCTTCGCCCTCGACCATCGCAAAGTCGCGCACGCGGCGCAGTAGTGCATTGGCAATACGTGGTGTGCCACGCGAGCGGAGAGCTATCTCGAGTGCTGCATCATCGTCGATGGATATGTCGAGTATTGATGCTGAGCGCTTGACGATGCCCGCAAGCACCGGTGCATCGTAGTACTCAAGATGGCACTGTATGCCGAAGCGAGCACGTAGGGGTGAGGTTAAAAGACCGCTACGTGTCGTTGCACCAACCAACGTGAATGGTGCTAATTCAATCTGTATGCTTCGTGCCGCGGGGCCCTTATCTAAAACTATGTCTATTTTAAAATCCTCCATTGCCGAGTAGAGATACTCCTCGACTATGGGGCTCAGACGATGAATCTCGTCGATGAAGAGCACATCGCCCGGAGTGAGGTTTGTAAGCAAGCCCGCGAGGTCACCCGGTTTGTCAAGCACGGGGCCCGATGTCACCCGCAACTGCGCTCCCATCTCATTAGCGATAATGTTGGCAAGTGTTGTTTTGCCCAATCCCGGGGGGCCGTGCAGAAGTACGTGGTCAAGCGAGTCACCACGCATAAGTGCTGCCTTAATGAATATCTTGAGGTTAGCGACGATTTTGTCCTGACCAGCAAAGTTTTGCAGCGCCTGAGGGCGTATGCGGCCCTCGAACTCCTTGTCGCTCTCAATATTGCGCATATTTCTATCTACTCCCATAGTGGAATGTTTTGTATTCTTTTGCAAATATACTCTTTTATGCCCAAATATACAAGAGTATTCTCTTTGGAGCTCTTATTTTACCCTCCCTTATCACAAAGTGATAATCACAAAATACGGTCATATAGGTGGCCATAATATAAAAATTAAACGAAAAGTGACTATATATTTTTTTGTTTACAATTAAAGTCGTACCTTTGTAATTCCGAGATTACGCATATAGCGTAATGTCTTGGAGAGTATTATGTTGATATACAAAAGTATAACATATTTATTAACAAACATTTTTAAACAAAACACTATGACAAACAAGACTTTTAGATCTTTCTTTGCTGTTGCGACGTTGCTGGGTGTAGCACTCGGCTTTGCGTCGTGTGAGACAGAGGGCGATGGTGTTGTTGGCGATCCTACGGTGGATGTATCTGCCTCGACGCTTAATTTCGCTATGGGTGAGGGTGAGCAGATTGTCAACGTCACTTCAAACTCGGAGTGGAAAGTTGATGCCGGCAGCGCTGATTGGTTGACGGTAACACCTATGCACGGTAAGGGTAATAAGAGTATCACCATCGCTGTTGCTGAGAATACAACCGGCGAGTTGCGTGAGACTACAATCAAGGTTATCGCACTGCACGCGGTTTATGGCGAGTGGGATGTTGAGAAGATTACAATCTCGCAGTCGGCTACCGATACTCCTACCGTAACTGCGGAGTTGCTCTATGGCGATAACTTCGATGGTAAGGAGGCTACTGAGTCGTATGGCCCATCGAATACTTCTTGGCCTTGGATTGAGCAGTTCCCCGAGTTCGCTAATGCTGTGGGCCCCGCTTCGGATAATGTTACTTATGTGGGTAAGGGTACAACTATTCGCTCTAACTCAACATCAAGTAGTAACTATTCGGATTATGCAGGATCGGGTATGAACAACATCTTCTTCGGCTCGAACGCATATTTCCAGATCAACAACATCTCGCTTGATGCTGCACAGAAGAATTACAAGCTTACTTTCGGTACTGAGAAATATTCTCAGACATACGGCAGCGTATTCACAAACAGTGAGTTCCATGTTTATGTATCGAAGAACGGTAATGGCTGGGCTGAGCTTGAGTATACCTATGCAGGTACGGCTGAGGGTCGTTGGAATGTGGCTACTGCCGAGTTTACGTTGAACGAGGTTCCCGAGTATCTCTTCATCAAGTTTACATCTGATGTGCCAAGCTCGTATCGTATCGATGATGTTCAGCTCTTTAGCGGTAATGGCGGTCAGGTTATCACTCTTCCCGAGGAGGGTGGCGGCAATGGCGGCCAGACTCCCGGCACACCTGCCGAGGGCCCATACGCTTCGGATGTAGCCTTTGTATGCTCTGATGACGACTCGGCAAATGCTGTTTACTCGCTTGGCACAACGAAGATTGGCTCGTATGCTGTTACTGGCTTCAAGCTTAGCAAGAGCAAGCAGTCGGGTGTGTTTACGTCGGCAGCTGTTGGCGTAGAGGGTGACAAGTATCTCAACTTCTATGCTGCAGGTTGGAAGGGCACAGAGGTTACTCTCTACTATCGTGTCGATGGTGGCGAGGTTAAGTCGCAGGCACTTGTGGCTAATGATGGTGTTTCGGGTAATGCTCCCTATACAGCGTTACGCTTTGCTGCATCGGATCACTATTCAGTACTTCTTACGGGCTTGACGGCTACTTCAACCATCGAGTTTGCTATGGAGGCAGACTTCTCTCTTAAGACGTATGGTGGTGAAGCTCCTGATATTGCACCTCGTGCTATCGTTTGTGGCGTTAAGCTTTCGGACGAGCCTATCGCGGGTGAGGAGATTGAGATCCCCGCTGCAGGTAAGGTGACTATCGCCGATGCTATCGCTGCTGCCGATGGAGCAAGTGTTACTATTGAGAATGCTACGGTTATCGGTGTTTACGCTCGCGGTATCTTGGTAGAGGATACTACTGGCAAGTTGCTTGCATATGCGGGTGCAGCTGTTGATGCCGTTGTTGGCGATGTTGTTACTGTTGATGGTTCAATGGCTACATATGGCGGTCTCCGTCAGATTGGTGGTACGGTTGTAGTTACTAAGACAGGTACTACTAACTATACTTACCCTACGGCTACCGTAATGGATGGCGCTGCTTTCGATGCATACCTAGATAACCCCGTTATCAAGTATGTTGAGTATACTGGTACGTTGACCATCGACGGTTACTATTACAATGTGGCTGTAGAGGGTGCTTCTAAGGCTATTGGCTCGTTGGCATACGTTATCGAGGGCACTGTTGATCAGTCGTTGAACGGCAAGAAGATTGTCGTTAAGGGCTGGACTATCGGTTTCTCTGGTGGTAAGTACGTTAATACGATGATCCGATCGGTTAAGGATGTTAATGACAATACTCCCGATCCCGATCCTACGCCTACACCCGATCCCGAGCAGCCTACCGCAATTAAGGCTACCGTTGCTGAGTTCTTGAACGCCGCCGAGGATGATACAATCTATGAGCTTACGGGTACTATCGACCGTATGTACCGCGAGGATAATCCTAACGACACTCTTTGGGGTAACTTCTATTTGAAGGATTCAACCGGTGAGGTGCTCATCTATGGTCTTGTGGATGATGATGGCAACAAGTACTGGGAGGCATCAGGCGTAAAGATTGGCGATACTATCACTATTCGCACTATCCGCACATCGCACAATGATACACCTCAGGGTAAAAATGCTACGTACGTATCTCATACATCTGCTGGTGGTGAGACTCCTACACCCGATCCTACACCCGACCCTGAGCAGCCTACCGTAATTAAGGCTACCGTTGCTGAGTTCTTGAACGCCGCCGAGGATGATACAATATATTATGAGCTTACGGGTATAATCGATAATGTAGCTAATACAGACTATGGCAACTTTGACCTCGTAGATGCTACGGGCCGTGTATATGTTTACGGTATCAGTGATAAGGATGGTGCGAAGGTGTTTACATCGCTCGGCTTGAAGGCTGGCGATACACTTACTATACGTGGCGTCCGCACATCATACAACAAGGCACCTCAGATGGGTAATGGCGTATATGTTTCGCACGTTGCAGGTGCTGAGGTTGAGCAGCCCGAGAATGAGGCTACTCTCTCGTTCGTAGATAAAGCAAACCGCACATCGTACACTACAGAGTTGCAAGTTTGGGAGCAGAATGGTATAACCCTTACTAATACAAAGGGTTCATCAACAAGCAATGTAGGTGACTATTCAGCCCCTGCACGTTTCTACAAGAGCTCTAACTTGAAGGTCGAGACCGAGAAGGCTATGACTCAGATTGTCTTTGCTTGCAATAACTCGGAGTATGCTACGGCTTTGCACGGTTCTATAACATCGGGCACTGTTACGCAAGATGGTAGCTATGTAACCGTCGTCCTTCCCAGCTCAGCAAAATCGTTTAGCATCGATTCGTTGGGTGGTCAGGTGCGTATGAATAGCTTGACCGTTACGTTTGCTGAGTAACAATCCCAAATCTTTCACCAATGGCCTCGGGTAGGGTATCCTGCCCGAGGCGGTGAAAGAGTTTTAAAAATAGTATAATTCATAATTTTAAAGCATAAGTTGTGAAAAAGACGTTGTTGATATTGCTTGCGTTTGTTGCTATCGTTATGATGAGTTGCGAGAGTGGCTCGGAGGATGCGATTGTAAGCAAAGCCTATCTCACAACCTCGGAGGTGGATGGTAGAAGCACGAATTGCGCTGTGGTGCTCAAGGCACAACAGGGTACGTCGTACACCGCAACCGTAACTTCGGAGGGCGATTGGGTATCCTTTGCCGGCAAGCAGACAACCGTGTCGAACACGATGACAGCGACGGAGAAGGTGCTGTATCTCTACTTCGATGCTAATGCTTCGGGCAGGGAGCGCACGGCAACAGTCACCGTAGAGCTCTCTACGGGCTACACCTTTGAGGATACACTGACACAGGGAAGCTACGATTCGTCGATAGCATTCGAGCGCATGTGGGCAGAGCTCCCGGAGTGTACCGAGGGGGATGGATATATCTACCGCACCCACTACGGACAACTTGGTGTCAAGATGGATGCTCGAAACTACACCTTCTGTTTCGATCCCGAAGTGAGAGCATCGTTATGGGTTGCATATCCGCTCCATTCGTCGCACATGTCGGGTGTGGGTGATAGAAATAATAGCTCCTTTGGCTACGACCCTACGGTGGATGCCTCGAAGCAGGCAAACCTATCGAAGTCGTACAATGGCTGGTATGATAGAGGACATCAGATTCCTGCGGCTGACAGAAAGTGTTCGCAGCAGATGATGGATCAGACGTTCTACGCCACAAATATGACACCTCAGCAAGGCAACTTCAACCAGAATAAGTGGGGTGTGTTGGAGGGACGTGTGCGCAATATGGTATGCCCCGATACACTCTTTGTCGTCACGGGTGCATACTTCGATGGCGAGCATCACACATCGATTGATGCGACGACGTCCGATCGCTCGGGTAACACGTGTCCTACACCTACTCACTACTACAAGGCGTTGCTACGTACCAGCAAGGGAAATACCGGTCGTAGGGTAGACGAGGCTACGGAGGCGGTACAGCTGCGTGCCATAGCCTTCTGGTTCGAGCATGCAAATACGGGCGACAACACCTCGATAACCGCGGCCGACTGTATATCTATTGCGGAGCTGGAGCGTAGAACAGGCTTTACCTTCTTCCCGATGATAGATGATGCCATAGAGCAGGAGGTCAAGGCGACGGTTACACCCTCGCTGTGGGGTATAAATAACTAAGAAGTCGAATTAACATAACCATTGAGATATTATGATAAGGAAAGTATTAATGCTATGTATGGCTCTATTCTCGGTTGTTGCTTTGTATGCTCAGGCCGAGCAGAAGCCCTACACCGTAGTCTTCTACAACCTCGAGAATCTCTTCGACATCTACGACGACCCGGAGACGCACGACGATGAGTTTACTCCAAGTGGCGTAAAGCAGTGGAACGAGATTAAGTATCAGAAGAAACTATCGAATATGGAGCGCGTTTTGTTTGATATCGCTGCCATACAGAAGGAGTATCCGATTGTTATAGGAGTATCGGAGATAGAGAATCGTAGCGTGTTGGAGGATCTTATCTCGCAGCCCAAGCTCGCGGGTGCCAACTACCGTATATGTCACTACGACTCGCCCGATGCCCGTGGTGTGGATGTGGCCTTCCTATATCGCTCGGATGTCTTCAAACTCGAAGGCTCGGATAATATCAAACTTAAGGTCGAGGAGCTTCCCGACTTCCGTACACGTGATCTTGTGGTTATGTGGGGCACTATCGAGGATGAGCCCTTCTACTTCCTCGTGTCGCACTGGCCCTCACGCCTTGGTGGCAAGGAGGCCTCGCAGTTTAAGCGCGATGCCTGTGCTCGACAGATACGCGAGATTAAGGACTCGCTCCTTAGGGAGAACCCTGCAACCAAGGTTATCGTCATGGGTGACTTCAACGATGATGCTACGGATGCCAGCATAGTTGAGACGATGGGAGCCAAGGGCAAGATTAAGGAGCTCGTTGCGGGCGACTTCTTCAACCCCTACAACCAGATGTTGCGCGCGGGTCTTGGTACGTTGGCATATCAGGATGCTTGGAATCTATTTGATAATATTTGTGTTACGGAGAACTTGGTTAATGCCAAGGAGGGTGAGTTGCGCCTGGTAAAGGGTAAGGGTATGAAGTACTGGGGAAATATCTTCTCGCGCTCGTATATGCTTCAGCAGGAGGGCCAGTATAAGGGTTATCCTCTGCGTACGTTCGTCACCAACAACTTCCAGAATGGCTTTAGCGACCACTTCCCCGTATATATTTATATAGGTAGGTAATCAATTTATACTTCTATGAGGAAATTTATACTAACAATCATTTGCACGCTTCTATGCCTTGGCGCTTATGCCCAGATGGGTGGTATGAAGGGTGTGGTTGTGTCGCGCGATGGACGTACACCTATTCAGGGCGTTCAGCTCTATGTTGACGACGTTGCTGTCAACACGACGACAAACCAAGACGGTGAGTTTATCATCGAGGGCTTGGCTCCAGGAGAGTATATGCTGCGCCTGGAGGCTGCCGACTTTGAGGATCTTGAACTTATGGTGCGCGTGAAGGAGCTCGTTCACGATATGCAGAGCGTAGTGATGGTGCCCTCGACGATGATGGCTATTGACGACTCTGCATTTGCCGAGCTGGACTCTGATGTTGAGTCTGCAGGTGACTCTCAGGCACTGCCCACGTCGCTCTCGGCATCGAAGGACGTATTCAACAACATCGCTTCGTATCGTTTCTCGGAGATGCGCTTCAATGTGCGTGGCTACGACTCGCAGTATCAGGATGTATACCTCAATGGTATTCGTTTCAATGATGCGCTGACGAGCTATGGCCCATGGTCGTTGTGGAGTGGCTTGAACGACGCTACACGTAATCAGGAGGCAACAACAGGCCTCGAGATGTCGGACTTCGGTCTCGGTGGCGTGGCAGGTACTACCAACATCAATGCCCGTGCCTCGCAGTTGCGCAAGGGCTTCCGTGCCAGCGTTGTAAACTCTACGCAGCTCTATCGCTTCCGCGCGATGGTCAGCTACGCCTCGGGTGCGTTGGATAATGGCTGGTCGTATGGCTTCACACTCTCGACACGTCAGGGTGGCAATGGCTATGTCGACGGTGTTTACTACAACGCCTACGGTTACTTCTTCTCGGCCGAGAAGGTATTTAACTCGCGCCATCGTCTCTCAGCAACGATTCTTGGTGCTCCCACAACACGTGGCGCGCAGCAGGCATCGACACAGGAGGCCTACGACCTGTGGGGCGACAACTACTACAACCCTAACGTGGGCTTGCAGAATGGCGAGGAGCGCAATGCTCGCGTGCGTCGTATGCACGAGCCTATCGCCATGTTGAACTACAACTGGCAGATATCGGAGAACACTAACCTCTCGGTTGCTACGTCGGTGCGCTTTGGCTTCAATGGCTACTCGGCACTCACGTGGTATAAGGGTGAGGATCCACGTCCCGACTACTACCGTAAGTTACCGTCGTACTATGGCGACCGCCTGGAGCGTCGTTTGTTGCTCAATAAGTTTGCGGAGATCAACGAACTCCCAATTCCTTTCACCGAGACGGACATCGAGACCGACAAGATGAAGTATAAGGAGTATTTACAGAATTGGGATGGCTACATCGACTTCGACGGTCTCATTCAGGATAATAAGATGGGTGACGAAAATGTAGATAAGTATGGCGAGGGTCATCGTTCGGTGGCGATGATCGAGGAGCGTCATACCGATCAGATTGACTATAACTTCGCAGCGCAGCTGGGTCATATCTTCCGTGGTGGCTCGAAATTGACGGTAGGTCTGCGTGCGCGTGTTAATCGCACGGAGTACTACTCGACGGTTAAGGATTTGCTCGGTGGCGACTACTGGTTGGATGTCGACAAGTTTGCTGAGCGTGACTTTGGTAGCAACGAGGAGGCCTACCAGAACAATATGGCCTACTATCGTGAGCATAACCAAGCGCAAACCGTTCGCGAGGGCGATAAGTATGGCTACGACTACTATGCACATGTGCGTCAGGGTCAGCTGTGGGCTATGTACGAGATTTCGGCCGGTGGCTTCTCGGCAAATATTGGTGCAGAGGTAGGACTCTCAAGTATATGGCGTGAGGGCCTCTGGGAGAAGGGTCTCTTCCAGAATGTCAATGCCGGTGGTGACCGTGGTAAGACATCGCTCGGTAACTCGGACAAGATCAATAACTTCACCTACAAGGTTAAGGCTAACCTGTCATATCAGTTCTCGGGTGCGCACAGCATCGACCTGAATGCGACGGCAATGCAGAATGCTCCGATGTTCAACAACGCCTTTGTGTCGGCACGTACACGTAATCAGATAACCCCAGGCCTCGATTCGGAGAAGATATATGGCGCCGACCTGAGCTACAACCTTCGTCTGCCATGGATTCGTGCCCGCCTCTCGGCCTACTATACTCAGATGAAGGATCAGTCGAAGGTTATATCGTTCTACGACGACACGCAGAGCTCGTTTACCAACTTCGCAATGTCGGGTATCGATAAGCGATATATGGGCGTGGAGCTCGGCCTTAACATCCCTATTGCGTGGGGTCTCTCGCTCAATGGTGCTGTAAGCTATGGCGACTATATCTACACGTCTAACCCCAAGTTTACGCAGATGATCGACAACTCGGCTACGGATGTCGTTAATAGCGTGGTCAACTGGGAGGGTATGAAGGTGGAGAGCACACCGCAGACGGCAATAAATGTAGGTCTTAACTTCCGTGGCCCGAAGAACTGGTTTGCCTCGGTGGACTTCAACTACTACGATCGCTTGTACCTCTCGATGAACCCGATGTATCGTACGCAGTATCTCGCACAGGAACTTATGCGTATCTATGACTTCCAGAATCTTGAGAGTGGTCGTCAGAAGAAGTATGTCGTCGATATTATTGATGGTATTCGCGCACAGGAGGAGCTCGGAAACGCCTTTACCCTGAGCGCAAGCATTGGTAAGAACTGGTATATCAAGTATAAGTATACGCTCGGTTTCAGCCTTCAGGTGAACAACATCCTCAATAACCAGACAATACGTACGGGTGGTTATGAGCAGATGCGTCTGAATAAGATATCTGATCCTATCATCTTCCCGAAGGCTGATGGTGGGGCTACTATCATCCAGAAGCCTACGACATACTCGCGTTTCGATTCGAAGTATTTCTATATGACGGGTCTTAACTATTATCTTAATATTTACTTTAGATTCTAACAGCTAAACATTTGATGACTATGAGACTAAATAGATTTTTTGCATTGATGGCCACCGTCGTTATGGCCGTTGGCTGTTATGAAGATCACTCGTCGGTGCCTCCTCGCGAACTATACACCGACGCTACGTTCGAGGATATGTTTCCCGAGGCTGAGCATATTACTATCGCTGAGCTTAAGTTCGCCTTTGGCACTATCAGCAATACGGGTGTCAATAAGAGCTGGGATGATACGAAATATAAGCTCATTGGTGAGGATATTTTTGAGGGTCATGACGTATACATCAAGGGTAAGGTGACGTCGGACGACGATGCCGGCAATGTGTACAAGTCGCTATACGTCCAGGATGAGACCTCGGGTATCGAGCTAAAGCTCAACAACAACGTCGGCCTGCGTTACAAGAAGGGCTCGTGGGTATATGTGCGCCTTACGGGCTTGTATCTGGGCAACTACCGTATGATGCTCTCGCTCGGAGGTGCTCCCTCGGAGTCGTACAACAAGGCTGGCGAGCATAAGTTCTACGCCAACTCGAACCTCGAGCTTCAGGAGGTTGTTGATAGACACGTATTTCCTGGTCGCATGGCCGAGGAGGGCTTGAAGGTGGGTACTATCGATGAGTGGAAGCGCTATGCTCCGAATGTCGATATTATCACTGTCACGCCACAGAATTATGAAGAAGTCTTCTCTCCCGCGAAGATCGAGATGGAGGGTCGATTCCTTGGTGTCGATAAGGTCGACGAGCACGGCATTACACGCCGCGTGTTCGAGATATCGCAGCGCGAGCTTATGTTTGGCCGTATGATGCGTTTCGAGGGGTTGGAGTGCCACTACGCCGGTGTGCCTGCTCCGGTGTTCGATGCTGAAGGCAACCTTACATACGACGAGGATGGTAAGCTTGTGACCTACACCAATCCTGCAATGAAGAGTGGATCGTATGACAATATCTATCCGAGCTGGTTGTATACCGACCCACGTCCTACCGTAACGAAGCCTTGGTACCACTGGGCATTCAAGGAGGATGTCACGGGTCGTAGCCTCTATGGCTCGGTACTCTTTACCTACGATACGTCAGCTACGGTATGCTCGGCAAATGGTGTCTATGCACTACGTACGAGTGGCTACTCGCGTTTCGCGCGTCAGAATGTGTGCAAGGATGGCGAGAAGGCTACTATCACAGCCATATACGGTATCTATGCCCAGCGCTCGGATTATGCCGGCAATGCGGACGACTACGCATCGTATCAGCTGACGATTAACAGCCTTGAGGATTTGGAGTTCGAGAATGGCGAGGATGCGTTGCTCGAGGATGAGCACGTCGCAGCCTTGACAACGGAGGATATGAAGACTGTACCATGGATTGATGAAGATGGAGAGTCTGAGATGTAATTTCCTGTCATAAGGGGTCATCTTCGACCCATCCCTAAAAGCGAGAGTCCTCGGGCTGTACGTTATGTACTATCCCGAGGACTCTTACTTTAAGCTTTTACTCGTTGAGTTCCAACCAGCGGAGCTCCTTTTCGTCTATTGTGGCGATAATCTCCTCAATGCGTTTCGATACCTCTGTCAGTCGGTCGTAGGGTAGTGTGCCCGAGGATAACTCGCTCTCAAGAGCTGTGCGCTCGTCACCAAGTGTTGCAAGGTCGGCCTCGAGTTGCTCTAATTCGCGCTGCTCCTTGAACGACAACTTACGTTTCTCGCGCACCGATTGTGGCTTAGCCTTAGGTGTGGCATTGCTACGCTGCTCACTACGCTCTGCGGCCTCGCGCTCGCGTATATACTCGCGGTACTCGCTATACTGACCCACGAAGTCCTTGATGTGACCGTTACCCTCGAATACAAAGAGGTGGTCGACACACTTGTCCAAGAAGTAACGGTCGTGCGAAACGATGATAATGCACCCGCTAAACTCACGTAGGTACTCCTCAAGGACGTTGAGCGTCATAATGTCGAGGTCGTTGGTGGGCTCATCCAGGATAAGCATATTGGGGCACTGCATAAGCACCGTCAAGAGGTATAGACGACGCTGTTCGCCACCACTGAGTATATCTACGCGCTTATTGAAACTATCGTGCGGAAAGAGGAAGCGGTTGAGAAATGTTGTTGCCGATATGGTATGTCCGTCTGAGGCCTTAACAACCTCAGCAATCTCCTCGACACACTCCAGGACGGTCTGTCCCGGCTTGAAGCTGATACCTCGCTGCGAGTAGTAGCCTATACGCAGTGTCTCGCCCAGCTCGATCGTGCCACTATCGGGCATAATAGCCCCGGTGATAATGTTTAGGAAGGTGCTCTTGCCCACGCCATTACGGCCAACGATGCCGAGACGCTCGCCACGGTTGAACTTATACGAGAAGCCATCGAGCATTTTGCGCTCGCCGAACCTTAGCGATACATCCATGCAGTCGATAATCTTGCGTCCAAGGCGCGAGGTGGCAACATCTATCTCCACATTGTCGGTGCTGAGATTTACCGATGCTCTATCCTTGAGATCGTAGAAGGCGTTTATACGGTATCGTGCCTTACCTGTGCGTGCTTGTGGCGTGCTACGTATCCACTCCAGCTCGCGACGAAAGAGGTTGCGCGACTTATCTATCTCGGCCTGCATGTTCTGGTAGCGCTCCTCGCGCTTCTCGAGATACTCGGTATAGTTGCCACGATATGTATATAGCTTACCTCGGTCTATCTCCATGATGGTGTTACACACGCGGTCGAGGAAGTAGCGGTCGTGCGTGACCATCAGCAGTGTGCAGCGTGAGCGCTGCAGGTAACTCTCGAGATACTCGATAATGTCAATGTCGAGGTGGTTTGTGGGCTCATCCATGATGAGAAACTCGGCATTTTGCAGCATCATACACGCCAACGCTACTCGCTTAGCCTCGCCGCCCGATAGCTCACCCATAGGTTGGTCTATGCGTTCGAGTTTAAGCGATGAGAGCACCTGACGTATGTTCTGCTCTATGCTCCATGCGCCCGAGGCATCCATTGCCGCTATGGCACGCTCCAGGCGTCGCTCATCGCCGGAGGTGAGGGCTGCCTCATACTCTCCAAGCTCGGGTGAGAGGTTACCCATGCGTGCATATACCTCCTCGAAGATGGTGTGCTTGGGGTTGAACGTGGTGTTTTGATCGAGAAAGGCTACGCGGATATCCTTCATAAACTTTATCTCGCCACCACGGTCGGAGTGCTCAATGCCGGCGAGAATCTTTAGTAGCGACGATTTACCCGTGCCATTCGGAGCGACAAGCGCAATCTTATCGCCCTCGTTTATGTTGAAGCTGATACCCTCAAAGAGCGTACGGTCGCCGTATGATTTGGATATGTTTTCTACCTGAAGGTAACTTGCCATATTATAATATGTTATAGCGTTTTACTCGTGTCTAAGTTTAGGTCGAAAGCAAGGCGCTCGCCACTTGTATAGTATATAATGCCGACGTATGTAAAGCCCAACTTCTCGAGCATTGCAAGCATGCGCACGTTGCCTCTGTGCGTATCGACGCGGAAGGCGTGGATGTCGTGACTGCGAGCAATTGCAGCTGCGTGTTGCATTAGGTGTATGGCTGTGCCTTTACGGCGGCAGTCATTGGCCACGCATAGTCGATGAACAACGACATATTCTGAAGGGGTGTGCCACTCGTTTTCGGCAATTTGCAGATATGCATCCTCGCCACTGAGAACTATTGCGGCATAGCCTACGGCTTCGTTCTCGTCGTTGCATTGAACGTATCCAACGCAACGCGCGATATCCTCTTCGATAACATCACGCGAGGGGTAACCATCCTGCCATTGGTCGATACCGAGGTCGCGTAACGACAATTGAGCATCGCGAATGATGCTCAATATTCTATCTACGTCGTGTATGGTAGCTCTACGTATCATCGCTTCTTCGATATCTCGCGTATCTTACGATAGATGATGAAGAAGTTGAAGGCGATGATGACTGCTGTAAACAGTATGCCTACGATGATTGCCGTGGTGGGTGATGCTGTGAGTTCGTGGCCGGCAATATCGGAGAGGTAGCCCATATACTCACCTTGAGCTATGAATACAACAACAAGGCTTATGGCCAATATCGAGAGATTCAATATGAGCGTCATAAGGTTGTATGGCATAGCAACACGCGAGGGAGTGTAGCCGATAAGCACAAGATTCTCCAACTTTGTGATATTCTTTTGTAGGAGCAGGTAGATGCTTAGTGTCAGTATGATTACGGACAAAAGGCTGAAAATAAGTCCTATACCTACTATCACCGCAACACATGCTTTAAGTAAGAACAGCGCCTTGCTGCTCTCCGAAGGTTTATCCTCGGCAGAGTAGCCGTGCTCTGCCAAAAAGGATGTTACCTCGGGGGCTCCGGGATTTGCGACCTCAAGGATGAGGCGGGTAGGTTCGCCAACACTTGCATTGGCATAGTAGCCGTTAGCCCAATTCATAAACTCCATAGGTACAAGTATGGTGTTTAAGCGATCGGAGAAGCCAACAACACGACCCACATAGTCGTCGCGATGGCCATTGCCACTAAGGCGTATGCCGAGCTCTACGCGCTTGATCATATCCTCGGTAATCTGTGGGAGATTTTGAGTTTGGCTAAAGCCGAAGTTGTAAAGATTGAGGTAGTTGCGAGGGAGAATGATGGGAATGGTATTGTCCCCTTCAGCAAAGTGCCAATCTCTACTCTCAACGTCGATAAAGCTATCGGGCACAGCCTCGAAGAACATCATCGTCGATAGGCGACGACCATTAAACATAATGCTGCCATCGACCTCGAATTGCGATGCGGCAAATAGTCCGAGGTCTAAGACAAAATCCTGCTCACGAAACTCCTCGATAGCCTCGGCACTGAATGTTGGAGCGCCCATGCCCACACGCTCAACGGGGCGTGTGACGATGACATACTCGTTGCCAATAAGCGACTTTTCGCCCGTAAGCATAGGCTTAATGTCGCTATATATCTGTACGCCGGCGAGTATCACAGCCATACCTATAAGGTTAGCCACAAAGAAGACGGCAAGCTCAAATATGCTTATGTGCTTGCGTAGTAGTTTCCATATAAGTGTCATAAACGCAGGAGTTTATCGTAGTCAATATTCATGTGCTTGCCAATCGAGGTGGCTATAACGGCAGCACCCTTCTGTTTGGCATCGCGAAGAACGATATCGCGCATGATGTCGCTATTGCGATCATCCAGATGCGATATAGGCTCGTCCAGGAGTATAAATTCGTATGGCTGACATAGAGCACGTATGAATGCCACACGTTGCTGCTGGCCGTAGGACATCCTATCGATACGCGAATGGAGCTTATCTCCAATCCCCAACTCCTCAAACCACGCTGTAATTTGCGATAGTGTCTGGGTATGTGCGATGTTATTCTTGATTGCTACATTTTCCAAGGCGGTGAGCTCGCCAAAGAGCTTTAAGTCTTGGAAGAGGATGCTTATGTGACGCTGGCGTATGTCGCTCCACTTGTTTGTCGAGAAATGTGCTATATCCTCATTGTCGAAGAGGATGGTGCCGCGGTAGTCGCCACGCTGACCATAGAGATAGCTGCATAGCGATGATTTGCCAGTGCCCGATGCCGCCTCAATAAGGTAGCATTTGTCACGCTCGATGGTGACCTCGGAGTGCCATATGTCAGAATGGAGATCCTCGCGCGAGGCGAAGATCTCCGGTACGACATTAGATAATCTTATGCTATCCACAGTTTCAGTTGTTTACATATTTTGCATCATCAAGCTCGATAGGGTAGGCATGATCACGTCGACAATCTGCTTGAGGGCATTTGTCTGCTTGTCGTCGAGAACGATGACAACCTCTGCCTCGTCGAGGCTCATCTGCGAGATGTATGCGTAGTCGCAGAGGTCGATATACTTATTATATATGTCTCTCTCAATGAAATCCATATCCTCCATGATCTCCTTATTGGCTGCCTTGATATAGCTGTAGTTCATAAGGTTGTCTACATCAACAACAGCATACCATAGGCTATTCTCTACCGAGGGTACCCAGTTGGCGTCGGCTGCCGAGTTCGCCTTGCGATCGTACGTGGTGTTGATGCCGGCGTGCAGTACGTTATCATCCTGACCAAGAGTTATGTCAAGACCCGAGAATGAGCCATAGTAGTGAGTGCTGTCCTGACGTCTAAGGAAACCACCGGCAAACTGTCCGAGGTTAGAGATGATGTAGCTATCGTCAACATCAATCATAACTGATGCTGATGCACCTGTTACATTTACGCTGCCATAGTACTCATCGAAGTAGCTATCGTAGATACTCTCGTACTTACCTTGAATATCCTCAACGGCAATCGTGAAGTCGCCATTGATGCTCTTGATAGCATCGCAAGCAATGCCTGCAATCATATTTACCTCGTTGGTGTTGTACTCCGAGTTAGTGAAGAACTCGCTGTTTAGAATGAGGTCGATAATCTCGGCATACTTCTTACCATTGATGCCGATGTTAACAACGATAGCTGCATCGTCACTAATGTAGTTCAAATGCTTATTATTTGTGAGCTTAGCGATATCTTTTGTCTTGGACATATCAATGCCGTTGACAGTGCTATTCAGAGTTGCGCGACCAGCCTCGAACGTGAGTGAAACGATAGCATTAGCCCCCTTCTTAATCATGCCTGAGTATGAGTCGAAGATGGTCAATACCTGCTCTATCTCCATCACGCTACCCTCGAAGTAATCATCCTCGAGTGCCAACTCCTCATACTCGGCCTTGGTCGTCTCGAGAATGTTGCGCATGATACCATAGCCCTTGTCGTAATCTGCGTAGATGGCGATGTCGCTATCACCGAAGATTGAGAGGTTGCTCAATGGACGCTTCAGGGCATCGACAGCAATTGCTCGAGCATCGTCGCCCTCGGTGTTAGCCGCAATAACAAAGCGCGTTCCGTTGTAGCCAATGATGGCTTTGCCGCCAAGGTCTATGATGCGATTTTTACCATTGCGCTCGATGGGTAGTGGCTCACCCTCCTCCTCTTGGTAGATGAACGAGAGAAGCTCAACAGTCTTGTCGACATTTGCAACATCCTTAACCTCAACAACAAATGCCATATTACCATCCTCATTGAAGTAAGCATATGCGGGCTTCTTGAAGTTTAGGCCCGAAGCACTAAAGTCGGTGATAATGTTTGACGCGTGGCTTGCAAGCGACTTGTTAGCAATCGCCGATGACGCCATTGTGGCAAACATCTTACGATTGTTCTCATCGAGATATTGGTCAAAGGCGCCTTTGGCAGCAAGCTGGTCGAGGTCGATATAGAAAACAAGCAGATCGTCGATCTCGCTACGAAGCGACATATTCTCCTTTTTTGACTGCTCCTTGGCGTCACCATCGTAGATTGTGATAACGGCAAAAGCCGCAACGGCAGCAACAATAATGGCTGCCAAACATAGTAAAATTCCCTTTTTCATACCTTGTATAGTTTCATATCGTAGCACAAATGTACAAATTATTTCGCAATATGATACATATTTATACGATTTATTATTGGCAAGTGTGTCATAACATTATCCTCTATTATAGTCATAAACGGCAGAATCGAGCGAATAGGTATCTCTACTTATTGTTTTTAAGCGAAAAAAGATTAAATTTGCACGATGTAAACTCTAATAAATTGTTTGGAACAATAATATAACTTAGATATGGAGAATTTCAAGCCTACGAAGTACACGCTGAAGTGTGTTGCAACAAACCGAGAGTTTGAGGATAGCGGTTGGATATTGGACGATGCCGAGTATAAGGCTCCATCGCTTGTTCGTGCCGTCTACGACAAGAAACAGATAGAGGTCAAATCCGATGAGCATGGTCTGTATAAGTTTGCCGACTGGCTGCCTGTACGTCGTATGCTTAAGGGATCGTCGGCACCCGTGACGTACAAGAGTGAGGCGCTTGCTAAGCACTTAGGCTTGGAAAATCTATGGATTACACTTAGTGGATATGCACCCAAGCGCGGAGTTAAAATGACCACCTGCTCGTTCAAGGAGACTGAGGCATATAGTGTGTGTGCCCGCATTGATGAGCGCGAGGAGCGAGTCCTTGTCGTTGCCTCGGCAGGTAATACGGCACGTGCCTTCGCGCGCGTGTGCTCGGACAACAACATAAAATTGTTGCTCGCGGTGCCCTCGGACAATCTCAATGCCTTGTGGTTCACGGAGCCTATCAACGATTGTGTGAAGCTCATTGCTTGCGATAAAGGTGGCGACTATTTCGATGCCATAAACCTCAGCAACATAGCCCTTAAGTCGTCGAAGTTCTACGCCGAGGGTGGTGCTAAGAATATCGCTCGTCGCGATGGTATGTCTACGACGATGCTCTCAGCAGCCACAACAATTGGCCGTATCCCCGACTATTATTTCCAGGCTGTTGGTAGCGGCACCGGAGCCATTGCTGCATGGGAGGCAAATATGCGTCTTGTGGAGGATGGGCGTTTTGGTAGTAATGTTGCTCGCCTTATCGTCTCGCAGAATGCTCCGTTTGTGCCGATGTACGATGCTTGGCGTGCTGATTCGCGCGATATGCTCGAATACGATACAAAGAAGGCACGTCGCGATGCCGAGCTTATCGATGCTAAGGTGCTCTCTAACCGCAAGCCTCCATACGGTCTTGCCGGTGGCTTGTACGATGCGCTGAAGGCTACTAATGGCGATATTATGGTGGCGACAAATGCCCAGTCGCGTCGTGCTTGCAAGCTCTTCAAGGAGCTTGAGGGTATCGACATCTATCCCGCTCCCGGCGTAGCTCTGGCATCACTTATCAAGATGGTCGAGGCTGGTACCATCGAGAAGGATGCCTGCATTATGCTTAACATTACGGGTGCTGGTGAGGAGGCTGCAAAGCAGAATCGCGAGATTTTCTACCTCAAGCCCAGTAAGGTGTTCTCGTTGAATCCCGATGTTGACGAGGTAGTAAACTATGTTGAATCACTATTTTAGTAAGATTATATTAAGGTATGCTATATCCTATAAAGTTTAAACCGCGCATCAAGGAACGAATATGGGGCGGTCAGGCGATACTGAGGAAGAAGTCTAAGGCTGCTGCACGTCTGCCTAAGGATAAACCCTATGGCGAGAGTTGGGATCTATCGTCGGTAAAGGGCGATGTGTCGGTTGTTGCCAACGGCTTTCTCAAGGGTAACAACCTCAACGAGATTATTGAGGTATACATGGGTGAGCTTGTTGGCGAGGAGAACTTCGAACGTTACGGACTGGAGTTCCCGCTTCTGGTAAAATATCTCGACTGTAACGATAGGCTCTCTGTGCAGGTACACCCCGATGATGCTCTCGCCGCTGAGCGTCACGACAGCTTTGGCAAGACCGAGGCGTGGTATGTTGTTGACTGCAAGCCCGGGGCAGCGATATATCTCGGCTTCAAAAACCTTGAGCTTACGCGCGAGGAGTATATTGCTGCCGTTGCAGAATCGCGCCTTGAGGAGTTGCTCAACAAGGTGGAGGTGAAGCCTGGCGATGTATTCTTTATCCCTGCGGGAACTGTTCACGCTCTTGGCGCTGGCTTGGAGGTTGTCGAGGTGCAGCAGACCTCGGATGTGACGTACCGCATCTACGATTGGGATAGGGTTGATGCCTCAGGTAAGGGGCGTGAGTTGCACACTGCATTAGCTGTAGATGCTATCGACTTTGAGGCAGATGCTGAGCTTCTGCACCGCAAGTACGACCTCACGCGTGGCGGTGCTGCTACGGTGATAGAGTCGCCCTACTTTACCATGACGCTCCACGATATTTCGGAGCGCAAGGTTCTCGACCGTGTAGCGCTCGACTCGTTCATTATTTATATAGCTCTCAATGGCTCGGTGCGCCTCGTCGCTGATGGCGTGGAGGAGAGCCTCGAGGAGGGCGAGGTGGTGCTCATCCCTGCCGAGGTGTCGGAGATTGAGATTGAGGGTGATGCCAAAATAATGGAGGTTTACATCGCAAAATAGTCGGCACATGCACCCACAGATGGCTATAGTATGTGAGAATACGCTGAGCGCTATGGCTCTGCGCAGCTTGCTGTCGGATATGGTTCCGGGCATAGATGTGGTATGCTATAAGAGCGTGGATGAGCTTCTTGCGGATGGCGCTCCCATAGCTCACTACTTTGTTTCGGCAGCGGTACTATTCCATCATGCTGAGTTCTTCAAACCATATATGCGTCGTACGATTGTTCTCACCGAGGGCGAGGCGTCTCCCTTTGTGCAGTCGGGATTCCGCACTATAGATGTCACTGCTACAGAGCAACATATCGTACGAGCTATTATGGAGATTCATCGTGCGGGACATCCCTCCGGACATCATCCGCATATACATACACAACAGCCTAATGTGGAGGATAAAACTGTGCTCTCTACGCGTGAGCGCGAGGTGTTAGCCCGCGTGGTCAAGGGCTATATTAACAAGGAGATAGCTCAAGAACTCAACATATCGCTTGCTACGGTTATATTTCATCGTAACAATATATCCGAGAAGCTTAAGACACGCTCCATTGGCCGTATGACAATCTATGCGATACTAAATAATATCGTGCAACTAACGGATATATAGGCTAATACTCGCGTGCGCCAAATATTGCTGTGCCGATGCGCACCATCGTCGACCCATACTCCAGAGCGATAGGGTAGTCGTCCGACATGCCTATTGACAGAGTGTCGAATTTCTCACCAAACAAAGGCTTAAACTCATTGAATATAGAGCGTATGCGCTCAAAATCGCGACGTATGATCTCCTCATCGTCTGTATTTGTCGCTATGGTCATCACGCCACGTACACGCACATGAGACATATTCTCGAAGGCCCCTGAGGCTATGTAGGCGCGCAGCTCCTCAATATCCCAGCCCGACTTTGTCTCCTCTTCGGCAACATGTACCTCAAGGAGTATGTCTATCTTTCTCTCACATTTTGCAGCCTGCTTTTCAATCTCGGCAATAAGACGGTCGGAGTCCGCTGAGGCTATCATCGATACGAAGGGGGCAATCATCTTCACCTTATTGGTCTGAAGATGACCGATCATGTGCCACTCAATATCCTTGGGTAACACCTTGGCCTTTGCTGCCATCTCCTGCGGACGGCTCTCTCCAAAGATGCGCTGTCCGGCGTTGTAGGCCTCCACGATACGCTCAGCAGGGTGGAACTTCGATACTGCAACGAGGTGTACTCCCTCGGGTAATGTTGCCAATATTCTATGTAGTCTCTCAGTGATATTCATAACAAACCAACTTTAGCGACACAAAAGTACAAATAAAATATCCAAAAACGGAACGATGTGATATGAAAAATCCGCCCGACAAAGGCATCAGGCGGATTGTTTTTGTATTATCAACAGATTTACTGATATTTAATACCTGTCATATCAACTAATTCGTAGTCACCCTCGTATATTACGGTGTGTGTCTCCTCAATGCTATTAATGGTCATCTTTACAGTTAAGGTAACCTTGCCGTCCTCTACAACGAGCTCGCCATCATTAAACTGAGTCTGCGGAGGACAGATGCCATTCGCATCGTTCTGCTGCAACCAACTGAACTCATGGCCAAACATGTTAGGCCAACCCTGCGATACCTCATCGAATCCGTATGTGCCATTAGGAACCTTGATAGGCTCGCCCTCAGTGTACTCAGCAGGTCTATCCAAGTACAAATCAGCAGTGTAATACCAAGCATTGGGCACATTGAAATAGTAGAAAGGAGGAGCGATTGGCTCATAGGCACTCATACCCTTATCCGTGAAAGCAAGGTAGAAGTTGTACAATCCCTCCTGCAAACCATAGTAGTGTCCCGTAAGCATGGGTGCTTCAACGGTGATATTCACAGGCTGTGGGCTACCTTCCTGTGTAATAGTCACATCGATTGAAGTCTCACCATAAGTTACTGTAATAACGCCAACGCGAGAATCTGCATCCGGATTGCTCTGGGTCTTGAAGCCAATCTTACCCATATTCTTAAAGTCGAAGTCAGCAATCCAATTTACATCAGCAGTGGCCTCCACGGTGAGCCCCTCCTCGGGATTAACAAGCTCATACCTGATGAAGCCCATGGCAACACCGCTACCAACGCTAATCTCTGTCTTTGAAATTGTGATGTGTGGCTTGTTGTTATCATTATCGTTAGGGAGATTGTTGTCTCCACCATTGACGTTTGTGTTCTCTGTGCCCTCACACGCAGCAAAAGCTAACAGAGCGATTGAAAAAATAGCAAAAATTCTCTTCATCGTTATAAATAGTTTTAGTTGTTCGCACTCTGCTGTCCCGCCAACTCATGACGATTGCGCAAAGATACAATTATTTTTTCGATTTAAAAACATCAAATTATATATTTTTGTAAATATATTGCTATCTTTGCGCTAAGATTATATCTCGGTTATGCGAAATATTGTTTTTTCTATACTCCTTATTCTTTATGTCGCTGCGCATCAGACCATCTGCGCTCAGGGTGTTGATGATTGGGATCAGGCCATGAAAGAGTCTGGCCTGGTGGATGTTCAGGAGCTTGATAATAGTATACTTGTATGTTTGAAATACTCTACCGAGGATAACTTCGTCGGTGTCGATATGTATGGCAGTCTTGAACGTGCATACCTCGAGCCCTCCTTTGCTCGTCGTGTGGTTCGAGCTCAAGAACTTCTTAAACAACTGAACCCACAGTTATCCCTGCTAATATACGACGCAGCGCGACCTATAAGTGTTCAACGTCGTATGCGTGATATTGTTCGAGGTACTGATTTAGAGTCTTTTGTAGCTGACGGGACGCGCGGAGGTAGACATAATTATGGTGTTGCCGTAGACTTAACCATTGCCACCCTCGATGGGACACCCTTGGATATGGGAGCTGATTTCGATGAGTTCAGCCCGGCATCGTCGGTGAAGAGTACGCCCGACACCTCGGATGCTTCGACGCGTACTATAGATGTCTATAAGGATTATGTTAACTCGTTGGTTGATAGTGGGGTAGTGAGCCCTGATGCGGCACGCAATCGCATCCTTCTACTTGAGGTTATGTGTGAGGCTGGGCTATTCCCATATCGCCGCGAATGGTGGCATTTCGAGGAGTTGATGTCTATATCCGAAACTCGCACAAAGTATCGTCTCCTTGACTTTTAGGCTGCTACCAACTTGTTGCTATAATGTGAATTACGTCTTTAACGATGTAAAACATCAGTATTGCGCCAACAACGAGTTTCAGACCAGAGCCCACGATGAAGGATACCATCGATCCGAAACCCACCTTGAGTGCCTCTTGTGTTGTTAGCTTACCGTTTATCTTCTCACCAACAACCGAGCCGACAAATGGGCCTAAGAGAATGCCTGGCACGCCGAAGAATATTCCTACGATTGTACCTATCGTAGCGCCCCATACGCCGGCCTTCGTAGCGCCGAACTTCTTGCTAAAGTAGCCCGGGAGGATATAGTCCATTATCATCACAACTACAGAGATCACGCCCCATATTATGAGCTCGGTCATTGTTATGCCCGTCGATGATGTGAAGTATAGACAGACCATTCCTGCGTATGATAGTATTGTTCCAGGCAGCACCGGGATGATGACGCCTATAAGTCCGATTATGCCTGCCACAACGGCAATTATTGCAAGTGTAATATCCATATACCCTATTTTATTGTTTTGTCGTAATATTTACATTATGTTAAATAGCGTTACTTAACGCTAGAATACTCAATGGAATACACGAGTTGAACTTATCTGTAATATAAGATGTAAATAAACACATAGTATTATTTTTTAAACGTATAAAATTTAGATGCGAGAAAACTATAGACCGCAGAGATAATGGTTGTAAGCACTTTGGATGGCGTTGGCCAGAAATGAAGCGAGTCGACAAAGAGTTTCATGCACACGTAGTTGATGGCTATAGAGCCAAGGACTGTGAGGGCATAGCGTATCAGTTGCCTCGAGGAGTCTACGTGTGTCACACGAAATGCTACGTGGCGATTAAGCCAAAAGCCTGTAAAAAAGGTGATTGGAAAGACTACGATAAGTGAGGCGATATGAGGCGATATGAGAACGACACCTAAATCTATAAAGCGCTCTGCTACAATATAATGGTAGATCAAAAAATACCACACTGCATCAAGCACCATATTAGAGCCTCCGCACAACGCATATCCGAAGATATCGCGCGAAACGAAGCGCTCTATGGGCTTAATGTAGAGGCGATCGATAATAGTTGTTAGAAATCTCTGTAGCGACATCTGCGTTAACTATCTATAGCGTTTCGGTGTGTGTATCCAAATCTGTGGAAAATGCTTGCTATAGTTGCGCATAAACTCCACACAATCACCATTTTCCGAACTGCCGTATATTGCAACAGCATACATCGAGCCGAGTGTGTATATCGAGCAGTTAAGCTCGGGCGTACGTCTCGCGATGTCGCTAATGGCGCGTTCGGCATTTTCCTGCGTCGAGTAGCTGCCGACAATAACACGATGGCGAATATCCTTGGCTGCTCTCCAGTCACCACCCGCAACGTGTTCTACAATGGGGACATCGCTACCCTTCTCCTCAATAACGGCAATATTCTCCGCGATATTGTTCTCTTCGACAACAACATCCATAATATCGGGCTCGGAGGTCGTTGTAGTAGGCTCAGCAATCTCCGTAGTGACTATCTCCGCCTCGAACGATACTGAGATATTGGGTTTGGTTATATACCCGGCAAAATATAGATAGGCGCACGCCGCTAAGACGATGATAACGAACGATAAGGTTGCTATCCATTTTTTTGTACTACCCCTCTTTTGTACTCTCTTAAGGCCACTGAACTGTGTGGCATTAAGACTCTTGAGTAGCTCGTCATCAACGATGAAAGTCTTATCTTTAAGTGTTCCTACCCCACTAATTTCCAGTGTGTTGCCACTCTTAGTTTTGGCTACCCATCGCTCGAAGATGTCGCTTGCTACAGCCGTATCGACAGTTGCTTCACGAGCAATAACGTCGACTATGGACGTGGCGCTCGCATGCGAAGAGAATGTCACGCTATAGCGGGGCGCTATGAGGGCGTCTCCGCTGACAGTGGCACCTATGCGATCGACATAGAGTGTACCTATGCCTGGGAGGTTTACGGCACGTTCTGAAATAAGAGTGTTGAATATCAGGCTATTTACAGCATCTACCATACTATCTCTTCTTATTTTTCTCCTTATCCTGCTTCGCGTACATCCTATTGGCATTAGCCACAACAGCACCTACATCCGTCACAGCGGGGCGACGCATTGCACGGATAATCATATATATGCCGATAAGGATGAAAGGTATACTTAGAAGCTGGCCCATATCGAGAGCCATGCTCGCCTCGAAGTCGACCTGTCGCTCCTTAAGGAACTCTATAAAGAAGCGCGTGAGGAAGATGCCTATCATCGCAATGCCGAAGAGCATACCAGGTCTGCGACGACCTAAATCTTTACGGTAGTAGAGGCTTATTATCACTGCGAATGTCAGAAAGTAACATAGTGCCTCATATAGCTGTGCGGGGTGACGCGCAGGTATCATGTCGATAATCTCGGCAGGTACATCACCCTGGAATTGCATCCACGCTTGGCGGGCGTCGTGGTATACGAATTTGAAGCCCCATGGTACGTCTGTGGTGTAGCCTACAATCTCGGAGTTGAAGAGGTTGCCAAGACGTATGATTGCACCACTGAGCGGGGCGACGATGGCTATACGATCGAGACCCCAGATAAAGGGTAGATGGTTGCGCTTGACGAAGAACCATATACCCAAAATAATACCTATCGTTGCACCGTGGCTTGCCATGCCTCCATCGCGAATATCTGTGATGATGCGCCACGGCTCGGGAAGGTAGATCTCGGGCTCATAGAAAAGACAGTGGCCCACACGTGCGCCAATGAATGTGCCGAGAACGATCCACATAAAGGCCGATTCGAGTGTGCGTGGAGGTAGACCCTCGTGCTTAAAGGTGTAGTGGCATACGCGCTCGGCAGCGAGGATTGCCAATGCCCACATAAGGCCATACCAACGTATATCAAGGGTGCCCAACATAAAACAAGTGGGATCCCAATTCCATACAACTGAAAGAATGTTCATCATTGAAATACGGTTTATTATATATTGTTATCTAATCTTGTGATTTAGCTTTCGAGGATAGCTATGCGTGCCACAACACGCCAAGCGCGTGTTACATCCGCACGGTTGATGAATATATCGGCATGCTCGTCGCGGTTGCGTGCCACAAGGCGCCATTTGTTGCTGTCGCGGGCGACATATCGCACTCTGCGCCACTCTACCCTATCGCCAAACAAGAGTACATACTCGTTACCTTGGATGACCTCGTGGACGCCTACCTCGCGAAGTATAAGATCGGTGGCAGCAGATAGCGTCTCATTCATAGCTTGCGATGTGGAGCGTACGACAAGATGGCTGCCGGTGATATAAGGGAGCTGTATCTCCCCCTGTGCCTCGAGTGTGCCGACTACAGGCATGATGCCGGCGATGTCTCCGCTGAAAAATGGCAATCTCTCGCTCTCGGTGCTATTTGTTGTGAGCATGTTGCCGATGCCCGAAAGTAGCCACGTGCGGTCTATCTGGGGGAAATAGGCGATAATGCGGTCGGCAAGATCCTCCGAGATACCGTAGTTACCCTTCTTTATGTGGTACAGATTCTCGGCGCGCACAAGCCCTATATGTCGCGCAAATGAGTTGACAGTCATATTTGCCCACTTGATAACCATCGTCAATCGCTCCCAGTTGGCGTGTCTATTTGTCATAGTCTAACACTTAGTATAATAACGTATTGGAGATGTTTATGCTCCAATAATGAATTATTTTGCATAATTAGGTTTGCCGTGTTCAAAAAAAATGTTATAACTTTGCACCACGGCTCCGTAGTTCAATGGATAGAATTTAAGATTCCGGTTCTTACGATGAAGGTTCGAATCCTTTCGGAGTCACTCGGTATGCGTTGGTTGTCCGACGCATATTTTTTTCATCGCAACATGAGCCTCTTACATCCTGCCATTATGCCACTCTGCAAAGTTACTATATTTTTTTTAATACAATCTATTTTGTGTAATTTTCTTGCATACGTGTATAGATTCGGTCATCGTTCCAAAGCAACTATTTGTAGCTGCGGCAATGAGAAAATATTTTCGTCTGCAAGTTTTGAATTCTCGTAATTTATACTTATCTTTGTGCGTTTTATACGGAGACTTTATATTGTAAATATAAACAAACAATTATATATGAGTACCGAACAGGAAAAAGTGATGAAACACGAGGAGGAGTATTCGGCGTCGAATATTCAGGTTCTCGAGGGTTTGGAGGCTGTGCGTAAGCGTCCGGCGATGTACATTGGCGATATTGGAGAGAAGGGTCTCCACCACCTTGTATATGAGGTTGTGGATAACTCTATCGATGAGGCCTTGGCGGGCTATTGCAACGATATCTATGTAACTATCAATGAGGATAACTCTATCTCAGTGAAGGATAACGGCCGTGGTATCCCGACCGACTGGCACGAGAAGGAGGGTAAGTCGGCATTGGAGGTTGTGCTCACGGTATTGCATGCCGGTGGTAAGTTCGACAAGGGCAGCTATAAGGTCTCTGGTGGTCTCCACGGTGTGGGTGTGTCGTGTGTGAATGCGCTCTCTACGCTGCTTGTCGCAGAGATTCATCGTGGTGGTAAAATCTATAAGCAGACATACTCTAAGGGTGCTCCTACCTCACAGGTAGAGGTTGTTGGAGAGTGTGAGGATCGTGGTACGACCATCACCTTCAAGCCTGATGCCGAGATATTTACACTTACCCAGGAGTATAAGTATGAGATTCTGGCTAACCGCCTACGTGAGTTGGCATTCTTAAATAAGGGTATTCACCTTACGCTTACGGATAGGCGCGTTAAGGACGAGGAGGGCAATCCCCTATCGGATCACTTCTACTCGGAGCATGGTCTTTCGGAGTTTGTCGAGTATCTTGATGCTACGCGCGGTCAGAAGATTATCGAGAATATCATCTACCTCGACACTGAGGAGAGTGGCGTGCCTGTGGAGGTTGCCATGCAGTATAACGACTCATATTCGGAGAATGTACACTCGTACGTTAACAATATCAACACCATTGAGGGTGGTACTCACCTCACAGGCTTCCGCTCGGCACTTACACGTACTCTTAAGAAGTATGCCGAGGACAGCGGTATGCTTGCCAAGTTGAAGTTCGACATTTCGGGCGACGACTTCCGTGAGGGTCTCACGGCCGTTGTGTCGGTAAAGGTAGCAGAGCCTCAGTTTGAGGGTCAGACCAAGACGAAGCTTGGCAACGACGAGGTGGCAGGTGCCGTGAACCGTGCCATGTCGGCAGCGTTGGGCCACTACCTCGAGGAGAATCCTAAGGATGCCAAGGCCATCGTGCAGAAGGTTATCCTTGCAGCTCAGGCACGCCATGCAGCACGTAATGCTCGCGAGGCTGTGCAGCGTAAGACGGTGCTCTCGGGCGCCGGCTTGCCGGGTAAGTTGGCCGACTGCACAAGTCGTGACCGCTCTATCGCTGAGATATTCTTCGTCGAGGGTGACTCGGCAGGTGGTACAGCAAAGAAGGGTCGCGATCGTAACTTCCAGGCTATCATGCCTCTCCGTGGTAAGATTCTGAATGTGGAGAAGGCTCAGGAGCATCGTATGTGGGAGAACGAGGAGATTAAGAATATGTTCACCGCTCTGGGTGTGTCTATAGGCACGGCCGAGGATAGCAAGGCGCTGAACCTTGAGAAGTTGCGCTACGATAAGATTATCATCATGACCGATGCCGATGTCGATGGTTCGCATATCGCTACGCTGATGCTCACATTCTTCTTCCGTAAGATGAAGGCGCTCATTGAGAATGGCCACATATATATCGCTACGCCACCGTTGTACCTCGTGAAGAAGGGCAAGCAGGAGCGTTACTGCTGGACTGAGAAGGAGCGCGATGATATCTCTGCGGAGTTTGGCTCGAAGGGTATCCACATTCAGCGATACAAAGGTCTTGGTGAGATGAACGCACAGCAGCTGTGGGATACGACGATGAATCCCGACACGCGCATCCTACGTCAGGTGACTGTTGAGAATGCCGCCGAGGCCGACCGTATATTCTCGATGCTCATGGGCGATGAGGTGCCTCCTCGTCGTGAGTTTATCGAGAAGAATGCTCACTACGCAAACATTGATGCTTAGAATTTGTTAAGTAGAGGGTTGCGCCAATGGTGTGACCCTCAATCATAAACTACTATACTATGAACGTAACAGTTATTGGCGTTGCGGGAGGTACAGGCTCTGGCAAGTCGACACTTGTGAAGCGCCTGCAGGAGGCCTTCCGTAATGATGATGTGGCTACGCTATGTCACGACTTCTATTACAAAGCGCACCCCGAGTTAACATACGAGGAGCGTACGAAGCTCAATTACGACCACCCTGCAGCCTTCGACACCGATATGCTCGTGGAGCATATACGCACGCTTAAGTCTAATGTGCCTATCGAGCACCCCGTGTACTCGTTTGTGGATCACAATCGCACGGATGATAAGGTGTTGGTTAAGCCCTCAAGGGTTATTATAGTTGATGGCATCTTAATCTTTGAGAATAAGGAGCTTCGCGAGCTGATGGACATCAAGGTGTTTGTCGACACAGATGCCGACATTCGTCTTGCACGTCGTATTCTTCGCGATGTGTGCGAGAGAGGCCGTACTATGCAGTCGGTGATTGAGCAGTACACCACGACGGTGAAGCCTATGCACGAGGAGTTTGTCGAGCCCTCGAAGAAGCATGCCGATGTAATCATCCCGGAGGGTGGATTTAACTCAGTGGCTGTGGGCATGCTGATACAGAATATTCGTTCACTCATAGATAATAAATAATGTATATGCGAAAGATATCTTTGTTAGCGGCATTTGTTGTTGCCGTGATTATGACATCATGCTCTGCGGAGGCTGTCAAGGAGCGCGATTATGACTACCTCGTTGTCGCATCTGAGGCCGTTATGGCAGATAGCGATTGGGCAGCTGTTGCTGAGGCCTTGGCTGAGAAGCACAATGCCGAGATTGTGACATACGCCACTGCACCGCGTGATGCTATGGAGGCTATACGCGAGGCATATCCTCGCTATGTGGCTGTTGTGGATATGCCCGAAAATATAGGGCGCGACTTTGTCATCGACCTCCACAAGCTATGCCGCGAGGTGGATGACGATATTTATAGCGACTTCCTGTGGGGTATCATCACGGGCTACGATGCTGAGGCTGCCATGCGCATGGTCGACAACAGCACCGAGCCACTTGTTGTGCGCGATGCTGTAGCCACAATCATGGAGCTTAACTCGGCAAAGTGGTTTGACAACTACGCGTGGGTCGATGACCACACCAAGGGTCTTTGGGGCCAGAAGCAAGGTCGCGATGCCGAGATTGTAACCGGCATGGTCGCTCCCGAGGAGGTGCTGAATAAGTTTAAGTCGCTGTATGAGGCTTACGACCCCGACCTTGTTGTTACGGCAGCACATGCCACACAGAAAAATCTCGAGATGCCCTACTCGCTCGGACATTTCAAGCCTCGCGATGGCAAGCTATATGCCGAGAACATATTTACAGGCGAGGAGAGCGACATCGTGGAGAGTGGCAAACGTAGAGTATATACCGCCATTGGCAACTGCCTTATTGGTGATGTCAACAACACCAAGGAGAGCATGGCTATAGCGTGGATGAATGGCTCAAACGCAGCGACGATGGTGGGCTATGTCGTTACCACATGGCATGGTCGTGCCGGCTGGGGAGCAATGAAGTATTGGGTTACGGCCCCCGAGCGCTATACTCTTGCCGAGGCTGTGTTTATGAACCAGCAAGACCTTTTGCACCAACACAACGAGTGGACACCGGAGCTCTATGGCGAGGATTACGACTTCTCGAATGATGATTTCTGGGGCGAGCTTACGTGTGCCGGCGAGCGTCTTGGTGAGGTTGTTGGTCGCGAGGTAGACTTCAACGATGCCAAGGACTGGGATATGATAGGCTTCTGGCACGACCGCGACGTGCTGGCATACTATGGCGACCCGAAGTGGGATGTGCGCCTTCAGCCCGTGGAGGCGGAGTGTGACTACACGGTTACATCGGCAATGCGTGATGGCGAGTATGTCGTTACGATCACTACGGACGACGACTTCAATCTTGAGCGCATGCAGGGCGATAAGTTCAAGCAGGAGCACGTCCTCGACTTGCCGTTTAACTACTTCTTCCCCGAGCGCCTCGATAATCCTCGCTTGGCTGAGGGTCAGACGTGGGATGCTGTTGTTGACGAGAATTTTATCTTGGTCTACAACCCCGCCTTCGAGCCAGGCAAGACCTACGAGATACGCCTAACGGTGGAGTAAATAACACCTTAGTTTATTTTAGATATTTGGGGATGACTAAAAAGTAAATTTGTCATCCCCGTTTTTGTACTGACCCCAAAAAGTTGGACGGATTAATAAAAAGATTTTTATTGGTAAAGAGTTCGGTATTGCACCGGACTCTTTCCGTTTAATTTTAGTTTTATACGGTCGTTGTTATAGTAGTTAATATAC
>JAFWYM010000030.1 GCA_017517705.1 Alistipes sp.
CTAATGGTAACTACTGAATATTGGACATTGATTTTATCGTTATTTATCATCATTTATTAGTGTTTGTTAAAATTCTTCGCCCCATTTCAGCCCGAAATCTGTAATTAACTGATTATCAAGCAGTCTAACATTCTGCATCGGCAAGTAAGTGGTAGATTACCAAATAGTTAAATCAATCATAAATGATTAATATAGCACTCTTTACGGGTGCTATTTTTGTTTGTGCGAGCTTGCAGGACATAAGAATGTTGGCACCACCCAGATTTATGCTGACCTTGTGAACTCCAAGAAACGCGAAACAGCCAATAAGATTTCGTTAAAGTAGGGAGAAAATTCTATCAAACAACAGCGTCTGCACCGTAATACGATGCAGACGCTGTCTAACTAACAATAGTCATCTATGCTATCACCTCCAGTCCACTCTAAACCTTGAGCTAAAGTAAATCGTTTTCTTGCACCATCTTCTGCAAAAAATGTTCCTATACTCTCATGAATGATTTTATCGTCAGATATATATATCTTTGAAAGAGCATATGGTTTAATTCCGCCCTCATTAACACTGAAAACAAGGATAGAATTATTATCATCTATGTATGCCTTATCAACTATTTTCTGAAAATCAGGCTTATCATTACCATAATACAAAGTGGAGTTGTAATTACATCCAATAATCAAATTATTAAAATACTCTGTGATAGTATTTTTGCTTACTTCTGATGGACAACATAAAAAATCTGTTGGAGTTTTCCATCTTTTCTGCCATGCAACAACTGGAGATTTAGCTTGTACTAATTCAGGTTCAAATGATTCAATGGGAACTCTTTCCTCCTCCTTTGACACCTGTTCTAATTCTTTATATGGCTTTCTCAATGACCTAGTCATTCTTTCCCATTCCTCACTAGATACATTTCCTTGAGAATTGTATTGGTCGTTATTTGAATTATCTATATTAGATTCACCTACCTGATGTAATGAAGATGTGCGTATTTCAGGAATTCGCTCACTAAATATCATTTCACTCATTTTACCCCCAGCCAATGGTTTGGGATTTGCAGCCTGTTCTTCCCAATATTGTTTGATATTATTATACGCTGTAGTAGCTTCTTCTCTGGTAACTGTACGCATCCATTCCAACGAAGGCTCTCCGATAAGACATTCTCTCAGAATGCTAGGATTCTCAATAAACGCTTCAATACTTCCACAAATGTAGATAATCTTATTTCGGGTAATTTCGTTGTTCAAAACATTCTCCAAACGAGTAAACCAACGCAAATTTCCCACTCGATTATTACAACGATTAGTATCTATATGATCAACAACATATACTTTTGAATCTCGCGCACCAAGAAATGCGGTAGCAACAATTATATGTACCCTATGCTGACCAAGCATCATATAACCGTTTTGTGGATTCTTTACGCCAAAAGTCCACACGCCATCATCTCTACGAGGCTTCTTACCATCACGCAGATGTCTCATTACCGCACCATTATCACGCACAGAGTAGTGTTCTTCTTTATAAATACACTCTTTAATATCTTTATAGTCATTAATCATAATTTAGTTGAATTTGTCGTCTGCAAAATTACAACACCATTTTGACAATTGGTGTCAATCAACGATAAAAGATAACCCTCGACTTAAGCCAAGGGTTATCTGCATCAATTAATATCTATAACAGATATTGAACGCCTCTTAAATTATCCAACAACTCTTCATCAGATTCAGATTCAACAATATAATTGATTATTTTTGTAATAAACTCATATTGTTGCGACATCCAACCTTGACAATGATTAAATTCCCAATCGCAGAAAAACACCATTTCTTGAGGAGGCAACTGCTCACCATTATCGCCCTTAGAACGATATCGATGAATAACAATCCAGCCATTATTTTCTGCATCATATAAATTTTCAGCAGCTACTCTAAGATCTTGGACTTTTGATTGTAACTTCGCCGTTGATTGTTGCAAATTAGTTTTATGTTTTTCGTATTCTGCTTTTGCGCGGTTATATTGTCCTCTCAGAAAATCTGAATAATAGTAACCATCTGGCGCATAAATCTCCATCGTTGATTGAGCAGATTCCACATCACACTCAAGAGATCTTATTTTTGAGTCCAAACTTGCCACCTCTTTTGTCTGCTCCAAAATGTCTTCAATTTTTGACACATTAACCCTTGTGCTATCAATTTTTGTTGAGATAGATTCATAACTATCAGGGTAAGTTAAATAATCTTTAATACGATCCGAAACTAATTTTTCAGCTCGTTCTTCATTAGTTGGAGCGCAAGAGGCAATTAGTAACGCCATTGTGCAAAATAATAGATGTAAATTTTTCATCTTATTTTAGTATTTAAGGTTAATAGATTCTCAAATTCATTGTAAAGTTAATTAAAATTTATCAAATTAAGGTGACATAACTAAGATATTTAAAATGTGATTTACAATTCCAATATTCTACAAGGTGTCGAGCTATGGGCAATACTATAATGTAATGATGAAAGTTGGCTTGAGTTATCGAACGGTGCAAAGACAACCTCCGAGGCAATATCGGCTGTGAGCCAATTACGGGTTTGAGAGTTGATGAATGAGGGGCGTGAGTAGTCTCGGAATGATACGAACAATACCCTATTGCTATCATACGCCGTTTGCAAGTGCGTTGGTATTTTGCGGTATAGGGAACGCCCCAGAGCGACCACGACAGAACAGCCATTGGCGAGCAGAATGTCAAGTACAGCTCGCTCGATTGGAGAGTGAAAACCGCTAATTACAATCTTATCAGTTTGAGCAATTTCGTGCGCCCACCGCTGGGCGAGGTCTAATGCCTCAGGCGGTGCTGTGCGGGATGCGAAGAAGGCAACCAAATATCTATCCAACAACTCTTTGTTACCAGATAAGTCCATAAAAAAGCGCAGGCCACTGCATTAACTTATCCCGTACTCAGGCCTTGGCTGCCCACAAAACGAATAAGCAACACAGACAGCCCACGCCGGATGATATATCACACACACCAAGCCAATGTCGGTGGTAAGGATATACACCTTGCGCGGACATCTGATTGCGAATCTTCGTTTTGTCTAAACCGCCAAGTTCGAGTACGAAAGATTACGACAATAAATGTCTACAAATATGTATTGGCTTAACGCTTAAAGTCGTAAGCCGTAACAAAGATAATCAAAATTTCCTCAAATGTAGAATATGGTGCAAAAATAGAGTTGCTATGACACGATAGAACGATCTATGACACGTGCGGTCAAAAAGCAAAAGAGCTATTTTTTGTGTTGATTATTCATATATCTTTGCATAAAAAAAGAGTCGGTTGTCCCAGATAACTCTTGGGCAACCGACCTGAATAGTTAAGTCTATTGTTAGTATCTTATCTCTTTTAACTCTACCAAGTCGCCATACAATCTCGTGTGCATCTGCTTAGTTATCTCTCGATAAGATTTCTGTTTCTCCTTCGGGAGCATAAGAGCTATTTGCTCTCGTACCTCTCGCCAATTAGTCAGAGCTGTTTCGTAATAGCGGAGCATCTCGGCAACTTTATCGAAGTCGAACCTTCCGGCAATGCGCTCTCGGGCAAAGTCGTAATCTTTTTCTGCCCAATCCGAGACCATCTCTTCGACAACCGTATCATTTGTTCGGGTATTGAAGTAAGAGAGTGTCTTCTCAAACTTCTTGGGAGAGATACTCTTCGCATCGCTCTCAAAGGGTTTCCAATTAGATGACCAATATATGTCCCTTTCAATCTCAAGTTCAGCAAGACGATCCCTTGACCATATCTCAAACGTGCCATTCAAGTCCATCGAGAGGGCCGAATATCCGGCAGCAGCGTAGGTGTAGAAGTACATGATGCCATTCACCGCGTTGTTGATATCGAACCACTCCTTAAACTCTCGATAATAGAGGGCTCGCAACTGCAAATCCCAATCACTATCTTCCTCGTAATCGTCAATAAACTCAATAAGACGATAGTAGGCATACAGAGCTTTGTAGTGCATAAGAATGGACTCCACATAACTTGCCGTGTTTAGTTCGGGCTGGTTACCTGCATTGTAGATATCTATGAGCTCCTTAATAGCATTACAAGCTGCATCAGCAGAACCGATATTACGACCAAGGCGAGCGTTATACTCCGCGATGCTCTCGTTCATCGCCAACATCCAAGCCCATGCATCATCTGCCGTCTGAACCAGCTGAACCATCTGCATCATTCGGTTCATCAGCCAATATGCGTGAGGATCCTGCGACTGGAACTCCGTATCATCCGAGAACCAGAAGTAGCCGACACTATCGGCAACTGCCAACATCTCCTGCTTCCTTTGCTCAATAGCTGTAGCATTAGCAGTATAATCACTGCCAACACTATCAATCTTTGAAGTAACATTCGTACCATTGCCTTTTGCCACGCTTGGGCAACAAGAGGCAAAAAGAAGAATAACCGCGATTGTGCGTAAAAATACTTTCATAACCTATCTATCTCTTTGAAACTACATTATCTTAGGCATTGTGCAGTAGACATTGTAGACAACATAACCGACCTCCTACGTACTACACTTGTCGGCATAGCCGAACTGGAACGGAATAACGACCTCGTTATTGGCATTGATAAGAGCAATCTTGCCCCCTTTCCTAACCGCGCCAAGCCTACGGTAACAATAACAATGATTGCAACAACGAGCAGCGAAGCTACCTCGAGCGGTTCTTCCGTCAGTTACGGATGGTTGCCAAGCAAGGCAACCAGCAGCAACCAAAGCCGTAAATATCAAGACCACTACACCAAACAGTGCCTGAAAGACTCGTTTAGATGTTTCATATTTTACCAAAGTTTATGTTCTGGATAGTTCTCCACAATAAAGAGGAGGTCTTCACGTGTATAATCCATCTCTTCATCATTTAGGAATACTCCGCGTACCTCATAGTTATCAACCTCCTTGGTATCCGGATTAACATAACTATATACCTGCGCATAGAACACCTTACGTGGTGCATCAAGGAAAGTGAAGTAGATAAATACGCCACCATAGATAGCTGGCTCTATATGCCCCATAATGAACTTGCTATCCAATATCTCCTTATGGGCAAGTAGCGTTTGGTCAGCAACCTTTCCCATAGAGCATGAGTCGATGTATCTACGCAATTCTCGTATATAATCATTGTCAAGCCACTCCTTTTCCGTCCAATCTTTGAAGCGGATATCGTTAAGATTCTCTTGCGCAGAGCACAATGATGTTGCTGCGAAAATTGCTATTGCAACAAGTGTAATTAAGCGTTTCATGGTTATTCTGTTTTAGCAATTTCTTTGTTATTGTTCATATTGGCTGTAAGATACATTACAACGCAGAGGAGCAGGAACAACACCACTGAGCCAGCGAGCAGTGCGTAAGTCTCCATTTGAAGCAGCATATAGTTCAGTGCATAGACAACTGCTACAAATCCTCCAAGCAGATAAGCACTACGGCTCTTCAAGATGGCTCGGAAATAGAACATCAAGGCACATGTCGTCATCAAAGCGGCAATTATATACGCTATGCCAAAGGTCATAAACTCGGAGAAGGCAACCAGCAGTGAGTAGAACAACACGAGCGAAAGACCTATTACTGCGTATTGGATAGGATTAATCTCCTTGCGAGTCAGGAACTCCACGAACAAACCTGCAACGAAGACGAGAACGATAATGAGCATTCCATACTTTGCCGAACGCATAGACTGCTGATAAGGATTAGCGGGATCTACGAACTTAACACCCATATCATCGTAGCTCGAGCTATTGAAACTTGATACACTCCAAGTGGCATTGAATCCATCGTCCTTAACCTCTCTGGTATTTGGCAGCAACGCTCCCTGAAAACTTGGGTGCGGATAAGATGAACTTATAGCCACCGTGGTATTTCCGTATCCTGTTGGGTTAAAGAAGAGTGACTCTGTTCCTTTCAAGTCAAAAGTAAATGCAAAATCAATTACATCACCAGCCTTCGCACCCTTTGGAAATACGACATTGGCAACAAACTCTTCTGACTGACGGCGGAATTCAAAGGTTTGGCCACCAAAAGTCAGCTGTGATGGGTTGCTGAACCCCTTAATGTCAGTTACCTTAAAGCGGAACTCATTATCCCTCGCAATGACTGATTTCTCAGTGATTGGTAGCTTGCCGGAGATCTGAACCTTGGAGTTGTAGACAATCACATCATAAATCGAGCGATGCAACACATCGGTTTCAACATCTGCCGTGTAATCCACCTGTGAGCAATATGAATCATAATCCTCCACATAGGTCTGTTCGCCGCTTGGTTCAATCTTCTTGTCTACCGTTCTTGTCTCAACTACATACGATTCCAAATAAGGAGCAGAAACGGTTTGAGGCTTGGCATAAGAGTTTGCCACCTCCATTGTAACAGAATCTTTTGTCTGTTCGCGGTCTTCAATTACACCCTTAATCATTGCCAAAGGGATCAGCAACAGAAGTGAAATAACAGCGACGAGGCTGACTTTTATCGCTGTGCGCTTTGCGTTTGATTTTACTTTTGTTTCCATATCGGTTCTTCTCTATTGTTTAACTATTTTCCCTCATCAAAGAAGTCTTCGTTAGCGTCTGCCGCACAGAATGAGCATCCGAGGTCAGCTATACGGTCAAAGAGACGAGCGCGAGCACTGCCTACTTTTGCACCCATAATGGCAGCACCTTCGCTTGTTGCCTCAAAGTTCAGCACGTTGGTAATAGAGATCGTCGCTGCCACAGCCTCGACATCCTGGTTAGCACCAATATATGCGAATATCCAGTTTTTCGACTTCAACTCGTCAACAAGAGCCTTAATAGCCTTGCCGCTATACTCCTTCGATGCGTTCTCGCAACCGTCGGTTACAACCGTTACAAGTACCTTATCATCCTCGGCAACCTTCTTGCGAAGCGCATTGAGCGAAATACCCATTGCATCATACAATGCTGTGCAACAATCTGGTTGATAGGTCTCTGCCGTAAGCTCATTGACCTCATTCACAGGCACACACTCATAGACTGTCTTAACATCGTCGTTGAAAGTCACGAGGCTCACAAAGTGCTCCTGCTCTTCGTGCTTCTTTTGAGCCGAACGAATTGTCTGTATAGTCTCGTTTACGCTGTCAATTGCCTCTTTTTTGATGCTCTGCATTGAGCCACTCTCATCAATAATTATGAGATTGAAAATGCTTGTCTTCATAAGTTTATCGTTTGTTAAATTGTTCTTGCTCGATACAATGCCCGCTGTGCTTTTTCACTTAAATCTATCTTATCTATGATTGTTTTCTCACGAACGATACATAGTTAGATGGGTGACATATTGGGTAATATTACATCCAAACTACCACAATCCTCTATCCTTCAATATATTCATACTCGACACCGAACCACTCGTTAAGCGTATCCTCAACCTTTGCATTGATTTCGGGCGTAATCCTATCCTTAATCTTCTTGTATACAAAGAGCATTGCCACGCCATCATCTAATACACCTATAAACTTATAGATTGAGCGAGGCGGAAAATCCATAGGCAAGATAGTATAGATAATAGCCGCATAGATAAGGACACGGTCAAGTGTTGATGTATTCTCATCATCCATCACATAGTAGAACTGCAACAGCGGACGAGTAGCTGCACGACCCGCTTTCAAGGCCCAAGGACGGAGTTTGTCCATAAGAGCGTTAATCTTACCACGCCAATCGATGTTCTTAACGCGCTCTAAAAGAGAACTAATATCCTTGCCCATTATCAAGTAAGCAAGAATCAAAAGTGAAATTGTAATCAACATATTGCTTAAATATTATTGTTCGTTTTATAGTATAGAGTGCAACTGTCATAAAATCTATCACTCTGCCTTATTGTTGTTTTGGTATCATTACCTCCACACGCTCGTTGGTAGTGCTTTCAATGGAGATCATACCTTCGTAGTTTCCCATTTCGCTCACCCATATGGTGAACACATATCCTCCCTCCGATGCCGTTCTGCCAAACCTCAACGCGTCATATTCAATAGCCGTAACAAGGCTATCGGCCTGAATGTCATACAAACCGCACTTGTTGTCTTTGTAAACAATGCTGTAGCGCTCAACCGATGTAGCCTCAACACGGTCAAACTTTCTCATACCTGAGCAAGAAACTACCATAACCGCAACCAGCAGCAACGAAAGAGTAAAATAGTTTTTCATATCTTCAATGTATTTGTTTTACAAAAGAGATGACAAATTGAGGTAATATCTATCGCATAAAACGAGAAAAATCCGTCAATCTGAGAAGATTTGACGGATTTGATATTGGTTCTTATGTATTCGCTACTCTTTTATAATCTTGAAACCTAATTTGCTAATGAGTTTTAATGTCCCAATAGCAGTATCTCGGTCGTACTCCTTCTCGGCCTCGGGAAGTTCCTCATAAGGTATCAAACAAGGATGTTGTTTCAAAGCATCACTACGCTCTTCTCCATAAGTCCATCCTTGCTCTATGCGACTTTGCGCCCACACCTCGTGAACATTCTTCGCCATATCCTCAACAAGAGTCATTAAATCATCTGGAAGCAATATATCATTTGTGTAAATTGGCTTTGGTGTGTAATTTGTTTTCATTATTGTTTCTGTTTTAAGTTTATACCAAATATATTAGAGAAGAATATGAGTTTCAATCTATCAGTACTAATATAGTATAAAATATCTAACACAACATCTTTAGTCTAAATAGTAATCATGCATTTCATCTTGTGATAATTTTAATTTACTAAATCTATTCATGACAGGTTTATACACTTCATTTATTCTAGGGAGTTTAAATTTCCACTTGTTGACAACAATATAATTCTCATCAGGAGTCAAACAAAAGTTTTTTTCAAATAGAGACTGTTTAAAATTTGGCATATAGTCCAACATATTGAACGAATAAAGAAAAGATAAAGTCATGGCCGAATATTCAGCAATAGTATAGTCCGTTTTCAATACTAATATAGAGCAATTGTCTGGATTATAGATTATAGACTGACCTTCACATGCTATATCTATTTTTTTTATCAACTTCATACTTTTTATATTAACTAAGGCCAAGTGAGCGCTACTTAATAATACAGCACATAAGTTTTTCCCACAATTAATTACTTCAATTACACCGTGATCCATTAGCAATTCACCAATTTTCTTTCTCAACTTAATAGACCAAAGAACAATATCACCACCCTTACTGATTGAAAGAAGTATTTTTTTATCTTTTAAAAATAATAATGAATCTGCTGCCGAATGAGTACCTAGTTTGTATTCTTTTTCATGCTTAATATCTAGCACCTTAATATCAGATGAAGGAAAAGTTAAGATGCTTATAAGACCATCATCTAATAGTCGCATATCTTGTAGTATATTGCCATCACTCTCAGAAAATGGAAAGTCGTTTGTAGTAGCTGGTGTAGGAAAATCAAAATTATATTTATATACGACATTTTTAACATTAACATCCCACCCTATTATTAGTCCACTCCTGTATGAAAGATATAGAATTTTTTCTTTATTATCATAATCATAATTCACCAAAGACCCATTTGATATTGAAGGAATACGGTATTTACGTAACTTCTTTTTATAATCCCATATTTCGATTTCTGTGGAATACCCATTGTTTAGAATAATAGAACAAATGACTAGCGAGGAATCCCGAATAAATTCACATCGCTTGAATGAATTATGTGAATGAAGAAACAATGATTTACGTTGTAAATCTCCTTTTTTAAGAAACATAATATTTCCACCACCGAAAGAACCGGCTAACATATTAGGTGGCAATTTTACTAAACTATCAAATTTAGGGATAGAGTAAGTGTATTTAAAAGAAGAAGTAACAATAGAATGAATATCAATTTCATGAAAAGGGAAAGCCCGATAACCATACCAATCAACATCTAAATTTGTTAAATCTAAATCTTTATTCGAACTTAATTCTTTATCATTATTTGCACATACCAGTTCTGTAGCTTTATTTATATCATAACTTTGAAGAAATGAATTGGTTGAATAAAAAAATAAAACGGAATCATCTTCTGAGAAGAACAAGAATGGATTTGTAATGTCAGTGGACAAATCTTCGAATTGAAAGGAAGCTATTTTATTACCTTTTATATCAAACAATGTCAATTCTGCACTCACATCTAATACGGCGATTTGACTCATTGTGTGGTTCATCACTGCTCTAATTGGGAAAAAGAACTCTTCTGTTGAATCAAATATCTCATAATATGTTGAATCTTCGATATTATAAATCAAAACGCTAGTTTCAGCTGTTAACACTAAATATTTATCATCACTACTATAAGAAATACTCTTTAAAGGCAAACCCTGTTCTAACTTAAACTCCTCTTTTTTTATTATTTTCCATGTATTTATATCCCGTATCTCAAATCCGATATCGGTAGACACTGCGAAGTACCGCCCATTGTGGCTGAAATCTATATTGGTACAATTTAATGAGGGTATGCATACACCATCCTTGACTCTAATAAAATCTATTGAGTCTTGCCATTCGGATTTAATTCCTAAATAATCACCTTCATTACTAACATATAATTCAAAATGATGATTAAAAATCGGATTTCTCCATCTATGAACTGGTGTGTAATATAAGGAAAAAGCGAAAATATCGTATATTTCTCTTAATACACCAGCAACTTCTGCTACATATGCTCTATTAAGTCTGTTTAAATTAGTAGGAAACACAAACGAACATAATCTAGCAGCCAAGTAAACGTTTCCCTCGGCTATTTTGCTCCTTGCTATTGAAGCAATGACTCGTCCTTGATAAATTTGTAAAGACCTCTTTTCTTCTTTTAGTTTTCGTTTTTGAGCATTCTCCTCTCGTCGATGTCTCTGCCATAGTATATCAAAACGAATATCGAACATACGGGCAATCACTTTAATTGCAGCTGCATCACGCCCCATCTCGTTAATATTCGCCGCAAGAAGTTCGTTACAACCTAAGAGGTTGAGGAGAGCTTTTGGATAGCACTCAGTTGCATCATTAGAGAATGGTTTACCCTCAATAACAAAAGGAATGATATGATCTGCACGACCAAGGTCAATAAACGTTTGTGCCTCCTTACATACCCATGGACTTTTGGCACTGCGAGGTGAGCAGATTACTATAAGCCATTCAGAACCACGTAAGGCTTTATTAATTTCTTCCGACAATAAGCCTGGATTTAGGTCTGTTACATCTCGGAATGTTGGACGGATATATTTCGGTAAATCAGGTCGTCCATTCAGATTTGTTGGGAATCTATAATACTCCAACTTATGCTGTAGCCATTTGGCCCATTTCTCGTCCTCTCGCTTATAGCTTATAAACGCATAGTATTCTTTAGTTCCCCTCATCACATAATCTGTAAAATACAATATTATTTAGAATTATATCACTTCAAAATTATATACTTCTTTCATGTCACTTGGCAGGTCAGCACGAGGCTCTATGCTGATAGGACAGATTTTAATCGTGGCATCTCTTTGACTGAGTTGGGGATATGCTCGGAGCAATGCTCGACCTTTTTCTTTTGCAACATAATCACTTGCGGCAGCATTTTTTGACCAACATAGGACAAACAAGTCTGATGAATCAATATAATCGAAGATCTTTTCCTCATAGACATCTCCAGGAGCAAGGCTATCTCTATCATAAAAATAATCCACACCCTGCGCTTTATATGCTAATGCCAATAGTTTTATCTGTTGAGCATCTTGATGAGCGTATGAGATGAAAATTCTATTGAAGCGATGAGATAGAATTTCTGGATTAAGGTTGCGTGGAAATTCAACTATTTGAGTTAAGAATCTCATTTCACCAATCATAGCTCCATTGACGAATAAGTTGGCTTCACAACTCAATTCCTCCACATCAATGTCTTTTGGAACAAAGTAATCAAATGAACATTTTGTAAAAGAACCTTGCCATATTATAGATTTACGTTCGGACATCAAGCGAGTTTCCCCATAAACATTGAACTCTACATCAACCTTATCACCTTTCTTTAACTTAAGTGATAGCGGTATATAGTCTCTTCTTTCTGCGTTTTTATCAGATTCTTGAGCGAGCGATTTAACTTTTTCTGACTCCTCATACAAATGCAGATACACCTGTACCTGTAAATGAGATTTTCGTTTCACTTCTGCTGGTGCAAATATAGAAGAATAGACTTCATTATATTTGTTTTGCTCCTTTAAAACTGCAAGTTCTTTTTCAAGATTACTTTTCTGTTGTATGAATCCTTCAATCTGTTTCTCACATATTTGTGCTTGAGCCTTCTTCTCCTCTAATTCTTTATCACATTCTAATAGCTTTTCTTTAGCTTCATCAGATGAAGTAGATGTAGAACCAGCAAGTGCCCCTGCAATTCCCACAAAACCTCCAATTATTGAAGACAAAAATCCTCCTACTGCACTTCTAATCATACCTGAAGAATTCATTAAGAGAATTTCTATCTCATTTTTTTTCTTTTTCAATTCGTCAATCTGACTCTGAACAGATTTTAATTGTTCCTGTTGTCGAGTCAAACATGTAATAGTCTTTTCGTATTCGTTTTTTAACTTCTTTAATCTTGTATTATCAGACAAAGAACTTAATGGAACGAAAGACTCATAGCTATAACTAGAAATGGTTACGTTATGAATTGACTCAATTACAAATGCATCCATCCAATGCTCATCAACATTACGCGAACTGTCGCTTTCAACAATATTGGCATCATGTGATGGAATGGGAAGTGATATAGAATTTGCTAAAGACTCTATTTCATCGACTCTAAAGTCAGAGCACCAATCATTATCAGAATAATCGTTCGATTCTGCAGATTCACAATCCACAATCCATCCTCCTCTGGTTCTGGCAAATTCCTCGACATCATCAACTGATATAATTGAATCATCAAATACAATGTCGCTAGTATCGGCAGAAGTAGGCAAAGACATTGCAGTTGTACACATTTGCTCAACTTCGTCTCCCATTGCATACTGATGGTAGGCATCGCGAGAAATATAATGCCAACGAGCCTCAAGTCTATCCTCATTTCCTGCATTTAGTTCTAAATCTAAACTATAACCTTTGCGGTGAATGATATAATCACCATCTTCACAGTAAAAGGAGAGCCTTTCCAACTCATATATAAATTCAGCAACCCTGCTTACTCTTTCTTTTGGCAATGATGCAGATACTTTATTGAAGAACTTATCAAGTTTCGTCTTAATATGCGGTGGGAGATTGATGCAACCTGTAGGTGTAGGTAAGTTATCCCCATTCATCCGTTTCTGCAATGCTTCATCTTCACAACCTTGCACCAAAAATGCAGGGCGAAGGTTATTTAAGATAAAGTACATTACCATTGATACAGAGTACACTGCAGAGGCTTCTGTAAAAATACCCGACATAAAGGTTTCTGGAGCCATAAACCACTGATTACCTACAGCCTCTTTTAGATCGAACTTATTTGTACAACTTCCAAAATCACCCAATTTGAATGTGCCATCATTTGAACGATAGATATTGCAAACATGAATGTCACGATATAGTACTCCTCGCTCTTGACACTCTTTCCAAGCCTTCGCAACATCTGTGGCCATTTTTATTAGTCCTTTCAAAGAAAGCTCATAGTAATGACTACACAGCAAATCAACAATAGGAGTAGACTGCTCAATTGCTACTATATTTTGAGTAATATCTGTATATTGCTCATTGCATTGCAGTAGGTGTTGACAGCCTTTTATTTGCTGTATATAATGGTATTCTTCTAAGCTTGTAGTTTTGCTGTTTGGACGAAATACCTTGAGTACTGTATTTTTATCTTTTGAACATAAATAGATATCTGCAGAGCTACCGATATGAGACAAAAGGCATCCCTTTATATCTTCACGTTGTTTCAGTTTTATTAGTGCTAATGAATTTATCAAAGCCTTTGACCAAGAATTTGAGCAGTCTGGCAAAGTCGTAATATCTTCAATGGTTCTTGTCCTTAAGATCTCATCTGTAGAAACACATAAGAAATTATAGTTAACACCATCAATCTTGAATAACTCTTGAATTCCTGATTTGATTGCGACATTATCTAATATACTATCTCCAAAACATGCATCAAAGTGATAATATTCATTGCTAACCTTAACAAGATTCCAACAATGCCTGCCATCATCTTTGTCGTTGTGTAATCGCCCAAATACTAAACGAGATTCTATGCCTAACAGATTAAATAAATATTGAGCAGCTTTTGCATATCCGGTACAGACAGAATTTCTACGAACAAATACGCTGTAGATGCTTTGATTGTAAGAGGAGTTTGCGTTATAGGTGCAATAAGTTACCAACCATTTATATACATAGGCTACTTGTTCTTGCCGAGTCAAATTCTTGGCATATTCAATGCAAAAGTCATTTTCAATCACATCATTAATGCTCTGCTGAATCGTTTTTACCCTCTCAGCAGAAAATGTATATTGAAAGTGTATGGTAGAACTTGCCTCGTCATAATGATACTGATGTGCGAACCAAAATATATCTGGATTATCTCGCATTATCCAGCGGATTGCATTGCGAATTTCAGATTCTGGTATTGTATTATCAATATGCAGCACTTTTTCTAACTGTCTGATACCATTTCTTATATTATTAAACTTCATATTATAGTTCATATTACTATTTTGTTAGGGAAATGCTATTCTTTATATCAATAATATACGAAAGGTATGCGCATTGCGACGTGTACAGTAGCTCATTTTAACTTATACAAATATTTTTGGGAATGGGATGGCATATTTATACAATCTTCAACTACTAGAATTTGCTTTCATCCCATTTTCTTTTCTTTTCTATAATTTCACTAAGTGTATTAATATTAATACCCCATTCTTTAAATCTTAATCCAATCTGTCCAGCGGGGAAATTAAATTCTATAATATCTCCTAGACCTTTAAGTAACGAACCTTCGAGGGTTACAGGTAAAAGAACAAGATGTTTTGACTGTTTTGCAGAATCTGCAATTATGTCTCCCAATTTTTCAGATTCATCTCCAAAACACCAATTATCATATTGCAAAATTATATATGTATTATGCAGACCTTGTTTCTTGCCATATCCATTGCCTTCAATGTTGCCCAAAACACAATCGAATATTGCACCGATTTGTCTAGGATTGAATGTTGTTGTTTTATTTCCTTGTTTCTTGAATTTTGTTAGCCATTTTTTTAGAAGTTTTACAAAACGCAGTTTGGGTAACACCTGATTGTTTTCCATATCTCTCCATATTCGAAACTGTTCGCCAGTCATATCTGTAATTATGTCACAGAAACAATAGCCATAATCATTTAAATGGCGGTCATATTTCTCGTTCAAACTAACAAGACGAACCATAGAACCATCATCAGAGTGTAGAATCTCTGTACCATAATCTCCAACACTGTCAGCTATTGGTCTATTGTCTATATCAAGGAATTTATAAAAACGTAATTTGCCATCTTCATAGAGTTCGTGTTTGATTGCGTAACCACATGCATTATTGGTGTAATTACCATCTTTGCCAAGACTTATAATTCGCCTCCAATTGTTTTCTGTGTCAATCGCATAACCATACACTTTATTCTCATCTTCTAAAGATTGTGTATTATTTCTGTCTTTGTCATAATAGAATATTCTATGCATTCCGTTTTTTGGATTAAAACATTCTTCTCGATAAGCATATCCATGTATATTCGTCGTTATTTCTCCATTCTCATTCAAATAACCTACTATTTTGTTATCTTCACTAGGATATTCATAGCTTAAACCATAGCACCCTAATAGGCTTGATATAGTTATAGGATTACCCTCGATTGAATAATACATACGCTTAATTTCCTTTCCTTCTTCATTCTTATATGAATGAATTATACCATAACCTAATTGATTATTATGAGGTTGTTCGTTCTCGTCAAGACACGTGATTATAGTTAACTGTTTCTCGTCATCATATTCGTAACTTAGTCCATAATCACCATCTTTGTCTGACAATGGCAATTTATTTGAATCCAGATACAAATTCCTGATTGTTCGGCCTTTATTATCATCTTCAAAATATTCGAATACAGAACCATTATCATTATGTATAATATGACCTTGACCATCTTCATAATGAATATAATAAGCGCACTCTCTTTTTTCAGAGTCAATAAATTCACGTATACCTATAAGTCCATGAATATTACCATCAATAGTTACATCTTTTTGAGCAACAAGACGTCCGAAATTATCATACCAAGAGATTCGACGTGCAAAACCGTCTTTATTGTTGCATGCTTCCCCCTTTGAATCTATAAATGATACTATTTTTTTGTTTTCCTCATCATAATACTCACAAATTTCACCGCTGTAGCCCCTTTCAAGTTCTTGATATTCGTTTCTATTATTGATGTATGACTGTTCCGTAATACGATTTTTACTGTCTTTCATAGTTTTAATACGAATTCTAAGTTCTCCATTAATATTATACAAAGATGTGATTTCCTGATTATTATCGTCATATTCCCATGTTGTATAACTATTTCCGTCTGCATCTCCTACTAAATTACCTCTGGCATCTTTAAAATATTCATTCAACGGTCTTCCCTTATTATCAAATGTTGTTTCCACAATCATACATGGTACTAATCCCAATCCTGGATCAGCTCGATGTGGTCGATGAATTAGTATCTGTTCTTTGCGTGAATTTAAAACTAGCATTCTTTCTAAATGCCCTTGATTGATAATTTCCTTCTCTAGGTGTACATAAACCCAATTATCGTTTGCATGAGGAACACCTTCTATGTTATAATTGATTTGGACTAAACCTGACGAATTGTTAGTTTCGATAATGAAAGCAACACCGTTGTTGTCTTCAATCATGTTCCCATCTGCATCTAAATTGATACGTTTGGTTGTTTCAACATCTAAATACTCTACTTTTACGCCGAATACACCGCTATTACTTTTCATTGGTGTACCATCAACATCATAGTATAATTGCTTAACAACTCTCTGTTTGTCATCTTCCCATGTTCTTACGGCATAGTAGCCATCATTACACTTCTTGAATTGTTTATACTCGTTGATAAATATTTGCAAAATTGGGAGATCGTCTTCTCCATTCAAAGAGTATTCCAATCCTTCTACATCAAAATCTTCATTTTTACTTATCCCATTTTCAGACAAATAGTATTCGCGTATAATATGCGTGCCTTCTTTGTTGTAGTCAAATCTTTTTCCTAAGCCAAATAATCCATTCTTATTGTAGTATTTAACACTTTGCAATCTATTCTGCTCATCATAACTCCATAATTGTATAGAATCATTATTTTCAGAATCAATAATATCGTCGTTTTTGTCTAGAGAGAACAATTCTGTTATTTGTCTTTTCTCATTAATCTTTGCGACAATTTTTTTAACACCATCTTTATCCTCAATACATGAACCATGTTCATCAACATTACACATTGTAATAATATTATTGAGAAAATCAATCTGGTCAATATTTCCGTATGTACCTGAAGGGGTTTTCCACGGTTCCCCGTTTTGGTCTAGAAAGTAATCCGATGTTGGCAACCCATTGTCATCATACACCTTATAATCAGTAACATAACCATCATTGTCCGCCATTAAACCTCCATTGGCATCTATGTTACTTATCTTTATTAGTCTGAACGTATCAATATCATATGTCATGCGCTTACCGTATACTCCAGAAACTATTGTTGTGGGCTTTCCATTTTCATCTACAAAATAACGTTCAATTTCATTTCCATTCTTATCAAAAACGGAGTCATAACCATGGTTCCCGTGTATATGTTTCGCAACTGATAAATTTCCGTTATTTAATATATAGTATCGAACTTTAATAGGATTATCCCTTTCATCGTAATCTGTTTGTATGACACTATAGCCATCCAACGTGATTATTGGATTGTTCAAATCATCTAGATAAACTCGTTGTACTTCTCTTTGTTTCTTGTCATAATTGATATGAATACCACAGTATCCACCCAGTATATAGATAGGTTCATCAAATGACAAACTTCCATCCGAGAGAACTCTTTTTCCCTTAAAGAAGATATCTGAAATCAAAGCTCCTTCATATTTCAAATCTACCCTATATATACCATCTATCGTCGGCGCATTTTTATCTTCTTTGTAAAAAGACAAAACAATATCTGAATTTTTGAGCAGGGGATCACTGAATACTTGCTGGTTTACAAATTTGAAATCAGATAAATCTTCAAAATAATCCTCATATGCACGTGTCATCAACTTTACAAATGCTATAATTTTATCAACTGGGGTTTGTAAAGTAATGCTATTGATTGTTCTGAGTTCGCCAAAATCCAAAGCGTTATCTATAAGTCTGCGGCCTTTATGAATAAGTACATTGCGTTCAGTTGCACGCTTCTTATGATTGTATTCTATATTTCTTGTAGTTCTTTCTCTTTCTCTTTCTTGAAGAAGTTCTTGTTTTTCCTTCTCCTGACGCTTACGTTCCAACTCTTGCTCCAAAATTAACTCGCGTTGTTCTTTGCGTTCTTTTACTTCTGGGCAGAGTATGTCATGGATATATTCAATACGTATGTCATTACCATGATTAAATTGTCGCAATAGTTTACGTTTTTCAATTAGGATATCCAATTCTTTATCTGTAATACCCTGAACAATGAGATCGTTACGTGAAACATTATTGCGGCGACCATCGTATGTTAAAAGTAAATTTTCAAGAAGGAAAATCGTTTTTTCAGATAGTATTTCATTTTCTTCTTCGTTTGATTTGATAGAATCAATATAAAAATCGTGGATAATATGTCCACTATATTTCTCTACAAGCTCTGACGTTATCTTCTGTTGCTCGTTAGATTTCTTTACATATAGACGACTAAGGAATAGAGACAAAATAGCAGCATCAACTTCAATCTCTGGGTTCCCATCAAGATCAAAATCTTTGCGCTCTGTTACGTGCTGTATAATCAGCTTTACCACTTCATCATCGACAAGACCTTTGCGTGGAAGGCGGATAATATCAGCTGCTTGTTCTTCGTTGATAGGTCGTAAGCCATATCTGTTTTGCTTTAATGATGGTATTGCTGCTGAATAATATTCAAACTCCGACAGGAAATCTTCTCTTATTGTAAAAACGAAATGGATATCATTATCTGCCACATATTCGGGTAAACTATTCTCAACACCCAAATTTAAATCATCAAATATGTTGTTAAAATCCCTCCCTTCATCTACAATTATCTCCTCTTGAGTTTCTGATGAGATTTCAACTTTTTGTTGAAGTTCATCAGGCATAATATCATTAAGCAAATCTGCTAAATGAGTAAAAAAGTTTTTCTTCTTTTGAACATCATCCTGTAATGTGAATATTTCCTCAAATTGATCGAAAATTATTAATAATTTTAGACGATCTCCATTGGCATTATGAAATGTATGTCTGTGGAAATATTCATAAAAACTTTCGGCTTCAGTATCCTTGCAGAATACAACCTCTCTTATCAGCGATTGGGCATCATTATGGGCATGGTCTCCATTTGTAATGGAAACATCTGTTCCAAAGTCACCTGTTAGAGAATGGAGAATCGCATTTAATATAGCTTGATTAATTTGGTGTAGATATGAATGCTTCTCCTTATGAGACAATCTTATAAGAACTGGTAAATATCCATTCCTTCTTGCGGCGGGTAAAATACCGGCATTAAGGATAGAAGATTTTCCAATACCACTTTTTCCATACAATAAAGTATCAGTGTCATTTAATACACATTGAGACAAATCTCTAATGTCATCATCTCGACCATATAAAATTTCTCCTTCTTTATATGATTCAAGTCCTAACCACGGATTCTTTCGTACAAACTCTTCCATATCCTTAATCTTGATTCATTTTATGAATAATCTTTTCTACTACGATTTCAACGCCATCTTCAGTTGAGTAGAAAATAGCATTATGCTGTTGCATCCTTTCTGGGATAGCGGCTTTATAAAAATCAAAGTTGCTATCCGCCAATGGTATAATATATGTGCGCCCCATACTTATAGCGACCTCTATTGCTGTATCCCATTCATTTCTATAAACATGTGACTCTCGTTTCTCTTTTTCGATATTAGGAGTTAATATGGGAACGAAATATTTAGCTGTTTTAATTGCTTTTCGAATTTCATCCATAAAAAGTCCACCATCTGTAAGATTGTATTTGTCATACCAGACTCGTTTTCCTTGATCAGTCAAAGCTTTATATAATTGTTCTGCAACTTGTGTGTCCGAGCGAGAATATGAGATAAATACATCCATATTCTCTTCGGGCTTGTTGAATTTGGTGGCTTCATTTTCCTTCAACTTCTTGTCTAAACGGACTAAAATTTGATCAATTACATCGGAAGTGTTTTGCTTTGTAAAGGTTTCGGTACGTTCCAAGAAGTTAATTAATGACTCGTCCAATGTGTCATAGGCCAACATTCCGTGACCTAAATCTGGTTTTCGCATTGAATACCAAATAAATCTAAACAACCAATCACTGTATGTATTGCCTAACATTAGTAGATATTTATCTTTAAGTTCGTTACATAGATTTTTCGGGCGCGCTTTGTTGTCGTTCGAAAGCCAAGAAGAAACGAAATCTAATAAATCAATATCAGTCAAAACATATTTATGAGCACCGGCACCAACCTTTCCAAACATATAATATATTGTAGGTTTCCTTAAGTCTGCTCCATTTTTAATATCACTATTTTCAGAAGGATTGTTGTTAAACTTCATAACTCTCAACTCGTCCTTCCAAATATTTTGCATCGCTTGTTCAATTACAGGAGTAAAACTAGTCGTGATGATAAACGGGAATTGTTTAATAGACAGCAGTCTGCGTAAACGTTCCGATGCGGGGAAGCGTTTAGCTGCAAAAATTTTATCAACTTGATAATATATGTTATCAAGTTTAAACTTATTTTTATATTCGGGAGCATATACTAGTTCGGAAAAGCTGTTTACTTGTTTACTGACCCCAAAAGTTTTGGCAAGTCCATCCATTATGAATTTGTGCAGATTATAACTATTATCAATTAACAAATCGGCACCAATCACAGGGATAACATTACCATCTATTATTTGCTGTATAAGTTTATCCCACAGAGGCTCGTCATTATTGTTGTCAAAGATGTTTGAATCAATGATATCATCGAACGAAAAATCCATCATGTCTTTATTTGGTGTATCTTGACTAAGTTTTTCCATATATGTATATTTTGATTATTCCTTAAACATAAATTATCTCAAAAGACATTTCAATTGTGCTTAATAATTTTCCCAATAGCACTATATCCCTACCAATGTAGATCTTTAATTCTCCATTTACTAACAACTCATTATCTATCATCCATTTTTCATTCTTGGCAAAGAATTGAAGAAGAATCATATGGAAAGCGTGTTCTGCTGTAATGTTTTATACATTGCGGTAGTAGAAATCCGTCGGTACAAGACGATTGTATTCCTTGTCCCATTCTTCATTAGACTCGCAATCGACGATTGATGACTTTATCTCTTGAGCATATTGTGATAGACCGTTGAAGTTTGAGTGTAAACGCTCGAAAGTGTCATTGTTGGCAATGCAACCATATACTTCTTTGAGTTTAGCGTAGAGCATATTCTCGCAAGATACTCGAACATACTCAACCAATGCGCTACGATACTCAATAATATCATCTATGTTGTTTCCTTGAATGCGTTCGAGCAAGATGTTTTCCTTTGCTTTATTGAACTTTTCAAATATCTCATTTTCCGAAATTGGGACAGTATAGAAATTCCCATAACTTCTTGATGAATTTTTTACTCTTTCAACAAGTAGTTTAATCGCTTCCTGCATATTCACAATACCATTACTCCAAGTTTGAAGTTCTACGCTTCTCTCTATTTTAGAGATAATGGCAGTTGTAATTTCATCTGTTGAATGGTTATCCAAATAGTTTTGATATTCAGCTATAATTCTATCTTTAAGGTCATAACCCAACTCTTGTGACAGTTCATTGGATAGCTTACCCTCAGCTTTTACTTTCTCAAATGAAAGATGCTTATTACAAAAAGATTCTATCTCTTGCTTACCTTGACCAATCAACCAATTAAGGTCAATTACACTATATAACTTTTCTGCTATTTCTTTAGCAGGAAGAGAGTCTTCCTGCAGCAAGCTATGTGCAAGAAGTCTCTCTTAAATCTGTTTTTCAGATATTCCTTTTTATCCATAATTATAGAGGTCTGCCACAGCCTGAGCAGAAGTTTGCAGATTCAGCATTCTGAGTACCACATCCTGTACAGAACTTGCTACCATTAGAAGTAGTAGCGCCTGCACCATTATTGTTATTCATATAAACTACGTCCTTTGCAATGTCCAAAGCCTTATCATCAAGCTTTGACTGTTCTACCATGCCCCAAATCTGAGTAATGAGAACAGGCCAGAAGAAAAGCATCGAAATCACAGTAGGAATTGCCTGCTGTCCCCAAATACCAACACCGGCTTCAAAGTGGATGTTGCTACCTTGAGGAAGTAAGGTAACTTTCAATGCGGTTTTCATACCCAGTACAGCCTTGAATACGCCGCCCTTTGTGATAGAAATGTCGTAACCACCGCTGCTCAAAGCATCCATAGCCACTTCGTAGCCATCGTTCTGAAACTCCTCCTGAATACGGTTTGCAATAGTAGGTATCAAAGATGTTGAACCGTATAATATCTTTTTAGTGCTAAAAGTTGCCATAGTTCTTATTTGTTAATGTTTTGAATAGAATGAAAATTGTACACTGCGTACAACACGCTTGACTCTACAAGCAAATTTTTGATCTCTGCAAGTTGCTCTTCATTGTATTTTGCCTCCATATCGTGAAGCATTGCTACAACCTTATCAGACTGTGCCTTAATCTCCTCTTCGGTGATTACTCCATCTTCCATTATAGTCTTGAAAGATACATTGTTGGCGACCATTTCGTCAATGTTCAAGATTCCTTCTTCGTTGAAAAACATAACTCTAAAATTTAAGTACCAATTTATCGTGCAAATAGTTAAAAAACATCTATTTCGAATTTTCGTCTACAGCTATCATTCAAGCAAATATATTTCTTTGTTTTGCATATACTTTCATGAACATTCTTCGCAGGATATTTTGCATCACCCCTCATAAATGGGGATAATAATGTAGCTGTTATACCACTTGCGGCACCAGCAATAATTCGCTTGCCCAAGTTTAGGCTTTTAATATCTTTACTACCACAATACGGACATTTTGTTGCCATACTCACCTTATTTTTTAGTTTACTGTTTTGTTCCACAATGCTTGCAATAAGCCCAATCAGCGCATACAGCTTTATTGCATTTAGGACATCTCTTGCCAGATGCTTCTGCTTTCAGATTCTGCATTAGATTCTTATACTGCGGGCTTTCTCCCCATTTGAGGATTTCGCGAACTCGAACTGCACTGAATGGATGGGATTGACCGATTATGATAGAGAGTTGCAATGCTTTGTTCCACAAGCCATCATTCTTTATCTTCTCGTATTTATCTGCTTGCAGCGCCCATTCTTGCATGTTCAAATTGCTTGTTATAGACTTCGGGCCACCTGATAAGCGAGCCATCGAGCGAGCAACAATCTCGGGTGAGGTTATGATACTACCACATCTATCGCAAGATAACTCACTCTTTCTGTACCAATACAAGATTGCGTACTGAATTGGAACTGTAAGTGAACCTAAAATTCCCATGGCATCAGCACCACTGAGTATATACTGGGCAATGCTATGATATAGCACATGGCGACAAAGAATATGACCACATTCGTGTGCAATTACAGCATCCAACTCTTCATCATTGAGTAATTCAACCAATCCCGATGTGATAGTGATGAAAATCTTAGTATCACCAAAAGTCCATGCATTTGGTACAGGATCCATTTGTAAGTAGAACTCAGGCTCAGGGATACCTAACTTCTCACAGATTGGAGGGAGGTGATTGTAAAGTTTGGGTAATTGAGTAGGAGAAAGGCGAATAGCTGTCGCCATATTCATACCATACCGCAATTGTTCAAATCCCAGAGCCATTATCTTCTTGACAAGAGCTGGGAATCCTGGGATACTTTCCAACTGACGCAATGCTGCTGCGTCCTCTGAATGAATAAATTCTGCTGGTTTAATCATAATACAAAATCCTTAAAAAGTGCATCCATAAATGTTATACTCCTTCCACTTTTGTGCATCTTTATATCGTGTTAGTGCCACATTTTCCACATAGATAACAGTCGCTCTATCCAGTCCTAGCCCTTGAGAGGTATAGGGTGCGACTTTGGGGGGAGTGACTGGTTTGCAATATAAATTTGTAAGGCTACTGCACCCTTCAAACACATCTGCGCCAATTGAAATCACGCTATCAGGTATTTTTATATTTGTTAGGATACTGCAACCGCTGAAAACAAAACTGCCAATTTCTACTATACTATCACCCATAATTACACTTGCAAGTCTACTACAATTTCCAAATGCACTATCGCATATCGTGGTTACGTTATTACCAATAATAACACTTCTAAGATTGCAACAATTAAAGAATGCGCCACCGCCTATTACAGTTACGCTATCACCAATAGTTACGCTTGTTAGGTTGCTACAGCTGTGAAATGCGCCAACAGATATCAAATTTACGCTATTACAAATTGTTACGTTTACAAGACTGCTGCAACCATAAAAAGTCCTCGGGCCAATTTCAACTACATTGTCAGGAATAAGCAAGTCGACAACCAACTCGTCATTTAAATATAGTTTGGCATTATTGTACAAAGGATTACCTGGGTAGTAACCGGGGAAATCTATCCCGCACCAAGCTGATAAATTGGTAATATGTACCTCTTGGAGATTACCGCAACCATAAAAGGCAGAACCACCAATCTTCGTTATACTTTCAGGTATAGCAATGCTTGTAAGGTATCTGCAGTATTCGAATGCTTCTTCTCCAATTATTATTACACTATTGGGAATTGTTATACTTGCAAGTCCGCAACCATAAAAAGCTGAACCACCAATCTTGGTCACATAATTAGGAATAGTATATGTGGTTAATCCTGCAGAAGCAAATGCTTTCAACTCACCATCAACAATCAGACAACGATTATCAGCTGATGCCCATTTGCCATAAAATGCAGATAGGTTCTCACAACAGTTGAACGCGCCATCACCAAACTGAATTACATTATCAGGTATAGTAATGCTTGTAAGACTAAGACAATCACAAAATGCCCTTTCTTCAATTGTTTTTACACTGCTGGGAATTGTTATACTTATAAGGTTTCGACATCCCATAAAGGCATCTCTCCCAATTCTAGCAATCTCCTCTTTGCAAGCAATCACCCCCTTACCATTCTCATATGTATGATTGAGAATTTCTATATCCCAATACTTTTTGCTCAAATTTAGCTTCTGACCATCCGAGGTTATATACTCTATTCTCTTTCTCTTGTCAAGCAATTTCCGCTCAAGAGACACCTTCACTACACGCTGACAATCAGTGACATCAACTATCTCATCAGAGAATATAGTGTTATCAATAGTGCAAATAAATTTCAATGCATTCTCACCCTTCGGCAGGCTCAATTCGTAAAACTCATTCTTTAAAGCTATTCCAATCTTTTGCCCAAACAGATATATTTCACAGTCCGTATCAGGATATATACGTGTCATCACCAATGATTCGCCTTCATTGGTGATATTGCTGTTAGGTTGGCTCTCCAAAAACATCCGCTTCAATTTGTCATAGAACGCATCAAAGTAATAGCGGTCGTAGACAGGGCCATTCCTTCTGGCAACATACGCGATATCATTGGGTAAATTGTCCGGAAAACTGTTAATACCTGCAAGGAAAATAGGTATTATATTTTTATTATGCTTTAATGCGTGTGCTAACTCGCACCTGAGCCAATCCTTACAACGGTCAAAAGACTCGTCTAACGTTCTGTCGAAGCAATGAGCATCAACAATAAGTATAAAATCGGTACAATCCTCAATACGGGACAAAAGTTGAATGTCAAAATCTCCGTTTCTTAATGTGTCAATATCAAAACTTACTTTGTATCCATCTCTAACAAGCAAGTCATTGAGGTGTTTCGCTGTATCGTAACCACCATCTCGTCTATAACTTATGAAAACATCGTATTTCATAACCGTTCACTCCCAATCCATTTACAACTCAAAACCGCACTTGTCACAGAATACTTGATGTTTGTATATCACATTACCACATCTGCGACAATGTAACTCCTCATCCGAATTCTGAATGCGTTGTTTGAGTACTTTTTATAATTCTGTTTCTTCTCGCTTAATTAGATCATAACCGAGCTTCTTCAAAAGTTTTATGGTTTTCATTGCCATTTCTCGGTCATGCTCTTTCTCGCCTTCTGGTAGTTGAGAGTAGGGAACCATATCTGGCGTTTGTTTTAACTGGTCATCACGCTGAGGTCCATAAGTCCAGCCCTCTGCTTGACGGTTCTCTGCCCAGATTTCGTGAGCATTCTCTGCGATAGCTTCACGCAACTCGGTCAAATCTTCGGTTAATTCTACATCCGATAAGTCTATTGATTTCGGAGTATAGGTTTTCATACTGTTTGAAGTTATAGTTACTAAATAATTTTTCGAATCATTCCATGCATCTTTGAATTGCTCCAAAGGATAAATATCCTCTACATTTGAAGAGTTAGGATCGTATATGGTTATTGTATCATTGTTTGGAATGAGAGATAATACTACAACCGTATGGTCAGGTATTTGACCAATCACGAGATCTTCAATTATTTCATCAGCTTTATTACCCAATAACTCTCCGCCATCAACTGCTACAATTACACTCTCATCATCTTTCAGAGCAGTTGCAATATCTTCTATTGAAGCATTATATTGACGAGTTACGATTAATCCTTTATTCTCCAAATGCCTGCCGACATTGTGAAGTGCAGTGCCATTCTCTTTTTGCCAGCCGTTTTGAATGGCATTCTGGAGGAGTTGTTCCTCGTCAAATTCGATATTTAGTTTGCAAAGGATATATTTTTCACACTCCAAGCAGCAATAATTCTCCTCGTTGCAGGTGGCAGCCATTGCCGTCATCGGAATAAATTCACACTCTTGGGGTGTCATACCCAATTCCGCATCTACTGATTGAGAAATATGTATCAATTCTCTCAATTCAGCATCTTCAGTGAGAGCAGTGATTATTTCTTTGCTCTCCTGTGCAGTAGTATTGCCATCAAGGAACGCTGCCAATACCTCTGCCGAGATGTTATTTACTGATTTCTTTTTCATATTTCTCTACTTCTTTCAGTGCTATTGCTGTCAACGCTGCAATAGCACGCTTCTTAATGTTATACAAATTATCGACGTTGGTCCGTAGTTCTTGTGCCACAACTTTGGGCTCAGCCTCCTGCATAACCAATCTTCTGATGACATAAACATAGCGTCTGTTAGGCATTAGGGGAAACAGACGCTCTATATCCATCTTTGCCGTCAGCTTCTTTTCTCCATCAACAAACATCTTTTGTACAACACTATCTAAAAGAGCGTCCTTAGACTCATTATCTATCATACTATCACGCTTCGCTATAAAGTAGCGAATGGCAATTACTTTCATCCACTGATAGATGGTGCTTCGACCTTGAAACTGTCTCAAACGATATGCATCATTCTCCATAAGGTGCAGATAGAATTCATTTACAAACTCATCATAATCCACCTCATATGAGAATACATAGCGAATAATGCTCAAGAAAAGCGGACGGCAGTTCCCAAAGAAGAACTGCTGAGTCACTCGCTCATCCCGAGCAATCAAGGATTCAATTATTTGTTGGTCAGTCATTAGCTTTTTTTCATTTTTTCTCGTAAGAACGGCATAGCCAAAGTAAAACAAATGTCATAGTTCTTATCATCCATAGGCAAACATTCAAATGGGCAAATATTAGGATGCACCTTCATTGGCCCATCTTTGTAAAAGCCCTTTACTTTCTTGACTTTAAAACTTTCTTCCCTCCAGTCATAATAGATGTCCTTTTCATTTATACCTTCCTGAATTTTTACCAATTCTTCATTTTTTACTTTCAGATACTCCCTAACTATTTCTATTTCTTCTTTATTGAGAGTATGGTCTTCAAGAGGTCTGTAACCCATGAGAAGTTTTTCAACATTCCACCTATTGTGCTCGACCTTTGCAAAGAGTTCTTTAATGTTAGTATCATCCAATTTTGAAAAGTTTAATCCCAATGAACGCATCTTAAATTCAATAGTGTTAACCTGATATATATTAGACCATATAGCCCACAATTTACCCAAGGATAAATCTATTTCTGACAAGACTGCTTCTTCTACATTTTTCCTATCCCAATGATTCCAATAGCAGGTGTTTTCATTATCAGACTTTTGTCTAAATTTGTTCACTAAGGCATCCTTTGCTTTATAGAAATTACTGCAATACCAAATGGCTTCATTTTCCAATAATTTAGCATCAAATCCTAGACTAAGCATGCCAAATGGCTTTAGCTTTCTGTATGTTGTCATTTCCCAAATATGTTTAGCATCGTCAGCCCCCTTATTAATATCTATAAGCAATTCTCCACTTTGAGGTTGATAAACCCATATATCATTGGCTTTTTGTATTGCTACTTTTGGGAGATATAGTGCAGCAGCCAAAGATTGGTGTGGTTGCGGCAAGCAGACTGCAATTGTTACAATCTCTGTATTCTTTTCATTAAAGCAAGATTCGATATATTCTCTGTTTTCTTTCGACTCAACGCCACCACTCCTAAACTCCCATTCTATGTCTAAAAAGTTTTTTGCAAAGTATTGGTATTCATTACATGTTGGTGCATACCAATTATGCTCTTTGCCATCTACATCCGTCCACTTGCAAAGTTTAAATAGGTCTGGAAATCTTCCCATAAAGAAATCAGATTCCTCGCGGGCATTTTTATCAATAAAGGTAATCTTAGTGCGTTTAGAATTATCTCTGACAAAATTTGGGAAATGAGCTAGATGAGCAGTTTCTATCGCCATTGCAGTGCCCATTTTCGACATCCCGATAATAATTATATGTGCAATTTTATCAGAATCATACGAGATTCCATCCCCATCTATATTATTATATGTTATAGTTATATTGGTTTTGTCTGGAATAGTAATGTTTCCATTAACAAGAACGGTTTGTGCCCAATTTTCATAAGGGCTGAATGGTATAAAGGACAATAAATCTTTGCCATCTGGAGTTTTTATAATTCTGGATTGAGACGATGATTGAAAAGCCGCAAAAGATGTTTGGTATTCAAACATAACATAACATCTAATGGGTTCTTTGAATGAATTGCCCCCTTGCAATAATTGATTGATTAAATCAAAACATTGCATATTGACAGTGTCATGATAAGGCTCGAAATCATCCGTACGAGTTTGTTCTCCTAATATATAAACTTCTATTGCTTGTTGCAAGCAGAGTTCCATCAGCTCCGTTTCAGAAGTACGACTGCCATAATATATTATTATATGCTGCTGCTGTTGTTCCGTTAACGTAGAGAACAACTCTCGTCTAAATTCTTCCACATCACGAGTTGTTTGGATTAATATGTATGGCATAACACCTTTGTTCGGCATAATCTGCCGTACAATGCCAAATGTCATATCATTGCCACCAATGATGACATAGTGTTTATACTTGTGTAGAAATCCTCGATATTTAACCTCGCCCTTCAGCCATTTCTCTTTTCTGGAATCTATCCAGCCAATTATAGAAGATACTAACAATCCGTTTAACAGAAAAACTCCAAGTATTGCAATTAGAGCCGACCATCCTCGTCCACTTTGAGATGTGGTCATGTGCTGATTGCCTGGATCTATGAAATGATAATATACAGTCCAAAATATTGAAGTATCTTCTTGCTTTGAAATTATAGTTTTAGGCAATTTGTTTTTTTGTATTATGATTGAATCACTAAGTTCAAGATTGTGAGAGTTTAGAAATACCGAATCCGTAAAAAGTTGACATTTTGCAATACCTAGAGTGTCTGTTTCTGCATTGTTATATGAGTACAAATTTTCGTCATATACTAGATTTTGGGGAGAATACTTTGAATTTTTAGGACAGGAATTGTACAACAAAAAACAGCTAGCAATTATTGATGGGAATAATAAAACCAATGCAACAACTTTAGCTAAATAATTACCATTTACTAAATGCCAATCAAATTTAGGTCTGTTAAAGAAAAATATATAAACTGAAGTAGCGAAATAGTAAAAACCTATTGTTCCAGCGATAATGCATAAAGTATTGTTAAGACATTCGTGTTTAGTTGGTGTTAAGTTGCAAATCAATGCAGATAAAGCAATGATAATTGCCAAGATGTCAAGTAAACACCATATGTTTTTATTATTTATCTTCTTCATAATCTTTACTTAAAAAATCACGATATCTAAATCAATTCCAAATTAATTTTCTCAATACTTACACATGCATACCCCAATCCATCTATTCTGATGGCAACGATAGGCTTATTTTCTTCAGCATAACTTAATTCTCCTTCAAGACCTTTCATCGGGCCTCTTACAAAGCGAACTCTATCTCCAACTTTAAGATTTTCCACAATTGAGACTTTTGCATCTGCATTGTGCAAAAGGAACTTTAGCTTTTCGATTTGTTCGTCAGGTATTGGAGTGGTTAATTCTTTAGAACCTGGATAAGTGATAAACTTAAGAATGAATGATAGTCTCCGAAAATCGTCTTCCTCATCTTGGGAAAGACGGACGAATACAACCATAGGAATGACAACCCTATCTATCTTCTTTTTTCGGTCACTCCATTGATGTTCTTCCTGCTGAACTGGTACATAATTTGCTATACCCATCTTGTCAAGTTTGGCTGCAACTTTTTTTTCACAGTTCATCTGAACGAGAGCTGCGACCCAGCGTTTTTGGCACGCTTCGCGGTCGTTTGTCCCATTGACAAACGAGCCTTTACTTGTACAATTAACACCCTCCATTGCTATCTTATTCATAGTAAATAGAGTCTATTTTGGATATGTATTCTATCGAAGAACACTTTACAGATATACAAATTTATAACAAAAATCTCAAAATATACACATTTAGGTCAATTATTTTTTCATAATAGTTTAATTATTATGATGTAAATTCTACGTTCGCTGAAAAATGTTTTAAAACATAAATTTTAATGAACTACGAACACATTGCTTATCAGCCACTTTGGAAACAATCATAGTTCTTTGGTAGAACCCTTACCCCAAACCGCTGATTATCCCCTTATTTGCATCATCAATCACTGAATTTTCTAACATTGTTAGATAAATCTGCGTGGTCTGTTCTGAGGTGTGGCCCATGCCTTGGCTAATTACTGAGATGGGAACATTATGATTTCTTGCAGCGGTTGCCCAGCTATGGCGTGAGGAGTATGAGGTCAGTTTACAGCCGCATCCCAACATCTCTGATAATCTGCCGAGTAAGCGGTTGTGTGTGTTCAAGGCAACCTGATATTGCTTGTATGCTTCGTTGGCATCAAGCGAGGTTAAAATTGGGAATACGTAAGGTGAGTCGCCACCATAATATCGGTCAATTATTCGCTGGATGCTTGGCTCTATGCGAACACTCAGCAGTTGCCCGGTTTTACGGCGAGCGTAACAAATCATTCCATTTTGTAAGTTTGTCTTCTTGAGATAAGCTATATCCACGAATGCCATTCCGCGAGTGCAATAGCTGAAAATAAACATATCGCGACACAAGGCAAGCGATGTTCCTGCCTCCAACTCCAAGCGGTGTAGTTGCGCTATAATTGATTCAGATACAGCACGCTTGCGTGTGCGGTCAATGCCTGTATAGACCTCTGTAAACGGGTGCTGTTGCTCGATAAGTTTTTGCCTTACCGCCTTGTTGTAGATAGCACGAAGCACCCGCATATAAAACGACACAGAATTGCGCACCAAACCTCGCTGAATGAGGAATGAGTTATAATCTGTAATCACTTGCTCGGTTAGGGGCTTCCCGAACCAACTTTTCCTCGTCAGCATCCCAGTCGGATGGGCACACACGGAGCTTTGTTGTAATCTGTTGGGTTTTACGATTGTGGCTAATTTGATAGTAGATAACACCTGCTTTGCCCTCCACTGATGATGGGCGTAGTTTTACTTTTACTGTTGCCATAGCATTTTCATTTAATCTATATCATTAACTAAAAAAGCCTCCATTCGCAGTGAATGAAGGCTTTTAGAACATCTAATGATTTTGTGTTGTGCTAAGCAGTGCGTGCTGATAGCAAATTAGGGTGCGACGGCATGTGTACATCTATCAAAAGTATAGGGCATCTTTGGGAACAGCTCAGACCGATGAAAGAAGCAGCCACTGCTTACGAATGTGCAACGGTGGTACGATTGTATAGGAGCAATGTCATCAATGTTTGCATCCTTCGGGGCCTCTACTCGAGGCAGGCATAGCGTCACTTATCTTTCGGGATAAGATACTCCAATACACTATTCCAGTCGGGAAAGCGCTCCGAGCCAAACTCTATCCACTCGCCCTCGAACTCACTCGCGCCATTCTTACCTCTGTCGTCGATAAGAATATCGCCCTTACAGAGGTGCTTGCAGTGGGTGATAACCATTCGCTTATGGAATACATCGTCGAGATACTTCGTAACCCACACCACCTTATCGCTCCATGCTGATGGGTTTTTCCACGGGGCAGTTGAGAGGATATAACAATCGTAGTGTTCCTGCAAGCGGTGTACCGCCTCGATGGCACCCTCGAGAGGTTTCATAGCGCCAAAAAGACCGGGGATTTCATCGAGACGCCCATCGTACTCCTTAAGTATCTTCTCATCTTGCTGGTCGAGGCCCGACTGAAAATCCACCAGCACACCATCCATATCAAAATACAATCTCTTCATAACATCTATGTTTGTAAAATAGTTACCAATAATTATTCGACAACGATAATGCCTCTACGTTCAGAACTCCAACCTAAAACCCTTTTGTTTCAGCTCGGCATACTTCATGGCATTGAACCGATACCTCAATGGCACACGGCGCGACGCTTGCGCCGGACGCGGCTCAGCCTCCGAGAGAATCCCCAACTTGAGCATCTTATTATAGAAGTTACGACGGTCGAACTTAATGCCTAAAATAGCCTCATACAAGTTCTGTAGCTCTGTCATCGTAAATACCTCGGGTAGTAGCTCAAAGCCTATAGGCTCGAAACATATACGCTCCTTGAGCCGGCTTATCGCCATTCGTAATATATGGTCGTGATCGAATGCCAAACTCGGAATCTCTTCCTGCGCAAACCACCTCGCCATAGACGCATCGTCACCACCCTTCACCTCCGATAGCCTAACAAGAGCATAGTGCGCCACGCTCACTACCCTCTCGCGGGGATCGCGCCCCACCTCCGAGAAGGTGTAAAACTGCTCCACGACGGTGTTCTTCAAACCCGTCTCCTCCTCCAGCTCGCGTCGCGCACACTCCTCAGCCGTCTCATCTATATTCATAAAGCCTCCGGGCAACGCCCACTTACCCTTGAAGGGCTCTACGCCACGTTGAATAAGTAACACTCTGATACTCACGCCATCGAAACCAAAAATCACACAATCCGACGCCATCGCAGGATGTGGATACTTATACGAATACTTCAACTCATCCATACTCTATTGCGTTATTTTTACGCAAAGGTAATAATAAAGAGCGTAACAACAAAATATTATGCGTAATATTTACGCAATAAGATAATGCTATAAAAAATAGCTGACTAAGCAGCAACTTAGTCAGCTATTGACACATTAGATAGTGGGTATTGTGAACTACTTTGCGGGCTCCCACTTGCAGCGCACGGGCGATACAATAGCGCCCTCATCCTTGAGCTGCTTCATAGCCTTATCAACCTCTTTGCGGTCTATACCACTGAGCTCTGCAATCTTGCCAGCGTTGAGAGGCTCACCTGCAGCCTGCATCGTTGCCAATACCTTATTCTTTGTCTCCATAATCGTAATCATTCTTATAATAACCTTTCACTTAACTTTTTACTCCTTCTCAAAGAGATCCTTACCTACGCCGCATACAGGGCAAGTCCAATCATCGGGCAACTCCTCAAAGGGTGTTCCAGCTGGTATGCCATTCTCAGGGTCTCCAATTGCGGGATCATACTCCCAACCACAAGGTACACATGTATACTTATCCATAATCTTTTAGTTTAAATTGTTAATGTTTTATTTTTACAGTGCAAATATAATACATATTTTTAATTATAAAGAATAATTTCAATCATTCTTTTTTATACGCATATCATCTTAAACTATAGAGCATCACTTAACTGTCACACTCGGGATATCACTCCACAGCGTAGTATAGTGTGGCGATTGGTTTTCGCTCGCACTCTTAATACGACCGCTACCCTGCACAGCAAAGCGCACAGCACCACGGCCATAGGCACGATTTACGGCATCGACAACGGTCGAGAGTTTATGCTCGCGCTCAACGGCAACCTCATCCTCGAAGAGCGAGTGCATGACGCTCTCTGCTGGGAGGATATGCGTAGCTACGACACCCGCCTTCTTATATCCGAAGCCTCGACGGTATAGTTCGCGCAGGGCGGCCACGGCACGTGTGACGATGGTACGCTGTTCGTTAGTAGCCACCGTAAAGTGTACGAGCTGCGTGCCATACATCTGCGGTGCAGAGTCTTTGAAGCGATTTGTATAGGCGAAGATGGTCATTTCCGAGGTCACGGAACGCTGCTTACGTAGCTTCTCAGCAACCGTAGCAGCGAAGTTAGCCACCTGCTCTGCGAGCTCTGCAACGTCGTATATCTCCTTAGCAAAGCTACGCGACACACATATCGACTGTCGCGCCTCGAAGCCATCCTCGAACTCTATGCAGGGTTCACCCCTCAGTTCGCGCCACGTGCGCACGCCCGTTATGCCCGACATATTACGCACGACGCCCTCAGGCAGCATCGTATAGTCGTATGCGGTGGTTATGCCCATTGCCTTGAGCCTTGGAGTCAAGCGTCTGCCTATGCCCCACACATCCTCTATAGGGAACTTACACAGCACCTTCACGATATCCTCAGGGCGATACATATAGCAGCCACCGCGCAGCTTAGGATAGTGTTTGCACAGCTTCGAGGCTATCTTTGCGAGGGTCTTTGTCGGGGCTATGCCCACCGACACAGGTATGGCTGTCTGGCGCCAACACTCGCGCGATATCTCCTTAGCATAGCTATCAAAGTCGACACCCTCCATGCCACGCAGATCAAGAAAGGCCTCATCGATGGAGTAGACCTCGATAGATGGTGCATACTCCTCCAACACCCAACGTACACGCTGCGACATATCGCCATAGAGTGCCATATTACCCGAGAATACAGCGATGTTATGCTGCTCCACTATATGGCGTATCTTAAAATAGGGGTCACCCATCTTTATGCCGAGAGCCTTGGCCTCGTTGCTACGCGCAATGGCACAGCCATCGTTGCTCGAGAGCACGATGATGGGACACCCCTGGAGATCGGGGCGGAAGACGCGCTCACACGAGGCATAGAAGTTATTACAGTCGGCAAGGGCAAACACCGTTACATCTTCTTTATGGTATAGGTGACGACACCCCAGATTATAAAGTCATTATCGGGCGTAACCTCAATAGGCGTATACGCACTATTACTCTCATTCGCGGGCATAAGGCGTACACGCCCCGCCCCCATCTCCACACGCTTGACGGTATACTCGCCATCGATGAAGCATACAGCCTTGCAGTTGTTGTAGGGGGCTATGGCACGATCAACGATGATGATGTCACCCTCATCAAGGGCGGCATCGACCATCGACACACCACTGACGCGAAAGAAGAAGGTCGAGGCCTTATGTTTTACAAGTAACTTTATGAGATCCAACTTCTCGCGAACATCCTCCGCAGGTGAGGGAAATCCTGCCCTAACATCGCCAAGCATGGCACTCTCGAACGACTCCTCAGAGTCGATGCTATGTGGTATAAATTGTTTCATTCTTAGAGTCTAAAAAAGGCGCATCAGGGTAACCTCACGCGCCAAACTATACTTAATCAGAGTCGTCGTCACGCTCTATTCTCTGCCACCCATTGCGTAAGTTCCACAAAGTCGGCAACGGAGAGCTGCTCGGCACGCATCGTGAAGAAGCGATGCTCCCTACCTCCGAAGTTACCAAAGGCAGCCTTCAAGGAGTTGCGCAACATCTTACGGCGCTGGCCAAACGACGCCTTAACCACCTTAATAAAGAGAGCCTCGTCGCACTCCAAGCGCTCAACATCGTTACGTACGAGGCGCACAACGGCGCTCTTAACCTTGGGTGGTGGGTTAAACACCTTCTCGCCTACCGTAAAGAGATACTCTATATCGTACCACGCCTGTAGCAACACGCTCAATATGCCATACTCCTTCGAGCCCGGGGGCTCGGCAAGGCGCACGGCAACCTCGCGCTGTATCATGCCGACACACTCGGGGACTATGTCTCTATTTTCGAGCACCTTGAAGAATATCTGCGACGATATATTATAAGGGAAGTTACCTATAATCTTCAGTCTGTCGCCATACTCAGCGCGTAAGTCCATCTTGAGGAAGTCGCCCTCCGTGAGACGCTCTCTAAAGTCGGGATAGTGGTCGTGGAGATACTCTACCGACTCGCCATCAATCTCCGCGCCATAGGTGACGATGTCGTCCCTCTGGAGTAGAAACTGCGTGAGCACACCCATACCACAACCCACCTCCAGCACCCTGTCCGGATTGTCGGACGTGCCACCCGAGAGCGACATGGCTATCTTACGGGCGATGTTAAGATCAGTAAGGAAGTGCTGACCTAAAGCCTTCTTTGCGCGTACCTCAGCCATTAGTTTGCAACCTCCGAAATAAACTTTATGCGTACCAGACGAATCTCCTCCTCGCTATACTCCGAGCCGAGCTCCTCGATAGCATCGTCCAACGAGTCGGTTTCGGCATCCTCCTTGAAGTAGAGGTATATGTCCTCCACCTTATCCTCATCCATAAGCGTATTGAGGTAGTACTGTATGTCAAGTCGTGTACCTGAGTTTACGATAGCCTCAATCTCGGTGAGCAGTTCGTCCATATCTAAATTACGCGCGCGCGCGATATCCTCAAAGTCCATCTTACGGTCAATAGACTGGATGATGAATATCTTGTTGTTCGACTTGTTCGCCACACCCTTAACCACAAGATCCTGCGGACGTACAATCTCCTTCTCCTCGACATACGCCTTGATGAGCTTGATGAACTCGGCGCCGAACTTCTGCGCCTTACCGGCACCTACACCCGATATTGTCTGCATCTCCTCGATTGTAATGGGGTACTGTATCGACATATCCTCAAGCGAGGGGTCTTGGAAGATGACATACGGTGGCAGGTCGTTCTGCTTAGCCACCTTACGGCGCAAGTCTTTGAGCATGGCAAAGAGCTCCTCGTCGGCAGCACCACCGCCCTTCATCGGGCCACCCATCTGGCCATTCTCCTCCTCCGAGTCGTAGTCGTGGTCGAGGGTGATGGTCACGCTCTTAGGCGACTTGATGTACTCCTTACCCTTGGCATTAACCGATATAAGGCCATAGTTCTCGATATTCTTATCCACCAAACCCATAATTAAGGCTTGACGTATAACGGCATTCCAGAAGCGGGCATCCTTACTCTCACCAGCACCGAAGAACTCCGACTTGTTGTGATTGTAGCTCTTGACCATGGCCGTAACCTTACCCATAAGCACCGATACGAGATGGTCGATTTTGAACTTATCGCCTATATCCAACAGTGCCTCCAATGCTAACTGCATCTCCTTTTTAGCCTCGATCTTGGGCTTAGGATTACAACAGTTGTCGCAACTGCCACAGTTCGTCTCCTCGTACGTCTCGCCAAAGTAGTGCAGGAGCGACTTACGACGGCACATCGAGCTCTCGGCATACGACACGGTCTCCAAGAGTAGTAACTTACCTATCTCCTGCTCCGCAACGGGCTTGCCCTGCATAAACTTCTCGAGCTTCTGTATATCCTTGTAGCTATAGTACGTAAGGCAGTAGCCTTCGCCACCATCACGACCCGCACGTCCCGTCTCCTGGTAGTAACCTTCGAGCGACTTGGGAATATCGTAGTGGATAACATAGCGCACGTCGGGCTTGTCGATACCCATACCAAAGGCGATGGTCGCGACGATGACATTCACCCTCTCATGTAGGAAGGCATCCTGATTGTCGGCACGCGTCTGTGCATCCATACCTGCATGGTAAGCCAAGGCTTTGATGCCATTGGCCACGAGTAACTCGGCAAGTTCTTCCACCTTTTTACGACTGAGGCAGTAGATGATGCCGCTCTTACCATCGTGCTGCTTTATGAAGCGTATGATGTCGTGGTCCACGTTGTTCTTCGGGCGTAGCTCGTAGTATAGATTGGGACGGTTAAACGACGAGCGGAATACCGTGGCATCGGTCATACCGAGGTTCTTCTGAATATCCATCTGCACCTTGGGCGTTGCCGTAGCCGTGAGGGCTATGAGTGGTGCCTGACCTATATCGTTGATGATTGGGCGTATACGTCGGTACTCAGGGCGGAAGTCGTGACCCCACTCCGAGATACAGTGAGCCTCGTCTATGGCATAGAACGACACCTTAATCTTACGTAGGAAGGCGATGTTATCCTCCTTCGTCAGCGACTCGGGGGCGAAGTATAGCAACTTGGTACGACCATCCAACACATCCTGACGCACTTGCTGTATTGCTGACTTGTTGAGCGACGAGTTAAGGAAGTGAGCTATGCCCGACTCCGTCGAGAATGTACGCATCGCATCAACCTGATTCTTCATAAGGGCTATAAGCGGCGAGATAACAATCGCCACACCATCCATAATGAGTGCCGGCAACTGGTAGCACAACGACTTTCCACCACCCGTAGGCATAAGCACAAAGGTATCCTTACCAGCCAAGACGTTCTTTATAACAGCCTCCTGGTTGCCTTTGAATGATGTAAATCCGAAATACTCACGCAGCTTATCGTGTAGTAATACTCCTTGTTCGGTGTCCATAATTTTTCGTTATCAAGAAAATTTACCCAAATATAATATATTTTTTTGAAAAATAGTAATAACTTTGTGAAAAATTTGTAAAAAAAGTATGCGACTATACACAAGCGAATTAGTAAAATCCTATAAATCACGCACTGTCGTGAACCATGTCACCATCGACGTCAACCAGGGCGAGATCGTCGGATTGCTCGGCCCCAATGGTGCCGGTAAGACCACAACATTCTATATGATCGTGGGGCTCATCAAGCCCAACGAGGGTCGCATATTCCTCGAGGACGACAATGGCAAGGTTAGCGACATCACCTCACTGCCTGTATACCGCCGTGCACAGATGGGCGTGGGCTATCTGGCGCAGGAGGCCTCTGTATTCCGCCACCTTACGGTTGAGGACAATATACGTGCCGTACTCGAGATGACCAAGTACTCGAAGAAGTATCAGAGGGAGCGCGTAGAGAGCCTTATCGAGGAATTTCGCTTGCAGAAGGTACGCAAGAGTTATGGTAACCAGCTCTCGGGTGGCGAGCGTCGCCGTACCGAGATTGCACGTGCCGTAGCCATCAACCCATCGTTCATACTCCTCGACGAGCCCTTTGCGGGTGTCGACCCCATCGCCGTGGAGGATATTCAGAGCATCGTGGGCACGCTGAAGGATAAGAACATCGGCGTCATCATCACCGACCACAACGTCGACGAGACATTGGCTATTACAGACCGCACATATCTCCTCTATGAGGGTAAGATTCTAAAGACGGGTACCGCCGAGGATCTTGCCAACGATGAGATGGTACGCAAGGTATACCTCGGCAGCAACTTCGAGCTTCGCACATCGCCACAGATGGCACGCGAGCGAAAGGAGCGCGAGGAGCGTGAGCGCCAGGAGGCATTGCGAGCCTTAGGCCACGTACACGAGCCCTCGGAGGATGAGTTGGACGATGAGGAATAAAAGAGAATAACGACACATAATATATGGATGATAGTACAGTCCCTCTTGGGAACCGTTTACGCGGAGAGGTAACTCCGCCCTGCTCAAAGAGCTATGCTCAGCGCGCTATGGCCGCAGCGCTTCTCACGCCTGGGCGCACAACACTTCGTGGCATAGAGTTTTGTCGCGACACACGCTCGGCAATAGCCACGATAGAACACCTCGGCGCCAAGGTCGTGATTCTCGACAACGACACGCTCATTATCGACGGAGGTCTCAAGCCTCAGACCGCAACCCTCAATGTTGGCGAGTCGGGACTTGCAGCACGCCTCTTCACCCCCATAGCATCACTCCTATCTACACCTATTACCATCGATGGCGAGGGCACACTACTACATAGACCCATGTCTATGATGGTGGAGCCTCTAAAGGAGCTTGGTGTCATGGTGCGCGATGGTGGTGGCAGACTACCTATCGAGGTGTGCGGCCCTATACGTGGTGGCCGCGTTACGGTCGACGGCAGTGTCTCGTCGCAGTTCGTCACAGGACTCCTCCTTGCTCTTCCCGTTGCCCAGGGTGCCACGACCATCGAACTTCGCGGTGCCGTGTCGACGCCCTACATCGACATGACCCTCGAGACCCTCGATCGCTTTGGTGTGGAGGTCATGTACAACGATGGCGACTACACGGAGTTCTACATCGAGGGTGGCCAGGAGTACAAACCCACAGACTACACCATCGAGAGCGATTGGAGTGCCGCGGCGATGATAATGGTTGCCGCAGCAATTGCCGGCGAGGTCACCATCAACAACCTCTCTACCCTATCGCGCCAGGCCGACACAGCCATATGCCGTGCCTTGGAGCGCGCAGGCGCCTCACTCATCATCGAGGAGAATAAGATTACCGTAGCACACCGCGAGATTGAGGCATTCACTTTCGATGCCACACACTGCCCCGACCTCTTCCCCGCACTTGTAGCGCTGGCAGCTGCTGCCGAGGGGGTATCGACCATTTACGGTTTGGGACGTCTCGGTGGTAAGGAGAGTGACCGTGGCGAAGTACTCAAGGAGGAGTATGCCAAATTAGGTATAGAAATAGAGTTAGACTACGACGAGGATACCATGCGTATCATTGGTGGCACACCCCATGCTGCCGAGGTCGACTCGCATGACGACCACCGCATTGCGATGTCGTTGGCCGTAACCGCCTTGCGCATCGACCAGGATGTCACCATCCGCAACAGCGAGTGCGTAGCCAAGAGCTACCCCTCGTTCTTCGACGACTTAGAATCATTGAAACAGCGCTGTGAATAACACGTTTGGAGATATATTGCGCCTCACGATTTTTGGCGCATCACATGCCGACGAGGTGGGAGTCATCATCGAGGGTGTACCCAAGGGCATACACCTCACCCCTCAGATGTTCGCTGACGACATCAATCGTCGTCGTCCCTCACTCCATGGCGAGACTACACGCCACGAGGAGGACATACCCACTATCGATGGTCTCAATGCTGAGGGCATCACCACGGGAGAGGCTATACGCATATCGTTTCGCAACAGCAATACGCGCTCCACAGATTATAGCCACCTTAAGTCGCATCCGCGACCCTCGCATGCCGACCTTGTGCAGCGCAGGAAGTATGGCGAGGATTATAACCTTGCGGGCGGAGGCATGGCCTCGGGACGTATGACCGTAGCCCTTGTTGCTGCGGGCGTTGTGGCCAAGAAGATTCTCCCTAACGTTATCTTCAACACCCACCTTGTGGAGGTAGGTGGTTGCAGCAACACCACTATGTTTGAGACCATCATCCATGAGGCTGCACGGCATGGCGACTCTGTGGGAGGCGTCATCGAGTGCTCGATTTCGGGTGTAGAGCCACTCCTTGGCGAGCCATTCTTCGACTCCGCAGAGAGTGTCATAGCACACCTACTCTTCTCCATTCCCGCGGTAAAGGGCGTGGAGTTTGGCGACGGCTTTGCAGGCACACGTAAGCACGGCTCGGAGCGTAACGACACTATCATAGACCGCGAAGGTCGCACCCACACAAACAATGAGGGCGGAATAAACGGAGGCATAACAAACGGCAACGACATAGTGCTGCGTGTAGCTATAAAACCCACACCAAGCATCGCCTTAGGTCAGCGGACTTACAATTTTGAAGATGACAAAGTTACGGAGCTAACCATCGGTGGTCGTCACGATGCTTGCATAGCACGTCGTGCAGCTGTAGTTATTGAAGCTGTCACGGCTGTAGCCTTGGCCGACCTACACCTTAGAACTCGTTAATATGGCATCGCGACGCGAAATCCTTCGACTGCTTCAGAGTGCTGCTATGGAGTGCTATCCCGAGATGGAGGCGAGGCGTATTGCTGAGATGATTGTAACCCAACGTGGAGGCATCACGCTTAGCGACCTTATCATCGAGCCCAATGCCCCTCTCGACATCCCCGACATCGAGACGATATGTGCAGAGCTACGCGCGTGGCGTCCTGTGCAGTACATCCTGGGTAGTGCCTACTTTGCGGATATGGATCTCGAGGTTTGCTCGGGGGTACTCATCCCTCGCCCCGAGACCGAGGAGCTCGTAGAGTGGATAGCGACAGATATGCCACATGCCAAACGTATCTTAGATGTATGCACGGGTAGCGGGTGTATAGCCCTCGCCTTGGCACGTAGGATTGCGCAGAGCGACGTCCACGGCATAGACATATCCTCAGAGGCACTCACCATAGCACGTCGCAATGCCGAGCGCTACGCCCCAAGGGTGGTGTTTCACGAGGCAGATGCGCTCGACGATTTTTCCAAGATTGTAGGCACGGAGTATGACGTCATAGTCTCCAATCCCCCATATATCCCCGAGGCTGACAGGAGGCTTATGCGTCCGAATGTAACCGATTATGAACCACACATAGCGCTCTTTGTCCCCAACGGCGACCCGCTGCTATTCTATCGAGCCATAGCTCACACAGCATACGCAATGCTTGCCAATGGCGGACGCCTATATTTCGAGATATACGAATCGTTAGCCACGGAGATGACCGCCATGCTACGCGCTGAGGGTTATGACGTAACGCTACGCGAGGACTTTAGAGGTAAACCAAGAATGATATGCGCGACAAGAATAATATAGATAGCAAACCGCGTGAACGACGCCCCAAGACGTCGGCCGAAGCATTGCAGTCGCTAATGAGGCTATGCTCGCGTGCCGAGAAGTCGTCGGGCGATGCCCTACGTCTGATGCAAAGGTGGGAAGTAGCTGTGGCTGAACGACAGGGAGTGCTTGATAAGCTTATCGCCCAGCGTTTTATCGACGACAAGCGCTATGCCGAGGCCTATGTTCGTGAGAAGTCGCAGCTGGCGGGCTGGGGCACACGCAAGATAGCCATGCAACTACGACAAAAGGGTGTAGAGAAGGAAATTATCACCGAGGTGCTGGCTACACTCGACAACGACGACCTGCGCCATCGCCTCAAGGAGCGCCTTGAGCGCAAGCTACGCACCACGAAGGCCGCGACGGAGTACGAGCTACGTGGCAAGCTGTTACGCCACGCCCTAAGTGCGGGCTACGACTACGACATCACCGTGGAAGTAATCGACGAACTCCGCAGAGAGAACTTAGATTATTAAGATATAGCACTCGTTCAAGTGCCTCTTTTTGCATCATTACCACCTTTTGCATCATTACAGAAATCCCGAATAGGAGATACTCTGACGTATTCCTATTCGGGATTTCTGTAATGATACGCACTTTCGCAAGAACCTACTCAATGCCTACGCGGTCGAAGATGAAATCCACATTCTTGAGATAGTACTCGAGCGTGAAGCAGCTATCGAGCTCCTCGCGAGTGAGCACGGCCATAACCTCGGGACTCTCGGCAAGGAGTTCCTGATAGTCGGCACGCTCGCTCATTGCACGCATGGCTATAGGCTGCACAGTATCGTATGCCTGCTCACGCGAGAAGCCCTTTTCGATAAGGGCATTCATCACGCGCTGCGCAAAGATCACCTTACGTGTACGATAGATGTTCTCCATCATGACATCCTTGAAAACAACGAGATTCTCGAGGATGCCACGGAAACGATTGAGCATATAGTCCAAGAGCATCGTAGCATCGGGGAGTATGATACGCTCAGTCGACGAGTGCGAGATATCACGCTCGTGCCAGAGGGCCACATTCTCGTAGAAGGCAGCCATATAGCCACGCATAACGCGAGCACAGCCACACATATTCTCGCTCGAGATGGGGTTACGCTTGTGGGGCATAGCACTCGAGCCCTTCTGACCCTTGCCGAACGACTCCTCCACCTCATGTACCTCGGTACGCTGGAGGTTACGTATCTCCATGGCCATCTGCTCAATGCTCGAGGCGATGACAGCAAGCGTAGCCATATAGTAGGCATGGCGATCGCGCTGTATTACCTGCGTAGATATGTTGGCGCTATCGATGCCGAGCTTCTCACATACATAGTCCTGGATGAAGGGAGGAATATTGGCGAAGTTACCCACAGCACCCGAAATCTTACCTACCTCCACGCCACGTGCCGCAGCAGCAAAGCGCGTGAGGTTGCGCTTCATCTCCTCATACCACAACGCCCACTTAAGGCCGAAGCAGGTGATGTCTGCGTGTATGCCGTGTGTACGGCCGATGCAGGGCGTAGCCTTAAACTCTATGGCGCGACGACGCAACACCTCGAGCATCTTCTCGATATCCTCCATAAGGATGGTGTTAGCCTGCTTCAGAAGGTAGCCGTTGGCCGTATCCACCACATCGGTGCTCGTAAGACCATAGTGTACCCACTTGCGCTCCTCGCCAAGCGTCTCACTCACGGCACGTGTGAAGGCCACAATGTCGTGGCGTGTCTGCTGCTCAATCTCGGTGATGCGGTCGATGTTGAATGAAGCATTCTTCCACAGCTTCTCAACATCCTCCTTGGGCACTACGCCGAGCTGGCTCCACGCCTCCGAGGCCAATATCTCTACTCTAAGGTAGGCGTCGAACTTATTCTGCTCGGTCCATACCCTACGCATAATCTCTCTGCTATATCTCTCAATCATAAGGCAGTAAGGTTAGTTAGTTTATATTTTGTTACTTACTCATTCTATTGATATACGCCTCTACGGTATTCTCCATAAGGCAGGTGATGGTCATAGGGCCTACACCACCGGGTACGGGGGTAATGGCAGCAGCGATATACTGAGCCTCCTCGAAGTCGACGTCACCACAAAGCTTACCATTGCGTGTGTCGCGATTTACGCCAACGTCAATAACCACAGCACCGGGCTTGATCATATCTGCCGTGATGAAGCGCTCCTTGCCTATCGCAGCAACAAGGATGTCGGCACGACGAGTGATGGAAGCAAGATGCTTCGTGCGCGAGTGAGCAACAGTAACAGTAGCATTGGCATCCAACAGAAGCTTAGCGACAGGCTGACCCACAATATTACTGCGGCCGATGACTACAGCCTCCTTGCCGGCAATGTCTACACCCGCAAAGTGAAGCAGCTTGATAATGCCCTTAGGCGTACACGGGAGCATGCAGGGCTGCTTGAGCCATAACTTAGCCACATTAGCCGGATGGAAGGCATCGACATCCTTCTCAGGCGAGATGGCAGCGATAACCTTATTCTCGTTGATATGCTTCGGCAGAGGCAACTGCACGAGGATACCATCCACATCGTCATCCTGGTTAAGTTGTTCGATAAGCTCCAGGAGATCCGACTCCGGGATTGTAGCCTCACGACGTATTGTCGTATTACGAATACCCACCTGGTCGGCAGCCTTAGCCTTACCCGTGACGTAAGATACGCTACCCGGGTCGTCACCCACAAGGATAACGACAAGATTGGGCGTACGACCATACTGCTTACCAAGTACCTCTACGCGCACCTTGAGCGCCTCTTTAATAGACAATGATAGTTCTTTACCCTTTATAATCATAGTTTTACGTTTTTAAATTAGACAATTAGCGGAATGCCTTAGCACCTATATCCGTACGATGGAATAGGTTGTCGCACTCTATCTTTGCTATATCCTCGCGAGCCTTAGCCTGTGCCTGCTCGAGTGTCGGTGCCGTGGCTACGACAATCATCACACGACCTCCGGCCGTGACAAGCTCGCCATCCTTCATAGCTGTACCCATATGGTATATCTTCGACTCTACGCGCTCCGTGCCATTTATGACAAAGCCCTTATCGTAACTACCGGGATACCCCTTCGATGCCAAAACAATACCGAGGGTAGCACCCTCCGACCACTCCACCGTAGGCTTCTCATTGTTCGCAACCGCCATAAAGGCATCCACAGCATCGCTCTTAAGACGGGGCAATACCACCTCCGTCTCGGGATCGCCAAAGCGGGCGTTAAACTCGATAACCTTGATGCCCTGTGGTGTCTTCATAAGGCCACCGTAGAGCACACCCGTGAAGGGACACCCCTCAGCAACCATAGCATCTGCCACACGCTGCATGATGTTCTCCATAGCATATGCATGATCCTCGTCGGTAACGAATGGCAACTCCGTATAAGCACCCATACCTCCAGTGTTGGGTCCCTCATCGTTGTCGTAGGCACGCTTATGATCCTGCGCCACGGGCATAGGCACGACCTTCGAGCCCGCAACAAAGCACATCAACGAAAACTCCTCGCCCGTGAGGAACTCCTCGATAACGACCCTGCCCTCGCCATACTTCGTATCGAGAAGCATATCGCGCAGTGCCGCCTCGGCCTCATCCATCGTCGTTGCAATAACAACGCCCTTGCCAGCTGCCAAGCCGTCGTACTTAAGCACCGTGGGTAACGAACCCCTACGAACGTATGCCATAGCCTCCTCGTAGTCGGTAAACGTGGCGTAGTCAGCTGTAGGCACATCGTATTTCTTCATCAGTCGTTTAGCAAAATCCTTGCTCGACTCTATCTCCGTGGCTGCCTTCGTAGGGCCAAAGATCTTGAGCCCCTCCTCGCGGAAGCGGTCGACGACACCTACTGCAAGCGCTGCCTCGGGGCCCACAACCGTAAGGTCAACAGCCTCGCGCTTGGCAAAAGCCACAAGAGCCTCCACGTCAGTATCCTTTATAGCCACGCACTCAGCGAGCTGTGCTATACCCGCATTACCAGGGGCAGCGTATATTTTCTTGGCCTTGGGCGAGCGCGACACAGCCTCCACGATAGCATGCTCACGTCCACCAGAGCCGATTACTAATATCTTCATACCTTATCTACAAGTAGCGAGCAGATAGTTACTGAGCGAAAACACGTTACCATCTCCCCTATCTCATTAATTTATATCTATCAATCCTAATGCTTGAAGTGGCGCATGCCGGTTACCAACATCGTCATACCAAACTCATCTGCCCTCTTTACCGAATCCTCATCACGGACACTGCCACCGGGCTGTACGAGAGCCGTCACGCCATACTTCTCCGCCAACGTCACAGTGTCGTCGAAGGGGAAGAAGCCATCCGAGGCGAGCACAAGACCCTCGGTGAAGCCTGCCGCCTGTGCCTGCTTGAGAGCTATCTCGGCAGAGCCCACGCGATTCATCTGTCCGGCACCTACACCCACCGTGTGGCCATCCTTAACCACAACGATGGCGTTCGACTTAACGTGCTTGGCAATACGCCAACCGAAGTTCATATCCTCAAGCTCCTTAGCCGAAGGCTTACGCTTTGTAACGCACATCTCGGCAACAACCTCCTTGGTATTGGTGTCGAGCTGCTGAACGAGGAGTCCGCCATTTACCGACACATACTGTGTCTGTGGCGCCTCCAAAGCTGCCATATCCACCTGCAAGAGGCGTAGATTCTTCTTAGTAGAGAGCACCTCGAGAGCCTCAGCCGAGAACGAGGGAGCCATGATAATCTCCAAGAACACAGGCTTCATCAACTCCGCAACCTCCTTCGTGAGTTCGCGGTTTACAGCTACGATGCCACCGAAGATGCTCACCTTATCAGCCTCGTATGCCTTCGTCCACGCATCCTTGATATCGACACCTATAGCCGCACCACAAGGATTCATGTGCTTCAGACCTACGCAGAAGGGCTCCGAGAACTCACGAGCAATGCAGAGTGCAGCATTGGCATCCTGAATATTATTATACGACATCTCCTTGCCGTTGAGTTGCGTTGCCGTAGCCAACGAGTAGGGCACCTCCTCAGCCGAACGGTAGAACTTAGCCGACTGATGGGGATTCTCACCATAGCGCAACGTCTGCACCAGGTCGAACGACGTAAAGAGTTTCTCGTTCAACTCAGCCTGCTTGCGCATATACGTAGCGATACACATATCGTACTCCGCAGTATGTGTATATGCCTTTGCCGAGAGCTTAAGACGTGTTGCGGGCTCGGTGTTGCCATTAGCCTCAATCTCGGCAATAATCTGAGCGTAATCCTCGGGATCGCACACAACCGTAACATCGCGGTAGTTCTTCGCTGCCGAGCGTAGCATCGAGGGGCCACCTATATCTATATTCTCGATAGCATCCTCCATCTTCACATCGGGCTTAGCGATGGTCTGACGGAAGGGGTAGAGATTTACGCACACCATATCTATAAACTCAATGGCGTTATCCTTCAACGCCTTCAGATGGCTCTCATCATCACGACGTGCAAGAAGGCCACCATGAACCTTGGGGTGCAACGTCTTAACACGGCCATCGCATATCTCCGGGAAGCCCGTAACATCGCTGATGCCTATGGTCTCAACACCGCTATCCTCGAGGAGCTTCTGCGTACCTCCCGTGGCAATAATCTCCCAGCCCAAGCGTCGCAGGTTGCTGCAAAATTCCACAACACCCCTCTTATCGCTAACACTAACTAATGCTCTCATATCTTAATAGTTCCTATTTATCAGTTTGTTAATAGTCTTTACATAAAGCTTATGTTCAATCGAGTGTATCAACATCGTAAGCTCTTCAATGTCGTTACCTTCATAGACAATGGCACCCTGGTCGATAATGCGACCACCGTCGAGCGTCTCGTCCACGAAGTGTGTCGTAGCACCAAAGATCTTGACGCCATACTCCACAGCATCCTGAATCGCATGAGCACCCTTGAACGAAGGCAACAGCGAGGGGTGGATATTGACTATACGCTGGGCATAGCGCTCCAAGAGCACCTTGCCAACGATACGCATATACCCCGCCAAGCATACGAACTCCACACCACGCTCATCGAGCATATCGGCTAACACGGTCTCGTATGCCTCCCTCGAGGCGTAATCCTTAGGGTTGAACGCAAAGCTCTCCGTACCATAACGCTTAGCACGCTCCAAAACCTTCGCACCCGGCTTATCACACACAAGCAACACAACGTCGCCCGCGATGCGACCATCGCGACAGGCCTCGACAATAGCCTCATAGTTACTGCCACTGCCACTGGCAAAGACGGCAATCTTGGCTCTCTTCATAGTATCAGTTGTGCAGATTAGATGATCATAACGCCCTCACCCTCGACAACACGACCGATAACCGAGGCACGCTCGCCACACTCCTCAAGGATGGCAATAGCACGTGCAGCATCGCTCTCCGGAAGGGCGATAACCATACCGATACCCATATTGAAGATGTTGAACATCTCGCGGTGACCCACCTTACCATACTTCTCCAAGAGGCGGAATACGGGGAGTATCTCCCACGTGCCCTCCTTAACCTCAACGCCCTGGCCATCCTTCAAGATGCGGGGAATATTCTCATCGAAGCCGCCACCCGTAATATGGCTTATACCGTGAACGTCGCACTCGGCAATAACCTTCAACACCTGCTTAACATATATACGTGTAGGCTCCAACAGCGCCTCACCAAGCGTGCGTCCGGGAATCTCGGGATAGCTCTCGCTGAGCTTCAGGCCATTATCGCTAACGACCTTACGCACAAGGCTGAAGCCATTTGAGTGAACACCGCTGGAAGCGATACCCACCAACACATCGCCAACCTTCACGCGCTCACCGGCGTCGATGAGCTTCGAGCGCTCGACAACACCCACGGTGAAGCCCGCAATGTCGTACTCGCCATCCTGATACATACCAGGCATCTCGGCAGTCTCGCCACCGACCAATGCACAGCCTGCCTGACGGCAACCCTCAGCAACACCCGCAACGATAGCCTCGACCTTGGCGGGCTCGTTGTGGCCTACAGCCACATAGTCGAGGAACACCAGAGGCTCAGCACCCTGTGCCAAAACGTCGTTAACACACATAGCCACAGCATCGATACCTATAGTGTCGTGCTTATCCATCTCAAACGCAAGCTTTAGCTTCGTACCCACGCCATCGGTACCACTCACAAGCACGGGCTCCTTGATATTGAGCTCCGCAAGGTTGAACATACCACCAAATGCTCCGATGTTACCCATAGAGCCTACGCGCTTGGTCGATGCCACGTGCGACTTGATGCGTCGTACTACTTCGTAACCGGCCTCAAGATTTACGCCGGCAGCTTCATAACTCTTTGCCATAATTATATCTGTATTTATTCATTATTCAACTTATTCTGGTACAGCGATGTGGGATAACAGCCATTAAAACAAGCCATACACAATTCCGACCTATTACCCGACTTCAAAAGCGACTCCTCCGAGAGGAACTCCAACGAGTCGGCCTCAATAGCCTTGCACGCCTCATCCTTCGACATACGCGCACAGAGCAGCTCATCGCGCGTAGACATATCGATACCGTAGAAACAGGGATTCGTGATGGCCGGGCTGGCGATACGCACGTGTACCTCCTTGGCTCCTGCCTCTTTTAACAGACGCACGATACGTAGCGACGTAGTACCGCGCACGATAGAGTCGTCGATGAGCACTACAGACTTATCCTTGACCAACGAGCGCACGGCTGAGAGTTTCATGCGTACACCCTTCTCGCGCATCTCCTGCGAGGGCTGGATAAAGGTACGTGCGATATACTTATTCTTAATAAGACCCATCTCGTAGGGTATGCCACTTGCCTCCGAGTAGCCGATGGCAGCACTTATGCTCGAGTCGGGCACGCCGATAACTACATCTGCCTTCGTGGGGCACTGCTCATAGAGAAGGCGTCCCGAGAGTTTACGGAAGGAGTGTACGTTGCAGCCCTCAATGTCGCTATCGGGGCGAGCAAAGTAGATATACTCCATGGCGCACATAAGATGGCGCTTATACAACGAGTAGTTGTTCGAACGAATACCGTGGTGGTCGATGGTAACAATCTCGCCAGGCTCGATATCGCGGATATACTCCGCACCGATGATGTCGAGAGCACATGTCTCCGAGCTTATGACGTAACCTTCGCCAAGCTTACCTATAGACAATGGTCTCAGACCGTGCTTATCGCGGCAGGCGTAGATACGATTCTTGGTCATGATGAGGAAGGCGAAGGCTCCCTCCAACATATTCAATGCCTCGATGATGTTATCGATGCGGTTACGCTCGCTCTTCTCCTTCTTAATGAGGTGAGCCAGAAGCTCGCTATCCGACGATGAATGGAACAACGAGCCACGCACCTCGAGGTAGTGAGCCAGCTCCTTAGAGTTTACGAGGTTACCATTATGCGCCAGAGCAAAATCACCCGTATAGTGATTGAACGAAAAGGGCTGCACGTTATTAGCACCGCCACCACCCGTTGTCGAATAGCGTACGTGGCCAATAGCAATACGTCCCTTTAGTTTCGATAGTTTCTGCTGGTTGAACACCTCCGTAACAAGACCCTCGCCCTTGACCGTATTAAGTTTATCGCCATCAAAGGCCGAGATGCCGCAAGCCTCCTGGCCACGATGCTGCAGCGCATGAAGGCCATAGTAGGCAAGGTTGGGAGCATCGTCCACACCGAAGATACCAAAGACGCCACACTCCTCGTGCAGGTCGTCACCATATATATCTAATGAATCCTTAAGCATACCTATTATCTATTACACAGGTTAGCGAGGCGCTGTGCCACCTCCTCGTATGTCTCGCGCACGCGACCGAAATCACGACGGAAACGATCCTTATCCATTCTCTCGCCTGTGGCCACATCCCACAGACGACACGTGTCGGGCGTGAGCTCGTCGGCCAACACCAGCGAGCCATCTGCAGCACGACCAAACTCAATCTTGAAGTCTACCAACTTGATGCCTGCATCGTCATAGAGCTTTGTAAGTAGCGTGTTTACCTTGGCCGACACGGCATAAATCTGCGCCAACTCCTCGTACGACACGAGGCCCAAAGCCACAGCGTGGTGGTCGTTGATAAGCGGATCGCCAAGCTCGCTATCGCGGAGGCATAGATCGAAGATCGTATTCTCCGGGACGATGCCCTCATCCAAGCCAAGGCGCTTAGCCATAGAGCCTGCTATGACATTACGCACGATAACCTCAATGGGTATATGCTTCACACGATGGCAACGCTGCTCCGTGTCGCTTACTTGCTCCACAAAGTGTGTCGCGATGCCATTGTCGTTGAGATAACGGAGCACCATCGACGATATACGGCAGTTCATAATGCCCTTATTCTCGATGTTGGCACCCTTAATGTTATAGAAGGCGGCAATATAGTCCTTGAAGCGAATGATGATATCCTCACCCTCGCCCTTGTACACCACCTTGCTGCTACCATTATATAATACTTCCTGCTCAGCCATACTATCGCTTCATAAAGTAGTTTACAGCATTTGAGAAGATATCCTGCACCTTCTCGCCATAGATATTCTTCATAAGGTCGCGCTCATAACGCTCCGTATGTCCCATCTTACCGAGAATCTGGCCTGTGGGGTCGATGATACCCTCGATACCAAAGCTCGAGCCATTGGGGTTATAGGGCGAGTCGGTCGTAGGCCTACCCTCCGAATCGACATACTGGAATGCCACCTGACCATTGCGGAAGAGTTCCTCGGCAAGCTCATCGCTAACAACAAACTTACCCTCACCGTGGCTCACAGCGATAGAGTGGATATCACCCACCTCGAACGACTGCAACCATGGCGATGCCACCGTTCCCACACGTGTAGATACCACCTGCGAGATATGGCGGTTGATATCGTTGCGGAAGAGTGTGGGCGATGCCTTCGTAACCATACCCAAGCGACCATACGGCAACAGACCCGACTTAACCAAGGCCTGGAAGCCGTTACATATACCGAGCATCAAGCCACCACGGTCCAACAACGCGTGGATAGCATCTGCCACGCTCTTGTTATTGAGTACATTGGCGATAAACTTACCGCTACCATCCGGCTCATCACCTGCAGAGAATCCACCTGCAAGAGCCATGATATGGCAACGTCCAATGCAGGCCGTCATCTCCTCGATGGAGCGTAACACATCCTCGCCCGTAAGGTTCTTGAATACCGAGATCTCTACCTCAGCACCGGCGCGCTCGAAGGCTCGTGCTGTATCGTAATCGCAGTTAGTACCGGGGAATACGGGGATATATACACGCACCTTATCGACCCTCTCACCCTGATACTCCTTGGCATGCAGGCGACCATCACTAACACGTGTAGGCTCACCGGCCTTACCTCTATCGGCATATACGGCCGTATATCTCACCGTGTTGGCCTCGAGCAGCTCGTCAAGGGGCAGGCGAGTACCATTAACAAAGATAGCCTCCTCATCGACAGTCTTACCTATAAGCTCTGCCGCGGTAAAGTTGAGCGTGCGGCGTGCCTCAACAACGATAGAGCCATACGACAAGTTATAGAGCATCTGCTCGTCACACTCCAACGCTGCACCTACCCTATTACCAAACGACATCTTCGACACAGCCTCCGCAACGCCACCGAAGCCTACGGCATAGGCTGCTACGATGTCACCCGTCATAATCTTATCCGACACGAAAGTAAAGTTCTTCTTAAGCTGCTCCGTCGAGGGCATATAGTTTGCCTCGGGCGTATGACGTATTACGTAGAGCTTATGTCCACCCCTCTTAAACTCGGGGCTGATGACCGTGCGGGCATCTACCGTAGTGATACCGAAGGCCATAAGCATAGGGGGCACGTTGATATCGCGGAACGTACCACTCATAGAGTCCTTACCACCGATTGACGGCAAGCCAAGCTCCACCTGCATCTTCAGCGCTCCGAGCAATGCCGCGAGGGGCTTACCCCACGACTTAGTGTCGGTCATACGCTCGAAGTACTCCTGATACGAGAAGCGCATATTATCGTAACGGGCACCCGCAGCCACAACCTTAGCACAGGCATCCACAACAGCATAGGCAGCACCGTGATAGGGGCTCCACTTAGCGATATAGGGATTATAGCCGTATGCCATAATACTTGCCGTATTGGTATAGCCACCACCTACGGGCAGCTTCTGCACCGACACCTGAGTCTCGGTCGTCTGTGTCCTACCTCCATAGGGCATAAGCACCGTGGAGGCTCCTATGGTCGAGTCGAACATCTCGATAAGACCCTTCTGCGATACCACGTTGTCGTCCGCGAGGTTAGCCTTCATACGCTTCGTCGTAGTAGCACCCTCGACGCAGCGCTCAAAGGGATCTTTATCCTCGACAGCGCCGATGCAAGCCTTCGTGTAGTGCTTAGCACCTGCCGAGTCGATAAAGTCGCGCGAGAGGTCGACAACAACCTTGTCACCCCAGAACATGCGCATACGGCGCGTATCCGTAACATCTGCAACATACGTCACCTCGACATTCTCCTCGTGACAGAGTGCCATAAACGCTTCTACATCCTTACGCTCGACAACCACCGACATACGCTCCTGCGACTCCGAGATGGCTAGCTCCGAGAAGTTCAGACCATCGTACTTCGTAGGCACGCGATCGAGGTATATATCAAGGCCATCCGTAAGCTCACCAATGGCTACACTCACACCACCGGCACCAAAGTCGTTCGACTTCTTAATAAGTCGCGTAACATCGCCGCGACGGAACAGACGAGCGAGTTTACGCTCCTCGGGAGCGTTACCCTTCTGCACCTCCGAGCTACACTCCTCCAGCGAGCTCAACGTATGCTCCTTAGACGAGCCCGTAGCTCCACCAACACCATCACGACCCGTGCGACCACCGAGCAACAATACTACATCGCCGGGTGCGGGGCTCTCGCGACGCACATTCTCCGCCTTGACAGCACCCACAACAGCACCTACCTCCAGACGCTTAGCGACATAATCGGGGTGATATACCTCGCGCACATGCGTCGTGGCAAGACCTATCTGATTGCCATAGCTCGAATATCCTGCCGCAGCCTTTGTTGATATGATACGCTGTGGGAGCTTGCCCTCCATAGTCTGGTCAACGGGCTTATATATATCACCGGCACCCGTAACACGCATAGCCTGATATACGTAGCTACGTCCCGACAATGGGTCACGGATGGCGCCACCAAGACATGTTGAAGCACCACCGAAGGGCTCAATCTCCGTCGGGTGATTATGTGTCTCGTTCTTAAACTGCAACAGCCAACGTTCCATCACGCCATCAACATCAACATTGACGAAGATGCTGCAAGCGTTATTCTCCTCGCTCTGCTCCATATCATCGAGCTTACCCTGCTTCTTAAGGTAACGAGCACCGATGGTAGCAAGCTCCATGAGGCATAGGCTCTTATTCTCACGGTTAAGCTCTCTGCGCACCTTGCGCATAAGCTCGAGCGACTCCTCCATCTCAGCCTTCATAAACGACTCTTCGAGCGTGATCTCCTCGATATCGGTCGTAAACGTAGTATGGCGGCAGTGGTCGCTCCAATAGGTATCGAGGATGCGAAGCTCCGTCTCCACGGGGTCGCGACCCTCCTTCTTAAAGTAGTTGACAACCTCGCGGAGGTCGTCGGCATTCATCGCAAGACCATTAGCCTTGCAGTAGGGAGCCAACTCCTCCTCCTTCATCTGACGGAAGCCCTCCAATACAGCCACGGGCTTTACCTCCGCACTCTCCATATCCGAGAGAATCTCGAGGTTCTTCTTGCGCGACTCCACTGCGTTGATAAGGTACTTCTCGATGCGTGCCATAGCCTCTTCATCGACACTCTTGTCGAAGATATAGAGGCGCGACGACTTAATCTTAACCTCGGCATTAGGCTCAATCAGATGCACGCAGTCTACAGCCGAGGCTGCACGCTGGTCGAATTGACCCGGGAGAAACTCCACAGCCAACGAAGGCATACCCTCGGTATCGCACGCATCAGTAACAAGATCGGTGACAACCTCGCCAAAGACACTATAGCGGCTCTTCTCGAGAAGCTCATCCGAGAAGCCAAAGAGGTCATACACATTAACATAGCGTAGGTGCTCGATATTTAGACCCAAGTTCGTGTTCAGCTCCTTACGCAACGTCTCGGCCTCGACCTGAAAACGTGAATATTTCTCAACAAATATACGACGATTCTTCATAAATCAATAGTTAGTCGTTAGGGGTTAGTACTCTACAACTCAGCCTCGAGAACCTTCTCGGTCTGCGCCTTGCGGAAGGCTACGAGACGCTCCTCGAGAGCCTTATCCGTGAGGGCGAAGATTGACGCTGCGATGAGTGCAGCATTCTTAGCTCCATTGATTGCCGTGGTAGATACGGGGATACCACCGGGCATCTGCACAATAGAGAGCAATGAGTCCATACCTCCAAGCGCCGAGGTCTTGATGGGCACGCCGATGACGGGCACCGTTGTGAGTGCCGCCGTAACACCGGCAACGTGAGCAGCACCACCGGCACCCGCGATGATGGCACCAATGCCACGCTCACGAGCCGTAGTTGCATACTCAAACATCAAGTGGGGCGTACGGTGAGCACTGATTACGCGCTTCTCGTACTCGATACCCAACTCCTCCAAAGTCTCAACTGCGGCCTTCATCACATCCCAGTCGCTCGTCGAACCCATAATAACTGCTACTTTCATAATCTCGATAATTTATTATTAATTTACACTTACTTTCAAAAACAAAAGACCGCCAACACCTTATGTATCAGCGGTCTACAATCTACCATTCTATATCATTCGCCACATGGACAGCCACAATATATGCGTCCGTGCACTCACTCCCCTGCTCTCGACAAGGCGCCATCATCGAGCCCTGCATAGCGAGCCCGTGAGCCATCAACTCGCGCACATTTGCTGAGGTTGTCTGTCGGGGGTATGCACCGTAGTAATTCATACCGACAAAGGTAGCATTTATTTCGCAATTAGAAAAGTGCCCGACACACTTTTTTCAACTTTTTTTTAACAATCTTCGCTCTCAGCTCATAACCTCCTCACGACATACTCTGCGCCAACGCATATATCCCGCCACAGCAAGGATGCAGTAGACCAGATATAGGCCAGCAGTAATGGGTATTCCCTTATAGAGGTAGAGACCTACGCTTATCATATCGACAACGAGCCATACGAGCCACTGCTCCACCAACTTACGCGATAGCATCCACATAGCCACAACGCTCAAGGCGGTGGACATTGCATCGAAGAGCGGCACCGTACTGTCGGTAAACTCCGTGAGTAAGAAGTATATCGCCACATGTAACACACCATAGACCGACACAAGCGGAAGAATCCACGCAACAGGGGTGTGCTGTATGCGTACAGAAGTTTTGCCCTCAGACTGGGACTTAGGCTTACGCCTCCACACCGCAAGGCCATAAACAGCAGCAAGAACATAGTATAGCTGCATCGCTGCATCGGCATAGACTCCCTCCGTAAGGTATAGCGTGCCATGAACCATAGGCATGATAGCACTCACCACCCATAGCCAAATATTCGCCTTATACTCCAACCATAGGTATATAAGTCCAAGCGTCGCGCCCACGATTTGCAATATACAAGACCAATCCATCGCTTAGAAATTAATTGTCACATTAGCCAAAAAGTTGATAGGCGCCTGCGGGAAGTAGAAAGCCTCATCGTAGCGCTCGCCATCCCACATGTATGAATAGCCATAACCATTTGACTCATAAAGGGTAGAAAATAAGTTTTCGATACGTAGACCGAAGCGCACGGAGCCCACCGATTGTCTCCTAAGCGTGTAACCCAAATCGATATTCGTAACGCAGTAATCGTCGAGCGACAAAGCCTCTATCTCGTTATTGGTAAAATACTGCTTACCAACATATTGCGTGCGCCACACAGCGTCGAAGCCGCCAATATGGAAGTCGGCAGACACGGCACCCATAACCGACGGAGAGTATGATATAGTCATCGTACCGAGGTTTTGGCCAAAAGTTGGACTATCCTTCAACTGGTCGACATAGTCCAAAATCTTATTCTGCGACAGCGTAGCATTTGCAGATAGAGTGAGCCATTTTGTTGTCCGCCACGAGGCCATAATCTCCACGCCACGACGGAAGCTACGCTCCACATTCGTATTCAGTGCATCGTCGCCATCATTGACCATACCGGTGGCCACCAACTGGTTGTGATAGAACATATAGTATAGGTTTACACCAACCGTTAGTTGAGGTGCCACATAGGTATATCCCACCTCCACATCCGTGAGTCGCTCCGGCTTGGGATAGCTATCGTCTGCAGCAAACATATGACGATCGGTGAAGTCCGAGCGCGTAGGCTCGCGATGGGCTATGGCTGCCGATGCGAAGAGGTTATGACGATCGATAACATAGCTGAGGCCTAAACGAGGATTAAAGAAGTTATATCTCTGGTCTACGTCTATGGGCTGCATCGTGACACCCTCATCGCCCCATATAGCGTTATCGTTAGTACCCCATGCCTTATAGTGGACATAGCGATACTGCACATCGCCAAAGAGATTTACCCTTCCGCTCGCACCGCTATATACCTCCCAGTCGGCACGCGCAAAGATATTGGCATCCTGCTTTGCCACATCGTTATCGTACCAACGCCCAGCAACAGCACCACTATCGAGGCCATCAACCCACGACAACGTGCCCCAGTGCGGACAGGTATAGTAACTCCACGACCCACCGAACGTAAGATCGAGAGTTGCGGTATTGTACGTAGCCGCACCATTCAAGCCACCGAGGTGGTTACGCATAACCTTACTACGTATAAGGTCGGCCTGCTCAATGGTTGTATTTAGGTTGGTATATCCCGCAAGCCACGCATCGTCCTTATACTGGTTGTAGTAGCCATAGCCGTATGTATAGAAGAGCGTAGCGGCCAACTGCCACTCACGGCTGAAGCGATGGTTAACAACGAGTTGATTGTTCAGTTGCAGGTAGTTATCTGTCTCATCGTCGTAGTAGTCCACATGTGTACCATCAGCCAACACGTAGGGGCCATCCGACGTAACATACTGACCCGAGGTGTGATACCTACGACCATAGAGTCTCATATCCTCCTGCGACACGCCATTATAGGTAAGATAGGTCTTGGCCACACCACCAAACGAGAGCAACTTAACCTTCGTATTTGAGGCATAGTAGCCCGCCTGCAGCATATAACTCTTCAGATCCGTTGCGCCACGCTCGATATAACCATCGGAGCCGATATGCGTAAGTCGAGCATCCACCACCCAGTGGTCGCGCATGAGACCCGAGGATATTTGTAACGCCTGCTTGTTGGTGTTATAGGAGCCATAGGAGAGCGACGCCGAGCCACCAAAGTCGGTCGTGAGGGCATCGGTAGTCATCGACACAGAGCCACCAAAAGCGCCCGTACCATTTGTCGAGACACCCGCACCGCGCTGCACCTGCACGCTACCCACCGACGATATAAGGTCGGGCGTATCGTACCAATATACTGAGTGCGAGTCGGGGTTGTTCATAGCCACACCATTGATGGTCACATTTATGCGCGTAGCATCCGTACCACGCAGACGAATAGAGGTGGCGCCAATGCCTATACCCGTCTCATTGGTCGCAATCATCGAGGGTGTCAGGGCTAATGCCGTAGGCAAATCCGTGCCATAGCTGCTGCGCACGATGGCCTCCTTCGTAAGGTCGTCGTATGCCACAGGCGTGGTAGCCTTAGCCCCCGTGGTTGTAATCTCCACAAGCTCTACCTCATAAATCTTTGTTGTGTCCAAGCGCTCACCGATAATCTGAGCACACGCGGCCGCATGAAAAACAAACATAGCGGCAAGGAATAAAAAAAACCTTTTCATACTTTAAAGTTAATTAAGTTGAAAAGGGGCTCAAGATTGCCTTTCCCGGTCTCAGCATTACCCGTATCCGGTACAATGGGTTTAATCTCAGCCACTACACTTCACTACCGTTTGTTTCGTGGCTGAAGCCAACAAAGTCGCCTCGTTTCGCACGGAAAGTGAAGGAGTAGCACCCCTTATGTGAGGGCAAAGATACGAAAAATTTCAATTCGTAATGAGTAATTAGTAAATTTTTAATTAGCAATGATTATTTTCCATCGTAACGAGCCATGTCCTACACCTAATTAAAGTCTCACGTGTTGCAATCTCACCAATTTTTTATACCTTTGCAGAAATATATAAATAAAGCCTAAAACAACCTAAATAGTATGAGAAGAATTATTGCTCCGTCGGTACTCTCTGCCGACTTCGGGAATCTCAACCGTGACATGGAGATGCTTGATCGCTCACGTGCCGAGTGGGTACATGTAGATGTTATGGATGGCGTCTTTGTGCCCAACATATCGTTCGGCTTCCCACTTATGAAGCCACTACGCAAGGGTACAACGAAGGTGCTCGATGTACACCTTATGATCACAGCACCAGAGAAGTACGTAGAGCGCTTTGTGGAGGCTGGTGCCGACTACGTCACATTCCACTATGAGGCCACAGAGAACATACAAGAGTGCATAGATCTCATCCGCAAGGCTGGAGCTAAGGTGGGCATATCGATAAAGCCGGGCACCGAGCCCGACGTCCTCGACAAGTGGCTCACACAGCTCGACCTCATCCTCGTAATGAGCGTAGAGCCGGGATTCGGAGGTCAGAAGTTTATGCCCTCGTCTATCGCCAAGTGCGAGTATCTCAGTCGCAAGAAGGAGGAGCTCGGCCTCGACGACCTCATCATCGAGGTTGATGGTGGCATTTCGGCATCGAACTCACGTCTTCTGTTCGACGCGGGCGCCGAGGCCCTTGTTGCTGGCAGCTCGGTATTTGGAGCCCCCGACCCCGAGCAGGCAATTATAGATATGCTTAACTCGTAACACAGATGATATCGCTCGACAACCTAAGCATAAGCTACGGAGGGTGGACGCTCTTCGACGGCATATCGTTTATGATAAACCCCAAGGATCGCATAGGCCTCGTGGGTAAGAATGGTGCCGGAAAGACAACACTACTACGCGTAATCACAGGCGAGCAGCAGCCCACCGAGGGTGCTGTGACCATAAATGGCGAGTGTACCATAGGCTACCTCCCGCAGCAGATGCGCGTGGCCGACACCACGACACTCGTAGCCGAGACCGCCAAGGCCTTCGACGAGGTGCTACGCATCGAGGCCGACATCGAGCGTCTCACAAAGGAGATAGCCTCACGCACGGACTACGAGAGCGACGGGTATGCCGAGCTGATACATCGTCTCAACGACGCCAACGACCGCTACCATATCCTCGGTGGCGACACGCGCGATGCGGACATTGAGCGCACACTCCTCGGCCTCGGCTTCAAACGCACAGACTTCGAGCGTCCCACGCGCGAGTTCTCGGGAGGATGGCGCATGCGCATCGAGCTGGCAAAACTCCTACTACGCAGACCATCCATCTTCCTCCTCGACGAGCCCACAAACCACCTCGACATCGAGAGCATACAATGGCTCGAGGAGTATCTCAAAAACTACAATGGCGCCGTGCTCCTCATATCGCACGATAGGGCCTTCCTCGACAACGTGACAACACGCACGGTGGAGCTATCGTTAGGCAAGATATACGACTACAAGGTTCCCTACTCGAAGTATGTCGTCCTGCGTGCCGAGCGTCGCGAGCAGCAGATGGCAGCGTACGAAAACCAGCAGCGAATGATCGAAAAGACCGAGGAGTTTATCGAAAAGTTCCGCTATAAGCCCACGAAGAGTAATCAGGTGCAGTCGCGCATCAAGCAGCTCGAGAAGATCGACCGCATAGAGGTCGACGAGGAGGATCTATCGCGTCTGAACATCAAGTTCCCGCCCGCGCCACGCTCGGGACAGATTGTTGCCGACATCAAAGGTGTGGGCAAGGCCTTCGGCACGAAGCGCGTATTCAGCGATGCTGAGTTTACCATCGAGCGCGGACAGAAGATAGCCCTCGTGGGGCGTAACGGCGAGGGTAAGACCACGCTTGCACGCATGCTTATCGGCGAGCTCGACCCCACAGAGGGAGAGATCAAGATTGGCGCCAACGTCAATATAGGCTACTACGCACAGAATCAGGACGACCTCATGGATGGTGAGTTCACCGTATTCGACACCCTCGACAGAGTTGCCGTGGGCGATATACGCACACGCCTCAGAGACATCCTCGGAGCCTTCCTCTTCCGTGGCGAGGATATAGACAAGAAGGTCAAAGTACTCTCGGGTGGCGAGCGCTCACGCTTAGCCATGGCACGTCTGATGCTTGAGCCCTACAACCTCCTTGTCCTCGACGAGCCCACAAACCACATGGATATGCGCTCGAAGGACATCCTCAAGAATGCCCTACAGAAGTATGACGGCACGGTGGTGGTTGTGTCGCACGACAGAGAGTTCCTCGATGGTCTTGTGGAGCGCATATATGAGTTTCGTGATGGTGGCGTGAGGGAGTATCTTGGCGATATTTGGTACTTCTTGGAGAAACGCAAGGTGGAGTCGCTACAAGATATTGAGCGCCACGATAAGCCTACAACAAAGGCTGAGGAGAGCACCACAAATGGTGGCAAGCAGAGCTACGAGCAGAAGAAGGAGCAGGAGAAGCTACTGCGCAAGCTACGCAAAGCTGTGGAGACGATTGAGGCGGAGCTCGAGGCCGTGGAGAAGGAGATTGCCGCCTACGACTCGCGCTTTGCTGTGGCTACGGAGTACAATGCCGACGACTATGCCAAGTACGATGCACTGAAGGGTCGCTACGACCACCTTATGCACGAGTGGGAGAAGGCATCTTATGAGTTAGAAATTAGTAATGAGTAAATTCGCAAATAGTAATTAATGGAAAATATTATCTTCGGTATTCGTCCCGTGGCTGAGGCTATCGAGGCACGCAGGCAGATAGAGCGCATATACATAAAGAAGGGGGCTGATGGTCAGCTTATGACCGACCTTAAGGATCTCATGGCTCGCCACCGCCTACGCTGGCAGGAGGTGCCCATCGAGAAGCTCAACCGCCTCACACGTGGCAACCATCAGGGCGTCGTGGCACAGATTGCCGCCATCGAATATGTTGAGCTCACGGATATCCTCGAGCGCGTACCCGAGGATGAGACACCGTTAATCATTGTCTTCGACGGCGTCACCGACGTGCGTAACTTCGGAGGCATAGCCCGCTCGGCAGAGTGTGCCGGTGCTCACGGCCTCATCACACCGCTTAAAAACTCTGCACCCGTAAATGCCGATGCCATACGCTCCTCGGCAGGTGCCTTGAACAACATCCCTGTATGTCGTGTGGGCTCTATCCGCAATACACTTAAGACACTGCAAACCGAGGGTTTCCAGATTGTTGCCGCAACAGAGAAGAGCAACCGTCTGCTCTACGATGCCAACTTTACGAAGCCCACGGCCATAGTTATGGGTGCCGAGGATAAGGGCATATCGAAGGAGGTTATGAAGCTCTGCGACGAGCAACTCGCCATACCCCTTATCGGCCGCACCGAGTCGTTGAACGTATCGGCTGCTGCCGCCGTTATGCTCTTCGAGGTTGTACGCCAGCGTATCGGCGACTAAGCCTATGAGTATAATTCACCATCCCAAGTTGGGAACGATAGAGTGTGTACGTTCGCTGCGTACACGCTCCATTCGTCTTGTCATAAAGAGCGATGGCAGCTTACGCCTCAGCTACCCTCTCTTCACGCTACAGAGCCAGGCTATAGCCTTTGCCGAGAGCAAGGCAGCATGGATAGAAAAGACCCGCTCACACATAGCCCGCAGAATCGAGGACTACCCCACCATCACCATCGAGGAGCGCGAAAGACTACGCCTTGAGGCTCACAGAGTTATACCTCCGATGGTCGAGAGCATAGCCTCGCGCTTCGGATTCACGTATAACTCGCTACGTATATCCTCAGCCCGCACACGTTGGGGGTCGTGCAGCAGCAATAACAACATAAGCATTTCGCTCTACGTCATGCTTCTTCCCGAGCATCTGCGTGAGTTTATCATCCTCCACGAGCTCTGCCACACACGCCATCACAACCACTCGGCAGCCTTCCACGCTACGCTTAAAATATTAACCCAAGGGCGTGAAGCGAAGTACAATGCCGAGCTCAAGCGTTATCATATTCCTCGCGTAGAGTAACACACATCCTAAATGAGGGGCACGACGCATCTCTACAATTATGCGTAAATACATCTATTTTAGTCCTTTTCGTATTAAACTATTGCTTATTTAATATAATAGTCTTATATTTGCATGTGCGATTGTGTTTAAGCTATTTCGACCGAGTTGTCATACAACAAAAGATTGCTATTCCCCCAACGACTCCGTCCCAATATCTTTAGCGTGAGATATAGAAACAAACAAAATATTAACTTTTTATGAAAGCAAAATTTTTAGCTTTGGCGGCATTGGTGCTCGGATTGGCATCGTGCCAGAGCGACTTCGATGGGGACACCGCGAATGTCAGTGGCGAGGTCGACTTTCAACTATCTGTTGGCGCCGAGGAGCTTGCCACACGTGCAAGCGAGGATAAGGTTGACGACGGAGTGTCGGGTTTGAACAGTGCCCATGGCGCTATTGACTATCTGCAGGCAACCGACTGGACTGCCGCAGACCTCCGTTATACATTGGAGGTTTACGACGTGGCGAGCGACTACTCAAGCGCAACACCCGTGAAGGATCGTCAGGTTAAGATCGTTGGCGAGTACGTGCCCGTAGTATTTGATCTGCGTCTTGTTCCCGGTCGCGACTACTACTTTGTAGTATTTGCGGACTTCGTAGCCGAGGGCGAGGCTGCGAAGGATGTAAACCCCGCCATCAGCGCTCAAGCGGATCTCGGATTGCACCACTCTATCGGTCAGACCTTGGCGGACATCACCATCAAGGAGCCCAAGAATACCGATTTGAAGAACAACGAGAGAGGTGGTCTCAACAACGAGTTGACCGATGCTTACTTTGCAACAAAAGAGGTGCGTGTTGATAACTCAGCAGTTCAGGATATCCTTTTGAAGCGCCCCTATGGTAAGCTTCGCGTTATCGCTACCGACCTTGCCGAGCTCAACATCAACGTCGAGCCTAAGAGTGTGAAGGTTGTCTACACGGCTACGCATCCCCAGAAGTTAAATGCTCTTACCGGCGAGGTGGAGGGCTACGACGAGAATGTGGAGTACACGCTGACATCTACATACAACGATGGCGTAAGCAAGGAGAGCCTTGCAAACCACTTCTACACTACCGATTTCGACGCTAAGAAAGACACATACATAAACAACGCGACACGTCATACTCACATGACTCTCTTAACTGATTACATCCTCGCCGAGAAGGATGGTCAGACAGCCTACCACTTCACTATGGATGTATTGGATGGCAATGGCGAGAGAATCAAGAGAACGGCATTCTCTACCGACATCCCTATTGAGCGCAACAAGCTCACAACGGTTATCGGTAACGTGCTCACCACGGCTACTGAGATTGAGGTACGCATCGACGATAACTTCGCTGGTTACATTGAGGAGGTCGTAGAGGAGCCATACGCTAACATCACCAATAGTGCAGGTGAGATTATCGGTACCGAGGTATACAATGAAGAGGGCATTGCTGTTGCTCTTACACGCGCCGCGAAGGATACGGATCACCAGATTGTCATCAACAACGACATAACAATGCCTCAGTGCGAATTAGTATGGGACGACACCACCAAGGAGTATAAATATACAAATACGCCTATCACCATAACAAACGGCGTTCCCTCAGGTAGCAACTGGGCAATAATATGTCCCTATCACTTGACTTTCGACGATGCCTTTACGGGCTCAATCGATGGTAATGGCAAGACCATCGAGGGTATATGTATCGCCAACCAGGGCTCATTTACCGGTCTTATTGGCTGTATGTGGGATGGTGCAAGCGTCAAGAACCTCGTCATTGAGAATGCCGCAATCGTGGGTGGCGAGTATGTAGGTGCCGTAGCCGGTCGTTCGCAGAATGGCACCTTGGTTGAGAATGTGCAGATCGTAAACTCTACAATCTCAGGAACACACAACGTGGGTGGCATCTTGGGTATCAACTATCGCCGTAAGGGTGGCGCATCAGGCCAGGGCTACGACGAAGGATGGGCCATCATACGAAACTCTTCTACCGATACCGAGACTAAGGTTATCGGCTCAGGAGAACATATTGGTGGAATTGTTGGATACAACTACGGAGCCATCATCATCAACTGCGAGAATAACGCCGACATTACAGGTAAATCCAGAGTTGCAGGCATCTGTGGCTTCGCTCGCGACTATCACCACGATGCCGACAGCTACATCGTTGCTTGCACATCGACAGCCGAGGCTACGATTACGGCAAATTCGGGTAGCGCCAGTGGTATTGTAGGCCATACAATGACTGATGTCAACCATCTCAACACCTATGCTCCCGTAGTAGCTTGCGAATCGTACTCGAAGCTCGTCGGCAACCAAAGATATGCTTTGGGCAGAAGCCAAAACAACAAGTATATCGCATGCGTGGCTGTTAAGAATGGTGCTCAGTCATTTAGCGACTATAACAGTAACGTAATTTCTTCATACCTATATGAGGCTACGGACGTAGCTACAGATAGTGAGGTAGCTGATATGAACGCTGCTATCGCTACATTTAACGCCACAGCACCCGCTGAGGCACAGTGTAGCTACGTTTGGTCAGCAAATGGAGGCCTGCCCACGTTGAACTAAGCGTTTCAACTAAAATAAGAGGCTGAATAAAGAGCGATAAAACAACTCTTGATTCAGCCTCTTATTATATTATTATGTATGTGGTCTATTCAGCAATAGAAATCCCACATCATTATATTTGTCCGACGAAATAAAACATATCAAGGGGTTCTATATCCGGTCTCTCAGCAAAGATGCCAAACACCGCTGAGCCTGAGCCCGACATCGAGGCATAGAGAGCTCCCGAGTCCAGAAGCATCTGCTTAATCGCACCTATGCGTGGATGAGTCGCAAATATATGTGGCTCAAAATCATTCATCACACTACCCTGCCACAACTCTATAGGTTGCGATAGGAGTGTCGTCAACGGCACCGCGGGCTGCTGTGGCTTAACACCGCGGTAAGCCTCGGCAGTAGATACCCCCTCCTCGGGCTTGATGATAACGAGCCACCTCCCCGCAAGGTCGACATCTATTGGCGACATAATCTCCCCACGCCCTGTACATAGCTGTGGCGTATTGTATACAAAGAAGGGGGTATCGCTACCAAGCTCCGCTGCCAACACAGCCAACGTAGCCTTGTCGAGACCCAAGGCATATATCTCATTTATGGCCACAACAACAGCCGTAGCATCCGACGAGCCACCACCGAGACCCGCACCAAAGGGCACGCGCTTATCGAGCGTGATAGCCATACCGCCAACACCATAGCGCTCCTGCATAAGGCGCGCAGCTCGAACACACAGGTTATCCCCAGCGGCACAATCCACCACAATACCCTTACCCGTGAAGGCTATCCCCTCGCCCTCGATCGGCTCCACCGTGACTACATCGTATAGTCCGCGTACCGGAAGCATCACGGTCTCCAACTCATGGTAGCCATCAGCACGCTTATGCACAACCCTCAGTCCGAGGTTTATCTTACAGTTAGCTCTTAGTTGCATAACGAAATATTTTTACAAAGATAAGCAAATATAGGTATAGTTGTTGAAAATAGGGTCGTACAAACCAAAAAAATATTGAGTATGAAAAGGCTATTTACATCTATCATCCTACTCTGTGCTCTACCCTATATCGGCGTGGCACAGCATGGCAAGCACCACCTTATGTCCGAGTGGCGCGATGGCGACTACATCGTCAGACGCTATATCGTCGAGGATGACTCGCTACACAAGGCTAAGTACGAGTTACACTACGCCATAAACTCCGCTACGACAGCACCCGAGTATGAACATAACGACTTGGAGTTGGAGCGCCTTGACCGCTTTTTTGCGGAGCTTAAGAACGACACCCTACGCCACGTGTCGGAGATAACAATTGCGGGCTACGCCTCGCCCGATGGCACCACACCATTCAATGCCGAGTTGGCACGCGAGCGCGCGGAGAAGCTGAGCGACATGCTTAGCGAGCGTTATGCTCTTAAGGGCTACAACGTCACCGTAACATCGTACGTCGAGCCATGGAGCGCCACAACGAAGCCTATCGAGGAGTCATCGCTAAAAAACCGTAGCGACATAGTCAACATCGTAAATGCCAACGAGGCACCAATGACCGTAGACCGACGACTAAAACGCGAAGGCGAGGCTTGGAGCTACCTAACAACGGATGTCCTCCCGGAGATGCGTCGTGCCGTAGTGACAATAGCCTACACCGAGGATCACACGATGGATAACCGCGAGTATTGTCCCGAGAGACGCGAGGTGGTCGTAGTGGAGGAGGTTGTTGAGCACAACAAGCACGACAAAGGCCACAAACACGACAGAGGCCACAAGCAAGACAAGGGGCACAAACGCCACAAGGTTGTCGAGGAGTGGGATGGTATAATCGTCGACTTCGGTGAGTAACAACAAAACAAATACTTCGGAGGCGGGGCAATTGCACCACGGACATCTCCCTATAGCAGGCGATTATCTAACCAAAAATTTGCATAAAAGAATTGTATTTTGTACCTTTGTCATCACGTGATGGTTTCACCACGACGGAGATAACAACTAAAACCAATTATAACTATGGCAAATTTAAGAGTACTTAAGAAGGAGATTGACTACCGTTTGGAGGAGTTCGTTTTTGATTGCGAGATGGCAGCATTCGTTCAGCCCAACAAGGAGGAGAAGATCGTAGAGCTTATGCAGAAGAGCGTAGAGTTGCGTAACGCCCTCTACTGCAAGGCTAACAACCCTGCAGAGCCCAAGAACCGCTCGCTCGTAAGAAAGCACTACGCTGCATTGCGTCGCGACATGGTTGAGAGCTTCGCCGGTCTCTTCGCTGACCTTAGCGCTGTGTGCGAGTAAAGACCTCGAACGGCCGTCACTATAACATCGGCCATACACGAATAAACCCCTGCACTTGCAGGGGTTTATTCGTGTATGGCATACGTGCACTACTTCTTCTCAGGTGCAGGAGCTGTCTGCACAGGAATCATCATCGGCTTCTTACCCTCAGGGAACTTCTTGACTGTGGGACGGTGTGAAGGTAAAACCTTAACGCTCGGCTGTACGGGAACTGCAGTAGCATCCTCCTCGAGAGCCTCTTCCTCCTCGGCCACATACTTCGACACCTCCTTGAGCTTCACGCGCATAACGATACCGTCGTTGGGGCCGACAGCGCGGTTGCCACGCTCACCATAGGCCAACGACGCGGGCATCCATAGTGTAATCTCGCCACCCTCGCTAACGTGCTTCATAGCATACTGAACACCCTTGATGATAAAGTTCTCCAACGGTATACGTAGGTTCTCCACCTTCTCGATCTGATCCTCAATCTGCTTAATGCGCGCATCGCGCTGAGCCTCATCCACAAACTTCATCTCGCGTGTCTGCTCGAGAGTATTACGCATATCCTCGAGGCGCTTTGCTGTAGACTCCACGGGACGACCCGTACGTGTGAACACCTCATAGCTGAGGGCTACGGTATCGCGTATATCGATGGGGCGAATACCATGGCCTGCTTTATCGACACGGTAATAGAGCTTATCACCCTCAACCATCATACTGTGGACATCATCACCCTTGGCCACGCCATCGAGCCACTCTGCTGTGCGCTTGAGGTTATACTCAGCCCAATCCTTCGTGGCATAGTTGCTCATATAGGTACGAACATCACTACCAGTGATGGCCATCAACGAGTCGATATTCTTAGGTGAGTCAACCATCGTGGCATCCTCCATAGCCTTAAATACCCAATATGTGTTCACCGGGAGTGCCATACGTGTGATGTAACCCGCAACATCGCGGCCAAACATCTCCGACACCTTCTCGGGTGTGAACTCATCGTTGTACACCTCAGGGAGTGTGAGAGTGTCGGGGCGGTCAGTCTTGATGAATGCCTGCGTACGCTTAGCCATCATATAGGGGCGCGACAACTCTGTATTGAAGCGCGACATGAGCTTGCTATTCTCCTCCAACATAGCGTTGTCCATCTTCGACTTTGAGAGCTCTGCATCGAGGGTCGCAAGGACGATGTCGTTCTGAAGATTGAGGTGCTCATTCTGAAGTGACAGGCCAAGACCTACGTTCATACCCACAGCATACGACAAGGTATCCATCTCGGCAGTAGGATCGTTGTAGATTCTCGACATATCGTTGTCGAAATACATCTGCTTGTCGCCACCGCCACACGAGGCAAGTGTTACGAGCGACAAGGCTGCAATAAGGATTTTCTTCATAATAATACGTATTATTTAAATTATCTTCGTTCAATATCTATAAGCCACAACTCGTAGTACAACATAGTATTGGGCGCCACGTTAAGCGAATCGCAACCTGCAGAGCCAAAGGCCAGCGACGAGGGCAACCATGCCTCCATATGACCACCCTTGCCGATAAGCTTCGTAGCCTCGATGACACCACGCGTCATATCGCCCACAGCCAAGCGCAACGTATCACCACGATAGTATGTCGTATCGACAACATTACCTGCCTGGTCGAGAGCACGGAATCGTAGGCGTATGGTGTCGCGATTGTTGCGTATGACGTTCTTCATATCGCCTATCTCGGCAATCTTGTACGTGAGACCCGAATGTGTAGCTACGAACTTACGATCCTGGCGTCGCAAGTCCTCCAAGAAACGATTTTCGAAATGCTTGACACGCTCGTAGATGTCGTAGTTCATATACTTGAGGTAGGCAGCACGCGCCTCTTCGGCGTTGAGCTTAGGCTCACCCGAGTAGGCATCGCGCAGACCTTCGCACACCATGTCTATATTGAGCATGGAGTCGATGCCCACAAGGTTACGCCCGATATTTAGTCCCATAACGTAGGACATCGAGTCGGCACTTGTGCGCATCTTGGGGCGTGTCGTGGAGCTCTTACCCCCACACGACACAAGCACCAAAAGCAGGCATATTGCTATAAGCGACTTTTTCATCTGTAGTAAACTTACACCCTCGACAAATTAGAAGGGAAGGAATATTAGCTGAACAATAATATAAACAGGTAGAAGTACCACCAACGAGAACTTCAACATATATCCAAAGAACGACGGCATCTTAACACCCTCCTCCTCGGCGATAGCCTTAACCATGAAGTTGGGGCCGTTGCCGATATAGGTCATGGCGCCAAAGAATACCGCGCCAAGCGATATTGCCGTAAGTAGCATCTCAGGGATGCCGGCGACAATCGCCACACCAACCTCAGGATTGAGGCCCGTAGCCACCGTATGGAATGCTAAGGCCGTAGGAGCATTGTCGAGGAACGACGAGAGGCTTCCGGTAGCGTAATAGAACTGCCACGGCTCGCTAAGGCCCAGCTGCATAGCGTGCTGGTTGAGATACATCATCGCGGGCGTCATCGTAACGAAGATGCCGACAAAGAGGATGGCTACCTCCAAGATAGGCGACCACGAGAAGTTATTAGCCTTACGCACACCCTTAGGCGTGGTGAGCAACGACAATACAATGATGATGGCCAAGACTATATCACGCAAGAAGGCGATGTAGAAGGGAGCTCCCTCAGCACGCATCTGGGGAATATAGCTGCGGTTAATAAAGAGCACAGCAGCGATGACCATACCCAGATATATGAAGTTTCGTGCACCCGAGATACGTATGGGCTCCTGCTCCGTGCGGTCGCGCAACAAGTTCTCGGCAGGCTCCTTGTCGTAAAAATGGCGGTCGACAGCAAAGTATAGACTCAACAGCAGACCTCCCGTAAGCAACCACTCGGGATACATCGACGAGAACCACTGAAACTCTGCACCACGGAGGTACAACAAGAACAATGGAGGATCGCCCAGAGGAGTAAGCAGACCACCACAGTTTGCCACCAAGGCGATAAAGAATAACACGGTGTGTACCTTATATTTGCGCTGCTTGTTAATCTGCAAAAGCGGACGTATCATCAACATAGCAGCACCCGTGGTACCCATAAACGAGGCCAAGACAAAGCCCATACCCAAGATAAGCGAGTTGATGAAGGGTGTTGCCGCAATATCTCCACTAATGTGAATACCACCTGTTACGACAAATAGCGCTAACAGCAACATAATAAATGGGATGTAGTCGTAGAGAAGGTTGTGAACAACACTATGTCCCAAACCATAGCACGACAACAGCGCAATCGTCACCACCGAGATTGCCAATGTAAAGATGAATTTATTGCGATTGCTCTCCCATAGATGCTCCGCAGCTAACGGGGCTATGGCTATGGTTAGTAGCATAATCACAAAAGGAATCACCATCCATAGTTCTACCTGATGCATAAAATTAATAGTTTTTTATATCGCTGTTCCTTTTTCTCACTTCTAATATCCCACCACCTCTACAATACATTCGGTGCAGGGTGGTTCTTCAGCGCCATACTGCACATATTGTATAGCATACGCGCGGCTATCATGGCATCGGTCTTATCATCCACGTCGGGCACAACCTCCGAGAGGTCGAAGCCCACAATCCTACGTCCCGAGTCGACAATCTTACCCATCAGATATACTACTTCGGGGAAGCGTAAGCCTCCTGCAACGAGCGCACCCGTATGTGGCGAGCACTCGATAGTGAGACCATCGACGTCGAGCGATATATATATGTTCTCGGGCAGCGCTGCGATAATCTCATCGACAATCGTCGACCAATTTACGCCCTCGAAGTGACGTGCCCATATAGACTGACCCGTAAATAGCTTCACGCGACTATCACCCTCAGCCCTCTCCCACTCCTCAGGGGTAAAGGCTCGCACACCCACAGCCACAAGGCTCTCCACAGCCGGCACATCGCGCAAGACGTTATACATAACCGAGGCGTGCGAGTGCTCGAAGCCCTGATGCGCCTCGCGCAGATCGAGATTGGAGTCTATATGCAGAAGTCCGATGCTTCCGTACTTCTCACCCACGGCACGTATATGGCCATAGGCTACCGACTGATCACCACCAACCAAGCCTACAATCTTACCTTTTTGAAGCCACTCCTTCGACTGCTCATATATATTCTCGTTGACCACGTCCGAAGCCTCATTCACACGGCGCAGGCTACGCTCATAGACAAGGTGATCGAAGGCCGACGAGCCGAGGTCATCGTGTACCTTGATCACACGCACAGCATCGGCACGCAGACGGTGCGACATATCCTGTATCGAGTAGTCGATAGGCGCCGTAGCTATGCCCTTACGCCAGCTATATGGAGCCATAGGCTCGAAGAAATCGACATGGCGCGATGCCTCGATGATGGCATCGGGGGCATACGAACTACCCGCACGCACTGCCATAGTAGCATCCCACGGAGCCGAGATAAGCACCAGTGCTGCCTCTTCGGGACTAAGCGGGATACCAAAATAATTACCATTATCCGGAATCGCCCTATTCGGATTAAACTCCTCGTTAGCCATAGCTGTAGTCACTAATATCTTATAACAGGTAAAATAATCGTGCAAAATTAGTAATTTTTTAACATTTTTCCTACATTTGCTAAAAATTTACGGCAATAATTATTATTTCATAATCGAACAAATGAAGGTAGTCGTCGACAAAGCTATACCATTCATTGGCGGGGTGCTCGAGCCCTATGCCGAAGTGGTCTATCTCGATGGTGCATACATAGATAGCACAGCCATAAAGGATTGTGACGCCCTGATAGTCAGGACACGTACACATTGCGACAGCCGACTCCTCGACGGCTCCAACGTAAGGTTCATCGCCACGGCCACAATCGGCCGTGACCACATAGACGAGAGGTATTGCCACAACGCCGGTATTGCGGTATACAGCGCACCCGGATGTAACGCACGAGGAGTACTGCAGTGGGTAGCCTCAGCGCTGCACCACATCGCCGTAACGGACGGTCGCAAGCCACAGGATTATACCCTTGGCGTTGTCGGTGTAGGCAACGTAGGATCGCTCGTTGTGGAGTATGCCCGAGCATGGGGATATAGGGTGCTGCAGTGCGACCCGCCACGCAAGGAGCGCGAGGGCGGCGACTTCATCGCCATAGATGAGCTTCTCCACAAGGCCGACATCATCACACTACACACTCCGCTGGACAACACTACAAGGCACCTTATAAATCCTGAGAGTATCGCTCGAATGAAGCCTAATGCCACAGTCATCAACGCATCGCGCGGTGGCGTTGTAGATAATAAAGCGATGGCCGAGAGCAACCATCGCTACATCTTCGACGTATGGGAGGGCGAGCCACAAATAGACCCCGAGGTGCTCCGTCGTGCCACCCTCGCAACGCCCCATATCGCCGGCTACTCGTTACAAGGCAAGGCCAATGCCACGGCAATGGTCGTACGAGCCTTTGCCAAGCATTTCGGTATTCCGCTAACAGACTGGTATCCTGAAGATATAGAGTCCTCATCTCCACACCCCATCAACTGGGAGGAGCTATCATCGTCGATAGCCGACTATTGCGATATAGCGAGCGAGACATCGAGCCTCAAGCTCCATCCCGAGGAGTTCGAGGCCATGCGCAATGGGTACGCTTATCGCCAGGAGTATTTTTAGGCTATTGTCGAGGCTATTACCTCATCAACAAGGATGTCGTGATCGTCGCACACAAGCTCTTCAAATATCTGACAGCCAAAGGCCACACCTATTTTGTAAGCCCTAAATTCCGGCAGCGACATATACTTATCATAGAATCCGCCACCACGGCCTAAGCGCACACCATCAAGTGTAAACGCGCGAGCCGGCACGATGATAAGATCGATAGCACCTGCGGGGTACTCGCTATCGCCCACAGGTTCAGCAATACCGAAAGCCCCCGTCTGCATTCTCTCGGGAGCATAGTCGTAGAAGCGCATGACATCGCCCTCGACACGCGGGACAACAACATGCTTACCCATGGCGGGCCACCTTAGCAGTGCTGACGACGTCGGCACCTCATCATCCATGGCTGCATAGAACGCTATGCTATGCGCACGCGCAAAGGCCTCGGTGCGCTCCACCAATCGATATATCTCCTCCGCAGCCAAGGCCTTCACATCGGCACTGAGCCTCCTTATGCGACACCTCACCTCCTTACGTATGGCACGCTTGACATCGTTTTTATGTTCTGAACCAATCTCCATATTCCGATATATATATAAATAATGTACAAATTTACCTCTATTTTCTACTTTTACATAGTAAAAAATGCCGTTTGGTATTGTTATTATGCAAACAATTCTTATCTTTGCGGTATGTTTTGGAGGTTCTATGCCCTGCCAAAGCGCTACAAACACCAATAAACTACAAAACTATTTACAAATATAATTAAAAATTTTACACTATGAGCTGTTTTTTAACTAATTCATCAGTGGGAAAGAAGCTTGTTATGAGTATTTCGGGATGCTTCCTTGTGCTCTTCATTCTCTTCCACATGTCAATGAACCTCACTATGCTCTTTAGCTGGCAGGGTTACAACGCTATTTGCGAGTTCCTCGGTGCAAATTGGTATGCACTCGCTGGTACTGCTCTTTTGGCTGCGGGTGTTCTCGTTCACTTCGTGTACGCCTTCATCCTCACCATCGACAACTACCGCGCGCGTGGTAAGCAGCGCTACGCTGTAACCGTTCAGGAGAAGGGTGTGTCGTGGGCTTCGAAGAACATGCTTGTTCTTGGTGTTATCGTAATCCTCGGTCTCGGTCTTCACCTCGTACACTTCTGGTCTAAGATGCAGCTCGTAGAGATTATGGGCGCACACGCATCTGTTGTTGGTGGTTTGGACGTACCTGCAACAAATGGCGCGGCTCTTATGATGGTCACCTTCTCAAAGTGGTACAATGTCGTGCTCTACCTCGTATGGTTTGCTGCATTGTGGTTCCACCTCACTCACGGCGTATGGTCTATGTTCCAGACTGCGGGCTTCGCTAACGACACATGGTATCCTCGCTTGAAGTGCGGTGCCAACATCGTTGCTACGCTTATATTCCTCGGCTTCGCAGTTGTTGCGGTATACTGCTACTTCACATCGACACCTCAGCTTATCGAGGAGATGCTCACTTACGTTGGTTAGTTCTTAACAAGTAAACAATAAAAACACAAATATTATGGCTTATACATTAGATGCAAAAACTCCGGCAGGTGAATTGGCTCAGAAGTGGAGCAATCACAAGGCGGCCATCAAGGTCGTGAGCCCGGCAAATAAGCGTAAGTTGGATATCATCGTTGTAGGTACCGGTCTCGGTGGCGCCTCTGCAGCTGCTTCACTCGGTGAGCTCGGCTACAACGTGAAGATCTTCTGCATCTCGGACTCTCCCCGTCGTGCTCACTCTATCGCAGCACAGGGTGGTATCAATGCAGCTAAGAACTACCAGAACGATAATGACTCTATCTACCGCCTCTTCTACGATACCATCAAGGGTGGTGACTATCGTGCTCGCGAGGCTAACGTATACCGTCTTGCTGAGGTGTCGAACCTCATTATCGACCAGTGCGTAGCTCAGGGCGTTCCTTTTGCACGTGAGTACGGCGGTCTGTTGGCTAACCGTTCATTCGGTGGTGCTCAGGTATCGCGTACGTTCTACGCTCGTGGTCAGACCGGCCAGCAGCTTCTTTTGGGTGCCTATGCAGCTCTTAACAAGGAGATTGCTGCAGGCTCTGTTAAGTCGTATCCCCGTCACGAGATGCTCGACGTGGTTATCGAGAATGGCGAGGCTTGCGGTATCATCGCACGTAACCTCGTAACTGGCGAGTTGGAGCGTCACGGTGCTCACGCTGTGGTTATCGCTACGGGTGGTTACGGTAACGTATTCTTCCTCTCGACAAATGCTATGGCATCTAACGGCTCGGCAGCATTCCAGTGCTACCGTAAGGGTGCAGGTTTTGCCAACCCCTGCTTCACGCAGATTCACCCCACATGTATCCCCGTACACGGCACACAGCAGTCTAAGCTCACGCTTATGTCTGAGTCGTTGCGTAACGATGGCCGTATCTGGGTTCCCAAGAAGATGGAGGATGTAGAGGCTATTCGCAAGGGTACTAAGCTTCCTTCAGACATCGCTGAGGAGGATCGCGACTACTACTTGGAGCGTCGCTACCCCGCCTTCGGTAACCTCGTTCCTCGTGACGTGGCATCACGTGCTGCTAAGGAGCGTTGCGACGCAGGCTTCGGTGTTAACGAGACAGGCTTGGCCGTATTCCTCGACTTCAAGACCGCTATCGAGCGTCTTGGCAAGGATACCATCAAGCAGCGTTATGGCAACCTCTTCGACATGTACGAGGAGATTACCGACGTTAACCCCTACGAGCAGCCCATGCAGATATTCCCCGCTGTTCACTACACCATGGGTGGTATCTGGGTTGACTACAACCTTATGACTACTATCCCCGGCTTGTACGCTATCGGTGAGGCTAACTTCTCGGATCACGGTGCTAACCGTCTTGGTGCTTCGGCTCTTATGCAGGGCTTGGCCGACGGCTACTTCGTTCTTCCCTACACTATCGGTGACTACCTCGCCAAGAAGATTCAGGCACCTAAGGTTAAGACCGACACCGCAGCCTTCGACGAGGCTGAGAAGGGCGTTCAGGCACGTATCGACCGTCTCTTCGCCATCAAGGGTAACCAGAGCGTTGACGACATCCACAAGCGCCTCGGCCTTATTATGTGGGACAACGTAGGTATGGCCCGCACGAAGGAGTCGTTGGAGAAGGCTATCGTTGAGATTCAGGCTCTGCGCAAGGAGTTCTACAAGGACCTTAAGCTCGTAGGCACGGCCGACTCATTCAACGTAGAGTTGGAGAAGGCTCTCCGCTTGGAGGACTTCTTGGAGCTCGGCGAGCTCATGGCACGCGACGCCCTGAACCGTGAGGAGTCTTGCGGTGGTCACTTCCGCTCTGAGCACCAGACGGAGGATGGCGAGGCTTTGCGCCACGACGATAAGTTTGCATACGCAGCCGTTTGGGAGTACAAGGGCATCGACAATGTTCCCGAGATGACTATCGAGAACCTCGACTATGAGTTTGTACACCGCGCACAGCGTAACTATAAGGACTAATTTTGACGTTGAACTTTAAGAAGATTGAATTATGAATTTTACATTAAAGATATGGCGTCAAAGAGACGCTAAGTCACAGGGTGCATTCGAGACCTATAAGGTTGAGAATATCTCGGCTGATACGTCGTTCCTCGAGATGATGGACATCCTGAACAACAACCTTATCCACGAGGGTAAGGAGCCCGTAGCTTTCGACCACGACTGCCGCGAGGGTATCTGCGGTATGTGCTCTATGCACATCAATGGCCACGCTCACGGCCCCTCACAGGCCGTAACAACGTGCCAGATGTATATGCGTAAGTTCAAGGATGGCTCTACCATCACCATCGAGCCTTGGCGCTCAGCTGCGTTCCCCGTAATTCGTGACCTCGTGGTAGACCGCTCGGCTTACGATAAGATTCTTCAGGCTGGTGGTTTTATCTCGGTACGCACAAACTCTGTACCCGATGGTAACGCTATTCCTATTCCTAAGGCTGATGCCGACGAGTCGATGGATGCTGCTGCTTGCGTAGGTTGTGGTGCTTGCGCTGCAACATGTAAGAACGGCTCTGCTATGTTGTTCGTCGCAGCTCGCGTATCGTCACTCGCCAAGTTGCCTCAGGGTAAGGTTGAGGGCGCACGCCGTGCTAAGTCGATGGTAGCAAAGATGGATGAGCTCGGCTTTGGTAACTGTACAAATACAGGCGCCTGCCAGGCACAGTGCCCCAAGCAGGTATCTATCGCACACATCGCACGTCTTAACCGCGAGTTCTTGGCCGCAAAGCTTCAGGACTAAGCATACGACAACCGAGGCTTCAGCCTCGAAGAAATGGCTGTCTGCACACCGCAGACAGCCATTTTCTTTAATGAGTAGTGTGTAATTTTAATGGGTTAAGATACTCACAGTGACTCATAGTATTCCCATCAAAAAGGAGGGTGACAAAAAAGTAAATTTGTCATCCCCGTTTTGTTAAGACCTCCCTAAACATCACGGGTATTAAAAATAATACCCGTAATGCGATGGGGAGTAGTGAGGTGGGCGGGGTAAGCGCGGATTTGTCATGCTGAGCGTAGCCGAAGCATCTGGGAGAGCGAGAGTAGCAAAAAGCACCACGGGTATTAAAAATAATACCCGTAATGCGATGGGGCGTAGTGAGGTGGGCGGGGTAAGCGCGGATTTGTCATGCTGAGCGTAGCCGAAGCATCTGGGAGAGCGAGGGCTGCAAAAAGCACTGCAGGTATTAAAAATAATACCCGTAATGCGATGGGGCGTAGTGAGGTAGGCGGGGTAAGCGCGGATTTGTCATGCTGAGCGTAGTCGAAGCATCTGGGAGAGCGAGGGCAGCAAAAAAAGCAACGCGGGTATATAAAAGTATACCCGCAAGAGCGGAGAGGGCTGTCGGGCGGGGAGGTGGCGGGCGGCACAAAAAAGAGGCTGCGCCAATACGCAGCCCCCATTACTCACTACTCATTACTCATTGAGCGTAGCTCAAAACTCGTAGCCGACAATAGAATTTTTATAGCGGCTCCAACCCGCTGCCGACTTATACGCCTCGACCGATGCTGTTAGAACATAAATCTTACGGTCTGAAGCATTCGATTCAAACATACCATAGCCTCCAGCTGGTGGAGTTGCCGCCTTGCAATATACACTTGTCAGCGATGTGCAATTTTTGAATGCATAATCTTCAATCGAAGTAACGCTAACGGGAAGAGTTACACTTGTCAGCGAGGTGCAATAATAGAAAGCCCTCTCTCCAATCGAAGTAACGCTATTGCCAATCGTTAAACTTGTCAGCGAGCTGCATTCGCAGAATGCATAATCTCCAATCTCTGTGATATTATCTCCAATTGT
>JAFWYM010000031.1 GCA_017517705.1 Alistipes sp.
GGCAGCGCATCTTGCGTGATTTTGACATAAAAATAGAGATTAGTAGAAAACGTTTTCTACTAATCTCTAAAATATCGCTGTAATTTACAAATATTCAGTTACTTATTTATTGCTATAAGCGCCGCTTTTTGCATCATTACCGCTTTTTTTATTGTATCACGTTTAGTGCATCACAATACTATTTATTACATATAGTTAGCTTGATGATTTTCGGGCTTCGCGTGCCTAAAACCACACCCTTTTATACAATCTCCTGACTACAAGGGGTGGTAAATCTGCCTTTTAGCCATCCTCTCCACAGCAAATAACAAGAGAGACTACCACGGGAAGTGCAACCCTATGGTAGTCTCTCTTTAGGTGTATGCCGAAGCAAGTGCTTAGGTCTGAAGAACTATTCGGTAGGAATATCCTTATTTACGTTCTTCGAGCCTATAAGTGCATAGTAGAGCAGGTATGCAAGACCGGCAACAATCACCCAGTAGCTGGTGAGGTAGCTGTCCGTCCAGTCGACGATACCATTCTGCAACAGAGGAAGGATACCGCCACCACATACCAAGGCCATAAAGATACCCGAAGCCTTCTCTGTGTACTTACCCAAGCCCTCAACCGCGAGGTTGAAGATGCCGCCCCACATCACCGATGTGCAGAGACCGCACAACACCAAGAGCGCTGCGTTGATAGGCACCTCGGCCATACCAAAGCCCTCAGTACCCTTGAATACGGGGAGGTTAACAGCGATGCTGCTCGGGAGGAAGATGGCGCTAACAACCAAGCCAAGACCTATGACCGATACCGACGTGAGCATAGCCTTAGCCGACACCTTAGCACCCAGCGCTGCACCGGCCAAACGACCGAAGAACATCAACAACCAGTAGGTTGCTGCCACCGTCGAGGCGATAGTCTCAGCATTGGGATTTTCGCCAAGACCGCCATTCTGCAACCACTTCTGCAAGACGTTGGGGATACCTACCTCAACACCCACATAGATAAAGATGGCCACAGCACCCAGCACAAAGTGGCGGAACGACATGGGGCCTACGCCCTCGTTGCTCTTCTCTGCAACGGCCGACGAGGTGTTCTCGGGGATATCCGTGAGGATGATGACAACAAATGCCAGGGCGAAGATTGCCAACGCGATGAACATCAAGGGGAATACCTGCTTAATCTGGGCGTCGACAATGCTCGGAACAAAGACACCCGACAGGAAGATAACGGCAGTACCCATGAACGAGTTAAATGCGCCACCCACCTGCAAGAGCTGGTTGCCACGGTTGCCACCACCGGCGAGCTTGTTAAGCATAGGATTAACCACGATGTTAAGCATACACATCGAGAAGCCCGCAATAAAGGCTCCAAGGAGGTATACGCCGAAGGCAACATTGCCCTCAAGCAGGCCTGCAATGGTCTGAACACCTACACCCGTGAAGCCGACAAGAACGGCAGCCAGAGCTGTGAATTTGTAGCCACGCTTTTGGAGAAGATTACCCGCAGGGATACCCATGCAGGCGTAGGCGATGAAGTTGGCAAAGACACCAAGCGTACCCATCCAGTTGGCTACGTCGAACTGGTTCTTTAGGACATCGCCCATAGGCGATGCGAGGTTGGTTACGAACGAGATCATTCCGAAGAGCAGAATCATCACGATGATAGCCAACAGATTACCTTTCTTTTGTGTACTCATAATGTTATAATTTTAGATTGATCATTCGCTACTTGTCACGCTCGGCAATGAAGGTGCATAGGTTCATCATAGCCTCGCGATAGGGCGACGCAGGATACTTCGCCAACAGATGCATGGCACGCGACAGGTAGGCGTGCATGGTCTCCGATGCCAGCGCAGCACCTCCACCCTCGTCGACAATGCGCTGAAGCTCATCGACAGCACTCTCGTCCGTGTCGCAGCGTCGCAAAACGTCGACAATCTCCGTGCGGCGCTCGGGTGTCACACGCTCCAACACCTCGATGAGCGGGAGCGTAATCTTATGCTCGCGTAGGTCGTTATTCACGGGCTTGCCCGTATTGTTCTGGCGGTTGTAGTCGAGGATGTCGTCCTGAATCTGGAAGGCCATGCCTATCGCCTCGCCAAACTTACGCATTCTGTCTACCTCCTCCTTCGTGGCGCCAACAGAGAGGGCTCCGAGGGCAGCAGCCACACCTAAGAGGCTTGCCGTCTTGCGGTAGATGATGTCGAAATAGTCGTTACGTGTGGTGTCGAAGCTGTTGGCGTGCTGGCTCTGTAGCACCTCGCCCTCGCAGAGGGTAGCCATCGCCGAGCCTACGTACGACACAAGGTCGTATTGTGCGCTCGCCATGCCTAAGGCCATCGTGCGTGCAAGAATGTAGTCGCCAAGGATGATGGCCCTGTCGCTCTGCCACTTGGCATTCACCGATGGTTTGCCACGACGCTCATCGGCACCATCGAGCACATCGTCGTGGATGAGCGAGGCTGTGTGGATCATCTCCACAAGCATGGCAGCAAGATAGGTGCGCTTCGAGCATACGCGCTCTGCGCCACACTCTGCACCTGCGTGCCCCGAGCATATCGAGGCGGCAAGCATCGTGAGGATGGGGCGCACACCCTTACCGCGTGAGGAGAGGGCATAGGTGAGCATATCCTGAAGAAGCTCGCCCTCGGCACTGAAGTTTTCGCCAACAAACGCATCGAAGGCCTCGAGGTCGGCAAGGATGGGTTTGCGTATTACGTCTATAGAAATCATACAACCTTCTTTGAATGAGCAAAGATAATACTTTTTTTATAAATCCTAATTAGTAGTGATGCAATAATCTTGATTTTATGGGCTATGCGCCTCTGTCGCAACAACGAGGAGCACGTTTCGGGCGTGTGCCGAAGTCACCAACGCTATAATAATTTTTCTAAAAAGTGTAGAAAGGTTTTGTGCCATGCCGATATTATCTTTGCAGCTGTACAAACATCAATCCTTTATCACATGAGAAAAGTTTTAATCTGGGGAGCCGTTGCTCTCCTTGCGGCACTCGTCGTGTCGCTTGCCGTTGTCTTTCGACTTAAGGATGATAACGAACGTCTACGACGCAACCAGAGCGCACTGCTCGGGCGCGTCACCCTCTATCGTACGAGGGCCGATGAGTCGGCAGCACGCGTTGAGGCTCTGGAACTTAGCGTGGCTGAATTTAAGGAGTATAGGGCACGCGATGCCGCAACCATACGCTCCCTCGGTGTCCGCCTGCGTCGTGCCGAGAGCTATGCCATAGCTGCCACCGAGAGTAGCTATGGGGCTACGGTTGCACTGCGCGACACGATCATCCTGCGCGATACCATACGCGATACCGTGCATCTCTTTGCTGCCGAAGATCGGTGGAGTAGTGTCGAGGGCTCCATACGCGGTGACAGCCTCAGATATACGCTGAGCACGGTGGACACCCTGCGTCAGGTGATACACCGCGTGCCGCGCAAGTTCCTGTTCATAAGGTATGGCACCAAGGGCATACGCCAGGAGATATGGTCGTCGAACCCGCATACCAGGCTTGTCTACACCGAGTACATCGAACTTGGCCGTCGACGCTAAACGCCCTTTTTCCTCTTGATTTATACTTTTTTGTCGCAAAAATTTGCAATCATTGAAATTTTTTGTACTTTTGCGTCAATTGGAAAAAAGTGAACTTAAAATGCCGAAGGTACGTGAACAATACGAGTATCTGAGAAAGCCAGAATGGCTGAAGATAAGCCTAAGGAGTACGGCTGACACAGCGGACGTCGAGCAGATCGTCGAGGGTCGTTGTCTGCATACTATATGCACCAGCGGAATGTGCCCGAATAAGGCGGAGTGTTGGAGTCGTCGCACAGCCACGTTTATGATTCTCGGAGATATATGTACTCGTAATTGTCGCTTTTGCGCTACGCAGACAGGGCGTCCGCTGCCTCCCGATGAGGATGAGCCGGACAAGGTTGCCGAGAGCGTGAAGCTTATGGGCCTGAGGCACGTTGTCGTTACATCCGTCACGCGTGATGACCTTGAGGATCATGGTGCGAGCATCTGGGCACGCACGGTCGAGGCCATACGCAGGGATAATCCGTCGTCAACAATAGAGCTCCTTATTTCCGATATGGATGCCCGCCCCGAGCTTATCGATGTGGTGTTGGCATCGCGTCCCGACATTGTGGGACACAACATCGAAACCGTCGAGAGGCTGACACCCGAGGTGCGCTCGCGTGCGAAGTATCGCACATCGCTCCGTACGTTGGAGCATATCGCGCAGAGTGGTGCGGTTGCCAAGAGCGGCCTTATGCTGGGTCTTGGCGAGAGCGAGGAGGAGGTGCTGCAGACGCTTCGCGACCTACGCGAGGTGGGCGTGAGCATCGTCACCCTCGGTCAATACCTTCGACCTACCAAGGAGCACTATCCCGTCAAGGCGTATATCACTCCCGAGAAGTTCGAAGAGTACCGCATAGCAGCTCTCGAGATGGGTTTCAGCTATTGTGCGAGCGCACCCCTTGTGCGTTCGTCGTATTTGGCCGATGCCGCACTTGAAGCTGTTAATAAGGTATGCAGGAGGTAGAGATCAGAGATTTACACACTATGGCCTATGGCGAGTGCTGGGAGTTGCAGCGTTCGCTCTTCGATGCGTTGTGCCGCAAGAAGCTCGATAAGAGTCTTGCAGCTGATGGGTCGTGTGGCACCATACTTATAGTTGAGCACCCCGCAGTATATACCCTCGGTAAGAGTGGTAATGAGGGCAATATGCTCTGCACGGAGGAGCGCCTTAAGGCCCTCGGTGCAGAGTTCTACCATATAGACCGTGGTGGCGATATCACGTTCCATGGCCCCGGGCAGCTGGTATGCTATCCGATTATCGACCTCGATGCAATTGGTTTCGGCATTCGACGTTATATTGATGCCTTGGAGCAGAGTGTCATAGACCTCGCCGAGGAGTATGGCATCATGGCGCACCGCTCGGAGGGAGCCTCGGGCGTGTGGATCACCGAGGGCCCGCGTCTGACGAAGCTATGTGCTGTGGGCGTGCGCGCCTCGCACGGCGTCACGATGCACGGTTTGGCGATGAATGTCGCCACCGACCTTAACTGGTTTCACCTCATCAACCCCTGCGGTTTCACCGATCGTGGCGTATGCTCGCTCACGACACTCACCGGCCGCGAGGTTACGATGGAGGAGGTGAAGCCTAAGTTTATACATCACCTAACGAAAAATTTAAATGTTAAATATAAAAAATAGAAGTTATGCCCATAGAGAAAAGATGGGTTGTGAAGCCACAGGGCGACCGTGCCGTTGTGGAGGCCTTAGCCTCACGTCTCGGTATGTCGTCGGTGCTCACCAACCTACTGGTTCAGAGGGGCATAGACACCGTGGAGAAGGCGGAGAAGTTCTTCTCGCCCGCGCTTCGCGACTTGCACGATCCGTTCCTAATGAAGGATATGGAGCGCGCGGTGGAACGCATCGAGAGGGCTGTAAAGAACGAAGAGACGGTTATGATCTATGGCGATTACGACGTAGATGGAACAACGGCGGTATCGCTCGTCTACAAGTTCTTGAGCCAGATAGGACACAAGAATCTGCTGTTCTACATTCCAGACAGATATGTCGATGGATATGGCATATCTATTCGTAGCATCGATCACGCTGTACGTAAGGGCGTAAAGCTGGTCATTGCATTGGATTGCGGCATCAAAGCCGTTGAGAAGGTGGCCTATGCCAAGCAAAAGGGCGTGGATTTTATCATCTGCGACCACCATTTACCTGCCGAGGAGATTCCCCAGGCAGTGGCTGTATTGGATCCCAAGCGCACGGATTGCACCTATCCGTTCGACGAGTTGTCGGGCTGTGGCGTGGGATTTAAACTCGTCGAAGCGTATGCTCGTCGCAACAACATCCCGTTCTCGGATATCGAGCACCTGTTGGATTTGTTGGTTGTGAGCATCGCCTCGGACATTGTGCCTCTTGTGGACGAAAACCGCATTTTGGCATACTACGGATTGCGTAAGTTGAACTCTTCGCCATCGAAGGGTCTACTTTCGATAATCAAGATTTGTGGCCTTGAGGGTCATAACATAACCATCGACGACATCGTCTTTAAGATAGGCCCGCGTATCAACGCCGCGGGACGTATGCGTATGGACGAGGACGACGAGAATGCTGCGCCCTCGGGTGGCCACGCTGCCGTGAGCCTTCTTATTGAGGGTAACGAGCAGGAGGCGGCAAAGTTCGGCGAGGTCATCGACTCCTACAACCAGGATCGTAAGAGCATCGACCGCAATGTCACACAGGAGGCCCACGACTATGTCGAGGCCAACCCCGAGCTTAAGGCCAAGAAGAGCACGGTGATATATAATCCCAAGTGGATGAAGGGCATTGTGGGCATCGTGGCCTCGCGCCTTATCGAGACCTACTACCGTCCTACGGTTGTGCTCACCAAGTCCAACGGCTTTGTTACGGGCTCGGCACGCTCGGTTGCGGGCTTCGACCTCTACCAGGCTGTGGAGTCGTGCTCCGATCTGTTGGAGAACTTCGGTGGCCACATGTATGCTGCAGGTCTTACGATGAAAGAGGAGAATGTCGAGAAGTTCACCAAGCGCTTCAACGACTATGTGGAGAAGAATATCGACCCGAGCATCCTTGTGCCCCAGGTAGATATCGACTGCGAGTTGCTCTTCTCGGAGATTACGGACGACTTCCACCGTCAGCTCAATAGCTTCCAGCCCTTCGGCCCGGGGAACCCTGCGCCTGTGTTTATGACACGTGGCACGAGCAACCGCGGCGATGCTAAGCTTGTGGGTGTGGAGTGCGACCACCTGCGTATGGATCTTATGCAGCGCCAGAAGCCGCATACGACAATCCCGGCTATTGCCTTCCAGCAGCCCACGCACTACGAGTGGGTGCGTGCGGGTAAGCCTATCTCGGTATGCTACCAGATCGTCGAGAACCACTACCGCGGCACCGTGAGCAAGCAGCTGAGAGTCAAGGATATCAAGCCTGAGAGGTAGCAACCCCTGAGGGATGATACAATCACCTTTCGCAATAATTTTGCGGAGGGTGATTTTTTGTATGTAGCAATCTACCTCGAGGGGTGTTGCTTCTTTCGCGCGGGGCCAATTTTTCTCTTTTTTTACCGATGGCCTCCTTGTTATGAAAATTTTTTATAATTTTGTAGCCATAAAAATATCCTAATTCATAAGAGTATATGAAAGTATATAAGTTTGGCGGTGCGTCGGTTAAGAATGCCGATGGCGTGCGTAATCTACATAGTATTGTTAGTGGCGAGAGCGACCTCTTCATCATCGTCTCGGCGATGGGTAAGACAACGAATGCCCTCGAGGGTGTATTCCAGGCTATGCAGCAGGGCGACGAGCCTCTGGCTATGCAGCGCATAGACGAGAGTTACGCCTACCACCGTGGCATAATTGACGACCTTATGGGTGCGGATGTCACCATCACGCAGGTAGACCTCCTCTTCGCGCAGTTGCGCAACACCATCAAGAACACCATCTACCGCCCCTCGGATGCCGAGCTATGGTACGATACCATCGTTGCCTTTGGCGAGCTCATCTCGACAACCATAGTCTCAAACTACCTCAATGGCCACGGAGTGCCCAACCGTTGGGTTGATATGCGACGTGCCTTCCTCACCGAGCAGCGACATAAGGATGCCAACGTAAACATCGATGCTACGGCAGTACGCCTGAAGCGCGAGATGGTCGACAGCGAGGTGTCGGTATTTGTGGGTCAGGGATTCATCGGTGGGGCCCCCGATGGCACGACGACGACGCTCGGTCGCGAGGGCTCGGACTACTCGGCAGCAATCGTTGCGCACGTCCTCGATGCCGAGTCGATGAGCGTATGGAAGGATGTCGACGGCATACTCAATGCCGACCCAAAGATATTCCCCGACGCGAAGAAGCTCGACAGACTCAACTATATGGATACCATAGAGATGGCATATAGCGGTGCGCAGATCATCCACCCCAAGACCATCAAGCCTCTGCAGCAGAAGAACATACCGCTATACGTGCGACCCTTTGGCGATAAGAGTGCCCCGGGCTCGGTCATAACGGGCGATGTGGAGCGTGCCTACGAGCCTATAATGATACAGAAGAGCAACCAGGTGCTCCTGAACCTCCACTCGCGCGACCTGTCGTTTGTCCTCGAGGAGAAGTTCGCCAAGCTTTTCGCCACCTTTGACAGCCACCGTATACGCATCAATCTTGTGCATAACTCCGCCGTAAACCTCTATATCGCTGTCGATGCCTCGTGGCATATCGACGATGCTATCTCGGAGCTTCGTGCTGAGGGCTTCGATGTGGAGAAGAACGAGGACGTTGAGATGGTGACCATACGCTACTACACTGATGAGCTATACCATAGGTACGCCTTCGATGAGCGCATCATTATCAAGCAGACGACGCCCCACTCACTACGCTTTGTGAGAACCAAGTAAGTCATCTATAGCATGAAGCCTCTTTTTGGAACACTCCTCTTTGCCATCTCGCTCTTCAGCACGGCAAATGCCCAGCTGCTTTACCGCATCTCGGGTAATGGTCTCGACGAGCCGTCGTATATTGTTGGCACGTATCATCTTGCTCCCGCGTCGTTTGTCGACGACATTGCGGGTGTGCGTGAGGCTATGGCTGCCGTGGAGCAGGTATATGGCGAGGTAGATATGAGCGATATGGCGCGTGCTCGAGAGTTGATGCTTGGGGCGATGATGCTCCCCGAGGGTAAGAGTATCAGCGACCTCTTCACCGTGGATGAGATGTCGCGCATAAATGCCTATATGCGCGAGGTTATGGGTGTTGACTTTAGCAACCCTCTCATTGCCAGCCAAATGGGTAGGATGCGACCCTCGATGCTTGCCACACAGCTTATGCTCTTGCAATATATGAAACTCACGCCTGGCTTTAAACCTACGGAGCTTATCGACGAGTACTTCCAGGCTGAGGCTCGCAAGCAGGGCAAGCGTGTTGGAGGTTTCGAGAGCGAGGAGTTTCAGATGGCGTTGCTCTATGGCGACATGAGCGACGCAAAGGAGCGCGAAGAGTTGCTCGAGTTGGTGGACAATAATACTGAGGCTATCGCCGAGATGCAGAGGATGGCAGATGCTTACTTCTCCTTAGACATCAAGAGATTGGGCGATATGATGGAGGGCGAGGTCGATAGCGGAGATATGACACTCGAGGAGTTCAAGCGTATGGTTACCGACCGCAATCGTCGCTGGGTTGAGGCTATGCCCGAGGTTATGAGTAGTGCCCCGACCCTCTTTGTTGTTGGTGCGGGTCACCTCCCTGGTGATGAGGGTGTTATAGCTCTCCTTAAGGATGCAGGATATAAGGTTAAGGCGGTTCGATAGATGCAGGTTCTTTGTTGTGATAAGGCAGCATCTGCTGCCGCTAACAAAAAGGAGGCTGAATAAAAAGTGTATTTTGTCGTTATGCTCGCCCTCAAAATGCTCATTTACGCCAAGTAAACTCCGCTTTTTCGGGCTTCGCAAGCCTAAAACTACATCTTTTTATTCAACCTCTTAACAAAACGGGGATGACAA
>JAFWYM010000032.1 GCA_017517705.1 Alistipes sp.
CACCGGCGAGACTAAGGCTGTGACATCTACGGCTACGGTAACGTTCGACAGCGAGTACAACGATGGCGTAGGTAAGGCCAGCCTTGCAAACCACTTCTACACCGCCGATTTCGATGCTAAGAAGGCTCCTAACGCTGAGAACGTTGAGCGTCACACTCACATGACTCTCTTCACGGACTACATCCTCGCAGATAAGGTTGATCAGACTCCCTACCACTTCACAATGAAGGTATACGAGGACGACTCTAAGGCTGATGACAAGCTCATCAAGGAGACTAAGTTCTCTACCGATATCCCCGTTGAGCGTAACAAGCTCACTACTGTTATCGGTAACGTCCTCACTACAGCTACTGAGATCGAGGTACGCATCGACGATAACTTCGCTAACGGCTCTACATGGAACCCCGAGGAGGACGACTTCGATATGCAGGCATGGGATGGTAGCGTTAAGGAGCCTAAGCTCGACGCTAATGGCAACTACATCATCGAGGAGGCTAACGAGCTTGCTTGGTTGGCAGCTGCAGTAAATGGCACTCTCTCACGTGCTTCTGTGGAGCCTCAGAATTTCGCCGGCAAGACCTTCAAGCTTACTCAGGACATCGACCTCAATGGCGAGCGTTGGACTCCTATCGGCCTTAACGCAGATTCTGCAAACAAGTTTAAGGGTACGTTCGATGGTAATGGCAAGACTATCTACAACCTTTTGGTTAGCACACGTGATGGTTATACTGCTGCCGGTTTGTTTGGTGCTGTTCAGGGTACTGTGAAGAACTTTACAATTGAGAATGCTACTGTTGAGCACGTTATCACATCTTCTAATGGCAATAGCTCGAATGGTATAGCTGTTGTTGCTGGTTCTATCTACACTAGTGGTTCTATTGAGGATGTTACAGTTAAGAATGCTGTTGTTCGCGGTAACCGTTATGTAGGTGGTATCGCTGGTTTCGTATATGGTAACGTTAAGAATTGTACTGTTGAGGGCATCGACATCGTTGTAACTCCTAACGAGTATAATGGCGGTTACGACAATGGTGATAAGGCTGGTGCTATCGTTGGTTACTTCTGCGATGAGAGCAAATTCGAACTGAGCGGTAACAAAGTTGCTGACTTCACTATTCAGGCTTATCGTGACCTTGGTGGCGTTGTTGGTTGCGCAAATAATGCTGCTTATGTTAAGTCAAATAGCGCAAAGAATGGTAAGCTTATCGTAGATCAGAAGACTAACTCATACGGCGAGAAGAATGTAAACGCAGGTTATATTGTTGGCCGTTGTGTTAATGGTACTCTCGACGAGAGCAACACGTCTGATGGCGTAGTTGTAGAGAAGTTTATCGGTGGAGAGAAGGCTCTTGCTGCTGCTACTGCATTGGCACAGGACAATGTTGTTGTAGAGTTGTCTAAGGATGTTACCTTGAAGGGTGGCACAGAAGCTAATTTCGCTAAGGCTAAGACTATCACTATCGATGGTAAGGGCAACAAGCTTACTTACTCTGATAGCTATCGCACTTATGTTAAGATGGCCGAGGGTGGTAAGATTATCTATAAGGATCTTAAGCTCTATCGTGAGACTACTGGTACCAATACACACTGGCACAACAACAATATGAAGTTTGTGTGCGACGCAGAGTTCCAGAATGTTGAGTTCAACAAGGGTATCTGCTTCGATGGCGCTAAGACATTCGTTCTTAATAATTCGACTATCACAAAGAACAAAGTTGCTACTTATGCGCTGTTTATCACAGCTGGTTGTGATGTAACCATCGATGGTCTTACTGTTAACCATGCAGAGGGTGTTGCCGGTCGCGGTATCAAGATCGTTGACGAGGATGTTGCAGACAAGACCGCTTCTACAAAGCTCTCTGTTGCTAACTCTAAGTTTACTACTGCAGATAAGGCTGCTATCCTGGTAGGCTCTAAGGGTGGTGCTAACATCGCTCTTAAGAACTTAGACATCGAGAATGTTGCAGCTGATAAGGTTAACGCTGTATGGGTTGACTCTGACTACAAGGCATACGCAAACAAGGTGACTGTTACTGGAGGCTCAATGATTGTTGAGGGTCTTAAGCCTATTGAGGGTGACGAGAATACAGATGTTCAGACTGCATTGAATAACGCAGTTAAGGAGGAGAATGCTGTTATACAAGTAGCTGCTGGTGAGTATACTTTCCCCACGGGCTTTGCTAAGGGTGTAACAGTCATTTGCGAGGAGGGTACTGTATTTAATGGTTCTTCTTCATTGAATATTAATGGTGCTACTGTTGTGGGTGCTACTTTCGAGAATCAGTCTGGTTCGGTTGGTTATTACACCACTGTAAATGGCACATACAAGAATTGTGTTTTTGATGGTTCAAACGCTCTCCGTATGTGTAATGCTGGCGAGACTGTTGTATTCGAGAATTGTGTATTCACCGGTAATGTATATGGTGTTCATTTTGATTCTGGCTCAAACGATGCTATTTTCCGTAATTGTACACTCTCTGGCTTCAATACTTTTGGAGCTGCGCTTACAGAGCTCACCCTTGAGGATTGTACATTCGTAGCAAACGGACGTAGCGGATACAATGGTATAAATATGTGGGGTAACACTAACCTGATTCGTTGTGAGTTTACATTTGATGGCTCTGTAACGGAGTGGGTTGATGTTGTCAATTCAAACAAGAGCTTCAAGATTGAGGATTGTACTGTTAATGGCCAGCCCTTTGTTATTAGCGACCTCGGAATCTATGGCGATTGCGACGTAAGATTGGATGGTGAGCACTATGGCTTCGCTTCAAGCAATGAAGGTCTTAAGTATACACTTGAGAAGGGTGCCTCTATCATTGATCTATATAAGGATGGCGAGTACTCTATGCCAAGCGTGGCAAAAAATAAGACCTTTACAATCAATGGTAATGGTGAGAATACTATCATTAAGGTAGCTCAGCCCGCTGGTGGTGAGACGCTTGATGGCAACATCGATTACTCAACCGTTACTTTCAACAAGGTAAGAATTGTTACAGGCAATACGGGTGCTGGCTATAACAACGGTTTCACTCGTCCTGCTTCAGTAACATATAACGAGTGTATAATCGACGGTATGTATAGTACTATCAATAACCACCATACATTCAACAAGTGTACATTCAATCAGACTGGCGACCGCTATAATGTATGGACTTGGGGTGCTAAGACTGCTACTTTCACAGAGTGTACTTTCAACTGCGATGGTAAGGCTATGTTGCTCTATGGTTATGGTCCTACAGTTTTGACAATGACTGACTGCGTATTCAACGATAATGGAGGTCTTGCTGACGAGTTGAAGGCAGCTATTGAGATTGGTAATGACTTCGGTGCAACATACGAGTTGATAGTTAACAACGCTACCGTTAATGGCTTCGCTATTAATCCTAAGGGTACGCCTACTAACACTACTCTTTGGGCTAATAAGAACTCAATGACTCAGGATAAGTTGAACGTTGTTGTTGACGGCGTTGATGTATTCTAATCATTAGTAATAACAGAATAGACAATGCGCTCGGTCGATTGACCGAGCGCATTTTTTATTGGTAAAACACCAAAGTAGCCTTGTAGGCTTATTTCTTGTTCTTCTGCCTATTATACTCCTCCATAAGGCTCTTACCCATATTTACAGCCGTGTCCTCAACCGACTTGTAGGCCTCGACCGTGGCACTCTCAACAGCCTTATAGCCCCCGACAACGCCCTTCTCGATGGCCTTATAACCGCCAACAACACCCTTCTCGATTGCAACATAGGTGCCTACGACACTCCCCTTCAAACTCTTCTTCTTAGTCTCCATAATCGTATAGTTTTAATTGTTTAACATTCACGCTGCAAAGATAGGGCTATACGCAACGCAAGGAAAGAGCCCTAATACCTAAATATTGGACTAATATTCCGAATAGTATTGCATAATACGACAAATAAGCATATCTTTGTGGAGTAATAAGCATAATTAGGCATTAAAATCGGAATATAATTCCAATGAGAAACACACTTACCGAAACACTGAACAACTACCTCGAGGCGGGTCACACGGGTGAGATATACAGCATAGGCGACCACTTCAGCGTGGTATGCAACCCCTCGTTCACCATTATGCCCAACCACCCCTATCGCAGCCCCTTGGTGGTGGCGCTATACTGCACCGCGGGGCATGCCTCGGGGCGTATAAATGCCCGCACATACAGCATCGAGGAGGGAGGATTCCTCATTGTCCTACCCAACCAAATAACGGAGCTTGCAGATGTCGACAGCGACTTTGAGGCTACGTATGTGATAATGTCCGAGGAGTTCACCGCGAGCCTCGGCATAGGCAACACCTTCGACATCGGAGCGATAGTGGCAGAGCATCCCTATGCTGTGCTCGGCAGCCGTACACGCGGAGCACTGGAGGCCTACATATCGATGTGTAAAAACCTCATACCCACGGAGGCAAATCCCCACCGCATGGAGATACTGCAACTCTTGACACGAGCCTTCTTCCTCGGCCTCGGGCACTTCCTCCACGAGCCCACGGCGACGACAACGACACGTCAGTCGGAGATAACATCCTCGTTCATACGTCACGTCGAGCGCAGCTACCTCGAGCACCGCGACCTGGCATACTATGCCGAGGTGATGAACATGACGGCAAAGCACCTATCTACCGTAGTGAAGCAGACGAGTGGCAAGAGCGCCGTAGAGTGGATAGAGAAGTACGTGACGCTCGATGCCATAACGCAGCTGACGACAACAACAAAGAGCATAAAGCAGATAGCCTACGACCTAAACTTCCCGTCACAGTCGTTCTTCGGCAAGTATTTCGCACGCATTGTGGGGTGTTCGCCCGCGGCATACCGCGAAAAAGAGATGGCAAAGTAGCGTAATTGCAAATAAAAGGTTACCTTTGTAGAAAATAGCACGATAATGAGATACTACATAATTGCCGGCGAGCCCTCGGGCGACCTGCACGGCAGCAAACTGATGCGAGGGATATGTAATCACGACAGCGAGGCATCGTTCCGATTCTCCGGAGGTGACCGTATGGCCGACATCGGCGGTAGGGAGAATATGCTATACCACTACACGGAGATGTCGTTCTTCGGCTTCGTGCAGGTGGCAATGAACCTACGCACCATATTCCGACAGATGGACGACGTCAAGCGCGACATCGAGAGCTTCAACCCCGACGTCATAATCCTCATCGACTACCCCGCCTTCAACCTCCGCATTGCCAAGTGGGCAAAGGCGCGTGGCGTGAAGGTATACTACTACATAGCACCCAAGGTGTGGGCATGGAAGGAGCGCAGGGTGAAGAGCCTGCGTCGCTATGTCGACCGCCTATACACCATCTTCCCCTTCGAGACCGACTACTTCCGTGGTCACGGCATAGAGCCCATATTCAGGGGCAACCCCCTCACCGACGACATCGCCGAGCGCCGTGCCACGATGCCCTCGAGCGAGGATTTCCGTCGCGACTGTGGCCTCGACAGCCGCCCCATTGTGGCACTGGTTGCCGGCAGCCGCGTGTCGGAGATAAAGGCCAACCTACCCGATATGGTGGCTCTGGCGCGTCGCTTCACACAGTATCAGTTTGTCGTAACGGCAGTGCCCTGGATAGATAAGGCGTTGTATGATAAGTATATAGGCGACTCGGGAGTGAGATACCTATGCGACCGCACGCAACAGACACTCGCACACAGCACCGCAGCTATCGTCACGTCGGGAACAGCGACGCTCGAGACGGCACTTATGGGCATCCCCGAGGTGGTATTATACCACGTGCCGTGGCTCTACGAGAAGCTTAAGCCCTACTTCCTACGCATACCCTACATCTCGCTTGTGAACATCAACCTCAACCGCGAGGCTGTCAAGGAGTTGGTACGCGCCAACCTCGACATCGAAGAGGCCGCCGCAGAGCTTGAGGCGATACTCCCCGGCGGCAGCGAGAGAGAGCGCATGCTCGGCGACTTCGACGAGCTACGCAACATGATAGGCGGTGAGGGTGCCTCGGATCGTGTAGCAGAGGATATAGTTAAAACACTACGACAATGAAACTTATAACCATCATAAACAACCATAGCGAGGCGGGGACAACGCCACAATACTACCTCAAGGCCGACACTGCGCTACTGCGCAACAACGACGCCTTCTACATCCCCGACAACGTGGGTCGCGTGGTGGCAGCGCCACATATCGTACTTAAAGTATCGCGCCTGGCAAAGTGCATAGGCGAGCGCTTCGCACCACGATGTATCGAGGGCGTAATGGGTGGAGTGACATTCACCGCCATAGACAAGCTCGACGAGGCACGCCGCGAGGGTCTGCCGTGGGATGAGGCTGTGGGCTTCGACCACTCCTCGGCGCTATCGCTCGAGACACTGCAGCGCGATGCTATGCTCGAGGGTGCAACATTCTATATCAATCGTGAGGAGCGCACACGCATAACACTCAACCAAATGCGCTTCACGCCCGAGAGCATTGTTTCGCACCTCTCGGAGTGTATGACGCTACGCATTGGCGACCTTATATTCTTGGGGGCGCCCATGGAGTTTGAGGTTAAGCCTGGCGACAGCTACCGCCTCACGATAGGCGACAACACGCTCCTAAGCTTCGATATAAAGTAGCGCACAACATATATTATATATAGCGACTGCGACCTCTATCATGGGGTCGCAGTCGCTACTCTATTCATCAAGCAGGTCGGGGCGAAGGGCCTTGGTGCGAGCGTAGGCTTGCTCATCTTGCCACTTCTCGATCTCGGCAAAGTTGCCCGAGAGCAGCACATCGGGAACCTTCCAGCCGTTAAACTCTGCGGGGCGCGTATATACCGGTGGTGCAAGGAGGTTATCCTGGAAGCAGTCGGTGAGAGCCGAGGCCTCATCGCCTATAGCACCCGGGATGATGCGCACGACAGAGTCGGCAATGACACACGCAGCGAGCTCGCCACCCGTAAGCACATAGTCGCCAATAGATATCTCGCGCGTAATGAGGTGCTCGCGGATGCGGTAGTCGATACCCTTATAGTGGCCGCAGAGGATGATGATATTCTTCATCAGCGACAGGCGGTTAGCCTCATGCTGGTTGTAGGTGATGCCATCGGGCGAGGTGAAGATTATCTCGTCGTAGTCGCGCTCCGACTTAAGCTTCTCGATACAGCGGAACACGGGCTCGACCTTCATAACCATACCCGCCTCACCACCAAAGGGGTAGTCGTCGACGGTGCGACGCTTATCGTCGGTATAGTCGCGGAGGTTATGCACGTAAATCTCGGCATGGCCCGACTCCTGGGCACGCTTCAATATAGACTCGTTCAGGGGCGAGGCCAGCAACTCGGGAACAACCGTAATAATATCTATACGCATCGCCTATCCTTTATAGTTTACCTCGTTATTGAGCACCTCGACAACAAAGGGGTTGTATAGCACCTCGTGGCCGATGGTCGACTCGCGCTCGTGACCAGGATATATCGTCACATCATCACCCAGAGGTATGATCTGCTCAAGAATAGACTTCATAATCCACGAGTAGTCGCCACCAGGGAGGTCGGTACGGCCTATGCTCTCGCGAAAGAGTGTATCGCCCGTGAAGAGAGCCTTAGCCTCGGCAGCAAAGAGCGAGACATGCCCGGGCGTATGTCCCGGAGTCTTGATAACGCTGAGTTCCGTATTTCCAAACCTAACATTATCGACAACATCGAGGTCTACGTCTATAGCAGGTGCCGCATTGCACTTAAGGCCGAACATCGTACCCTGCGACGTGGCAGCATCCAACAAGAACTTATCCTTCGACGAGCAGGCAAACTGCACGCCATACTGCTCCTTGAGGTACATAACGCCACCCACATGGTCGAAGTGTCCGTGGGTGTTTATCGCCATGACGGGCTTCAAACCATTCTCCGCAATGACAGCCGCCACCATCTGGTTCTCCCTATCCGACATAGCGCCGGCGTCGATAACGACACACTCCTTCGTATCGTCCCAGACGATATATGTATTCTCGCAGAGAGGATTTAACATCAATCGTTTAATCTCCATAGTAGTATAATTTTCACTTTTTAATTTCTGCCTTTAACGTAATATGATGCACTCCGCTCTTTGCCGTAGAGTATACCTGCAATACGCGGTAGAAGCTACCCTCGGGCGCCTTCGAAGGGTCCATCGTGATGTTAAGCACACCACGCTCCCCGGGCATCACCTTGCCTCGATCATGGCGCACCGTGGTACACGAGCACGACGTGCGCACCTCGGTAACAACCAGCGGCACGTCGCCCGTGTTGGTATACTGTAGGCGCACAACCTGCTTATCGTCATCCTGCCACAGCGTGCCGAGGTCTATAACCTTCGTCTGAAATGCTATGTCGGCACCCTCGGGACTCTGTGCCCAGAGAGCCTCGCCAAAGATAACCATGGCTGCAGCAATGAGTGATATAACTCTTCGCATAGGGTTAATGCAACTTAAAATCGTACGTAATCTTACCGCCCTGCTCAGTGCGGGTGCTGGGCTTGAACTTTGCCTTCAATGCAGCCTCCACAGCCAAGCGTCGCAACGTAGCATCCGACGTTGTCGTGCCATCAAGGTCTACGGTTGCTGTGAGCACGTTACCCTCGCTGTCGATGGTCACGTATACGACCACCCTACCCGCCGTATTATAGCGCGTAGCGGGCTTCGGCAGCCCCTCTCTAAGGCCACGCCCCTGAAGGCCGGCATCGAGCTGATCTGTACCCTGCAGGTTGTAGCCCGTGCCCTCGCCGCGATTCTGCTCCTTCTCACCATCCGGTGCAAGGCGGTTACCCGTAGGCACCGTCTCGGCACTATTACCCACCGTAGGCTTGAAGAGGGCATTGGGATTGACCGTCTCCGTATGCTCCGCCTCACCCGAGGTCTGGTTGCTCGTCTCGGTCGTAGCCTCCTCAACATGCGCAGGGCGCAAATCGCGACGCTGGTCTGTGGGGGCACTCTGCTGTGGCACACGCTTAGGTCTATCAGGCACCGCCTCCTCCTCAAAAAGTATCTCCAGAGGGGCATCAACACTACGCTGAGCACCCACCTCGATATCTATGAGTCCCACAAGGAGCGCACCGCAGAGCATAACCACAAGGGTGATGACCGCAGCATAACGCTTCGACGAGCGATCTATAGGATCGTAATACTCCATTATCTCTTCTCCTTGGTTGCAAGCACCATTTTATACTCCTTCTCGCGCGTGAGGTCGATAATCTCAACCAGCGCATCTACCGTAACCTTCTCGTCGCAGCGCAACGATATGTAGGGTCGCTCCTCGACGGGACGTCCCTCATACTCGGCATAGTGGTTATGCAGCGCTACAGCCACCTCCGTGACAGCATTATACTCCTCATCGCTATTGATGTAGTACTTATACCCCGAGGGGCTGGAAGTATCGCCCACGACCGAGAGTGCTATAACCGAGGGATCACCCTCCTCGCTCGACGACGAGGGGAGCGTTAGCTTCACGGCGTTATTCGGGTTGATGAGCGTTGTTGCCAGGATGAAGAAGACCAGCAACAAGAAGATGAGGTCGGTCATCGACGACGCCGAGAACGACGAGTCTACCTTAGAACTTCGCTTTATTGCCATAGCTCAACTATTTTTGTACGGGCTGGTTAAGGATATCCATAAAGGCTATTGTCGTAGCCTCCATTCTAAATATAAGCTTCTCGATACGCGCCACGAGGTAGTTGTGACCAAAGTATGCGGGGATACCGACGATAAGACCTCCGACGGTCGTAATCATCGCCACGTACATACCACCCGAGAGCGTCGAGAGCTCGATGGCACCCGACGTATTTGCCGACATGCCGATAAATACCTCGACCATACCTACTACCGTACCCAGGAAGCCAATCATCGGGGCACCACCCGAGATAGATGCCAACCACGGAAGTCCCGTCTCGAGCTTGGCAACCTCAACGTTAGCGACATTCTCGATGGCTGTCTGTATGTCACCCATAGGACGGCCTATGCGCTCGATGCCCTTCTCCACCATACGTGCCACGGGCGAGTCGGTACGACGGCAGAGGTCGATGGCTGCGTTGATGTTACCCTCCGAGATGTAATCGCGGATGCGATTCATAAAGTTATTGTCGATGCGCGTAGCCTTACGTATGGCGATGAAGCGCTCGACGAAGATGAAGATCATCACCGCAGCAAGTGCAACGAGCACCCACATAAGCCAACCACCGCTTGTGAAGAGCTCCCAAAAGCCAATTGATACATCACCGGTCTTATCACCTGCCTGGCGCATAGCCTCCTCGGCCATAGCCAACGAATCTGTCTGTCCCTCCACCACGGGGTTAGCATTCAAAATGTTAATCATAGCGTTTTTAAGTGTTTTAGTTTATTGATTATCTTTCTTATTCTCCTTTGCAATCTTACTATTAACGCGCTCCGTATGGCGTTTATTACGCTTAGCCTCACGCTCCTTGGCCTTCATCTCGCGGTACTCCTTACCCGAAATCTCGCGACCGAGGCTATCGCGATGCACAAAGTAATTGCGTAGATCCTTAAGCTCGCGCCACTTGTTGAAGCTGGTACTCAGATACAAGCCCACACCCGACTCCTGCATACCCTGGTTCTCGCCATAGCGGTCGATGGTCTGCGTAAAACCACGGAAGCGGAAGTTACCACCCGGATCTATAAGCCATGTTACGAAGGCCTCGCCCACGAAGTTTGACGCCTTCTCCGTCGCCTGCTTCGAGTTATCCGACAGATAACCTCCCTCGAGCTCCACTATGAGGCGGTTATCCAACCAACTCTTCGAGAAGCCGAAGTCTACCTCATCACCCGTAAGCTCCGTACGCGGGCGATAGCGCAATACGATATTGTAGTTGTCGCCCGAGAGCCAGTTGCTCAGCTGATTCGACAACAGCTCGAAGCCCGTTGTTGCAGAGAGCGAGGCTCCAATAGCTCCCGTATCCTCTGCCGAGAAGCTATTTGCAGCCAAAAGCCAGAACATCTGCCTTGCGATGGCTTGCTGGTCGTTCAACGTCGACTGCACGACGGCCTGAATCTCGGGTGCCACATTTGGCACCTGCACGTCGAAGGTCACCGTGGGCGACATAAGATCGTCCGTAAGCTTGATATAGCAATCCACAGGCACGGCATGTGAGGTGACAATGCCCTGCACCGAGCTACCAATGAGCGGACTCAGCGACGCCTTAGTGCTATAGACAGCATCGATGTTGAGCGTAGCTCCCATAGGGTCTCCCGTCCAGTGTATCGACGAGCCCGGCACGACGGTAAAGAGCTTGTTGATGATATTCTGCAACGTGAAGAGGTAGGTACCCTCGGAGATGCGCACATCGCCACGCATCTCAAAGACATTAGCCTTGGGCACAATGTGCATATTTAGCTGGCCCTGACCCTTACCCTTGATGACGTCACCCACCGTGGGATCGATGACAAGTTGCATCTCGATATTGGGCAGCACGTTGAGAGCCATATCTATATCCATCATACCCTCCGAGCTACTCATTGCTCGTGCCTTACGTTCGTATGCCATCATGCGGCGAGACAGATAGGTGGAATCCACCGCCTCGACACTACTCTCCTTGAACTTCACGAAGTCGGCATACGATACATCCTCCTTACCCAGCAGAGGCATGAAGAACTGGGAGTTTTCGGCACTCGTACCCTCGATATCCATCTTTATACCTCGCTTATCGCCCCTAAACGACGCGGCACCCGAAGCATAGACATGACCATAGAATAGGTCGTTATCCTTAGCATCCGTATCGAGCACAAGCATCTTCGTGGCATCAATGTCAATGTCGTACGTTATGTTCGAGAGGTGCTCGAGACTTATATCCATCGAGTAGTGTCCCAAGTGTCCCTCGGGGTCGTAGACAGGAACACGCTCGGCATATATATGGTTGCTGTCGATGCTCAGACGTGCATAGGGTGCCGTATAACGCACCTTCGTGTAGTCCACCGTAGCACCTATGGAGTCTACCGTAGCTCCACCGCTAAGTATCGCCTGACGCCCCTCGCCACGAATCTCGGCAAGGATATTTGCATCGCCCTCGATATCGGAGATGATACCCTTGAGGAAGGGAGATATGAGCGCAAGTTTGATGTTGCGCATACGTGCCTGTGCCCAGTAGCGGTTGCCCTGGGGTTGGTAGTAGCCACGGATGACCGTATCGCCAAGCCTCTTATCGAAGATGATGACACGCGCACGGTTAGCCTCGAAGTCCCAGTTCGATGTTATCCTCTGTGGCGGAGCCTTGAGGCCATTAACATCGATGCTGTCGAGATCAATGCTCGCCTCGATCTCGGGCGCCTCGAGGGCCGACTTAACCGTAGCATAGCCGTTAGATATTCCCTCCACGTTATACCCCCAGCGGTTTATCAGTGCCGAGAGGGGCGAAATATCGAAGTTCTTAAGCTCCAGGCGTATCGAGTCGTCGCGCTCGCGCGAGGCGACACCATCGATGACGAGCTCCTGGTCGGAGCGTGCAATGCGTAAGTCGCGGACGCTGATACGTGTAGAGTCGATGTCGATGCCTCGCGAGAAGAGTCGCCACTGCTGCGCATCGTTGGTAAAGTGCGAGGGTGTGATGTCGATATGCATCGAGCGACGATTCGTCTCGGGGTTACGGCTAAACTTAGCGCTGAAGCCAAGCATCGCAGAGCTATTCATCGATTCGCCACCCTGCTTGAAGCCCGCAGTTATAGATATTCGGTTTTCGCGCGCACCACCAACGAGGTTGAAGTTGGGGATAAAGGGGCGTGCCCCCATGTATATGCACGACGACTTCACGCGCATAGAGAGCGAGTCGACGCTATTGTTGTTGATGTTCCACTCGGCACCCGCCAGCATCACACCCGAGTACTCCAACACCTCAGACGAGCCACGTATCGAGATATTGTTACTCTTAGGGTTGAAGATGATACCCATCTCCGTATTGGGTGCCATCATAAAGCTCGTAGCCACAGCATCGAGGAGTTCGTTGATAGACTCTCCCGCCTGGAATGTTATTGCCGTATAGTCGCGGGGGACGTTCGTTGCACCCTCGCTAACGGCGATATTCGAGCCATTGTCGTAGAGCAACGGCACGTAGGTCTTAAGCGAGTTGTACACATAGTCGACAACCTCTCGATAGGTCGAATGGCTATGGTAGTCGAGCGTGAAGAGCTTAGACTCGGCACGCAAAAACTTCTGACGGTTGTTGCTATCTATCGCGATATCCATACGGCCGACGTCCAAGACATTTCCCGGGTAGTGATACTCACCATCGGAGATGCGTATGTTACCATCCATATCCTCGAGTGTACGCCCCCTAAGCCCTGCTGTCACATTTGCCGAGAGCACCGAGACAGTATCGCGGCTATTGATGCCTATGGCGTGAAGGTCGGCACGGTCGAGCTCGATAGAGAGGTCGTACGTAGGCACCTCGCTCCCCATGTCGATATTTGCATAGAGGCCCAACTCAAGGTTCGGATCGTGAGCATTGACCTCGGCATAGTAGCTCTTGCCGTTGATACGTCCTACACCCTCAATGTCGCGGTAGACGTAGCTTCCGAAGCCCACATCCGCAACCCGAACATCCACATCGCCAACGATGCCACCAGCCTCGAAACCCTCGATTGTTCCGTCCACGACTATCTCCGAGTTAAGCCTATGAAGGTTATCCACCGCCAAGGTTTTGCCCAGGTCGAGGTTGTTGGTCTTAAGCGTGCCACTTACGTCCAAGCCACCATCCTTCATCTGGTGTATTGCGACGTCACCCGAGACACCACCTACGCCCGTAGCCACATTGCCCACCACGCGGAACGACGTGAGGCGGCCACCAAACGTGGCACGTGCATCGACCCACGAAGCACGGCGAATGATGTCCACGACCGTTGCGGGGAGCGGCTCTTTGAGGATATTATCCGTGAGGAGGGTGATATCCTCCGTCGTGGCATACACCCTCTTTAATCCGATGATATAGTTCGACGTGCGCCAATCGGGTAGACCGATGATGTGGTATGTTCCCGAGGCATAGCTATCGTTGCCTATTGTTGCGCCATTAAGCACACCTTCAAAGTCGCGCACAACACCATCGAACGTGGCGTCGATATCGCGTACCGTGATATTCCAATCGCGCAACCCCGGGGCGAAGTACCCGAGATCCTTGGTCGATATTGTCGAGCGGGTGACGCTTCCAGTCATCCACACCTTGTCGATATAGTACTTATACTCGGCCCAATCCCTACCATTGAGTATCACCGAGGGTGCAAATATCGACGATGTGGAGGTGCGAGCGCTGAACTCATCGAAGCGTATAACACCACGATTGACATATAGGTCGCTTGTGATATTGTCGATAACGAAGCCGCTACGCTCCCTGCCCGAGAGGCTCTCCACCTGCATCTGCACAGCACCCTTAACGACCGAGAGGTTCTTCACCCTACCATCAATCCCGGTAAACTGCATATCGTAATAGTCGATACCATACTCCGGATTGCGATGAACAAGGCGCTCGAAGCGGAACTCCAAGTCGCGCGCCTCGATGTCGTCGATGAAGAGTCTGAACTTGCTCTGGCCATTGGGATTTTGCAACTTCTGCACGATAGGGCGAATGTTAATCTCGCCATTAGGCAGCTCCTGCAGGAAGAGTTTTGCACCTTCGGCCTCGGCCTTCGATATACACAATCCGTCGCGCTTGATGTTGAGACTCGAGATTGACGCCACGGCACGCTCGACATACAGGAGCGTATCCTGCATCTGATCCTCGACATAGAAGTCCTCAACGCGCACACGCGAGAAGAGGTCAAGGTCTATATGGCCGATTTCGACGCGCACGCCCAAGTAGTCGGTTGCAAACTTCGAGGCACGATCCACCACAACATTCTGCACCGACTCGATATTTAGCACAAGGGTTATGGTAACAGGCAAAAATATCAACAACAATATGATTGTCGATACCACCTTTGCCAATATTTTTATACCTTTGCGCATTGAAACGACCTTTGTAGCTTAAGCAGTTTACAGCAATTAACCTACAAAAGTAATAATTTTTCTATTAACATAGAAAAAAATTGAGATAAAAAGCAACAAAAATATAGAAGCTGTTTAATTTTTATGGACATCACAATACTCGGCATCGAGTCGTCGTGCGACGACACATCGGCAGCAGTCATCCGCAACCGCACGCTACTATCGAACGTAATAGCCTCACAGGCAGTACACCAGAAGTATGGCGGCGTGATTCCGGAGCTTGCCTCGCGTGCCCACCAGCAGAACATCATCCCCGTGGTCGACACGGCGCTCAAGGAGGCAGGCGTGACCATCGATAAGATTGATGCCATAGCCTTCACACGTGGCCCCGGCCTCTTAGGTTCGTTGCTCGTAGGCGTATCGTTTGCCAAGGGTCTCTCGATAGCCCACAACATACCCCTCGTGGAGGTCAACCACCTCCAGGGACATATCCTCTCGCACTTTGTCGACCTCCCCGACAGGGAGCTTCCGCACCCCGGCTTCCCGTTCCTCTGCCTTTTGGTCAGTGGCGGACATACGCAGATTGTGCGCGTAGACTCACCTACCGAGATGGAGATTATAGGCACCACCATCGACGATGCTGCAGGCGAGGCCTTCGATAAGTGCGCCAAGGTCATGGGGTTACCTTACCCCGGAGGCCCCATCATCGACCGCTTAGCCAAGGAGGGCGACAGCTCGGCATTCAAATTTGCCAAGCCCCATGTCGATGGCGAGTTCGACTACTCGTTCTCGGGCCTCAAGACATCATTTCTATACACTCTGCGCGATGCCGTAAAGGAGGATCCCGACTTTGTCGAGAAACACAAAGCCGACCTCTGCGCCTCGCTACAAAAGACCATCGTCGACATCCTTCTGGACAAGCTCATCAAGGCATCTAAGTCTACAGGTATCAAAGATATAGCCATCGCAGGAGGCGTATCCGCAAACTCCGGACTGCGCAATGGCATCACCGAGGCGGGACGTCGCCGCGGCTGGCGCACATTCCTCCCCGAGTTGAAGTTTACCACCGACAATGCCGCAATGATTGCCACAGCGGGCTACTACCGCTATATGGCAGGCGAGCTATCGTCGCTCGAAGTGTCGCCCGTAGCACGCATCGAAGATCTATAACGATGTCTCCCGAGCAACTGCCCTACAATGACTACGGAGGCGCCATACGCCGACGCCTCGGCGGCCGTGTGCAGAAGCTTGCCATAGACGCAGGCCTCGGGTGCCCGAATCGTGACGGCACGATAGCATACGGAGGGTGCAGTTTTTGTTGTGGCGAAGCATTTTCGCCATCGTACTGCCGACAGACACAGAGCATAACCAAGCAGCTCGACAGCGCATTAGAGTTTCACCATAACCGCGGACGCAGGAGCGACATCTATATAGCTTATTTACAGGCTGGGACAAACACACATGCACCTGTAGATATGCTCGAAAGAGTATACCTCGAGGCTCTCTCACACCCGCAAATATCGGGCATTATCATCGGCACACGCCCCGATTGTATCGATTCCGATAAGCTCCAACTATTAGCCTATTTACGACAACAATATTACGTTGCCGTAGAGTACGGCATCGAGAGCATCTACGACGCCACACTCAGCCATGTAAACCGTGGCCACACCTTTGCTGAGGCCATCGATGCCGTAGCACGTACCAAGGCCCTCGGCATAGATGTAGGAGCACACTTTATCCTCGGTCTGCCAAACGAGAGCCGCGACGATATAATTCGAGGCATAGACTCCATCAACACACTGAATCTCAATTCTATAAAATTTCATCAGCTACAGATATATCGCAATACGCCCATTGCCGCAGAGTGGCGCGAGCACCCCGACATATTTCTCTTTGGCGACACCGAGGCCACCGAGCGATACATCTCGCTACTTATCGACATCATCCGTCGCCTGCGTCCCGAGACCGCCATCGAGCGCTTCACATCCGAGGCTCCGCGACATCTGCTCCTACACTCCCCCTTTGGAGGCATACGCCCCGACATAATACGCCACGAGGTCATTAGGCGAATGGTTGAGGCGGGCTACACTCAGGGCGATCTGCTCTAAGCATCACAGCATCAACATCTGAGGACGGAGTATTTTCAAACTTTTTTTCATCGTTTTGCTTGGAACTTAAGAGCAAATGCACTATCTTTGTGATGTATTGGCGCGTTACGCCGTGCGCATAGGCGGGTGCGTAATCACACATAAAGCACTCTTAGACAGACAACTAAAATTAATAAAATACTGATTTACAATGAAAAAGCTACTTTTTACATTAGCATTTGCAGCTGTAGCTCTCACATCGTGCTTCACGGATGATAGCGAGGTGAACTACACAGGCAAGGATGCTGTCAATGTGACCATTGGCATTAACGTTCCCGAGTTGGAGGCTACGCGCAGTGGTGAGACAGGCATGGACAGTGGATTGGGTGCCATCGACAACTTCTCGGATGACGAGTGGGCAAGGTATGATGTTCGCTACATCCTGGAGATATACGATGTTACCAAGGGTCACGAGAACCTCAATACTCCCGTTAAGAAGCGTGACGTGAATGTTCACGACAGATATGAGCCTACGAAGTTCGAGCTTCGCCTTGTGCCCGACCGCACATATAAGTTCGTTGTATGGGCCGACTTCGTGGACAATGGCAACGCTGCGATTACGGATCCCGAGCAGAAGCGTGCTATTGCCGATCTTAACTACAACACATCGGATCTGAAGAATATCACACGTATCGCACATCCCGGTGAGGTATCTGCCATGCACGAGTGTATGGATGCCTACTTCATCCAGGAGGATATCCTCATCACGGGCTCGGGTCTTCCCCATACCCTCGAGCTCACACGTCCCTTTGGTAAGTTGCGCGTGGTGACCACCGACATCGACGAGGTAAACATCGGCACGACACCCGCTAAGGTGGATGTGACATTCTACAACCACCCCATCTTCACATCGCTCAACGCCCTTCTTGGCACGACAGAGACTACGGTAGACACCGTAACATACTCGTTCCCTATTGCTAAGGATGCCCCCTACACCGTGGGCTTCGACAGCCAGGCACAGAACCAGACGCTCTTCGCCGACTATATCTTCGCTCAGCCTCAGATTAATGGTGCTCAGGAGGTTAACTTCAAGATGACGATCACCGACCAGAACAATCGCCCGGTGCGCACACACGACTTCAACACACAGATTCCGTTGAAGCGCAACCACCTCACGACGATCATCGGTAGCCTCCTTACTACTACCACCGAGTTTAAGATTCTCATCGACGACAATTTCGCTAATGGCTCTACATGGAATCCCGATGAGGACGACTTCGACCTTGAGGTGTTCAATGGCAAGCTCGAGGAGCTGCCCGCCGTGGGTGCTGATGGCGTTCAGGACATCAACACTGCAGGTCAGTTTGCCACATACCTTCTCTCGGACTATAAGGGCAAGAATGCTCGCTTGAATACCGACGTAGACTTTGGCGGCTATGAGATCAAGCACACCATCAACAGCAGTGCTGGTGGCTCGTACGTCTTCGACGGCCAGGGCCACACCGTATCTAACTTCACCGTTTCGGATGGCGTGAATGCAGGTCTCTTCAGCATCCTCTCGAATGCTACTATCAAGAACCTCACCATCAAGAATGCTCTTATCGCTCCTAATGCCGTGACACGTGCATACACCGGTGGCGACTTCTATGCAGGTGCTCTTGCCGGCACTACGCAGGGATCTTGCACATTTGAGAACATCCACGTTATAGGCTGCGAGGTAGAGGGCGTAAATAAGGTAGGTGGTCTTATCGGTAACGCTGCCGAGAACTACCCGCTCAACGTTGTGAACTGCTCGGTAGAGAATAGCAAGGTATACACAACCCATACCGAGGATGGTGGTTGCGTAGGTGGCTTCATCGGTTATATCGTGCCCAACGCCACTATCGAGAAGTGCTCGTTGAAGAACACGACCATCAATGCTATCAACTCTGCAAATGCTGCTAAGCGCGCAAATGCCGAGTTTATAGGTACCCTCAACGGTAACGGCAAGAACCTCACCATCAAGGAGTGTACCCTCGAGGGTAACACCTTCACACAGGCGGAGACAACGTACGTTACTCCCGAGAGCTTCGGTGCTTGGTTGGGAGGCATACGCTACGAGGGCTCATCGGACGTTACGGTTGACGGTAAGTCTATCGTCTTCTTAGAGCCCGTGCAGCTTGCTACGCCCAAAGTTACAGCCACACCCGACTTCAATACTATCGCCATTGAGTGGGAGGCTGTGGATAATGCAGCAAGCTACTCTGTCACCGTTGGTACGGATATGCCCGTATTCACCGAGGAGTGCTCATACCTCTTTACGGGCGAGTATGTCACTGAGTATACCATTACTGTCGTAGCTGTACCAGACGACGAGGAGCGCTATGCTGCATCTGAGCCTGCAACGATTACAACATCTACAGAGCGTGAGCCTGTGGAGCTCGCAGTAGCCGGCTTCCACCCCGAAGTCATTGACTACAAAAATATAAAGTTGACGCTGCAGAAAGGGGACGAGGTTGAAGGCGCTATTGCATATAAGGTTAACGACGAGGTTGTCCCACGTGACGAGTCAGGGGACTATGTGTACTTTTTAGAGGGTGACTACGATACGATATACAGCTTCGTAGTAACAGCTGTTGCCGATCCCAACGATAAGTTCTCGCTCGACTCGACCGTTTATCTCACAGTAACAACTAAGTCTGACCCATACATCTATCTTAAGCCTAATAGCAACTGGACACAGGCGAATGCTCGCTTTGCAGTGTATACGTGGAATGATAGTACAAATAAGTGGGTAGATATGAAGGATAGCGATAGCGATGGCATCTACGAGGTGCTTAAGTCAGACGTTTATACTAATATTATCTTCTGCCGTATGAACCCCGCCACAACGGATAACATCTGGGACAACAAGTGGAACCAGACCTCAGACCTCAAAGTTCCTACGGATGGTAACAATCTCTTTACCTTGCCGAATGGCAGTTGGGATGGTGCCTCAACAAGCTGGAGTAAGAAGTAGTAATGATATAAGCATCACTATATATGATAAGGAGTGCATCACACGGTGTACTCCTTATTATATATATTAGAATAAAGGAAACAAAATAGGGTAATGATGCAAAAAGCGGCGCTTATAGCAATAAATAAGTAACTGAATATTTGTAAATTACAGCGATATTTTAGAGATTAGTAGAAAACGTTTTCTACTAATCTCTATTTTTATGTCAAAATCACGCAAGATGCGCTGCC
>JAFWYM010000033.1 GCA_017517705.1 Alistipes sp.
ATACCATAATTTTTAGAAATTGATTTGACCGAGTAACCGTCTTCGAGCATCCTCATATATTTGAGTAATGCTACATAATCGTGTTTTTTGCGCATAATGAAACCCCAAAAGTTTTTTGTCCAAACTTTCGGGGTCACTTCATTTGTTAAGAGGTTGAATAAAAAGATGTAGTTTTAGGCATGCGAAGCCCGAAAAAGCGGAGTTTACTTGGCGTAAATGAGCATTTTGAGGGCGAGCATAACGACAAAATACACTTTTTATTCAGCCTCTTTTTTATTCTATCTGAACAATGTCCTACACGAGTGTTGTTCGTTTCGTAAATTATTTTTAATTTTGTAGTGCTATCCGCGTGATAGCAGACATATTGAAAGTGTTTTCGCGGTCCTACTATGAAAATGTGGAAGTTTTCTTGACAACAGGGCGACGGACAACACTCATTTCTTGTATAGCTATGTGTGGCTATGCACAAATTGTGCATATACCCCATACTATCCAAGTGTGGGGCATTGTATCGTTTGTTGTTGTCATAGGTCTTTCCACAACCTTCATAGTAATAAACGGGGAATCAACTCCACACTTTCTTATTTTATATAACCGCCGCATAGGAGTTGATACGGTGAAGAACAACCTTTTATACTATGAAAAAAATTTTACTATTTGCTGTTGCTGTGGCATTTATTACTTCTTGTTCTTCTACAGAGTATATTACTACCTCAACAACATACGACTATCGCGAGTCATCTGCTCGACTGCTTGAGGGTAGTTCGAACTTTATTGTGACGCCGACCATAGCCGACCTCGAGGTGTCGAGCAAGAAGATTACACATATAGAGAAGGATGCTTTCGCCAACTTTACTGTGTCGCGCTCAGTTATAAATAATATTGCAGCATACAAGCGTATAGCACTTGGCAAGGCATCAAAAGCATACGATGCTGATATTCTGTTAGGTGCTGAGATCGATGTTGAGACTATTGACCAACATTTGGTTATTACCGTCACGGGCTACCCCGCTGTCTACAAGAAGTTCCGTAATGCGACAGAGAAGGATTTGGAGTTGGTAAGAGATGTGCAGGAGATACGTAATAGTGGCAGTGTTATAGTCGATGCTCCCCAGCAAATTATGGATGTTAAGATAGTTAAGTAAGCTATGAGACGTATAATATTAATTTTCGCAGCTATCGCACTATCACTATCCACTGCCGAGGCGCAACAAGATGAGCGTTACTCGCAGGGTGTCTTTACTGAGACTACAACGGTAACTCATCATAAGATAGATAAACCCAAGAAAGAGAGGACTCTCCACGAAACGAAAAGCGGCTACCAACAACATACATCACTGAGTTGGTGGTGGACTCCGGAGGCTGGTCATGGTGCTCTTAGGCTTAGTTATATTGGAGGATATCGTTTCGGCAACTACTTTTTTGCTGGCGCTGGTGCAGGAATAGATGTTGGAATATTAAATACCTACATACATGAATGGCATGGTGATTCTTATGGTTTAGGCGGCAGCTTATTACCATTACCCATGCAATCAATTGCAATACCGCTATTTGCAAACATTAAATGCTACTTTACGAAGAGAGGTGTAGCCCCACATCTCTCATTTTCGGCCGGTGCTCGTTTTTCCACTTTCAAGAAAGTAAAAAAATATGATACAAATGGTCGCCATATACAGACATTTAAGCATAGTGCTGTAGATCCATTCTTCGAGTTGGCTGCCGGCATAAACTGCCGTATATCTGACAATAATAGTATAACTCTTCAGCTTGGATATTATACTCATAGAGTATTATACATTGATCATAGTAATTATAGAGGAGAATGGGGACACGGTTTAGCATGTTCAATAGGTTTAACATTCTAAACGAGTATCATCTACAGCACAACAACAAAGCCATTCTCGTTGGGAGAATGGCTTTGTTGTTACAGATTGTATATTTCCAGTGTTACCCTACTCGCACATCTCGAATATGCGCTCTACGTCCGCGGGGGTGAGCGTCTTGAAGCCCTTGATGTCGCCATAGCGGCACGCCTTCTTGGCCATAAGCGGGAAATCCTCGCGCTTGATGCCTACCTCCTTGAAGGTGCGCTGAAGGCCGAGGGTGTCGAACAGGAACTCGGCCGTTAGGCGTATGCTCTCCTTGGCGATAGCCATCTTATCCTGCGAAGCATCTATGCCAAAGACATTTACGCCATACTGCACATACTTATCCACCGTAGTCTCGTCCAAGCAGTACTCCATCCATCGTGGCGTGAGGATGGCAAGGCCGAGGCCGTGCGTAATGTCGTATATGGCCGATAGCTCGTGCTCCATAGGGTGGCAACTCCACGCCTTTCGTTTACCTCCGTTGATGAAGCCGTTGATGGCCCACGACGATGTCCACATGAGGTTGGCGCGTGCCTCGTAGTTCTCGGGCTCGCGAAGGGCTATGGGTGCGTACTTGACGATGGTCTTGAGCATGCCCTCCATAAAGCAGTCGAGCATAAACAAGTCCTCCTGAGTGTTAAAATACACCTCGATGATGTGAGACATCATATCCGCAGCACCGCAGGCCGTCTGATAGCGGCTTACAGAGTAGGTAAGCGTAGGGTCGAGGAACGACACGCGGGGCTGCAATGCCGGAGCAAGGCGGCCAAGCTTATCGCCCGTAGCGAGGTTGGAGATAACGCCTCCCGAGTCCATCTCCGAGCCTGTGGCCGAGAGCGTAAGGATGGTGACAAGGGGTAATGCTCGCTCGATAGGCTTGGCGTTAGCACCGAAGAACTCCCACGGGTCGTGGTCGACATAGGCACCGGCAGCCATAAACTTAGCAGCATCGATTGTCGAGCCACCGCCCACGGCAAGGACTACATCCACGCCCTGCTCCTTGCAGATGCGCACACCCTCCCTTACCGACTCAATACGGGGATTTGGCTCGATGCCCGAGAGTTCAAATACATCCAGCCCCGCATTAGATAACTCGTTTATAACCTTGTCGTAGAGGCCTATACGCTTAATGGAGCCACCTCCATAGGTCAACAATACGCGCTTGCCGAACTGGCTGAGCTCCTTGCCGAGATTGCCCAGCTGATTTTCGCCGAAGTATACCTTCGTGGGGATATTGTAAATAAAAGAATTCATAATGCGGTCAATTAATATGGTTACGATACGCAAAGATAGGATTTTTTTTATATCTTTGCAACGCATTTTTGCAATTAACAGATAGAGTTCATTAGACCATGTTGAGTAGAAGATTGCTCAGAGTGAAGGTTGCGAAGAACCTTTACGCACATCTTAAGTCAGGCTCCGATAACCTTAAGGCTTCGGAGAAAAATCTCGTTGAATCTATAGATAAAGCATACGACCTATATTTCCAGATGATGTCACTCATCGTGGAGGTGGCACGCTATGCTGAGTCACGCATCGAGATAAACAAGAATAAGAAGCTTCCAACGTACGAGGATTTGAATCCCAACCGTCGTTTCGTGGATAATGCCGTAGTTCACCTTATCGCAAATAGCGACTCGGTGAACGATATCCTTGCAAGCCGCAAGCTATCGTGGGCACCATACGCCGATGCGGTGAAGGATGTATACAACAGAATGGTCGAGTCGGAGTATTATAAAAGGTATATGTCGGCATCTATATCGACATTCTCGGACGACCGTCGCTTCGTGGAGGAGTTCTACACCGCACTTGAGGAGGATGAGGCACTCAACGACTTGGTGAACGACATGTCGTTGTTGTGGACCGACGACTACGGCTTTGCGCTCTATATGGTAGTGCGCACGGTACAGAATTTGAAGCAGAGCCACACTGAGGTTAAGGTGTTGCCCAAGTTTAAGAGCGACGACGACCTCGCATTTGCCAAGAGCCTATTTGTTAAGGCTTTGGTTAACTACGAGGATAATCAGGATATTGTCGACCGCTATACGAGCAACTGGGATGTTGAGCGTGTGGTGTTTATGGATAGCCTCATTATCTCGATTGCCGTTGCCGAGTTGATGCACTTCGAGTCGATACCCGTGAAGGTCACGCTCGACGAGTGGATAGACATCGCAAAGTACTACTCGTCGCCAACAAGTAGTACATTTGTAAATGGCGTTCTCGACAAGATTGTAGCCGACCTACAGCAGGATGGTCGTATCAAGAAGAGTGGCCGCGGCCTGCTATAATTATCGGTATGACGCGTAGAGCTCTCATATTGATTGTCGCTGCCGTGGTTGCTGTTGGGCTATTCCTTACGGCGCGCATTGTAGACTCCACTGCTGACAACAAAAGTAGAACGACAGCCGAAGAGGCGTGCGACTACATCACAGCAGAGGTTATGAAGAGTGGTGAGTGCGAGGTGTTCGTCGACTTTGGGGTTGTGCCCTATGCTACGACCGCGACACAGCACATACGACTTGTAAACGGCAGCACGGAGCCATTGGTACTTGTGGACTACACGACGCAGTGTAAGTGCATGTGGCTCGAGTTCGAGCGAGAGCCTATTGCCGTGGGAGAGAGTGCCGACATAGTGCTACACTTCGACTCGCGCGGTGAGTGGGGCATAGTTGGCAACTACATGGAGATAGTCACCTCGCGCGACGATAGACCCATAGCAATTTGGATAGGTGCTGAAATAGAGTAAATATTTATCCATAAGGTGAATATTTTGCGGAGATAATAAATTTGTGTATCTTTGCGTTGATGTACTTAAAGAGTGCAAACAAATAAACATTAAACAATAAAGATTATGAACTTACTTTTTATTCAAGATGAGGCTCCCGTAGCTGTGGAGGATGTTGCAGTTGTCGAGTCTCAGGCAACAACAGAGGTCCCTGCTGAGGATGTTGCTGCCGAGTCACAGCCCGCAACTGGTGGCGGTTACACCTTCTGGATTATGATTGTTGCGATGATTGCCATTATGTACTTCTTCATGTGGCGTCCCGAGTCTAAGCGCCGCAAGCAGATGGAGAACTTCCGCAAGGGCTTGAAGAAGGGCGACAAGGTTATCACGGCAGGTGGTATCTATGGTGTTGTTAAGGAGGTACACGACACATCGCTCCTTATCGAGGTTGACAGCAACGTTACGCTTCGCATCGACAAGAATATGGTTGTTGGCGACCCCGCAACGGGCGTACGTCAGTAATTAGACTATATTAGAAATAATAACGAGACCTGTATTATACGGGTCTCGTTATTATTTTATTTCTGGCGTGAAGTCATTTACAACTCCACCCACTACTTAATATGTCATCAAGATATAGCTATAGCCATTTTTGGCGATAATAGAGTGGCACAACCCCCATTTATGAGGGTTGTTTCTTTTATAATATAGGTGTAATTTTGCGGCGTGAAAAGATTATTAATAATACTTGCGCTCTGTGTAGCATTTCCTGCCGTGGCATTCGAGCCCGTAGACACGCTCTTTCGCGATATCGAGCAGGTGGAGATTACCGCCTCGATTAAGGGCGAGGGTGAGCGACGTATGCCTGTGTCGGCGACGACGATGTCGATGCTCAAACTCGAAGAGCGTGGCGTGTCGTCCGTCAAGGATCTTACGGCCATAGCCCCCAACTTCTACCAGCCCGATTACGGCTCGTCGATAACATCATCTATCTACGTGCGAGGCTTCGGCTCGCGTATCGACCAGCCCGTGCTCGGCATTACCATTGATGGCGTGCCAATGATGAACAAGAACGCCTACGACTTCGACTTCTACGACATTCGTCGTGTGGAGTTGCTCCGTGGCCCTCAGGGAACGCTCTATGGTCGCAATACCTCGGGGGGCGTGATGAACATAACGACACTATCGCCCTTGGCATGGCAAGGACTACGTGCTATGGCCGAGTACTCGACATATACGTCCTATCGCGCCTCGCTGGCATACTATGCCAACCCCAAATATAACCTCGGCATCTCCATGGCCGCAGCCTTCAACCACGATGGCGGCCATTTTCGTAACACCTACACCGACGAGATGTGCGACCGTGGCAATAGTGCCTCGGCACGACTGCGCGTGCAGTGGCATAAAGGTCGTTGGAGCCTCGACAACAGTCTCACGGCAGGCTATACCGACGAGGGTGGCTATGCCTACCACCACTACGACCCCACTACGGGCATCACCGAGGATGTCGCCTACAATGACCCCTCAGGCTACAAACGACTGACGATAAACGAGGGTTTTGTAGCTCGCTACACGGGAGAGAAGATTACACTATCGAGTGTCACAAGCTATCAATACCTCGATGATGCCATGACCCTCGACCAGGACTTCTCGCCACGCTCGATGTTCACGATGCAGCAGATGCAGCGCGAGCATACCATCACCGAGGAGGTGGTCATCCGCAATGCCGACCGTAACGATAGATGGCAAAGGCTCTCGGGCGCCTTTCTCTTTGCTAAGTGGCTCGACATGTCGTCGCCCGTACGCTTCAAGGAGGATGGCATCAACGAACTTATTCTCAACAATATTAATAAGGGTATACACTCCAAATTTCCCGACAACAATTTGCTCTTTGGCACCGACAGCTTTGTCATCGCCAGCGACTTCCGCATACCCACATATGGTGCTGCGCTCTACCACCAGTCGGAGTACACGTTAGGTCGTTGGATACTCACTGCCGGCTTGCGTTTCGACCTCGAATACACATCTATGGATTATAACTCCAATGCCATCATACCCTATCGCTTCGATCTTTTTATGTCCGAATTCGAGGATCTGCATAGCGAGTTTAAGGGTCGCGAGGAGCAACTATTCTTCAAGATATTGCCCAAGATTGCTGCCGAGTACCACATGGGCATAGGCTCGCTATATGCCACCGTCACACGTGGATATAAGTCGGGAGGCTTCAACACGCAGATATTCTCCGACATTCTGCAGGCAAAGATGATGAACGACATGATGGTCGACTTGGGCATCAACCTCGACTCTGCCGTGGGCACTACGACATACGACTCTGCGGCAGCAACGCGCTATAAGCCCGAGACGAGCTGGAATTTCGAGTTGGGCACACACCTCGAACCTGTTAAGGGCTTCAACCTCGACCTCTCGACATTCTGGATCGAGTGCTTCGACCAGCAGGTCACAGTGCTCCCTGCAGGTAAGAGCACGGGACGTATGATGTCTAACGCAGCACGTGCCCGTAGCTTCGGTGTCGAGATAAGCGCAGAGTACGGTTACGAGGGCTTCGCCATACGTGGAGACTATGGCTATACCAACGCACGCTTCCGCGAGTATGACGATGGCACGGCCAGCTATGCCGGCTGCCGCATACCCTACTCGCCCGAGCATACCGCCGCACTCACTGCCTCATACACCTTAACCTTCAACCACCCTACCCTCCGACAACTCACCTTCGCAGCAGATTGGCGTGGCATAGGCTCGATATATTGGAATGAGGCAAACACCATACACCAACCATTCTATATGACGCTTGGTGCTCAGGTGGCACTAAAGATGAAGAGCACTACACTCACACTCTGGGGGCGCAACCTCACGAATACCGACTACAACGTCTTCTACTTTAAGTCCGTAGGCGAGGAGTTTTATTCTAAGGGTAGGCCCCTACAAGTAGGCGTACGATTAAACATTAACATTTAAATATATGAACAACGTGAAAAAGATTTTCTCCTTGGCACTCAGTGCCATACTCCTTTTGTCGTGCGAGAATGGCGACAACAACAGCAACAACCTTCCGAATGAGCCCGAAGAAAAGAGCTGCTATACGGGCACTATGCACGTAGATCAGAATGATGACAACGGCACGATATTTACTCAAGAGGGTGTCGAGGTTGACTATGAGATACACGACGCTGAGACTCTCAACTTCGTAATGCACGACGTTAAATTTTCAGAGAACATGCCCATCACGCTCAATGAGATGGTTATCGAGGGTGTTAGCTACACCAAGGATGGCGATGTATATACACTCTCGGGTGATGGTATAGTCCCCTACGTTCAAGGTCGTCCCTTCGAGATGTACACGCTCACGCAGATTGTCGGCACAATCACCGATGATGCGATGACCCTCTCGTTCCTCTGCGGTGAGTATCCCGTGACATACGAGGGCACAAGGTAATCCCGCCATGTGCTACGCCGTGTGCATATATCTGCTTATTGTCAATGCCATAGCCTTCACGGCCTATGGCATCGACAAACGCAGGGCACAGCAAGGCGCTCACCAACGCATTCCCGAACGCAAGCTGATACTCCTTGCCGCTATCGGCGGAAGCATCGGAGCATATTGTGCTATGCGCCTGTGGCGCCATAAGACACAACATATCAAGTTTCGCCTCGGCATACCAGCACTACTTGCTCTACATATATCCCTCGCAGTGTGGATTATGCTCAGCATCAGTAATTAGCAGCATTGCGTGCCATAGTATCACCGCCTTGCGACTGTTCGCCTTCTTCGTCATCCTTCTTCCTATTTATCCTTCCGCGGTCTAAAACGCAGAAGGGGCATACGGCAACCAAACCGTATATCCCCTTCAGGTGCCAACACAATGTCGGCAGTCAAACTTTATACTTAACTATGCAATGGAAGATAAAGGTGTTATTCAACGATGATGGTGTCGTCTATCTCTATGCCCCAGTCGAATAGATCCGAGGCGCACTGCATCTCCATATTCGCAATTTTGGCACTATCGGCAGGTGCGCCACTTGTGAGTGCGTCGAAGAAGGCCGATGTCGAGCGATATGTACGCTTGATCTTATGCGAGAGGCAGTCGTAGAAGGCACGCTGCGCCTGGTGGTTTAGCCCCGCGGGTAGTATGCCATCAGCGACGAGCTGCGGGTAGGGAAAGATGTTGCGGAGGTTGTGCGGATCGGCATTTAGCTCCTCAATGATGGTCGACACAACATATACCTCGACCGTGTCGCCACGACCAGGAAGCTCCACGAAGGTGGTATAGACGGGGTAGTCTATCTCTATAGCCTCGACAACATCGCCGGCAAAGAGGTCGAACTCTGCCTCGGCGAGGTTATCCAAGTAGACCATATCGCGGTAAGCACGAACCTCGTTACGTAGCTTATCACGCTCCGCATCACCCCACTTTCTCTCCTTTGCGCATCCACCGACGAGCATAATGGCCACGATAGCCATAAGTGTAAGAATACTCTTTTTCATTATCTAATCTGTTTTTGGTTTATCCCCACCCTCTGCAACTTGCGTGCCATCGTAGAGCGATGTTACGTATACCGTAAAGACGGGGAACATAGCCATGCCAAGAATGGGTAGAAGGACGCATAGCGTCTTGCCGAGGGCCGTGACGGGGAATATCTCAGCGCCCACGGTCGTGAGGTTCATCCACGACCACCATAACGCATCGCCAAAGTTCGCCACATCATGGTTTACGGGGGCCTCATACTCGTAGAAGAGCAGCGCAGCAACATAACTCGAGAGTACCACCGTGGCGATGTATGCCCACAGTAGGCGTGTGGTACGACGCTCTATAAGCCAGCGTAGCGTGATATATAGTGCCATCACGGAGCGTAGCACCACCACCCCACTCATAACCATCTGTGCCGTATGGCTGAGGTCAATGGCGAGATATACGGCGAGTGCATGGTACGGAATGGAGAGAAAGAGAATATAGGCATTACGCACAAAAAAGTGCATAGGCCGCTCCGCGTGTGCCATGAGCACGAAGAAGTCGAGACAATAGATGAGGCATACCACGGCCGAGGCTATGGTAAACCATGAGGTAAAGGCTTTGAGCTCGCGGTAGTATATTATCTCGAGTGAGAGGGCCGCAAGGAGTAGGATGCTCGCTATAAGTGCAAGGATGTTGGTAGCACGTAGTAACATTTTTCGTGTGAGTTTAGTAGTTGCGAACAATAACTATGCCCGGCGATAATGCTACTTATTTTGCCAAATATTTGCGCGATTAGTATAAATGTGCTATTTTTACAAGACAAAAAGCGTACATATATAATAACTTAATCATAACCTCTATGACATTCAACCGATTATTTACGTGTGTCGCGATTGCAACCTTGGCCCTTCTTTTAGGTTGCGACGATAAGGTAGACGACACAACAAACTCTGGCGATGCGACATTCTCGTTGGATAAGACCGAGTTTTCGTTCCCCGCGGCTGGTGGCGATGCTACTGTCGAGTACACCATCACCAACCCTGTGCAGGGTGGCGTGGTGCTCACAAATTGCGAGGCCAGCTGGATTAAGAATCTCAGCACGGCAACCTATGGCTCTATTAAGTTTGACGTAGCACCCAACTACACCGACAAGGTGCGCGAGACTACGATCGACGTAACCTACACAGGTGCAAATGGCTCGCATCATATAAAGGTTACTCAGGAGGCCTCGACCGATGCTTTGTTTAGCTACAAGGTGGTATACAAGGCTCCACGAGAGCTGACCATCAAAATTACGCCCGCAGATAAGGAGACGGCTTATGTCTGTGGCATCCGTACCGAGGAATACATCAACTCGTTCAAACTGCAGAGCGACGTGGCTCTATTCAATGATCACATCCAGGCATTGAACGATGAGGCCCAGCGAAAGGGGCAGTCGTTGATGAATTATCTGCAGAACGTATCTTACACGGGCGTTGCCGAGGAGGTGTTGTTCGACGAGCTCATTCCCGCCACCTCTTATGTGGTCTTTAGCTACCATATTGACCTTACGAATGCCCAAATTATTGGCGATATATACCGTGAGGTTATACGCTCGGGTGAGCCCGAAAAGGTAGATGTGGAGCTCGACATGACGTTGGAGGTTAAGAATAACACCATAAATCAGATTATCACCTCGAGCGACGAGGAGGCATACTATTATACGTCATACTGGAAGGTTGACGATTTCTACTCGTATTATGCCTACCTGGGCGACCCAAAGATGGAGGAGGTATTCCCCGCAAAATGGAATGAGACAGTTGTCACCCAGCTATCGTTTGGTAAGTCTGTGAACGAAATTCTGGATGAGCTATGCCATAGGGGCTCAAAGAGCATCGAGAATAGTGGTCTGGCAAACTATACCGATTATGCCTTCTTCCTCTTTGCTGTCGATCCCGTTACGGGCTTCGTGGCCTCGGAGCCTATCATTCAGCAGGCCACAACAACGAGTGCCGTGGACTCGGGTGTGGTCATAGAGATTACCGTCGAGGATATCTTCGCCACAACGGCCAACGTATACTGGACTGCCGACACTGAGGGTGCAACCTTCGCACGTGGCTTCCTAACCAAGAATGAGTACAACACCTTGGGTAGTAACGATGAGGAGCGCTTCGCTACCTTCCGCCAGCAGAGCGACAAGTATTCGTTCTATGTAGCCACAACAGAGACAGATATGAATCTCTACAACCTTACGCCTAATACTACATACGTAGCCTTCGCATACGGTGTAGATGGCGAGACTCCCAATACGCGCATCTATACTAAGGAGTTTACCACACTAAGCGGCGTTGCTGGTCAGTCGAACATAAACATGTCTTGGAGCGAGCATTATAACGCTGCAGAGGTCGCTGCTCTCGATGTCGAGCATTGGGGCGACTATGCAACAAAGGCCGACCATGCTATTATACCCATGACCATTAGCGGTGTAACGACGGGCGATGACGTATATATTATGCTCTCGACATTCTCTATCGACTATTATGGTCAAGATGATTCACAGTGGTTGCGCGACTTGGTATCCAACGAGGCGAACAAGGTTGACTGCTACGCACACTACAACATCGTTGCCAAGTACGAGTACGAGTATGTGCTTGTTGCGGTTGCTAAGGATGCAAACGGCAACTATGGCCAGCTCCTTAAGAAAGAGATATATCTCTATGAGAGCGACTCGGCAACAGCCGACAGCTATGTTTACGTAGAGAACGAGTAACACTATCGTAGCTTATTATCTAAGACCGCTCGGGAATACTCGGGCGGTCTTATTATTTGCACTACGAAGAAAAACGTCTCGATATTTTGTATATTACAAAAATAGGTGTATCTTTGCCCCTGCAATTGGGGGTTTAGCTCAGCTGGTTAGAGCGCTTGCATGGCATGCAAGAGGTCGTGAGTTCGAATCTCATATCCTCCACAGATTACAAAGACACCTTGCGGTGTCTTTTTTTGTTGAGGATTATGAGCCTTTCTCAGCAGAGGACAGGAGGCTGAATAAAAAGTGTATTTTGTCGTTATGCTCGCCCTCAAAATGCTGACGCATTTTCGTTTATATATTTACAATCCACCTAAATCCTCCTTTGAAAAGGAGGACTTTAAGGTAGATGCTAAGTAAACTCCGCTTTTTCGGGCTTCACGAGCCTAAAACTACATCTTTTTATTCAACCTCCTAAAAAAACGAGACCGACTAAAAAGTGTTTTTTGGTCGGTCTCAATAATGTTGCGTTGTAAGTCAACTATTTGAACTCCACGAGCGATTCGCCGGTCATCTCGGCGGGCTTCTCGAGGCCCATAAGGTCTAGCACCGTGGGGGCTACGTCGGCAAGGATGCCATCCTTAACCTTAGCTACCCTATCCGATACAACGACGATAGGCACGGGATTAAGCGAGTGTGCGGTGTTGGGAGTACCATCGGCATTCACTGCGTTATCTGCGTTGCCATGGTCGGCAATCTGCACAACCTCGTAGCCATTAGCCTTAGCAGCCTCGACAACATCCTTGACGCACTCGTCCACAGCCTTGACAGCTTTCTCGATAGCCTCGTAAACACCCGTATGTCCTACCATATCGCCATTGGCAAAGTTCAAGCAGATGAAGTCGTACTTCTGCTCACCCAATGCCTCCACCAACTTATCCTTAACCTCGTATGCCGACATCTCGGGCTGGAGGTCGTAGGTTGCCACCTTGGGTGATGCTACAAGGATACGATCCTCCTCGGCAAACTTATCCTCGCGGCCACCATTGAGGAAGAAGGTCACATGGGCATACTTCTCAGTCTCGGCAATACGTAACTGCTTCAGGCCCTGATTGGCGATATACTCACCTATAGTGTTAGGTACATTCTCCTTGTCGAACAAGATGTGCAAACCCTCGAACTTAGCATCGTAGGGTGTCATGCAACAGTAATATAACGGCATGGTGTGCATCCCCTCCTCGGGCATATCCTGCTGCGTGAGCACGATGGTGAGCTCCTTGGCGCGGTCGTTACGATAGTTGAAGAAGATGACAACGTCGTTGGGCTTAATCGTGCCAATGGCATTACCCTCTGCATCCACATTTACGATAGGCTTAACAAACTCATCGGTAACGCCCTCGTCGTACGACTTCTGCATAGCCTCAACCATGTTCGTTGCCTTATCGCCAACGCCATTAACAAGCTGGTCGTAGGCAATCTTCACACGCTCCCAGCGCTTATCTCTATCCATGGCGTAGTAGCGGCCAATAATCGAGGCAATCTTACCTGTAGACTTGGCCATGTGCTCCTCCAAGGCTGCAATAAAGCCCTTACCACTTCGGGGGTCGGTGTCGCGACCATCCATGAAGCAGTGAACGAAGGTGTTGGCTATGTCGTAGTGCTTAGCTATGTCGCAGAGCTTGAAGAGGTGGTCGAGTGACGAGTGTACACCGCCATCCGACACCAAGCCCATGAAGTGTACATTCACACCCTCACGCTTGGCATACTCAAATGCAGCAACAACCTCCTTATTCTCGAGAATAGAGTTATCGCGGCAGGCACGGTTGATCTTTACCAAGTCCTGATATACCACGCGACCTGCGCCAATGTTCAAGTGTCCAACCTCCGAGTTGCCCATCTGACCCTCCGGGAGACCTACATTCTCGCCATCGGTCTTAAGCTCAGCGTGGGGGTACTGCGCCGTCATAGCTTCGATATAGGCGGGGTGCATCGTGTATATGACATCCGACTTAGTGTGGTCACCATTGCCCCAGCCATCCAATATCATCAATAAAACCTTATTACTCATAGTGTTTTAATCTATTAACTCATCAACTACTTAATCTTTGACATAATAATCTCGACAGCCTTGTCTACAGCATCCTGCAAGCCATCAGGGTTCTTACCACCAGCGGTAGCATAGTGCTTCTGACCGCCACCACCACCATTCATCAGCTTAGCAGCCTCGCGTACCGTTGCACCGGCATCAACGCCCATAGCCACGATGTCGTCCGAGAGCATCACGTTAAGTGTAGGCTTGCCATCGAAGAGGTTGCCTACAACCATAACGAGGCGCTCCGAGATACGTGCTCGCAAAGCAAATGCCAAGTCCTTCATAACCTCGGGCGTGTTGTTGGCCGTGTGCGAGATAAGCTGCACGCCATCACGCATAGGTGTATTCTTGGCAAGGCTTTCAGCAATCTGCACAACCTTCTCCTTACGCATCTCTGCTACCTCACGACTAAGAGCCTCGTTCGACTCCATCATCTTCTCGATAGCCTGCACGACCTTAGGGTTATGGACAAGATTCTCAAGCGACGTGATCATATCCTGCGCCGAGTAGATCATAGCCTCTGCAGCCTCACCCGTGACAGCCTCGATACGACGTACACCTGCCGAGATGGCGCTCTCCGAGATAATCTTGAAGAAGCCGATAGTACCCGTTGCCGAGGTATGTGTACCGCCACAAAGCTCCGTCGAGGGGCCAAAGTTAACAATGCGCACCTTATCGCCATACTTCTCGCCAAAGAGCATGATGGCACCAGCAGCCTCAGCCTCAGCCATCGTAGCCTCGCGATTCTCCACAAGTGGGTAGTTTGTACGTATCATCTTGTTCACAAGGCGCTCAACCTCGCGTATCTCCTCGGCCGTAACCTTCTGGAAGTGTGAGAAGTCGAAGCGCAAGCCCATGGGGCCTACCATCGAGCCCTTCTGCTCTACGTGAGTGCCGAGAACGGTACGTAGCGCGTAGTCCACGAGGTGTGTTGCCGTATGGTTGTTTGCAGCCTTCTGGCGGGCATCCTCATTTACCACAGCACGGAACGTAGCCGCAGGATTCTCGGGCAACTGCTTGACGATGTGAATGATTAGGCCATTCTCCTTCTCCGTAGCCACAACGTCAATCTTCTCGTTGGCGCTCTCGATACAACCTATGTCGCCTATCTGACCACCCGAGTTGCCGTAGAAGGGAGTGCGGTCGAATACGAGCTGGTATGTCACATTATTCTTGCTCTTCACACGGCGATAGCGGGCGATGTGTACATCTGCCGTGAGGGTATCGTAGCCGATAAACTCGCTCTCGGCAATGGCCATAACCTCCTGCCAGTCGTCGATATCCTGCGATGCAGCATTGCGCGAGCGCTCCTTCTGCACCTGTAGCTCCTTCTCAAACTCCTCGATGTCGACCTCTACACCCTGCTCCTTGGCGATGAGCTCCGTAAGATCGATGGGGAAGCCGTAGGTGTCGTACAAAAGGAAGGCATCCTTACCCGAAATCTTACCTCCGGCCGACTTCTTGATAACGCCATCCAAGAGGTTGATGCCTGTAGCCAACGTGCGGAGGAACGATGCCTCCTCCTCCTCGATAACGCGCTCGATGAGTGTCTGCTGTGCTACAAGCTCGGGGAACTGGTGGCCCATCTGCTTAACCAGTCCATCGACAAGCTTGCAGATGAAGGGCTCGGTGAAGCCGAGATATGTATAGCCATAACGTACGGCACGGCGTAAGATTCGACGGATGACGTAACCCGCCTTGGCATTTGCCGGAAGCTGACCATCGGCAATAGAGAACGATATGGCGCGAAGGTGGTCGGCAATAACGCGCATAGCCACATCGCACTTATCATCCTTGCCATACTCCTTGCCCGAGAGAGCAGCGATGCGTGCAATCGTAGGCTGGAATACGTCGGTGTCGTAGTTCGACTTCTTGCCCTGAAGAATCATACATAGGCGCTCAAAGCCCATACCTGTATCTACGTTCTTTGCCGGCAGCGGCTCCAATGAGCCGTTGGCCTTGCGGTTGAACTGCATGAATACAAGGTTCCAGATCTCGATAACCTGCGGGTGGCTCATATTCACCATCTCGCGGCCGGGAATCTTGGCCACCTCCTCATCATCGCGAAGATCGAAGTGTATCTCGCTGCAAGGGCCACAGGGGCCAGTCTCACCCATCTCCCAGAAGTTGTCCTTCTTGTTACCGCGGATGATGTGATCCTCCGGTAGGAACTGCTTCCAATAGTCGTAGGCCTCCTGGTCGAAGGCTACGCCATCCTCCTCGCTACCCTCGAATACGGTAGCATACATACGGCTCTTGTCGAGCTTATATACCTCGGTAAGAAGCTCCCATGCCCACTCGATAGCCTCCTTCTTGAAGTAGTCGCCATACGACCAGTTGCCGAGCATCTCGAACATAGTGTGGTGGTAGGTGTCGTGACCTACCTCCTCCAAGTCGTTATGCTTACCCGACACACGCAGACACTTCTGCGTATCTGCTACGCGCGGCCAGCGACGTGGCGCATTGCCGAGGAAGATATCCTTAAACTGGTTCATACCAGCGTTGGTGAACATAAGTGTGGGGTCGTTCTTAACGACCATCGGAGCCGAGGCTACAATCTCGTGCTGCTTGGAGCGGAAGAACTCCAAAAATGCTTCTCTAATCTTGTTTGATTCCATATATCTTGAATATTATTTTATACCTATATTTTATAGCGGTTGCAAAATTACACAATTTACTTTAATTTTGCATCGTTATTAGTGATATTTTTAAGAAATTTTATTTTTCCTCAGATGCGCAGTGCCGACCATAGTCGTAAGTTGAATCTTAAGGAGCGATGGCCTAAGGGTTATCTCTTGGGTGTTCGCCTGCTTGTTACCTTTGCTGTAGCTGTGGCGGCCAACATACTGATGTCTACATGGTTCGACACCCCTAAGATGGCTAAGATACGTCGCGAAAACCGACAGCTCGAAGCACAATATAATATCCTGCAGGAGAAGATTCTCTCGGCCGAGCAGACGCTCAAGGATGTGAAACATCGCGACCAGTATGTCTATCGTCCGCTGCTTGGCATCGACACGCTCAGCATCCCACAGGTATATGCCGAGTATAACGACTCGAAGTATGCCGATCTGCCCGATGGGGAGTATGGCGAGGCCATTGTCGCGGGCTGGAAGAATATAGACAGACTCACGCGCGAGCTATACTACGCATCGTTATCGCTCGACGCTACGCAGGAGCTGGCGGAGAATAAGGAGGAGTTTTCGACCATTATTCCCGCTATATGGCCTATCGACCGCACAAAACTTAACTATGTGAGCAGCCTATATGGTATGCGTCAACACCCAAAGTATGGCTATTGGCGTATGCATGAGGGTGTAGATCTCTCAGCTCCTAAGGGTACCCCCGTATATGCTACCGGCAACGCCGTAGTTCTACGCTCGGGCTGGCGTCCCGGTTATGGCGAACTCATAGAGCTTAACCACGGTTTCGGCTATAAGACGCGCTATGGTCACCTCTCGAAGCGCTACGTCAAGGCGGGCGATAGCGTCACACGAGGCCAGGTTATTGGCGAAGTTGGTAATACGGGTGTCTCTTCGGGATCACACCTCCACTATGAGGTGCGCTTCCGCGATAACACTGTAAACCCGATACACTACTTCAACAAGGATATGTCGCCCGAGGCGTATATCGACCTTATGGAGCAACTCGAGGAATCGACAAAAAAGAATTGATTTAATGGGAGATAGAGATAATATATCACGTAAAAGTTCACGTAGACTACGTCGTGCTATGCCATACGTTCTGAACGTGCTGGTATGGGTGACTATGCTCTTTGGGTGGTGGACGGTGCTGGCCTTTGTTGTCGATATGCCCGCAGAGTATAAGTTGCGTCACTCTACGGACGATCTGAGGGTAGAGTATGCGAAATTGTCGGAGCGATACGACTCGCTCAATGTTGTGCTTGAGAATGTCGTTCGTCGCGATGAGAATGTATTTCGCAAGCTCTTCGAGTCGAATCCCTATGATCTAAGCGCTGATGTGGATAAGGCGCGCATCGCTCTCCGCGAGGAATTGATGAATAAGGATAGCGAGGAGCTTATCACAATATTAGCTAATCGTATTGAAAGTGCTGAGCATCAAGAGCGTGAGATTGTTTATACTCATAACGAGTTAAAGTATCATATATCAAACGAAACGTTATCAATAAATTGTGTTCCCGGTATCCAACCTGTAAATAATAGACAGTTAACACTCCTTGCAGCTGGTAAAAAGCCTTTAATTAATCCATTTCATCGCGCTATGAGAGAGCACCATGGTGTAGATTATCTCGTGCCAGAAGGAACGGCAGTATTTGCTACAGCTGACGGAACGGTTAAGTCGCTCTCGGAGAAGAACACATCACACGGCAAGGCTATTACCATTGACCATGGCAATGGCTACGAGACGTCGTATAGTCACCTCTTGGATATTCGAGTTAAAAAGGGTCAGGAGGTTAAGCGTGGCGATATTATAGCCCTCTCGGGCAACAGCGGACTCTCGTTTGCTCCCCACCTCCACTACGAGGTGATATATAACGACACGCGCGTGGACCCCGTACACTACTTCTTCCTCGAGCTCAATCCCGAGGAGTATCAGAGGATAATTCGCATTGCGCTATCAAGCATGCAATCATTTGATTAGTATGAGTGAAGTAAAGTTAATTCTACTCGACTTTGATGGTACGCTTGTCGACACTCGACGAGCAAACGCATTAGCCTATATCGCTACTCTCGAGGAGGCGGGTGTCACCATTAGCGAGAGCGAGTATTTATCGCGCTTTTACGGCATGCGTTGCATGGAGTTTATGCGCGAACTTGGCTTCGAGGATAAGGTGGAGATTGAGCGCCTACGACACCGTAAGATAGAATTATACCCAAATTACTTCAACTTTGTCACATTGAACGAAGCCCTATGGAACTGGTGCCAGATGATGCGGGCTATGGGTGTTAAAGTTTGGATTGTCTCTACAGGTCATATTGATAACATCACTAACGTGATGCGATACTTGAGATTAGAATCTGGCGTCGATGGTCTTATCACTGGAGATGATGTCGCTCGTCCGAAACCATACCCTGATGCCTTTTGTATGGCGATGGAGAGCGTAGGTGTGCAGCCCATGGAGACCATCATCTTCGAGGACTCGGAGATTGGGCTTGAGGCGGCACGTCGTAGCGGTGCGTCGTATGTGAAGATTGCGCTATAGAAACAGCCTTTCTGTTGAAAAGATCTCATACATTTTGGAGGTTTAGATATTTTTTTGTACTTTTATACATTGAATCCTCTAAAACTGATTATATGAAAAGGTTTATATTGACACTCTGCATGTTGGCATGCTCGGCATATACATTTGCTCAGGAGCCTATCTTGCCTACGAGCAATCCCATCAAGGAGTTTCTATCGAGTTTCTCGTCGATAAATGTCGATGCCCCCATCAAGTTGGAACTCATCAGGATTGGCCGTGACGAGGCGCCTTATATCATATACGACACAAAGGGTGTTGATACTTCAAAGTTCACGGTCGATGTGGACAATAAGACTAAGACCCTCAAGATTACGGAACGTACTGATCTCAAGCGTGTGAGTGTTACAGAGGTAAAGGTTTACTTTAGCGAGCTTACCGATATCTCTATCTCTAAGGCTAATGTCACGGTGGAGGGTGTTATCGAGGCTGAGTTGCTCGATGTCTACATCTCGAACGATGCTCATTTTGTCGCAGAGATAGATGTATTAGACCTGATGACTACTGTTGCGAGCAAGAGCAGAATCATGCTTATGGGCAATGCTCGCTACCAAACGGCCGATATAACCTCATCGGAGTACGATGCAGGGCGTCTAAAAACCATCTCTACGATTGCCGATGCGGCGCACAATGCTGTCGTGAAGGTCAATGCCGAGGAGCGATTGGAGGTTAAAACAGCAACAGGAGGTAGGATATTCTATACCGTTCGTCCTGTGATACTTAGAAGTGAGGTTACGCTATTTGGAGGCGAGATATCACAACTCTAATTCGTAGGTTTCTATGCAGACATTTCAGCAGGAGTTGGCACGCACACTCCTTGATAGGTGCGGTGGAGATCTATCGCAGTTGGTCGTACTATTTCCATCGTTGCGAGCGCGTAGTTTCTTCCACGATGCCGTATCGCAACTCGTGGATAGACCTATATGGCAGCCGTCGTGGATGTCGATAGACGATATCATGCAACGTGGCTCGGGGTTGGAGCGTGGCGAGCGTATTCGTCTCATCAGCGAACTCTTCGAGGTGTACTCCAAGTACAACCAAGGTGAGACATTCGATCGTTTCTACTTCTGGGGCGATATGCTCATTTCGGACTTCGATATGATAGATAAGTATCTTATCGATGCTTCGCAACTACTGCGTAATATCACCGACATCAAAGAGATAGAGTCGGATTTATCCTACATTCAACCACATCAGGAGCGCCTATTACGCTTCTGGAGCAGCGTTCTTCCGGAGGAGTCGCTGAGCGTTCATAAGCAGCGTTTCCTGAAGGTGTGGCGAACGCTACCCACCATCTACGCGGAGTATCGCGAGCGTCTGCGTACGTTAGGGTTGGCATATCCGGGTATGATGTACCGTGAAACGGCTGAGCGTATACGTCGTGGGCAGCAGATCGACATTCCCGATAAGCACTTCATCGTAGCTGGTTTCAATGCCCTATCAGAGAGTGAGAAGGTGCTATTTAACTATCTGGCTAAGAGTAATAAAGGAGCTGAGTTTTTTTGGGATTACGACAGCTACTATGTGGATAACAAAGAGCACGAGGCGGGAATGTTTCTTAGGAGCAACCTCGCTCAGTTTGGTCGTGCTGAGGGGACGACCATAGATAATTTTTCTAAAGTAAATAAGCACCTTAGAGCAACGGGCTGTGTGTCAAATATTGTGCAAGTTAAGCACGTAGCAGCCATACTAAATAAGTTGCCCGAAGAGGAATTGGATAAGCGCACGGCCATCATCCTTACGGATGAGAATATGCTCGTGCCGTTACTTCACGCCCTGCCATCGAAGGTTAAGAAGGTAAATGTAACGATGGGTTACCCCATAAAGACGACGCTTGCCTACTCCTTTGTCGAGCGTCTCATAGCCTTGCAGTCGCATAGCCGTATTCGTCAGGATGCCACAATATTCTATCATCAGGATGTCACGGGCCTGCTCACACACCCATATATCGTGGATTGCTGTGGTGGTCGAGCCAACCATTTCGTGTCGCACATAACAAAAAATAAGATAACATCGGTTGAAGGTGTCATCTTTGAGGGTGAGGAGTTATTGTCACAATTATTTGCTTGTAAGTCGGAAGATTGGCTGTTGTTATCTAAATATATTGTTGAAGTTATAGGTGCTGTGCTTGATGTTATGAGCACGGAGGATGTAGCACAATTGGAGTATCTACGAATTGTGATGGAGGAGGTGCGCAAGTTGGAGCTCTCGATCTCGCATTGCACACAGAAGCCTACATTAGATATTTATGTGTCGTTGCTGCGCCGCCATTTGCAGACGCTAACTATTCCCTTCGAGGGTGAACCGCTCGAGGGCGTGCAGATTATGGGTATCTTAGAGACTCGAAATGTAGACTTTAAGAATGTGATAATATTATCGATGACTGATGCCAACTTCCCCGGCGACCGCACCGAGCAGCCATCGTTTATACCCTACGCCTTGCGATACGCCTATGGTCTACCCACGCCCGAACACCATGAGGCGATGTATGCTTACTATTTCTACCGACTTGTACAACGTGCCGAGCGTGTAGATATGCTCTACTGCTCGAGGGCTGACGATAAGAGCACAGGAGAGCGTAGCCGATATATCTATCAGCTTGATTATGAGTCGCCCTATAAGGTCGCTAAGCGCTCTGTGGGCGTCGACCTCGGTGTTAGCTCCGAGCAGCCCATCGAGAAGATTAAGGGCGAGGTAGAGCTGGCGGCACTTGCTCAATATCTCGATCCCAACTGCGAATATGGACTCTCGCCTACGGTGCTCTCGAAGTATGTAGAGTGCCCGCTAAGGTTCTACTACCATAACATTGCCCACCTTAGATCGCCCGAAGAGTTGAGCGATACTATTGATTCGCTTACGTTTGGAAATATTCTCCACCTCTCTGTCCAGCAGCTCTACGAAGATGGTATTGTAGATAAGGAGAACCCATCGGCACTTATCAGCGCCATTAAGCCCGAGAGAGTAGAGGAGGTTGTCGATGGTGTTATTTGCGATCTGCTGCAGAGTGGCAAGAGGGTTGCCGCGGATGAGTTCTCCGGCGAGACGGTGCTGGTGCGCGATATTATCATCAAGTATATTATGCGTGGAATTATGCACTACGACTCCGAGCGTGATGGTTACACGATTGTAGGTTTGGAGAGGGATATAGCCTACGACTACCCCATTTCCGGGGGCCGTACCGTGAAGCTATCGGGTCGTGCCGACCGCATCGATAGGCTTGCTGATGGCACGATGCAAATTATTGATTACAAAACAAGTAGGCGTATTCATCTCGAGTGCCACAGCATCTCTGCATTATTCAATGGCACTCCAGCTGACCGCATTGCCAACATATTCCAGACGCTGCTATACTCGATGATGCTGCACCGCAGCGAAGGTGTTGAGACGTTACCCTCGCTATTCTTTGTCACGAAGATGTTGTCGCCCGACTATAACCCCCGTATCATTGAGCGATCGACAAAAAGCGTTATTGAGCGCTACTCTGATGTAGCTGAGCTCTTTGAGGCGGAGCTGACTAATGTACTTGAGGAACTATACGACCCGACGATACCCTTCTATCAGGCGGAGGATGAGGCGGCGTGTGCCTATTGTGATTTTAAAAAGATATGCAGACGATGAAGCGAGCAAAGATATTGAGTGCAAGTGCCGGGTCGGGTAAGACATATCAGCTGGCACTAAAATATATGTGCGATATTATAGAGCGTCCGGAGTGCTATCGCAACATCCTTGCTGTAACCTTCACGAATAAGGCTACAGAGGAGATGAAGTCGCGCATATTGAAGGAGATACACATCCTCGCATCGGGTAAGAAGAGCAACTATATAGGCAACATATCTAAGGCTCTCGGCATATCGGAGGAGGCGATACGTTGCCAGGCTCTCAAGGCTCGCACACGCATCCTCCACGACTTCTCGCGTTTCTCGGTGCTCACCATCGACCGTTTCTTCCAGCGCATACTTCGAGCCTTTATCAAGGAGCTGGGTCTCGACCTTAACTACAACCTCGAACTCGATGCCACGCAGCTGCTAAAGCGTAGTGCCGATGCCCTTGTTGAGAGCATAAAGACGGATCAGGATGTCCGACGATGGCTACTCAGTTTCGCCGAGGAGCGCATTATCGAGGGTACACGTTGGGATATGCGTGATGACCTGAGTACGCTCGGCGAGCAACTCTTCAAGGAGAGTGGTGCCAAGCGCATGAATCTGTCGCTTAGCAAGGAGGATATTAGCAACGCTGTTAATGTTCTGGATGATATTAGCAAGCGTAAGGTTGAGTACATTAAGAGCTTAGGCGAGCAGGCATTATCCGTAATGGAGGAGTATGGTGTAGCGCCTGACGGATTCAAGGGTAAGAGCACGAGCTTTGTGCATTGCTTCGCGCGTTATGCCTCGGGAGAGCTTCAACCCGTAAGCGATAAGATGCGTAGCGCATGTGAGAATCGCAGCGTGTGGTATAATCCCAAGGATGCCTCGGGTGGTATCGTGACGGCCACAGAGCGACTTATCCCCATACTTCAGGATATAGTTGTGTCGGTAGATGATGCCATTAGAAGCAGGGCGACGGCAAAAATCATCAAGTCCGGCTATCGCAGCTTTGCACTGTTGGCCGACTTGCAGAAGAAATTAAAGGGTATATGTGAGAATGAGAATACGATGATTCTCAGCAAGACCAAGGATATACTCTCGGAGTTTATCACCGACAACAACGCGCCGTTTATATACGAGAAGGTGGGCAATCGCTACGACCACTATATGATAGATGAGTTTCAGGACACATCAGTGCGCGAGTGGTATAATCTATTGCCACTGCTGAAGGAGGCACTTGATTCGAACGAGGAGGCCTCGGTCTTTATCGTTGGCGACATCAAGCAGTCGATATACCGTTGGCGTGGAGGCGATTGGCGTCTGCTTAATAGCGTTGCTATCGACGACCTTGGCCATGAAAATACGGAGCTTATACCGCTGAAGGAGAACTATCGCAGTCTTGAGAATATCGTAATATTCAACAACAAACTCATCGAGAAGGTTGTCGCCTTGGATAACGAACGCATAAATAGCATCGTAAGCAAGGCTCTGCGTGCCGGGAAGATTAGTGCGAGTGCCCACGCATCGCTCTATGATATTTTGAAGCGAGCTTATGCCGACCATGAGCAGATGCCCGTGAGTGACGATACTGATAAGGGGTATGTGGAGGTGTGTGCCTACAATGCTAAATATGGTGCCTCGCCATTTATTGAGGCTATTGAGAGCGCCATAAGTCGAGGTTATAAGTATCGCGACATACTCATCCTTGTGCGTAAGGGTAGTGAAGCAGAGTTGGTGGCTGATATGCTCTTTGAGTATAAGGAGCGTAAGTTTAGCTCTGTAGGTGAGGTGGGCTTCAATATCCTACTGCCGGATAAACTCACACTCGAGAGTTGCGACATCGTGGAGTTTGTAATAGCCCTTCTACGCTTGGCGGTAAACCAACATAACGACGTCGAGCGTGGCGTATATAACAGATTTCTCGGTCACGCCGTCGATCGACCCTTTGGCGATAGGGAGTATGAACTGTTTAATCGCATTATCCACCTCTCGCCTATGGAGGCATTCGAGCTCATCGTTGCAGAGTTTAAGCTCTATGAGCGTAAGCAAAGCATCGCCTTCCTGCAGGCCTTGCATGAGCAGATCATATCCTTCACAACGTCACGTATGGCAGACATACATCACTACCTGGCGTGGTGGGACGAGCGTGGCAAGATGGAGAGTATCAAGGTGGAGATGACAGATGACACTATCGAGGTTACAACAGTGCATAAGGCCAAGGGCCTTGAACGTGCTGTGGTCATCGTTCCCAATGCGCGCTTTGGTCTGGAGCCCTCGCCCAACCTAAGCCCCACCGTGTGGTCTGACACTGCAGGATCCAAGATAGGCAACTTCCCCGTGATGTATGGTAAGAATATGGAGGAGTCTACCTATTCGGAGGACTACTACACGGAGCGTGTTATGAGCCATGTCGATGGTATCAATATCCTCTATGTTGCCATCACACGTGCATCGCGTGAACTATATATGTATATCCCCACGGATGAAAAGTGTGGTGTGCCCAGGGAGAACTTTCCAACTACAACACCATTGATACTCAATGTATTACCCGAGATATGCTCCGCGCCCGAGCGATATATGGATGGTGAGGTTGTGGTGTGCGACAAATACCGCTATGGAAGGCCTACCACGCATGTCGGCAAGCAAGATAAGGATGATGATACCGAATATGTGCTTCTCGATGACTATGTCACGAACGAGCCTATGGTGCAGATTCACTACCCTTCGTCGCGTTTCATCGAGGAGGGTATCAATCATATAGGCTCTTCGTTAAAAACGGGTATTCTTATGCACAAGGTGTTTGAGGGTGCTCGTGATGAGAGCAGCTTGCGTCAGGCCATACGCAGTATGAATCAGAATTGCGTGATAGACGCAAATGAGGCTATCACCCTACAACAAAAGGTGGATGAGGCACTTAATAACCCTAAAGTCAAGGAGTGGTTTAACGGAGACTGGGATGATGTAAGGGTAGAGACGGACATTGCCTTCAACAATAAGATGTCGCGTCGTCCAGATAGGGTGATGATCAAGGGTGACCGTGTTGTGGTTGTGGACTATAAGTTTGGTCGACACCATCGCGATAAGCACAACAACCAAGTTAGGCTCTATATGTCGCTACTTGCCAAGATGGGATGCTACAAATCTATCGAAGGCTATGTCTGGTACGTTATGCTTGGCGATGTTATAGATGTTTAGTGTTTTATCTACAAATATTCGTATATTTGCACTGTGAAAGAGTTGTGGAGCATAATACCTCAGAGTTATCGTCGTCGTGCTATTGGTGTCGCTGCGACAATATTTCTGCGCGCTCTCCTCAACTTTGTTGGTGTGGCGATGCTTATTCCTGTGCTGACGCTTATTCTTGATGGCGACAGCTTCACCTCAAACGAATATCTGCGCAATATATATAGCTGGCTCGATGTTAACTCTTTCGAGTCGTTTGCCGTGATCGTATGTGTGGCTGTTGTCGCAGTTATCCTAATTAAGAATATCGCCATCCTTGGGCTCTACCGTTGGGAGCGCAACTACATCTATGCACTATACCGCCATCTCTCGAAGGCGCTCTTTATATCATACCACCGACGAGGCTTTGGCTTTGTGAAGCAACAGAACTCCGCAGTACTTACGCGCAATGTGAATGTCGTGAGTCTTATGTTTGTTGCAGGAGTATTAAAACCCATTGCCACAATCATTGGCGAGGTACTACTCCTTACGCTTATCTTCGTGGCATTACTCTGGTATTCGCCATTAGCAGCACTCCTTGCTGTGGGTCTGTTTCTGCCTATTGTCGCCATCTTCTATCTTGCGCTGCGTCGTAAACTACACGATATTGGCGAGCGGGAGAATGTTGCACAACGAACTAAGAGTCGTGTCGTTGCAGAGTGCTTCCGTGGTTATGCAGATGTTGAGATAGGGGGTGCTTTCCCCTACATGTTCAAGCGTTTCGAGGCGGCAATGAACGAGGTTGTGTCGCTCAGAAAACGTAATGCCACCATCGGGATGCTTCCGCAGATGTTCACAGAGGTAGGCTTGGCCGTGGGGCTTGTTGCACTGGTTATGCTTAGTGTGCTCAACCATAGCGATAATGTTGCTCTGATGTTTGGTATCTTTGCGGTTGCGGCAATACGTCTGATACCCTCGGTGCGAGGTATCATGTCGAGTTGGAGCACGATACGATATAACAGATATGCCATCGACACGCTTGCGGATATCGACGTGGCCGATGATGATAGTGTGGTGGAGAATGGCGAGCGTATGACGTTCGAGCGTACTATCGAGTTGCGTAACGTCGACTTCAGGTTCGAAGATGCCGATAGCAATACGATAAACGACCTGTCGCTCACCATCAATAAGGGCGAGCGCCTGGGTATTCGTGGCAGCTCGGGTGTGGGTAAAACCACCCTATTTAATCTTATCCTCGGACTCTATCGCCCCACAAACGGCGAGATACTTGTTGATGGTGTTAGACTCTCTGACGACAATATACGCAGTTGGCAAAATGCTATTGGCTACGTATCGCAGTCGGTATTTATTGCCGATATGACCTTGGCCGAGAATATAGCCTTCGGATGCGATGTTAAGGATATAGACTATGAGCGTGTAAATAAAGTCATTGAGCTCGCTAACCTCAAGGAGTTTGTAGCATCGCTCAGCGATGGCGTCAATAGCCGTATCGGTGAGCAGGGCAGTCGTATATCGGGAGGCCAGCGCCAACGCATTGGCATTGCGCGTGCGCTATATAAGGGGTGCGATGTGCTCTTCTTCGACGAGGCCACATCGTCGCTCGATGACAAGACCGAAGAGAATATAAACAACGCAATACGCAGACTATCGACCGATAATCGCTCACTGACGATTGTCGTTATCGCTCACCGCGATAGTTCGTTGGAGTACTGCGATCGAATCATAACACTTAGATGATGTACTACGATTATATTATAGCCGGCCTGCGCCTGCGTACCGACATAGACCTTGTCGACGCGGGTATTCGGGGCTTTAGGCCCTTTGCTGTGGATGTTGAGGGCGACGCAAATTGTCTTGTTGAGCGTGTCGCGAGCATTGATGTTGACAGCTTGTGCGTGCGTCGTACTCTCTCGACATCGTATATTGCCGAGGCCAAGGCTAATAGTTCCTTCTCGCGCACAAAAACGGGATACCTCTACTCTATTCAGCGAGACAAGCCGGGCAGCCCTATGGTTCACTTTCATATCGAGCGAGATACGGGACATGTTATTACCGACATTGTAGCTACGGATAGCATCGATGTATCGATTATGCGATTTGGTATATGGGTGATGTTTGGCGTAGTGCTGGCATCACATAGCGCCATTGCTATACACTCATCTACCATCGTAGCCCGCGGTCGTGCTGTGCTCTTTTTAGGTGAATCGGGTACGGGTAAGAGTACGCATACACGCCTCTGGCGCGAGCATATCTCTCATGCTAAGCTGCTGAACGACGACTCGCCTATCATACGCATTGTGGATGGCCAGCTGCGCGTATATGGCTCGCCCTGGAGTGGCAAGACCCCATGCTACAAAAATGAGGACTACCCTATTGCAGCCTTCTGTCGCTTGGTTCAGGCGCCACAGAACATGATACTACAGCAGAGTGTTATGCTCGCTATCGGAGCGATACTACCCTCGTGCCCTCCGATATTTGCCCACGACGAGTATCTACAGGATTGTATTTGCACGACATTGGATGCGGTGATAACAGATACGCCCGTCTTCCGCCTTGAGTGCCTACCCAATGCCGAGGCAGCAAAGTTATCGTATCTAACAACCATAATCTTAACCGAGGATGTTGCCAGAGATAGCTAAAGATAACATCGAGAGCCTTGTGCCTGTAGGCGAACAATTTAAGATTGTCGTCACGGGCTATAGCATGCTGCCGCTACTCGGCTATGGCCACGATACCATCGTTGTGCGCCGCACCGACGACACGGAGCCAATCATGGGGCGTATTGCTATGTTTCGTGCTAAGGATAGACATATCATCGTGCATCGTGTTGTAGCTGTTGATGGCGATAATATCACCTTTCAGGGCGATGGTAACACCTATCAGAGGGAGTACGGCAAGCGTAGCGATGTGGTAGGTGTTGTCGAAGAGGTCATTCGCGAAGATGGTCGCACGGTGAGTTGCACGACACCCCGCTGGCACCGCAGGGAGCGCATGTGGCTGTGGCAGCCTACGATTATTCGTCGCTATGCGTTGGCCATCCTGCGCCGTATGGCAAACTATAAACGTAAAAATCAGCGATAACTATGGATATAAGAATAGGTCACGGTTTTGATGTTCACGCCTTGGCAGATGGCTTACGCTTGGTGCTTTGTGGCGTAGAGATACCGCATACGAAGGGGTGTGTAGCACACTCCGATGGCGATGTGGCGATACATGCTATATGTGATTCATTGCTCGGAGCATTGGCTCTTGGCGATATAGGCAAGCTCTTCCCCGATAGCGACCCTAAATATAAGGGTATCGACTCAATGAAACTACTTCAAGTTGTCATTGATATAGTCCGTAGCAAGGGGTACAAAATCAGCAATGTAGACTGCACTATTGCAATGCAACGCCCTAAGTTGCGCCCCCATATCGACACTATGCGCGAGCGCCTATCTGTGACGCTCGGCATCGACGTTGATAGAGTCTCGGTCAAGGCTACCACCACCGAACACCTCGGCTTCGAGGGTCGCGAGGAGGGCGTGTCGGCCACGGCTGTCACACTGCTTGTTAGGGATTAGCGCGGAAGAGTCTGCAGTCGAGAGCAAGGCTTTAGCCCATATAGTAGGTATTAAGGATGGATGCTTGCATACATTACCAAATACCTACTATATGAAAGATAGCGGAGCTATCTGGCTCTCGACAAAAAAAGGAGCAGCCAACAGCTACTCCCAAAGTACTCGGAGCCGGGGTCGAAGCGCCGCGACTGAAAGTCGCAAGCTGGCGCGGATACCACAAAATAGAGGCGCAGACCGCAAGGTCGAGCAATAAACTATAACCCTATCCGCGCAACCGCCATCAAGTGAGCACCGCGGCAGAGTTGACATTCTTGAGTTGGCGAGATTGCCGAAGGCAAGCACATGTGAGATTATACTATTGTGGGCTTGCACACATATAATATTAATCGCACATGTGCAAGAACATCGTTCCTCGCCAACACCATCTACCATCCACCATCCACAAAAAAAAGGAGCAGCCAACGGCTACTCCCAAAGTACTCGGAGCCGGGGTCGAAGCGCCGCGACTGAAAGTCGCAAGCTGGCGCGGATACCACAAAATAGAGGCGCAGACCGTAAGGTCGAGCAATAAACTATAACCCTATCCGCGCAACCGCCATCAAGTGAGCACCGCGGCAGAGTTGACATTCCTGAGTTGGCGAGATTGCCGAAGGCAAGCACATGTGAGATTATACTATTGTGGGCTTGCACACATATAATATTAATCTCACATGTGCAAGAACATCGTTCCTCGCCAACACCATCTACCATCCACAAAAAAAGGAGCAGCCAACGGCTACTCCCACAGTACTCGGAGCCGGGGTCGAACCGGCACGGGCATTACTGCCCACAGGATTTTAAGTCCGGCGTGTCTACCTATTCCACCATCCGAGCCACTCAGTCTTCTTTAAGACGGTGCAAATGTAGTAATTTTATTTAATTCTGCAAAATCTTAGCATCAATATACTCAATTATCGCCTCTACATTATCGGGTGCGTACCATCCTATTGATGTGTCACGACGAAACCACGTAAGTTGGCGCTTGGCATAGTGGCGCGAGTTACGTTTTATAAGCTCTATCGCCTCGTCGAGTGTCGTCTTATGGTCGAAGTAGTCGAAGAGCTCACGGTAGCCCACGGTTTGCAGGGCATTAAGGTGGCGCTTGGGGTACATCGCACGTGCCTCCTCGATAAGGCCATCCTCGACCATGATGTCTACACGTCGGTTGATGCGGTCGTAGAGGATGTCGCGGGGCATATCGGTGCCTACCTTTATTATATTAAAGGGGCGCACGGCCTTTATGCCATGGCGCTGCGCGGAATATGGGCGGCCCGTTGTGAGGCACACCTCCAGGGCACGCATGACACGTGAGGGGTTGTGTATGTCGACGCTCTCGGCATAGTCGGGGTCTAAGCATCGCAGCTGGTCTACGAGAGCCTCGAGGCCGTCGTTATCAAGGCGCTGGCGCAGGCTCGCGCGTAGCGTGGCATCGGCCTCGGGGAGGTTATCCATGCCGTCACATAGCGCCTGAATATATAATCCTGAGCCACCCACAGCTATGACATAGTCGTTCTCGGCAAAGAGTCTTTCGAGGAGTGCAAGGGCCTCGACCTCGTACTTGCCACAGTTGAACTCCTCCTCCACGTCGCGGTCGGCGATGAAGTAGTGTTGTGCGGCAGCCTGCTCCTCGGCGGTAGGCTGTGCAGTACCTATAGGTAGGCCACGATAGAACTGGCGCGAGTCGGTGGATATTATGGGGGCGCGATAGTGGCGGGCAAGAGAGATCGCGAGTGCCGTTTTACCCGAGCCTGTGGGGCCCACAACCACAATAAGAGCACCTCGTTTAGTATTCGTCGTCGTAGTTGTCATCGCCATCAAACTCGTTGTAGTCGCTCATCATCTCCTCGAAAATGGAGCCCGACTCCTCCGTAGCCTCGGGGTCGTACTGGTCGGGCACGGGGGCATGCTCGAAGGCTACGCGCGGGTATGTGAGGTCGCCAGCAGGGCGTTGCATGTCGATAAGCTCGAGATAGTAGGAGCGATTGTTGAGCATGTCGAAGGTGTAGATAAGGCGGTCGTGAAAGTCGCTGTTCACCTCCATGAGTTGCACCTTATCCATACAGCGGGGTGCTCCCGGAACATCATCGCCCATATCTATCTCCGAGAACTCCTCGATGGGACGCCACTCTTGATCGGCCTTAAAGATAGATACCATGCAGTCGTCGTAGCGCAGGGCGCGGAGGATGAAGCGATGAAACTCTGTGAGGGTCATGTCGGGATATACCTCAAAGTCGCGAACGAAGTTATCGCTCTCATCGCTAAGCATACGATATTTAAAGACTATATTCATAATCGAACGTTGGTGTTAACATATTCTTACCACTACAAATGTAATACATATATTTAGATAATATAGGGATAGACAATAAAAATATGAATAAAAGTTCAAAAAAATTGGTTGTCATCAAAAAAGATATTATATTTGCAGAGCAAAAAGAATACGTATCCACGTGTCCCGAGTGCACCGTATATTGTGGCGCTGTTCGGGTAATGCGAAAATCAATATTAGAAATATGCAAGATTTAACAGCGTTGGAGGGTAAGACCATTCTCGAATTGCGCGAAATAGCGAAGGTTTTGGGAATAACACCCTCGAATATGAAGAAGAAGGAGTTGCTCGAGAAGATCGTTGCGGCAGCCTCTGGTGTGGCAGCGAGCGAGCAGAGTGAAGAGGAGCAACTTGCAGAAGTTCCCGTAAAGCGAGGACGTAGGCCGAGAATGATGAGCGTGAAAATCGGAGGCAATAATGACAGTATAGCGCCATCAGCGAATGTTGATGCCGAAAGTAAGCCCGTCGTAGAGGAGAGCACCGACATAGAGGTGGTTGCAACTCCTGTGATTGAGGAGCCTACGGCCTCTGAGAAGCCCCAGCCCAAGCGTCGTGGACGTAAGCCTAAGTGGATGCTGGAGGCTGAAGCTCGTGAGCATGAGGAGCAGCATGCCGATAGCGTAGATATTGCGAACGAGGGTGTCGATATACCTACTGATGATAATGAGACCTTTGATGGCGAGGGTGATGGTGATGATGATAACGTGCTTGACGGCGATGTGCTCTTCGATGGTGAGTATGAGGATGACGACGAGGAGGGAGAGTTCGAGGAGTCGATAACGAAGGATGACTTCACCGCGGAGATTGAGGGTGAGGGCGTCTTGGAAGTTATGCCCGATGGCTTTGGCTTCCTACGCTCGGCAGACTACAACTACCTTAACTCGCCCGATGACATCTATGTCTCTCCCTCGCAGATTAAGCTTTTTGGTCTCAAGGCCGGTGATACCGTAAATGGCACGATACGCCCACCGAAGGAGGGCGAGAAGTATTTCCCGCTGGTACACGTAAACCTCATCAATGGTCTGAAGCCCGACTATATCCGCGACCGCCAGCAGTTTGAGTACCTGACGCCACTATTCCCGAGCGAGAAGTTCAACCTCTCGGCCGGCGGCCATAATACCAAGTCAAATCGTATTATCGACCTCTTTGCCCCTATCGGCAAGGGTCAGCGTGCGCTTATCGTCGCACAACCCAAGACGGGTAAGACGATGCTCTTGCAGTCGATAGCCAACGCCATTGCCGACAACCATCCCGAGGTATATATGATAGTGCTTCTGATTGATGAGCGTCCCGAGGAGGTCACCGAGATGGCACGCCACGTGAAGGCTGAGGTTGTAGCCTCGACCTTCGACGAGCAGGCATCGCGCCATGTGAAGGTTGCAGAGATGGTCTTGGAGAAGGCTAAGCGTATGGTGGAGTGTGGCCACGATGTGGTCATCTTCCTCGACTCGATAACACGTCTGGCACGTGCCTACAACTCTGTGCAGCCCGCCTCTGGCAAGGTGCTCTCAGGAGGTGTCGATGCCAATGCCCTGCATAAGCCCAAGCGCTTCTTTGGTGCTGCACGAAATACCGAGGAGAAGGGCTCGCTGACAATCATCGCCACGGCGCTTATCGACACAGGTTCGAAGATGGACGAAGTCATCTTCGAGGAGTTCAAGGGCACGGGTAACATGGAGCTTCAGCTCGACCGCAAGTTGGCGAACAAGCGTATCTACCCCGCTGTCGATGTTGTGGCCTCGGGAACACGTCGCGAGGATCTGCTCCTTACGCCGAGCGTCATGCAGCGCACATGGATTCTGCGTAAGCATCTTGCGGATATGACCCCCGTGGAGGCCATGGAGTTCCTGCAGAAGCAGATGAACCTCACGAAGGACAACGACGAGTTCCTTGCAACGATGAATCAGTAAAACCCGATAATGATATGACAAAGAGAATATTTACCCTCGGTGTGGCGTTATGTTTTGTGTTTAGCGCCTCAGCATGGGGGCCTAAAGGTCACGACACGGTGGCATATATCGCCGAAAAGCACCTGTCGAAGAGGAGCCTCAAGAGAGTGCAGGAGGTGTTGGACGGCAACTCGCTGGTCTATGTGGCCAACTGGCTCGACAATGCCAGTCATACGGATGAATATGCCCACACCAAGACGTGGCACTACGTTAATGTCGACCCCGAGGAGGGTAGCTATGCTAACTCTGCTAAGGAGCCTAAGGGCGATGTTGTAGTTGCAATCAATGGTATCGTCGAGCGCCTGAAGAGTGGTGAGCTGAGCACTGACCAGGAGCGTGCCGAGCTGATGATGCTCATACACCTTGTGGGCGATATGCACTGCCCCATGCACGCGGGCTATAAGAGCGATCGCGGTGGCAATGGCACGCAGGTTAAGTACTTCGGCAAGCAGCGCAAGTTACACTCGGTATGGGATAGCGAGATTGTAGAGTCGGCGCACCGCTGGGGTTACAGCGAGTGGCAGGAGCAGGTTGACCGCGCCACGAAAAAGGAGCAGAAGAGCATAGCGCAGGGTACGCCTAACGAATGGATCGAGGAGACTGTTGCCCTTGCTCGCGATATATATGAGCGTTCGACAACGGGCGAGAATCTCTCGTACGACTATGTTGCATACTACACCCCGATAATCGAGCAGCAGTTCCTCAAGGGAGGTATTCGTTTGGCTGCACTACTCGAAGATATATACTAATAGTTCGGGGCGGACATTAGAGTGATAAGGGAGATTAGGCGGGTTAAAGAGTTTAGGGATAGCGTTATCGGCAGAAGCGCCAAACTCTTTAATCTCCTTAATTTCCCTAATTTTTCGACCAATTTCCAATGCTCTTCTACCCCGATTCTCACGTCCGAAAGCTAACATATATCACCTTTAGAAAAAATTATTTCGAAAAAGTGTAGGTTGTTTGCAAAAAAATGTGTACATTTGTTTGGTTAATTCCGCATTAAGAGAAAACCAGAACTATTAACAACAATAAAAACTACTGTCTTATGGCAAAAATCAAAGGAACAGTTGTTGTCGATACGGAGCATTGCAAGGGTTGCGGTGTATGTGTAGCATCGTGTCCTACTAAGACGCTCGGTTTGTCGACCGAAGTGAACGGCAAGGGTTACCCCTTCGCTATGATGGTTGAGCCGGATTCTTGTACTGGTTGCGCTTCATGCGCTATCATCTGTCCGGATAGTTGTCTAACGGTGTATCGCCAAAAATTCGAGTAAACTATGGCAGAGAAAGAGGTAAAACTTATGAAGGGCAACGAGGTGATTGCTCACGCAGCAATTCGCTACGGTTGCGACGGCTATTTCGGCTACCCCATCACTCCGCAGTCGGAGGTTATGGAGACACTTATGGAGCTTAAGCCTTGGGAGACTACCGGTATGGTTGTGCTTCAGGCCGAGAGCGAGGTATCTTCAATCAATATGCTTTACGGCGGTGCCTCTACAGGTAAGCGCGTGATGACATCATCGTCATCGCCCGGTATCAGCCTTATGTCTGAGGGCTTGAGCTACCTTGCAGGTGCCGAGCTTCCCTGCGTCATCGTAAACTGCCAGCGTGGTGGTCCAGGCCTTGGTACCATCCAGCCTTCACAGTCTGACTACTTCCAGGCTTGTAAGGGCGGTGCTCACGGTGACTTCCACCTTATCGTTTTGGCTCCTAACTCGGTTCAGGAGATGCACGACTTTGTGGCTGACGCCTTCGATCTTTCGTTTAAGTATCGTAACCCCGCAATGATCTTGGCTGATGGTTGTATCGGTCAGATGATGGAGAAGGTTGTGTTGGCACCCCAGCGTCCTCGCAAGACTAATGAGGAGATCGCTGCCGAGTGCAAGAGCTGGGCATTGCTCGGTAAGACTGACGACCGCGAGCGTAACGTAATCACGTCACTCGAGCTTAAGTCGGAGGTTATGGAGGTTAACAACCAGCGCCTCCAGGCTAAGTACGCCGCCATCAGGGAGAATGAGGTGCGCTATGAGGCTATCGAGTGCGACGATGCTGAGTATGTTATCGTAGCCTTCGGTTCGTCATCACGTATCTGCTCTGCTACGGTTGAGATGGCTCGTGCTGAGGGTATCAAGCTCGGTTTGTTGCGTCCTATCACACTCTACCCCTTCCCCACAAAGGCTATCGCTGCTCTTGCTGAGCGCGGCGTGAAGGGCTTCCTCTCGGCTGAGCTTAACGCAGGCCAGATGGTTGAGGACGTACGTCTTGCAGTAAATGGCAAGGCTCCAGTTGAGCACTTCGGTCGTATGGGTGGTATGTTGTTCTCACCCGACGAGGTACTTAAAGCAGTTAAAGAGAAACTTATAAATCGATAAGACTATGGCAGAGGTTGAAATCAAAAAGGAGAATTTGGTATTTAGTAAGTCTAAGCTTATCCTACCTAACGTAATGCACTACTGCCCCGGCTGTAGCCACGGTACGGTTCACAAACTCGTTGCCGAGGTTATCGAGGAGATGGGTTTGGAGCACGACACCATCGGCGTATCGCCCGTGGGCTGCTCGGTATTTGCATACAACTATATTGACATTGACTGGGCACAGGCTGCTCACGGTCGTGCTTGCGCTGTTGCTACAGCCATCAAGCGCGTGAACCCCGAGAAGATGGTATTCACATACCAGGGTGATGGCGATATGTCGGCCATCGGTACGGGTGAGACTATCCACGCTGCTGCACGCGGTGAGAACATCGTGGCCATCTATATCAACAACGCTATCTATGGTATGACCGGTGGGCAGATGGCGCCTACTACCCTCTTGGGTATGAAGACCGCAACGACACCCTATGGTCGTGATGCTAAGCTCAACGGCTATCCCTATAAGATCGCCCAGATGTTGGCTCACCTCGATGGCGTATGCTACGTTACACGTCAGACTGTTCACACTCCCGCAAATGTACGCAAGGCGAAGAAGGCTATCCGCCACGCATTCGAGAATGCTATGGCAGGCAAGGGCTTCAGCCTCGTGGAGATTGTAGCTACATGTAACAGCGGTTGGAAGCTGTCGCCCGTTGCTGCTAACGAGTGGCTCGAGCAGAATATGTTGCCTTTCTATGAGCCCGGTGATTTGAAGGACACAACTAAAGAGTAAGCATTATGAAAGAGACAATAATCATTGCAGGTTTCGGAGGACAGGGTGTCCTCACTATGGGTAAGATCTTGGCTTACTCTGGTATTATGCAGGATATGGAGGTTACTTGGATGCCTTCATACGGTCCTGAGATGCGTGGTGGTACCGCCAACGTTACCGTTATCCTCTCGGATAAGCCCATCTCGTCGCCTATCGCTCACGAGTTTGACTGCGTAGTGGTGCTCAACCAGCAGTCTATGGATAAGTTCGAGGCACAGGTTAAGCCCGGTGGCGTTCTTATCTACGACACTAACGGTATCACACACCACCCCACACGTACCGACATCAGCGTTTACCAGATTGACGCTACTGCCGAGTGCGCACGCTTGGGTCAGTCTAAGTTGTTCAACACGATGATTCTCGGTGCTTACCTCAAGGTACGCCCCGTAGTTAAGATGGAGAACGTCATGGAGGGTCTTAAGAAGACCTTGCCCGAGCGCGCTTGGAAGATGCTTCCTCAGAACGAGGAGGCCATCAAGCACGGTGGCGAGATCATCCGTCAGATTCGCTAATTCTTGGCGTGATACTCACGATATCCCGAGTGGGCTTCGGCTCGCTCGGGATTTCTTTTTGTGACATAGCGGATGTAGAGTAGTTCTGAGATTATATCTTTAGATGCTCAACGACATTAATTCCTAATTAGGATAATGAGAATTAAGAAATAATTTGTATCTTTGTAAAACAAACCCTAAAAAGCATAATGTTATGAAGAGACTCTTGGTTGCCCTTATCGCCACATTCATACTCATCCCTACGACCAACACTCTTTCGGCACAGGAGGAAGGCGACTTTCGCTTCGGTTTCCGCACGGGCTACTACTTTGGTACTAAGGCCTATGGCATAGGCATTTATGGCACCTATGGCATTACGGATTGGCTGAATATTGAGCCTGGTGTCAACTATGTTGCCAAGGAGAAGAGTCTGTTTGATATCTATTGCGACTTCCAGATACCTCTTGAGATAGCCACATACTGGCATATCTACCCTATCATCGGTATCAGTGCCAACGATATAAGCGAGAATAGTGGCGCTATAGATGGCTGGGCTGGAGGTGTGAATGCCGGCCTCGGGTTGAGTTATGAGATCAACGATCGCTGGAGCGTAAATGCTCAGGGTAAGTATATGTGGCGCTTCCCGACAGAGCACAGTAGTGCCATCATTCTACATATAGGTATCGACTACAACTTCTAAGCTAACACCGCACAGCCACAAGCACCACACCCGGAGGTCTTAGCCGTGGCTATACGCCATTGGAGATGTATCAGACGCAATAGGAGCGTAAGTTCCTGTCAACTACTGATATATACTTACTATTCTTGGCAAGCTCTATTATTGGCAACCGTGTAGACGGCAACAAAAACTAAGCGCAGAATAACACATGCGAGGCCGTGCAATGATGCCCGGCCTCGTTGCCTTTTATGTCGGCATTGACCACATTTGCCCAACCTTACGACAGTTAATTTCTCGGCTACTACAGCGTCGAAAATAAAAAAGCACTTCGAGATGCAATTTATTTCGGTTTTTCGATACACCCTATTATAATTTTTATTATATTTGTATGAAATTATGGCGTACCACATGTGAGTATGCTGATTGGGCTATGGGTCGAGATGGCGCCCAAATTTGTAGGTTGCTGATACTCATAGCCAAAGATAGTAGAACGTATTAAACTTATAACATAAAACTACAAACTACACTACAATGGACAATGTAAACGTACAGCAGTTGCAGGATGTGGTTATCCGTTTCTCGGGTGACTCAGGTGACGGTATGCAGCTCACCGGAACACTCTTCTCGGATACATCAGCACTGTTCGGCAATGGTATCTCGACATTCCCTGACTACCCTGCCGAGATTCGCGCACCGCAGGGAACTGTAGCAGGTGTCTCTGGCTTCCAGGTACACTTTGGCTCAAGCCGTATCGACAACCCGGGCGACTATTGCGATGTTCTCGTTGCGATGAATCCCGCAGCCCTCATCGCCAACCGCAAGTGGCTCAAGCCCTCGGCTACGGTTATCGTCGATGGCGACACCATGACTGAGGAGAACATCAAGAAGGCGGGCTTCAAGACTATGGATCCCATCGCAGAGCTTGGCCTCGAGGGTTATAATGTCGTTATCCCCGATATCACGACAATGACTAAGGAGGCACTCAAGGATACTGGCATGGACAACAAGGCGATGGTTAAGTGTAAGAACATGTTCGCTTTGGGTATCTGCTTCTGGATGTATAATCGTCCCGATGACTTTGCTAAGAGCTTCCTCGACTCGAAGTTTGCAAAGAAGAACCCTCTCGTAGCTGAGGCTAACAAGAAGGTTATCGAGGCTGGATACAACTATGCTGCCAACACGCACCAGTTTGCTAACAACTATACCGTAGCTCCCGCAGAGCTCGAGAAGGGTGTATATCGCTCGATTAATGGTAATACGGCTACGGCGTGGGGCTTCTGCGCAGCATCCGAGAAGTCGGGTCTCCCCCTCTTCTGTGGCTCGTACCCCATCACTCCCGCAACCGTAATCCTCGAGGAGCTTGCCAAGCGTAAGGATCTCGGTGTTAAGACCGTACAGGCTGAGGATGAGATTGCCGGTATCTGCACATCTATCGGCGCTGCCTACGCAGGTAACTTCGCTGTGACAACCACCTCAGGCCCCGGTATCTCGCTTAAGAGTGAGGCTATGGGCTTGGCTGTTATGGCTGAGCTTCCGTTGGTTGTTGTCGACGTACAGCGTGGTGGCCCCTCTACGGGTCTTCCCACAAAGACGGAGCAGAGCGACCTCAATCAGGCACTCTATGGCCGTAATGGTGAGTGTCCCATGGTAGTAATCGCAGCATCGTCGCCAAGCGACTGCTTCCACTACGCCTTCATGGCGGGTAAGATTGCCATGGAGCACATGACTCCCGTTATGTTGCTCTCGGACGGCTTCATCGCCAACGGCTCGGAGCCCTGGAAGATACCCTCAATGGCCGACTACCCCGCTATCGTACCTCCCATCGTTGAGCCTCGCACCGAGGGCGAGTTTATGCCCTACGCTCGTAACGAGAAGCTCGCACGTGGCTGGGCATTCCCCGGCAAGGAGGGTCTTGAGCACCGCATCGGTGGTTTGGAGAAGGATCACCTGAAGGGTAGCATCTCGCACGACCCGAAGAACCACCAGGAGATGGTCACAACACGTAAGCGCAAGGTTGAGCTTGTGGCTGAGGAGTTGCCCGAGTTGGAGGTATTCGGTGCTAAGGAGGCTGACGTATTGGTTATTGGCTGGGGTGGCACACGTGGTCACTTGCACAGCGCCGTTAAGCAGCTTCAGGATGAGGGCAAGAGCGTAGCTCACCTCCACTTCAACTACATCTACCCCTTGCAGAAGGGTGTGGCCGACATTCTCAAGCGCTACAAGCGCATCGTCGTGTGCGAGTTGAACGAGGGTCAGTTTGCAGGCTACCTACGCCAGCAGTTCTGCGACGTAGTCATCGAGTCGTTTGGCAAGACTGAGGGTCAGCCCTTTACTGTTGTCGAGCTCAAGGATAAGATTAACTCAATGTTGTAATAACACCACTTAATAATACAGAGAAAACTATGGCAGATTTTAAGTATACACCCGCTGATTTCAAGAGCGATCAACAGGTAAAGTGGTGTCCCGGTTGTGGCGACCACGCCATCCTTAACGCTGTTCAGCGTGCTATGCCTGAGGTGGCAGATGCCCTGGGCAAGCCTCATAACAAGTTCACGTTCGTGTCGGGTATCGGCTGTTCGTCGCGCTTCATCTACTACATGAAGACCTTCGGCTTCCATACCATCCACGGCCGTGCTAACGCTGTCGCTACAGGTATCAAGACGGCAAATCCCGACCTCTCGGTATGGGTATGTACGGGTGATGGCGACTCATTGGCTATCGGTGGTAACCACTTCATCCACGCCATCCGTCGTAACATCGACCTTAACGTCATCCTGTTCAACAACGAGATCTACGGCCTTACTAAGGGTCAGTACTCGCCTACCACGAAGCTCGGCAAGGTCACTAAGACATCGCCCTTCGGCACAGTAGAGAAGCCCTTTACGCCCGGTGAGTTGGTTATCGGCGCTAAGGGTACATTCTTCGCACGCACCATCGACCAGGAGGTCATGCTCACTAAGGAGTGCTTGCTGGCAGCTGCTAAGCATAAGGGTATGGCTGTTACCGAGGCGTTGGTCAACTGTATGATTTTCAACGATAAGACTCACGCATTGTTTGCAGGCGACAAGGCTACGCGCGAGGAGAACACCATCCATCTCAAGCATGGCGAGAAGATGCTCTTTGGCAAGGATAAGCAGAAGGGCTTGGTATTCGAGAATATGCGTCTGAAGGTTGTCACCATCGGCGAGGATGGCTACACGCTTGACAATGTGCTCACACACGATGCTAAGTGCGCTGATACGACACTCCACTCGATGTTGGCCGCTATGAAGTACCCCGAGTACCCTGTGGCTGTGGGCGTCATCCGCGATGTTGACGATGAGAATGTCTACGATGCAAAGGTTGCCGAGCAGGTTGAGACCGTCAAGGCTACCGCTAAGATTAAGTGCGTAGACGACCTCTTGCGTTCGGGTCAGACGTGGGAGATTAAGTAATCAATGAGGCTGAATAAAAAGTGTATTTTGTCGTTATGCTCGCCCTCAAAATGCTCATTTACGCCAAGTAAACTCCGCTTTTTCGGGCTTCGCAAGCCTAAAACTACATCTTTTTATTCAACCTCCTAACAAAACGGGGATGACAAAAAAGTAAATTTGTCATCCCCATTATTTTGTGTAATCAGGTAAACAGCACCACGGGGCAGAATTTCTTGTCAGAAGTCGTGAGATGTGGTGCATCACAAAAGAGACTACCACGAGATAGTACACTTAGTACAGCCCGTGGTAGTCTACTTTTAGGGATGTGCCGCAGATTGCGACTTATCACAAGAATATCACAAGAAATTACTCGTATTGGCCGGTCTTAAGGCGCATAACCTCATCCTTGGTAAGAAAGCGCCATGCACCACGCTTGAGGTTCTTCTTCGTTAGACCTGCATAGTACACGCGATCGAGCTTCTGGATGTTATAGCCGAGGTGTTCAAACATACGACGCACGATACGGTTGCGGCCCGAGTGAATCTCCACGCCCACAGTGCGCTTATCCTCCGAGGCATAAGCTACCTCATCTGCAAAGATGTCGCCATCCTCGAGAGTGATACCCTCGGTGAGTGTATCCATATCGGCACGTGTAAGAGGCTTGTCGAGGGTCACCTGGTATATCTTCTTCTTACGATTCGAGGGGTGCGTCAGCTGGCGTGTGATGTCACCATCGTTGGTTATAAGGAGCAATCCTAACGAGTTCTTATCGAGGCGACCTACGGGGTAGACACGCTCGGTGCAGGCATTCTTCACAAGATCCATCACCGTCTTATCGGCATGGGGATCATCGAGCGATGTGACATAGCCCTTAGGTTTGTTGAGCACGATATATACATTCTTCTCACCCTGAAGGCGCTCATCGTTGAAGCGCACCTCGTCGGTGGGGAGTATCTTTGTGCCGAGCTCCGTTACGACAACGCCATTTACCGAAACAACACCCGCGAGGATGAAGTCATCCGCCTCACGACGTGAGCATACGCCCGACTGCGAGATAAAGCGATTAAGGCGTATTGCGCCATCAACCTTATTGGGGTTATACTTAGGGTATGTGCGGGGCTTGTCCTCCCTATTGGGTGTAAATGTGCGCTTTGCGCCACCCTTGAAGCCTGCGCGGCTATCTGTAGAGGGACGACCTCCAGCCTTGGGTTTGAAGCTACCCGCAGGCTTACGACCGCGCTCATTTCTATCCTCGCGATTGAAGGTACGCTCACCATGCTCTACGTGGTCGAAGCTACGCTCCTCACGGTTGAAGTTACGCTCACCACGCTCTGCGTTACGACGGGGGCGCTGCTCATACTCAGGACGCAGGCGGTTGTCAGCGGTGAAGTGGGGGTTGTACGACGTACGCTGTGTGGTACGCTTCTGTGTGTTCGCCACGCGGGGGCGAAACTCTCTCTCTCCCTCGTTGTCGGCCTCACGGCGAGGACGGGGACTACGCTCAACGCGCTCCGCAGAGCTTACACGCTGACGCTTATCGCGGGCAAAGCGCGAAAGGTTAGCTGTTGAGTCTGTGTTGTTGTTTTTCATCTCTCTGTAATTACTTTAATAAGTGTGCGACAAAGGTAACCATTTTTTTTGATATCCAAGTTTTTTGCAATATCTATGCCACAAAATTTGACAAAATGTACTACCTTTGTCGCCTCAAAGATGTGATTATGAATAGAGAGATACTACGTTTAGCCATCCCCAACATTATATCGAACATCACGGTACCCCTTATGGGTATTGCCTCGACATTCATAGCCGGGCGTGTGGCTGGTGCGGATGGCGCTACGACCATAGGCGCATTGTCTATCGGTGTGGCAATCTTCAACTTTATATATTGGAACTGCTCCTTTATACGCATGGGCACAAGTGGCCTCACAGCACAGGCTTATGGCGCAGATGACAGACGCGAGTACAGCCTCATGCTGTGGCGTGCCGTGTGCGTAGCCCTCGCCGTAGGCATCCTCGCCTTTGCGTTGCAGTGGCCTATTGGCGAGTTCTCGCTGTGGTTTATGTCCACGGGCGATGCTGGTAGCCGGGCGATGATTGCAGATTACTTCTATACGCGCATCTGGGCTGTGCCCGCAGGCATCCTGCTCTTTGCGTTCAATGGCTGGCTTACGGGCATGCAAAATGCCGTAGCACCAATGTGCGTGGCTATATTTGTCAATATCCTGCACGTGGGCTTCAGCTACCTCTTCTCGATTGTTGGCAGCTGGGGGCTTAGTGGCATAGCTTTGGCCTCGGTCGTGGCACAATGGTCGGGCGTTGCGGTTATGGTCATTATCATCCTACTACTCTACCGCCATCGCCTGGTCAAGGTAAAGCTACGCGATGTGGTGGATATTGCTGCCATGCGACGCTTCTTCCAGATAAATAGCGACATCATCATTCGTACCTTCTGCCTTGTGGCGGTATACACATTCTTTACTAAAGCATCAGCTGATATGGGCGATAAGAACATATTGGCAGTCAATACCATACTGCTACAACTATTCACCCTCTTCTCGTATATGAACGACGGCTTTGCCTATGCTGCTGAGGCACTCACCGGCCGCTATATAGGTGCCCGCGATGGTGCGTCGCTGCGTCGCTGTGTGAAGCTATGTGTGGTATGGTGCTTCGTGGTGTCGTTTCTCTACGTGGGTGTATACGTAGGTTGGTGGCGCGACATATTCACGCTACTTGTCGACTCCGACACAAGCAATGTCGAGGAGCTCATAGCCGTTGCGGGCGAGTATATAGGCTGGGTCATTGCGATACCCATCGCCTGTGCCCTGCCATTTGTTATGGATGGCATCATGGTGGGCGCTACGCGCAGTCGCATCATGCGTGACTCAATGGTGCTATCGACAATCATCTATTTTGCCATCCTCTATGGCCTCGGTTGGCTTATTGGCAACAACGCTATATGGATGGCATTCACAACCTTTATGTTCGTACGTGGTGTCTTTCAATACTATATGTCGCACCGCCTCAAGGATATATATGCCGAGGCGGAGAGGTAGCCTATCGCTTTAGGCGCATATCGCCATCCTTGACCCAGCCCAAGCGTTTCATGATGAGGTGGAAGAGGAGGCTGAGGAGTGCTGGAGCAACGAAATACAACCCTATGATTGAGGCGAGAAGCTCGCCATGGGGCATCGTTGCCGACATCGTATCCCAACAATTTATAGGGCCCACCAGTCCGGCAGTACCCATACCTGCACCCGCGGCATTGTTCGTCATGCCCAACACTACGGTAGATATAGGGCCGAGGATTGCCGCCGTAAGCGTGGGCGCAAGCCATATTATCGGCTTACGCGCGATGTTACCCACCTGGAGCATCGAGGTGCCAAGACCCTGAGATATAAGACCTCCAATGCCGTTGTCCTTGAAGCTGATGACAGCAAAGCCTATCATCTGCGCACAGCATCCCGCTGTGGCAGCACCCGCAGCAAGGCCACCGATACCTATAGATATACATAGCGCAGCAGAGCTTATGGGCAGGGTGAGGATGCAACCCACAGAGACAGATACCACAATACCCATGATGAAGGGGTTGAGCGTCGTGGCCCTATTTATCACCTCGCCGAGCGACATCACCCACTCGCCAATGGGCACACAGCAGTACTTAGCAAAGAGGCCACCGATGACAACAGCCACAAGCGGTGTGATGATGATGTCTACGGGCGTGCGCTTAGATACGAGCGTGCCCGCCTCGATGCCGACGATGGCTGCGAGGTATGCACCTATGGGATTACCCGCAATGTCTCCCGCAGCACCCCCGAGGGTGTAGCCCATGGCACCAACAGCCACAGCCGATATGGTCACCAGAGGGTCGCGCTTGAGTCCCAAGGCTATGGCGAGGCCTATGGCACCGCCCACAACGAGGTCGGTCTGCAATAGCCGTGCAATGTCGGCAAGAAACTCCATACCCTCGACCTTGGCTATCTGAGCCACGATAGTACCGATGATAAGCGAGCCGAAGAGACCCATAGCCATATAGCTCAGGGCATCGACAATGTAAGTGTTAAAAAGGCGGCTGATGACACCCGCACCTTTGCTGTTTCTCTGCGAAATACTTGCCATAATATTGAAGGTATTTATTATATCTCTGTCGCGTTAGGGTCAACGTCTCCCATCATGTGGGATTTTATATGCAAATATACTATTTTTTTTTGAGAATGCTACGATTCTCAACGAGGAGTGAGTAGTGAGTAGTGAGTAATTTTATAGCATGCGCTTAGTAACACGAGTAACAGGAGTAACAGTAGTAACAAGAGTAACAAGAGTAACAGGAGTAACAGGAGTAACACGAGTAACAAGAGTAACAGGAGTAACAGGTACCCCCACCCCTGTTACTCTTGTTACTCCTGTTACTATTGGAGCGTTAGCGGGTAGAGACGACCGAGGCGTGGCTGTCGCTGCCAGAGATTCTTCGCTCCGCTTAGGATGGCATGGTAATGGGCAGCCTAAGTGTCATTCTGAACGCAGTGAAGAATCTGGAAGCGACAATGGAACAAAAAGAGGCAAAGTCTCCTCGCGGGCAGATCCTTCGACTCCGCTAACGCTCCGCTCAGGATGACAAC
>JAFWYM010000034.1 GCA_017517705.1 Alistipes sp.
AAAAACCCTCTGAAACGATGTTTCAAAGGGTTTTGCTTGATTTTGTCCTCAAAACTTTTGGACTTGGAGCGGAAAACGAGACTCGAACTCGCGACCCCAACCTTGGCAAGGTTGTGCTCTACCAACTGAGCTATTTCCGCAGTACTAACATCTTAAATTTACGACTACAACCTTTTCGATTGCGAGTGCAAAGGTACACCAAAAATTCTAATCTGCAAATTTTTTCGAGTTTTTTTTTGAAAAAAATTAAACTTTTTTTTCTGCAGCCTCGCTGATGGCTATCTGTTGACGTACCGACTCCTCGTGTATTGCGCTGAAAATCTGATGTATAAACTCGCGAGGCACGCTCATCATCTTTGCTCGCGCCTCAGCCGACAAAAGCAGGTCGTTATAGCGGTCGTGTTGCACGATTGCCATGCCGCGCGCTCTTTTATACTCGCCAATGGCTCTCGCCACATCCATTCGTTCAGCCAGAAGTTCGATGATGCGGCTATCTATAGTGTCGATATGCAGGCGATAATCCGCCAGTGCATCATCACTTGCGGGTGTGCGATGCAGTCGCAGGCTATGAAGTATAGCATCCAAAACCTCGGGGGTTACCTGTTGCATAGCATCGCTGAGAGCCACATCGGGCTCCGTGTGGCTCTCGATCATAAGTCCTGCGAAGCCTATGTCGAGTGCCTGCTGCGAGAGCTGCGCTACCATATCGCTGCGCCCACCAATATGGCTGGGATCCGAGAGTATCGTGAGCATAGGCAGACGTCTGTGTAACTCGATGGGCACAGACCAATGTGGGGCGTTGCGATAGGGCGTTGTCTCATGTGTGCCGAAGCCGCGATGTACGGCAGCGATGCGACGCACGCCACTATTATATATGCGCTCTATAGCACCTATCCATAGGTCTACGTCGGGGATCACGGGGTTCTTAACGATCACGGCCGTATCTACGCCACGTAGTGCGTCGGCTATCTGCTGCGTAGCAAAGGGGTTTGTCGTCGTGCGCGCACCTATCCATACGCCATCGACGCCTGCGCGCAGTGCCATATCGAGGTGCTCGGGCGTGGCAACCTCGGTTATCACCTTGAGGCCCACACTCGCCTTCACCTCCGCTAGCCACGCCAAGGCCTCGGCACCGCGACCCTCGAACGACCCGGGCTTCGTGCGCGGCTTCCATATACCGGCACGAAAGATCTTCACGCCGGCAGCAGCCACCCCACGTGCTGTCGCAAGCGTCTGCTCGCGGCTCTCGGCGCTACATGGCCCAGCAATTATTATAGGCTCCGTGGCACACTCCTCGAAGAGGACTCTAAGGTCGTTCATCGCGCTTCTATAATGATTGTTACTCCTCGACGATGGTCACCGAGAGGATAAGGTCTCCGGGGCGTATGTCATCGATAACGTCGACACCCTCAACCACCTTACCAAAGCATGTATGCACGCCGTCGAGGTGCTGGGTATTCATACGATTGTGGCATATAAAGAACTGCGAGCCTCCGGTGTTGGGGCCACGGTGTGCCATCGAGAGGACACCGCGATCGTGATACTGGCGCTCGGCACGTGTTTCACAAGGGATTGTATAGCCCGGGCCTCCCGTGCCATCACCCTTGGGGCATCCTCCCTGAATCACAAAGTCGGGAATCACGCGGTGAAAGCAGAGGGCATCGTAAAAGTGACTCTCGGCGAGCTTCACAAAGTTATCAACGGTGATGGGCGTCTCCTTCTCATAGAGCTCGGCCTTCATATCACCCTTCTCGGTAGATATAATTGCGTACTTCATAGTCTTAATATATTATGTTTTTAAGCCATGGTAACAAGGGGGGGGTGACTAAAAAGTAAATTTGTCATCCCCGTTTTGTTAAGAGGTTGAATAAAAAGATGTAGTTTTAGGCATGCGAAGCCCGAAAAAGCGCAGTTTACTTGGCGTAAATGAGCATTTTAAGGGCAAGCATAACGCAGAAATACACTTTTTATTCAGCCTCTCGTCACCATTGGGGTGTTAATTATTTAAGCATAGCCTTAACCTCCTCGGCTACGGTCTTGCCGTTATAGCCGAACTTCTCGTCGAGAACCTTGAAGGGGGCTGAGTATCCGAAGTGGTCAAAGCCGTGGATGAAGCCACCCTCGCCTACGAGACCGCGGAGGTTCATAGAGAGACCCGAGGTCATACCGTAGCGTGGCAGGCTGCCAAGCACCGCCTCCTGGTACTCCACGGGCTGGTCGCGGAAGAGACCCTCGCTCGGGATAGAGACAACGCGCGTAGCGATGCCCTCCTTGGCGAGCTCCTCGGCACCCTCAACAAGCGTAGACACCTCCGAGCCTGTAGCCACAAGCGTAACCTTAGCATTGGGCGCCTCCATCACAACGTAGCCACCACGCTCCGCCTGCATGGCATCCTCGCGACGTGAGGTGCCACCGAGGGCGGGCAACGACTTGATATTCTGGCGCGAGAGGATGAGTGCCACGGGGCGCTGCTCCTCCAATGCCATCTTCCATGCGGCCACCGTCTCCTCCGAGTCTGCGGGGCGAAGCACGAGCATCGAGCGCTCGCCCGAGTGGTTGCGCACCTGCTCCATAAGACGTATCTGAATCTCGTGCTCTACGGGCTCGTGCGTAGGGCCATCCTCGCCAACGCGGAATGAGTCGTGCGTCCAGATGTAGATGACGTGCTGACGCATAAGTGCCGAGAGGCGCACTGCCGGCTTCATATAGTCGGAGAATACAAAGAAGGTACCACATGCGGGAATGATGCCGCCATGGAGTGCCATGCCGTTCATCACGCAGGCCATGGTAAGCTCCGCAACACCCGCCTGGAAGAAGTTTCCGGTGAAGTCGCCCTTGGTGAAGGCCTTGGTCTTCTTGAGGAAGCCGTCGGTCTTATCCGAGTTCGAGAGGTCGGCAGAAGCAACAACCATATTCTCCACATTCTCAGCGAAGAAGCCGAGCATCGTAGCCGACGCCGCGCGTGTTGCCTGGTCGGGCTTAATATCTATCTTCGAGTAGTCGATCTCGGGGAGCTTGCCAGAGTAGAAGCTATCCATCTTCTCTGCAAGTGCGGGGTTCTCCTTACGCCATGCTGCCTCCTTGGCCTGCATATCCTTGGCCCACGCGCGGAGCTCCTCACGACGTGCTGCGTATACCTCCTTCGACTCCTCGAATACGGCGAAGGGCTCGTCGGGGTTACCACCAAGGTTCTTGATGGTGGCAGCTATGTCGGCACCGGCAGCCGTAAGTGGCTGACCATGCGTAGACACCTGGTTCTCGAAGCTCGTACCATCGGCCTTACGTGCGCCATAGCCCATCGTGGTCTTGCCGATGATGAGCGTAGGACGCTCGGTCTCGGCATTTGCAGCCTTCAGCGCTGCGCGTATCTCGTCGATAGACTGGCCATTCACGGTGATGACATTCCAGTTCCACGCGCGATACTTCATGGCGATATCCTCGGTGTCTACCTCGTCGCACTTTGTCGAGAGCTGGATGTTGTTCGAGTCGTAGTACATGATGAGGTTGGCAAGGCCGAGGTGTCCGGCAATGCGGCCCACGCCCTGCGATATCTCCTCCTGTACAGCACCATCCGAGATGAAGGCATAGGTCTTATGTGCCATCCACTCACCAAAACGAGCAACCATAAAGCGCTCAGCGATGGCAGCACCAAGAGCCATAGCGTGACCCTGACCCAGGGGGCCCGAGGTGTTCTCCACGCCACGTAACACGTCGACCTCGGGGTGACCGGGCGTCACACTACCCCACTGACGCAACGACTGCAGATCCTCCGTCGTGTAGTTACCCGCCAACGAGAGCACAGCATAGAGCATAGGCGACATGTGGCCGGGGTCGAGGAACATACGATCGCGATGGGGGTAAGCCATATTGTCGGGATCGTAGCGCAAGAACTCCGTGTAGAGCACGTTGATAAAGTCGGCACCACCCATAGCACCACCGGGGTGACCAGACTTAGCCTTCTCAACCATCGAGGCAGCCAAGATACGAATGTTGTCGGCTGCACGCTGAAGCTTATTATTCTCCATAATTTTTAGTAGTATTATATTGTTTTAAGTTTTGTTCTTACCTTGTCGGGGCTACCTCAAGGCCCCATCCATACATCATACAAAGGTACTAAAACTTTCCTAATAGTCGCCCATCGTGACACATTTTTTTTAATATTACCATAAATAATGTTGCTTTTGTTTGAGCTCCGCCTCTATTTTAGGGCAACCTTGCATTTTTTTCAGATTATTTCACGCTTCTTGCATAATAAAGTTTTGCCGCAGCATAATAAAATGTGTGGTCGCCACATTATTACATAGGTATAAAGCACTATTTTTAAAAAATTTAAGTACCTTTGTGGCGTATTTTTGACATTAAACTAAAAAAGATAATACTATGTTTGCAATCGACAACTACAATTTCGCTGGCAAGCGCGCCATCATTCGCGTAGATTTCAACGTGCCCCTCAATGCTGAGGGCAAGGTTACCGACGACACACGTATCCGTGCTGCCATACCCACCATCAAGAGGGTGTTGGCTGCCGGTGGCTCAGTGATTCTCATGTCGCACCTCGGCCGTCCCAAGAAGAATCCCGACCCCAAGTACTCGTTGGAGCAGATCATCTACGCTATCGAGGAGCGCCTTGGTCAGAAGGTTATGTTTGCGGGCGACTGTATGGGCGAGAAGGCTGCCGAGATGGCTGCAAATCTCAAGCCCGGCGAGGTGATGCTCTTGGAGAACCTTCGTTTCTATGCCGAGGAGGAGGGCAAGCCCCGCGGTCTTGCGGAGGATGCCTCGGAGGAGGAGAAGAAGGAGGCCAAGAAGGCTGTTAAGGAGTCGCAGAAGGAGTTCGTCAAGCGTCTTGCATCGTATGCCGATTGCTACGTAAACGACGCCTTTGGCACGGCACACCGTGCTCACGCCTCAACGGCACTCATCGCCGACTACTTCCCCAACGACAAGATGTTCGGCTACGTTATGGAGAACGAGTTGAAGGCTATCGACGGTGTCATGCAGAACCCCGAGCGCCCCTTCTGTGCTATCATCGGTGGCTCGAAGGTATCTACAAAGATTACCATCATAGAGAAACTCATGGAGAAGGTCGACTCTATCATCATCGGTGGTGGCATGACCTATACGTTTGCCGGTGCCGAGGGTGGCAAGGTGGGCAAGTCAATCTGCGAGCCCGACATGTTCCCAGTAGCGTTGGATATATTGAAGAAGGCCGAGCAGAAGGGCATCACCATCCTTCGCTCGCCCGATGCCCTCATCTGCGACGACTTTGCCGAGACGGCAAACACCATGGAGGCTCCCGCGAACAACATACCCGACGAATGGGAGGGTGTCGACATTGCCACGGGTGGCAAGGCTAAGTTCCGCGAGCACATCCTCGGCTGCAAGACTATCCTCTGGAATGGCCCCGTAGGCGTGTTCGAGATTGACAAGTTCTCGACAGGCTCGCGTGCTGTGGCTGAGGCTATTGCCGAGGCTACGGAGAAGAATGGCGCCTACTCGCTTATCGGCGGTGGCGACTCGGTGGCATGTGTCAACAAGTTCGGTTTGGCGGATAAGGTGTCGTACGTATCAACCGGTGGTGGTGCTCTCCTTGAGTATATGGAGGGTAAGGAGCTTCCCGGCGTAGCAGCGATCCGCAAGTAGACGTAGGCTCAAAAGGCGAAAACCTAAACAATAAATAACCTATAATGAAAAAATTAACATTTATCCTTGCGACAGCACTTATGATGACAGCTTGCGCAACGAATAATGCCGAGACGGGCGACGTGGTACCCGCCATCGACAAGAACAACTTTGACGAGGCCATAAACCTCAAGGACGACTTCTACCAGTGGGCTACAGGCGGCTGGCAGAAGAACAACCCTCTTAAGCCCGAGTTCTCACGCTACGGCTCATTCGATGTGTTGCGCGAGAATAACGAGGTACGCATCAACGACCTCTTCAAGGCTATGACCGAGTCGAAGGCTGCGTTTGGCAGCGTAGAGCAGAAGATTTCGGATCTCTACAAGATGGGCCTCGACGAGGAGCGCCTGAATAAGGAGGGTGCCGAGCCTATACGTGCAGCTGTTGAGGCTATCCTTGCCACGGCAGATCGCGAGGCTCTTATCGCATCTATCCCGGCACTTCACACTGACGGCATCGGCGTATTCTTCGCAGCATACCCTGCTGCCGACCTCGCCGATAGCAACATGACCATCCTCTACCTCGAGCAGGGCGGCCTCGGCATGGGCAACCGCGACTACTATGTCGACGAGGCTAACAGCGACAAGAAGGCTGCATACCGCACATACCTCGAGAAGATATTTACACTGGCAGGTGTTGAGGGCGACGTTAAGAAGATGGCCGACGACGTTCTCGCCATCGAGGATCGTATTGCCGAGAAGTCGTGGTCGAATGTCGAGTGCCGCGATATTCAGAAGGGCTACAACCCCTACACTGTGGATGCCGTGCGTAAGGAGTTTAGCACCGTGGACTGGGATGCTTACTTCGCAGCGATGAAGATTGAGGGCCTCAACAAGATTGTTGTTAGCCAGCCCTCGTCATTCGCCAACATCATGGATGTACTCGCCACGGCAGATGTTGATGCTCTCCGCTCGTATGTTGCAGCACACTACATCGACGCTGCTGCCAGCTACCTGAGCGAGGAGTTTGCCCTTGCATCGTTCGAGTTCTTCGGCAAGACCATGTCGGGCACGGAGGAGATTCGTCCTCGCTGGAAGCGCGCCATGGGTGTACCCAACTCTATCCTCTCGGATGCTGTGGGTGAGATCTATGTTGCCAAGTACTTCCCCGAAAGCGAGAAGGCTCGCGTGGAGACTATGGTGGCGAACATCCAGAAGGCCTTCTCTAAGCATATCGAGGCTCTTGATTGGATGAGCGCCGACACTAAGGCTAAGGCCCAGGAGAAGTTGAGCGCCTTCACCGTGAAGATTGGCTACCCCAATAAGTGGAAGGACTACTCGACACTCACCATCGACCCCAAGAAGACGTACTGGGAGAACGTTGTGGAGGCTAACCGCTGGTATACGGCCGATGCAATGAGCGAGGTAGGCAAGCCCGTAGACCGCGAGAAGTGGATGATGCCACCCCAGATGGTAAACGCCTACTATATGCCTACGACCAACGAGATATGCTTCCCCGCAGCTATCCTTCAGCCCCCCTTCTACAACCCCAATGCTGACGATGCTGTGAACTATGGCGCCATCGGCGTGGTTATCGCACATGAGATGACTCACGGCTTCGACGACCAGGGCTCGCAGTTCGACAAGTATGGCAACATGAACGACTGGTGGACCAAGGAGGATCGCACAGCATTTGAGGCTAAGACCAATATCCTTGTTGAGCAGTTCAACGCCATCGAGATTCTCCCCGGCTTGTTCGCCGATGGTAAGTTCTCGTTGGGCGAGAATATCGCCGACCAGGGAGGCTTGCGCCTCGCCTTCACAGGCCTTACCGACTATGCGTGGGCTGAGGGACGCCCCGAGGATATCGACGGCTTCACCGGCGAGCAGCGCTTCTACATTGGCTACGCTACACTCTGGGCGCAGAATATCACCGACCAGGAGAAGGAGCGCCTCACAAAGGTTGACGTTCACTCGCTCGGCCGCAACCGTGTAAACGCCACGTTGCGTAACATAGAGTCGTTCTATGATGCCTTTGGCATCACCGAGGGCGACGCTATGTATATGCCCGTCGAGGAGCGCGTTATCATCTGGTAGTAGACACAAATAGAGCTAATAAACTCCGAGGGGATGACTAAATAGTAAATTTGTCATCCCCTTGTTGTTAGGAGGTTGAATACAATCGCGAAACATTGCGCGATAGCACTATGAAGAGACCTATAATGATATATGCCGCCACACTCATCGTGGCCATCACCAGCACGCTGATGTGCTTAGCGTCGTCGCCCAACGACGACCTCACGATGTGGTATCGCAAAGCGGCAACGGTATGGGAGGAGTACCTTCCCTTGGGCAATGGCCGTATGGGCATGACCATGTCGGGAGGTGTTGCCACCGACCATATCGTGCTTAACGAGGGTACGATGTGGACGGGAGGTGTGCAACATACGGACAACCCCGAGGCAGCAGAGTGGCTTCCTAAGATACGCGAGTGCCTGCTCCGTGGCGACAATCGCGCAGCCGAGGTTATGATGTACCGCTACTTCACCTGCTCGGGAGGTGGCTCCGCATCGCCAGAGTATGGTAGCTACACGATGTTTGCCGACCTACATATCGACCATATCGGTGCCGAGAGCCTCAACATAAGCGACTACCGCCGCGAACTAAACCTCTCGGAGGCCGTAGCACGCACCTCGTACCTCGGTAACGACGCACGCTACCAACGCGAATATCTATGCTCTATGGCCGATGGTGTTGCTGCCATACACATAACGTCGGAGGTGCCTTCGGGGTATCGCCTGCGCCTATCTCACCCCGTGGGTATGGATGTCAAGGCTGAGGGCAACGAGCTATCTATCGCCGGCACGCTACCAAGTGGTAGCAGTCGTGAGGGCGTATCATTCTATGGTGCCCTGCGTGTAGCAAGCGACGGCTGCGTCGCGAGCGAGGGTAACACCCTCATTATTAACAATGCACACGATGTGGTAATATATATCGCCGCAGCCACGAACTATAGCGACAACGAGTATCGCACAACCGTAAGCACCGCACTGGCACGCTGCAAGGGTTACGACACGATGCTTAAGCGCCACATCGAGGCACACCGCGAGCTCTTCGATAGGGTTGTCATCGACCTCGGCACACAGCCCGACGACATAGCCACCGACGAGCGCCTCGAGCGCTTTGCTGCGGGTGAGGAGGATGCCCCTCTTGCGGCACTATATGCCCAGTATGGTCGCTACCTGCTTATCGCCTCGGCACACGACGCTGTCCTGCCACCCAACCTTCAGGGCATCTGGGCAAACGATATATGGTGTCCGTGGAACGGCGATATGCACCTAAACATCAACCAACAGATGAACCATTGGCCGTTGGAGGTGGGCAACCTCACGGAGCTTATCTACCCTATTACGCGCTATGCCGAGCTGCTGGCCACCTCGGGCGAGCATACAGCACGCCACTTCTACAATGCTGAGGGGTGGTGCGCCCACATCCTTGCCAATGCCTGGGGCTTCACCTCACCCTCGGAGGATCCCTCATGGGGCGCGACAAATACATGTGGTGCGTGGCTCACGCTACACCTCTGGGAGCACTACCTCTATACGCTCGATAGCGAGTACCTTAGGCGCGTATACCCCTTGATGCGCGGTGCTGCCGAGTTCCTACGCTCGATACTTATCGAGCACCCCACCACGGGCTATCTCGTCACAGCCCCCACAACATCGCCCGAGAATGGCTTCTTCCTCACCGACGAGGATGCAGCGCGCGGCATCGTCACCCACGTATGTCTCGGCTCGACGATGGACAACCAGATTGTGCGTGAGCTCTTTACGGCCGTTATCGAGGCAAGCAAGGTGCTCGACTGCGACGCCGAGCTCCGCGACACATACAGCGCACTACTCACGCATATTGCCCCCAATCGTATCGCCTCCGATGGCAGACTTATGGAGTGGATGGAGGAGTACCGCGAGGCCGAGCCCGAGCACCGCCACGTATCGCACCTTTTCGGCCTCTACCCCGCAACGCAGATAACACGCCACACCCCCGAGCTTCTGGAGGCGGCACGTCGCACCCTTGAGGTACGTGGCGATGCCGGCACGGGGTGGTCGCGCGCCTGGAAGATATGCTTCTGGGCACGCCTCGGCGATGGCGATAGGGCACATAAGCTCCTGGTCTCGCTCCTCGAGCCCGCAATCGCAGATGGAGCACATCGTGGTGGCACCTACCCCAACCTCTTCTGCTCGCACCCACCCTTTCAAATCGATGGTAACTTCGGAGGCTCAGCGGGCATTATGGAGATGCTCCTGCAGAGCCACGATGGCGACATAACGCTCCTCCCGGCACTACCTGCGGCGTGGCGCGAGGGCTCGTTCAGAGGTCTCCGCGCTCGTGGCGATGTGGAGGTCTCGTGCTACTGGCGCGAAGGCAAGGTTGTAGAGGCATGGATAGAGAGTGGCCACAACCAGAGGGTTACGATACGCACCACCGACGGACGTCAGGCGACGGTCAAGTGCCGCAAGGGTAAGATCGTTAAGGTCGATTTATTATGATTGCCACGGGCTATAAACACCTAACATTCATCTTCGTACTACTCTTTGCATGTGCGACGACACTCCGCGCCCAGGACAACGGCGACGACTACCTACAATACAAGTTCTACAAGGAGGATAATGCCGACGACGACCTATGGCTCACGGCCATCGACCGCGAGGAGCATAGCGAACTCATGGAGAGCCACGATTATCTCTACAACGCCCTCTACAATCTCTCGACCATTGGCTTCCGGCGTCGTGGCGAGGGGTATGATGGGCGTCGCTATGCCATTGGGGAGCTCGATATAGAGTACTCCACAGCACGTATGCTCGGGGCATTAGGCCTCGCCTACAGCGACCACACGGAGCCATCTGGCACCAGGCGTTGCTACTTCGACAATCGAGATGCACGCTACTACCCGGGCCACTATATTCGTGCCGAGTTTTCGGGATGCAACTATATCGGTGGCATAAGCCACAGGGGACGTTATACACCCGCACGCGATGGTGTTGTGCTCAACGACGGATGGAGCTTTGCCCACACCGCTCGTGCCCGCACGGGGCGCGATCTATATGTCGATGGCGTCTATGGCAATATGCTCGACCTCGCTGCCGTAGCCTCCTACAGCGACCGCCGCAACTGGCTCAACATCGCCATTACACTTCCCCTCTCGGAGCGCGGTCTACGCAGCTCGTCAGTAGACGAGGCCTACACCCTCACGAACAACCCACGCTACAACCCATCATGGGGCTTTCAGGATGGTAAGATGCGTAACTCGCGCGTAGCCACATCCGTGCATCCCGACATCATAGCCTCATGGCAACATCGCCTGACGGCAACAACGACGATGACGCTGAGTGCCACCATCGGCGTCGAGTGCAGCGCATATACTACACTTGCGTGGTTCAACACCCTGAGTCCTGCGCCCGACAACTATCGCTACCTCCCCTCCTACTATGCCGACGACGCAACCTCGCGTGAGGTTCGCGAGGCGTGGCTCGCAGGCGACGAGCGATATACACAGATCGACTGGCAGGGGCTATATCACACCAACGCCATACAACATGACGGCTCTGCCCGCTATGCCGTGGAACGAAGATGCAAAAACATGATACACGGCGCCACGAGCCTCACTTTCGATAGCCGCCTCGGCGGTGTCGATGTGGAGTACGGCTTAGATATGGAGTACCGTACTGCACACGAGTATAAGGTTATGGATGACCTCCTTGGCGCCAGCCACATTGTCGATATAGACTACTACCTTATCGACGATGCCACCTACGCCAACAACCTTCAGAACGACCTTCGCAACCCTAATCGCACTATTATGCAGGGCGACCGCTATGGCTACGACTACCGCCTCTCGCGACTCAGTGCCACACTGTATGGCTCAGCGCTTTACGCCTGGGAGGACATGAGCATCGGAGCATCGCTACACATCGGCATGGAGAGCACCCGCCGTCGCGGATACTACGAGAAGGAGCTCTTCCCCGACAGCGGATCGTATGGCCTCTCGCGCAACCTTACGACCAACCCCTACAGCCTCGATATATCCTGGCGATATAACCTTGACCGCCACCTCCTTAGCCTATCTACGACGCTACGTGGCGAGAGTCCCGAGGTGAAGGATATGTTCCTGCAAACACAGTATAACAATCGCGCTACGGAGGATTATCCCCTCTCGACAATATTTGCCACAAACCTCTCATACCAATATATACCCCATCATAGGCTCACTCTCGATGCCACGCTCTTTCTCTCTACTACGGCAAATGAGAGCACCGTGATGCACTACTACGACGACCTTGCCGGTGTATACTCCGATGCCGTCATCAGCCATACCGGCCGCATACACTTTGGCATCGAGGCCTCGGCGAGGGTGGTGTGGTCGCAACATCTCAGCTCCACAGCGATGGTTACGGCAGCGATGTATCGCTACCGCTGCGACAGCCACGTGCGCCTCTATGCCGATACCGACAATGACCTCATTGCCAACACCACGGCTGCAACCAAGGGGCTGCATACGGGCGCTCCCGAGCTTGTGGCCTACGGCGATATCGTATTCCGACATTCGGGGTGGATGGCTCGCCTTTCGGCAAACTTCGCGGGACAACGCTACGTCACGCCATCCATGGTGCGACGTACCGAGCGCGTGCTCTCCTATGCTCCGTCCCCCGAGGAGCGGATGACACTCCATGCCGAGAGTCGCATCGCCGACATCGCGACACTCGATGCCACCATCTCCAAGCGCCTACACTTCGATAATGGCGTTAGCCTCAACCTCCAACTCTCCGTACGCAACCTCCTCGGTAGCAACTTCGTACGCGAGGGCTATGAAGAGAACCGTGTGCGTCGCACCACCATCTCGGGACGTACCTTTATCTCGCCCTTTGCCAACCGCCTCACCTACGCCTACCCCCGCACCTTCTACCTCTCAGCCTCGCTATGGTTCTGATGGCATAACACCTCCACACGGCCCAAAACGATAGGCGCAGCCTGCCTCTCCTTTCGCGATAAGTTGGTTAAGCCTCCCTTATCAAAGGGAGGTTTGGAGGGATTGTAAATATAGCCCCGCCCTTAGTCAATATAGTTTTTAAATATGCAGCTTTGGCAATCACCGTAGGTGATATTTTGGGCTGAGTGGGGGTTGGAAAATTTATTTACCACACCGCCACACGGCCCAAAAGAATAGGCGCAGCCTGCCAAAGCCTCCCCACAAACGGCAATATTTTTGTCTCACTTTTTTCAGTTTACACTTTTTTTTCGTATCTTTACCCCGATTTGTATATATAATATTTGACAATGAGTTGTAATAAGAAACATATACCCGAGATTGGTCGTGGATGCATATTCTGCGATTGTGGCGACGAGATCGAGGCACGCGCCTCGGAGGGCTGCTACAAGTTGCACGAGACAAACTGGCTCGAGGAGTATCCCGACAACATCCCTACGGACATATTCGAGGTGCGCTTCAAGAATACGCGCCGCTCGTACTATCAGAATGTCAACAACTTAGACCTTAAGCGCGGAGATATTGTCGCTGTCGAGGCACAGCCTGGTCACGACATTGGCATCATCTCGCTCACGGGCGACATGGTGGCCAAGCAGATGCGCCGCGTAGGCTTCAACCCCCACAATGGCGAGTTCAAGAAGATATACCGCAAGGCGCGACCCTACGACATCGAGCGCTGGCAGGAGGCCATAGCCCTCGAACACGAGACGATGATCGCCTCGCGACAGATAGCTGCCGACATGGGTCTGAACATGAAGATTGGCGATGTGGAGTATCAGGGCGATAAACTCAAGGCCATATTCTACTATATCGCTGACGAGCGCGTCGACTTCCGCGAGCTTATCAAGGTCTTTGCCGAGCGCTTCCATATACGCATCGAGATGAAGCAGATCGGAGCACGCCAGGAGGCGGGACGCATTGGCGGCATTGGCGCTTGTGGCAGGGAGCTGTGCTGCGCTTCATGGATGTCGAGTTTCTCGAGCGTAACAACAAATGCCGCACGTGTGCAGGAGATATCGCTCAACCCGCAGAAGTTGGCGGGTCAGTGCTCGAAGCTCAAGTGCTGCCTCATGTACGAGTACGACGTCTATGCCGACGCACGACGCACAATACCGCGCCTGAAGGAGCCGTTGCAGACTCTCGATGGCGAGTACCACCTCATAAAGATTGACCCGCTGGCGGGCACCATGACATTCTCGACGAGCAAGAACGCCATGGCCAACCTCACGACACTACCCGTGAGCCGCGTGAAGGAGATTCTCGCCCTAAATCGTGCCGGCGAGAAGGCTGAGACCCTCGTGGGCGATAGCGTCGAGGAGGTTGTTGCCGAGCCCACATATCGTAGCGAGGAGGATAGCATCACACGCTTCGACAACAAGTCGAAGCGCAACAAGCGTAACAAGCGTCGTGGCGACAAGCGTGATGATCGCGCTAAGGGCGAGAAGCCGGAGGCCATCGAGACCAAGGAGCCCAAGGAGAAAGCTCCGGCACAGACCAAGGCACAGGCACAGCCCACGGAGACGAAGGAGCAGCGCGAGCCTAAGGAGCGCACCGACAGTAAGGAGCAGCGCGAGCGCCGCGATCATCGTGGCCGCGGTCGTGGTCGCGGTCGTGGTCATAATGGCGAGCGTGGCGACAACGAGAGTGCCAAGGAGACAAAGCAGACGAAGGAGTAGTTGCGATGGCAAGACGTATGATATATGCCCTTGTGGCAGCGTGCGTTATGGTGGCCTGCGGAGGCACGGGGCGCAGTGTCGAGATGCACGACACGGCAGATAATGCGTGGTCAATGACCGAGGATTTCGTGTACGACAACCTCGACACGCTATCGAAGCGCGACATAAGCATCGTCGTGCGCTATGGCGGTAAGAGGGTGGCCGAGAGCGTTGAGCTCACCATACTAAGCATCTCGCCCGACTCTATGGTCGTGGTCGAGCCCTTCACGCTACACATCCCACAGCTTGGCGATATGCGCCCTGCCGAGCACACGTTTCCATATCGTCGTAATGTTGTGCTCAGCCGCAAGGGCGAGTACCTCTTCCGCCTCAAGCCCACCGTCGCAGCCGAGGGCATAAGCTCCGTAGGCATTATCATAACCGAGCCCGACATTGTAGAGTAAGAAGCCTTTAAGATTTAACCCTATGGGAAAAGATAAGCTAAGAAAATTTGCCGAGAACCTCACATTCAAGTGTATGGTGCAGCCCGAGTTCGAGGATATATTCCATAAGGATCATGCGCTGAAGGGGCGCTGGCACGAGGATTTCTTCCATAACGACAACCCCATCATCTTGGAGCTGGGTTGTGGTCGTGGCGAGTATACCGTAGCCCTCGCTGAGCGTAACCCCGACAAGAACTATATAGGCATCGACATCAAGGGCGCACGTATGTGGCGCGGTGCCAAGACCGCCACGGAGCGCGGCATGTCGAACGTGGGCTTCGTGCGCACGCGCATAGAGTTCATACGCTCGTTCTTTGCCGAGGGCGAGGTTGCGGAGATATGGATCACCTTCCCCGACCCGCAGCTTAAGAGCCGCCGTGCAAAGAAGCGCCTAACGTCACCCCTCTTCCTTGCCGACTATAAGCAGATGCTCGGCACGGAGGGCGTCATCAACCTCAAGACAGACTCGAAGCACCTGTACAACTATACCGCTGCCGTCATCGACCGCCTCGGCCTCGAGGTAGAGGTGCAGAACGACGACATCTACGGCTCGGGATATGCCGACGAGGTGCTCTCGGTAAAGACGGCCTACGAGACGAAGTTTGTCGCCATGGGGCTGCCTATAACATATACGCGCTTCCGCCTGGGTGGCTGCACTACGTTCGACCACTTCGACTGGGAGGGTGACGACGTATTAGAGAAGGATGCCGAGGAGAATCGTACTAAAGCGTTTTAATCTTACGACAATGGGAAAGAGAAGAAAGGATTATCCTCTGATTAAGGGACTACATATCACTACGCTTGCTGCCGAGGGTAAGGCTATGGGCAAGCACGACAATCAGGTTGTCTTTGTGCCTATGACCATACCCGGTGATGTTGTTGACGTGCAGATACGCAAGCATCACCGCCGCTATATGGAGGGTACGGTGGTGCGCTTCATCGAGCAATCACCCCTGAGGGTCGCACCCTTCTGTGAGCACTTTGGCGTGTGTGGCGGCTGCAAGTGGCAGAATCTGCCATACGAGGAGCAGCTCAAGCAGAAGACCAAGCAGGTCGAAGATCAGCTTGTGCGCATAGGCCACCTCAACATCCCCGAGGTGCGCCCCTGCCTCGGCTCAGCACGTACACGCGAGTACCGCAATAAGCTCGAGTTTACCTTCGCTGATAAGCGTTGGCTCACGTACGAGGAGATTGCCGAGGGTGGCGAGATAGCATCGACACCCGCAGTAGGATTCCATATTCCCGGATGCTTCGACAAGGTCTTAGATATCAAGACGTGCCACCTGCAAGTAGACCTCTCAAACCGCATACGCCTTGCCACCAAGGCCTTCTGCACGGAGCATGGCTATACATTCCACAATGCCCGCGCTCATGAGGGACTAATGCGCACTATGGTGATACGCACAGCCTCGACGGGCGAGGTTATGGTCATCATCGCCTTCAACGAGAACGACACCGAGCGCATCAACGCCCTGATGTCGCACCTTAGGGATATGTTCCCCGAGATCACGTCGCTCATATATATGATCAACGACAAGTGGAACGACTCGCTTGGCGACCGCGAGCCTATATGCTTTGCGGGCAAGGATCATATCATCGAGGAGATGGAGGGATTGAAGTTCAAGGTGGGGCCTAAGTCGTTCTACCAGACCAACTCGGAGCAGGCATACGAGCTCTACAAGGTCACACGCGAGTTTGCCGAGCTGAAGGATAGCGACATCCTCTACGACCTATATACAGGCACGGGTACCATCGCCAACTTCTGCGCCCGACGCGCTAAGAAGGTTGTGGGCGTGGAGTATGTCCCCGAGGCTATCGAGGATGCGGTTATCAACTCCGCGCTCAACAATATAGATAATACGACCTTTTACGCGGGCGACATGAAGGATGTGCTTAGCGACGAGTTTGTCGAGCGCAATGGCCGCCCCGACGTGATCATCCTCGACCCTCCACGTGCAGGTGTCGACGAGCGCGTCATCGAGGTCATCAAACGTGCCGCGCCGGAGCGCATGGTATATGTAAGCTGTAACCCCTCGACACAGGCCCGCGACCTTGCGCTGCTTAGCGATATGTACGACATCCTCGCCGTGCAACCCGTGGATATGTTCCCCCACACGCACCATGTGGAGAATGTCGTGAAGCTCCGCCGTAGAGGGTAGACCGTCAGAGCAAGCAACAGGAGGAGCGATTTTTACTCGAAACGAGAATTTTGAGAGCAAGCATATTTTAGCGATAAGGTATTAGATGCGATGCTCAGCAAAAGGGGCTGACTAAAAGTAACTTAGTCAGCCCCTGATACTCAAGAGAGCCATTAGATAGAATGCCCGGCACTCTCAGCTATAATCGTAGCAATCGTACTACTCTGCAGCCTGAGCCTGAGCTTGCGCCTGAGCCTGAGCCTCGCGCTTAGCACGTGCCTCCTTGCGAATCTTGAGCGGTGTCTTCTCCAGATATTTGCGACAGAAGAGCGCAAAGTGACCATGGTTGGTGAAGCTATACATCTTGATGATGCTCTTAAGCGGCACGTTGGTCTCCGTGAGTAGGCGCTCAATCTCGATGATGCGCTGCTTCTGCATCCAGCTGTAGGGCGTATCGTGGAACTCCTGCTTGAACATATTGTTGAAGTGCTGAATGCTGAAACCACAAATGTCGGCAAGCTCCTCCACGGTCTTAACACGCGGCGCATTGTTGCGCACAAGCGACACAAACGACTGATTGCGATCGAAGAGGTTGTAGAAGGTGCGTAGCTGTATTTGTGGCGTGTAGAAGAACTTGAAGATGACGAACATCTCCTGAATCTTGGCGCGGTGCAAGTGGTTACACTTCATCGAGTTCTCGAGATACATCTTCACCGACTGCAACAAAAGAGCCATAGGCTCGTTCACAGCCACCTGCGTGAATTTGTAGTTTATCTTCTTGATCTTACCGGCGATGCTGTTGAACGGTATCATATCGCACGCAGCACCCGCAGCGATGAAGTGAGCCCTGACAATCTCTATGTCGGTGAGAGCCGTGAGCACGTAATGATAGGCGCGGAAGCAGAAAACGAAGTGACCCTCACGTACGGTATAATCGCAACGCTCCTCCGAGGTGATCTCGAAGTTACCCGACAGGAGGAAGAGTAGACAGTTGTAGTCGCCACGCTCTATCTCCCACTTCTCGCCAGCCTTTAGTCTTACAAGACTAAAGCCAGCCTCAGGCTCTAATGTGTATGAGTGGCATGTTGCCGGACATTGGTTAGACATATTTTTCAGTATTTTAGGTTAATTCAATATCTTCTTGGGCGTATATCCACATTACAAATGTACGCAAAAATTTTAATAATCCAAGCGTTTTAAACTAAAAATACTAAAAAAATATGCAAACGACAATGTTTTAAGGTCTTTTTTTGATGCTAAAAGACCTTAAAACTCCTCTTTTTAAATACTTAACGCGCGAGGAAAATATTCATACTAAGGCTCGAAATTGTGCCTTAGCATCACGGGGACAGGGCGCTCAGCCTTGATGCGCGCAATCATAACATCGAGGTAGCGCTGGATGTCGTCGCGCAGCATCTTATATAGCGGACACGACATATAGTTATCGTTATCGAGCAACACGTCGTGTATCGAGCGTAGCGTGTTGGTATAGTTCTGAAGCTCATTTTTTAGAGCCACGCCCTCGACCTTCGAGCTATGAATCTTGGCCACAGATAGTTGGCGCAGCTTATCGCATACTGCCTTAAGTAGTGGCATGACAACATTATCCAGTAGCGTATGGCCGTGCATGAAGAGGTAACAGTTGTCGCGCTCGACACCGCGCTCCTGGAGCCTCGCCTCCATAGCCATCACATCGTCGCACATATCGGGGTTATCGCTCTCAAGAGCCTTGAGGCGACGTGCGACATTACGCTCGAGCCATGCAAGAGTATTTTCGCCATTATGACGTATATCGACATAGCCGAGACGCACCGAGGCTCGGAACTCGGCAAGCGTGAAGATGCTCTCGTGCGAGAGCTGCGCCGAGTGTACATACCATAGGAAGAGCGGATATATCGTCGTGGAGTATTCCGCCATAAAACGCACAAAGTCGAAGATGCGCGTGTCGTTCTTCGTGGCGCGCACACACACATTCCTCAGCGAGGGGGCATAGCATAGGTAGTTCTCGGTGGCGTAGGTGTAGGTGTGAAACATATTCTCGGCCTCGAGAATCTCGCGCGACTGCTCCGTAGCACCATCGAAGAGGTAGTCGAAGTCGGAGTCCACGCATAGGAGCACCTCCTCCTTATGCGTGCGCCCAAGCATCGACATAAGCACCTTCTTGCCCTTGGGCAGATCGTCGCGGTTGGGTACGGATATCTCAAAACGCAGGTAAGGATTGTGGAAGTTATCGAAGATGGTGCGCCAGAAGGCCACATCCTCATACCCCTCAACATATACATGCACAAGGTAGCGGTCATCCTCGGGGGGTAGTATCTCGGGGAGACGCTGAGGGTTATATGCCGCAAGGTCGCGACTACGATGGCGTTTCTTAGGTTTCATAGGGTAAAGTTATGAAAAATTTTTGTAACTTTGTATCGCGTAGGGCAAAATGTATTATCACTGCACACCTATTTATTATAAACATTATGGCAAGCGACTGGAAAGATAGACTGGGCGTTGTATTCTCGACAAAACCTGATTTTCAATATGCAACCGATGGCGAGGAGACGATCGCCACCCTCCCACCCGCCAAGCAGAACCTCAAGGTGTGGCTCGATAGGCTCAAGGGTGGCCGTGTTGCCACTGTTGTGCGAGGCTTTGTTGGGAGTAGCGACGACCTCCAAACATTGGGCAAGGATCTCAAGAAGAGCTGTGGCGTGGGTGGCACGGCCAAGGATGGCGAGATCATCATCCAGGGTGACCACCGCGATCGCGTTGTCGACCTGCTGGTTAAGGCGGGCTACCGTGCTAAGAAGGCAGGAGGATGATAGCATATCGCGGAAAGACTTTTTTTGAAAAATAGCACTCTTCGGGTATAACATTAGAAAAAAGTTACTATATTTGCACGCTGAAACCACAAAGGAGATAAAGGAGAGGTGCCGGAGTGGTCGATCGGGCCGCACTCGAAATGCGGTGAACGGGCAACTGTTCCGGGGGTTCGAATCCCTCCCTCTCCGCTGGATTGAATGCAGGGCAGACGACGAAAGTCGTCTGTTTTGTTTTTGTGGTGTGTCGTCGTTTGCAAGCCACCGCCACACACCGCAAAAACAAACCGCCACAGGCGATTGCCCTGCATCCTGCTGTTGGTGAGGCATTGCTCACTAATAAGGGGTTGAGCCGATAGAGAGGTTGTTTATTGCTCGGGCTACGCCCTGCGCCTTTGGGGTATCGGCTCTTCGACTGCGTCGCTCGAATCCCTCCCTCTCCGCAAACGCAACGGAGCAAGAAGGTGTCGAGTAATCGACACCTTTTGTTTTTTATGCCTCGGCATAAGCTCGCTTATAGACGTAGGCATGGAAAACAAAAATGGTTGATTTATCAACTTCTTGCGAAGTGTAGTTTGCAAGGGCCCCCGCGGCAAGCGGTGGGGAAAGGCGTTAAGCGGAGCAGACCGCAGGGATGCGTAGTAGCCAATCCCTCCCTCTCCGCAAACGAAACGGAGCAAGAAGGTGTCGAGTAATCGACACCTTTTGTTTTTTATGCCTAAGGCATAAGCTCGCTTATAGACGTAGGCATGGGAAACAAAAATGGGCTCTGTCGTAAATTCCGGTGGGCGCAAATATAAAGCCGTCATCGCGAAGAATTGCATCCGATTACTGCGCTGATAAGTAACCACGCTCTATGCAATTCTGTGGCGATCTACCTTTGTTGATAGTGCCTTACTGATACCCACACCAGCAATATCGTACTCCGCAACGAAGCAAGAGCTACTTTCGTGTATATAACTCTACAAGAGGTATCACCACAAGGGTATCCAAGAGTGCTAACATAAGCACCGCTCCCAAGGCTCCTATCGTCAGCGCCATAGCCAAGGCGTAGAGGAACGATAGAGCATGTAGGAGTATCAGTGCTATTGCCACCAAATACCACAATCTCAGGCGCGTAGTGCGGTAAAGAATGATAGCCGTAGTAGTCACCATAAGCGGAATAAAGAACATGAGGTTCTCACCAATGGTGGTAATAAGTATCAGGCTGAGGATAAACATAATGCCCAAGGCCCCATACAGGCTATTTGTGGCATGTAGCAGTGCGGCACTATCACCCGCATTGGCACGTATCGAGCCTGCGGCAAGGCGCACAACACCCCTACGACCACGTAGATAGAGCATAGCCACAACAGCAATCATCACGACGACGCTTACGGCCATGATGATATTGTCGCCCGCAACACCCTGCACCACACCAAACGGCTTAAACTCCGCATCGCAGACGCAGCATGCCACCCATGCGATAAGCTCACCCACCAGAAGGGCTACGACGGCCACCAGAAGGGCGCGCAACGCTGCTCGGAGAGCCTTGTGCAGTTGTACGCGTCCGCGCAACAGGTCAAAAACGAAGAGTAGCACGAAGGCTACAAAGACAACGATGTTCACTATCCAATAGCTCGTAGTCGAAAAGTTGAAGAGGCCCAGCAGCGGCAACGTAAAGTTCACCGTGCTACGCTCGGCCTTGAGGCTATCCCTATCGGCATAGGCGCCATCCGTAAGGTACTTATGCACGATGGGCACAATCTGCGAGCCGTAATGCTGGATGGATTGCGGATTGACGTTTGCGAAGTTATCCTTATCGGTGTGATAGTGGTTTATGTCGGCTATGGTCGAGAAGTTGAAGCCCGGAATCTCATCTTTGACGATGGTAAAGTCGGTGAAGTTGGGCATAAAGCTATATACCACCGTCGTCAGCGAATAGGTACACGGATACTCGGCCGCTGAGGCATACAACTCCATAAGTCGCTCGTTTCCGGACGATGTCTCAAAGAGTAGTGCCGGGCCATAGGGGCCACGCGCCTCGAGGTTTATCATGAGACCTACGTTATCGAACACCTCACGGTCATCCTGCCACTGCGCCTTCATGCCCATCATGCCCACCTCCTCGGCATCGGTGAAGAGCACCTTCACGCCCTGCTGCCACTCGTCGCGATACTTCAGCGCCTGAGCCACGGTTTCGAGGATGACACCCACGCCATAGCCATCATCCGCAGCACCATACGACCACACCGTATCCCTACGCGGCATGGGCTGCGAGTAGCGCGAATCGTAGTGGGCAACGAGCATCAACGAGGCATAATCCTCCTCGGCACCACGTGGTGCAAACTCGGCGAGGATGTTTGTAGCATCGAAGTTATATACCACGTGCTTATCCTCGGGGCCGACAAGCCCCCTATATTCATAGAGTTTGACGGTATCGGCACCGAGCTCTCCAAGCCTCTCGACAAGGTACTCACGCACCGCAGCACGCTCCACGGGATGTGCTACGGAGTGATGCTCGCGCGATATAACCTCGATATCCTCGACCACACGCTCCGCAGAGAAGCCACCATGCTCCCTACCCTCCACCGAGGGGCGACTCCATAGGCCAAATGCCACCATACCTACAACGGCAGCCACGACCACCAAAACCATTAATCTGACTCTGTTCATACCCTAATATATGGTTAATATTTGGTAGCAAAGGTAGTAAAATCGGGGCTATATACCACCATTGACGACAAGATTCTTGCACGTGGAGATTATAAAAAATGTTCTATTTGATTGTTATTTTGAACATTTATGTATATATTTGTACTACATAAGTGTGGAGAAATGCTCTACATGTTACCAAACATGGGGTGTTTTTATGGGTAATAAAGGTTCCGTAGATAACAGACTTCACCCCATGAATTAACTACTAATCGTTTGTCAGGAGTCGACAAACATAAAACGCTACAACTATGGTGAAAAAACTTAAACTCCTGCTCGTTATCCTATTGTGCGTTGGCGCTATGCCTACAGCTATGGCACAGATTACCGAGGGCGAGCCTTCGGCTAAGACTATCCGCACGGGTAACCGCCCCGAGGCCGGCAACTTCGGTCTATACATGGGTGCCACAAGCAACATGTTCAAGGGTCTCTTCGATGGCAACGTGAAGATGGAGGCGCTTCCCCTTATCAACCTCAAGATTATGACATCTGACCAGTTCGAGCTCCGCGTAGGCCTTGAGTTCTACCGTAGCATGGAGAAGCTTGGTGGTACTATTCCCGTAGGCGAGGCTACAACGGAGGTTAACAACGAGCGCTATGCCGAGGGCTCGGCGATGCTATACCCTGGCTTTGCATACCACTTCTCGCGCAACAACATCTTCGACGTATATGTAGGTGCCGAGCTCCCTATTGGTTGGAACAGCAACACCATCATCAGCGAGTTTGGCTCAACATCTGCTAAGAGCAAGAAGAGTTCGTTTACGATTGGCCTTGGTGCTTTTGTTGGTGTTCAGGCCTTCATTGCAAACCTTCCATTGGCTATCGGTGTTGAATATGGCATATCATCACGCATCGACACTTCCTTGAAGTACAAGAACGAGGTTACCTACGATGGCAAGACTCAGGTTACCATGACTCCCGACTTGGAGAGGTTTGAGCATATCGATGTTTCAGCCGATGCCTACGATAAACTTAAGGCTAAGGTTGGCGGTATCGGCAGCCAGTTCCGCGTGACGCTTTCGTATTATTTCAAATAATAGATAAGTATGAGACTTGTTAAATTATTCATCATATTAGCAGTATCTGTGGTGGGTCTCGCATCATGTAGCGTTGTCAGCCACAATACTTACAAGCCTGATGCCGTTCAGCTCAACCTCTCAATGGAGGATCTGGAGCAGTTAGGCGAGGTTGAAATTAGCGTAGAGTATAGCACGTATATCGGTTTCATCCGTAGCATCGAGAAAATCAACGATATACCCTATGACGGCAAGGTGATTAAGCGCGTTAGCGTTCCCGGCTACCTCGCAGGCTCAATCTGCGCACCTCTTGACCGAGCTCTATACAAGGTCTTTGAGCAATATCCCGATGCTGAGTACCTCGTAGTATGCAATGCTACACTCAACAAAGAGACACTCTTCCTCGGCAGCGAGAATGTCGCAAAGGCTAAGGTTAAGGTATACAAATTCAAGTAACAGAAGAGCGACACCAAGTCACTATTACCGACAGCTATAACAGCACGTAAATGAAAAGAATACTCTCAATACTATTGATATTTGCCCTGCTTGGTGCAGCATGCGAACGTGAGTCTGAGGCCGATAATGTTGTGATCTTCGTCAAACCATCCGCCACGACGGTGAATGGCGGCGAGAAGATATATTTCGACATTACGTCAAAGACCATAAACCAACAGCTTAATCGTCTTACGATAGAGTCGTTTGACAGCATCAATGGCGAAGTCCTTCTCTACGATGAGGAGCTCTCCGAGAAGAGTATCTCTTTCCGTTATGTCTACGATGCACCCATTGTTGAGACTCCGACACTCGAAGTGGAGCTAACCTTCACAGCATGGGACAACCTCGGCAATAAGCAGTGGATACGCTACAACGTGGAGGTAGTAAGTGCCATGGAGGGTCTTGATGAACTCACAGGCATTGCACTCTACTCGCCCACCTCGAATAAGGAGGATGCCTTCTCATTCCGCCTTATGCAACGAGTTAAAAGCCGTGAGGCCGAAGATGGCGATGTAGACATATATGTCGAGGCTGATGCTGCCGAGGAGAACACTCTCGGTCGCAGCTGGGGCAGTAAGACGGGTGTACGTTTCTGCAAGGCCAACAACTTCAACTACGCAGCAGCCTCACAGCTCTCCATTGAGTCGGTATACAACAACTCTATAACCTCGGCGAAGATTTCCGACCTCGAGATAGAGGATATCATCCTTGTTGGCAACGACCGTGGCGCCCTTGCCGCCATACGCATTGTCAACATCTACGATGATGAGGGCTCGACCTTCGACCGCTACGACATCAGCATGAAGTCGCTACGTGTAAGCGATAACGATGATGCCGGCACGAACGACACACCTCCCGCAGACGAGGGTGTGACAGAGGATGAGGGCGAAGAGGGCACAAATAGCTCAGATGCTGAGGAGTCCAAAGAGTAAGTGACTTACCACAATAAAGTGAGGGTGACTAAAAAGATTAGTCACCCTCACTTTACTGTATAGGTAGTTGTGGTCTCTGCAGCAAGCGACAACTCAACGTGCGACTCATAGAGATCGTATTGCCTGTGGCGGGCGTGCTCTAAAAGTTCCCGCAGGTTGGGGATGGTGCCATCAGTGGTGCGTAGCGAGGCTCCTATGCGATAGTGGGCCTCATCACCCGAGGAGCGCAATAGAGCCATAGCTTGGTTGAAGTATCTATCGCGACCCTCGACAATGAGCCACGGCAGGAATATCCCGCGTCGCACATCGAGCGCTCCCCTATATCTCTCGGGGTCGAGTGCCATAACAGCCAACGTGGCAGATATGAGCGCTATGGCAAAATCGTCGATATGCTTACCCTCGGTAATCTCCCTACGTCGCGGGTGGTTGAACTCCGCCGTGCCATACTCGTTGCATTGTTCGATGTCTACACCCTCACGCCATACAGCATCCATATCGATAAGTTGCATCTGTCCATCGGGGCGACAGATGATATTCTCGGGCTTAACATCGCCGTGCGCCCATACCTCGTCGAGGAGGTCGCAAGCCATACGGTCGAAGGCTCGACTGAGCCTATGAAGATTGCACGTGCAATCATCAATGCACACATCTAAGGGTTCGCCATCGACCCACCTATCTATAAGCACATCTGCAAACTCGGTATTGCCACCTATGGTATATACCCTCAGGGCATTAGCATGAAAGCGCTCACCATAGGTCTCCACACCATGGCCTAACGAACGGTAGTAGCATTTCAATAGAGCGTCACCCTCGCTACCACGATAGCGGCAACGTGCGGTAACAGCTCTATTGCCTATGTTTATGCTATCCGAAAATACCTCGACGTCATCAACGACATCGAGGTATAGGTATGGTGAACGTATAGCATTGATAATATGTAGAGGGTTAATCATCTCCCCACCTCCAGCTATCGTCCTTCGGCATTAGTCTATGCGCTTAAGGAGCTCAACAAGCAACTTCCAGAACTTATCGACCGTAGCAATCTCGAGACGCTCGTCGGGCGAGTGTACACCGCGGAGCGTGGGGCCGAACGACACCATCTCCAGGTGAGGGTATTTCTCGAGGAACAAACCACACTCCAAGCCTGCATGGATGGCACGCACCTTAGGCTCTGTGGCAAAGAGATCGCGGTAGGCCTGCACCGTCTCCGTGAGGAGCTTCGACTCGGGATTGGGCGCCCAACCGGGGTAGCCATCCGAGTGCTCCACGTCGAAGCCCGAGAGGAAGAATACCGACTCGATGGTCTGCGAGGCATAGAGCTTGGCACTCTCCACAGATGAGCGCTGCGAGGTGGTAACTTTTATCTCGTTGTTCTCCGTATCGAACTTCACCGATGCGAGGTTCGACGATGTCTCCACCAAACCGGGCATAGCGAATGACATGCCGAGGACACCATTAGGAAGACCTACGAGCGTGAGCAATAGGTAGCAGAGGTCGTCGTTCGACATAACCTTCTTAGGCTGTGTCTCCACATCCTCCACAGCAAAGCGCATACGAGGCTCCGTGTGCTTAAACTCCTCCATCATCATCTGACCAAACTCCAAGTAACGCTCCTCGAAGTCCTCCTTCTCCTGGGCGGGGACACCTACGATGGCGAAGGCCTCACGCGGGATGGCATTGCGAAGGTTGCCACCATCCATCTCGGCAAGCACAAGTTGGAACTTGTCGATGGCGTTATATAGGAAGCGTGCCATAAGCTTGTTAGAGTTGGCGCGACCCTTGTCTATGTCGTCACCCGAGTGACCACCGAGCAGGTCGCCAATCTCGAGGCGCACGAAGGTATAGCCCTCGGGCACATCCTCCGACTCATAATCGAGCGTAGCAACGGTGTCGATACCACCGGCACAGCCAATGAATATCTCGCCCTCATCCTCCGAGTCGAGGTTTACGAGGTACTTACCCGTGAGCATACCCTCGCCAAGACCGAAGGCACCCGTAAGTCCCGTCTCCTCATCCACCGTGAAGAGCGCCTCAATAGCGGGGTGCTCAAGGCTCTCATCGAGCAATACGGCCAAGGCCGCAGCCATACCGATGCCGCAGTCGGCACCGAGTGTCGTACCCTCGGCACGCACCCACTCACCATCAATCTTCGTCTTAATAGGGTCGTTGTCGAAGTCGAACTCCACGTTAGAGTTCTTCTCGCACACCATATCCATATGCGACTGCAGAATCACTGCAGGGCGATTCTCATAGCCCTTGGTTGCCGCCTTGCGCATCACCACATTACCCGTAGCATCGGTCTGATACTCGATGTTGTGCTTCTTGGCAAACTCCACAAGCCAAGCGATAATTTTTGACTCCTTCTTCGAGGGGCGGGGCACACGTGTGATGTCGTCAAACTGCTCCCAAATGAGCTTAGGCTCCAAATCTCTGATTGTCATAGCATTATAGTTTTTTACGGTTAATAGTTTCTCTCTTAGGCTCGAAGAGTGTCACACCCTTAAGCAGGGGGTTCTTACGACGCAAGACGATACCTTCGGCCACCAGCAACAGGAGTGCTGCGCCGAGGAACCACTGATACTGCTCGTCGTACTCCTCGAAACTTATATGCGACAGCTTCGTAGCCTCCATCTCGTCCAGGTAATCGACAACCTCCTCAAGGCCGAAGGCTTCGTTGCGTGAGCGCATATATATACCTCCCGTGGCCTCAGCAATCTGCTGTAGAAGTGCCTCGCCGAGCTTCGTGACAACCATCTTGCCCTCCTCGTCTTCGATGATCGTGCCGTTGATGCTTAGAGGCACACCCTCGGGCGTACCAATACCTATGGCACACACCATAACACCCTCATCCTTAGCACGCTCGATGGCCGCCTCGACATTGCCGTCGTGTGCCTCGCCATCGGTGATGAGGATGATAACACGGCTATTCTTGTTATGCGTGCTCTCGGTGAACGAGAGGAGTGCCACATCGAGGGCATTGCCTATGTCCGTACCCTGGCGGGCAATGAGCGAGGGCGCAAGCCGCTTAACCATCGAGCGTGCCATCTTATAGTCGCCCGTGATGGGTAGCAACACCTCGGCCTCGTCAGCAAAGGCGACGACACCCACACGATCATCCTTCATCCCATCCAGGAGGCGCGTTATGGCATAGCGCGTGCGCTCCATACGGCTCGGCGACACATCGTCGGCAAGCATCGAATTAGAGACATCGACAACGAGGGCTATCTCGCGACCCTCGGTCTCGGTGCTACGTAGCTTGGAGCCCGTCTGTGGGCGTGCCAATGCCAGCGCAATGAAGCCCACAGCAAGCGACAGCAGGGCTATCTTGATCCACCCTCGTACGGGAGAGCTCTCGGGCATCAGAGCCTTCAGCGTGCGCTCGTTACCAAACCTACGCAACTTTTTACGCGCATAGAGCCTCAACCCTAAGTAGAGGAGAGGGATGAGCACCACGGCTGCAAGCAACCATAGCCACTCGGGCGCTGCAAATTCGAATATGTTTACTTCTGCCATCTATCTAACTGTTAAGGTATGCGATTAAGCACCACGCGCTCAACCAAAAACTCCGACGCAAGGAGCAGTAATGCCAACACCACCCACCAGGCATAGAGCTCCTCATACGTGGTATATGTCGTCACCTGCACCTCGCTCTTCTCCATCGTATTTATGCGGCTGTATATCTCCTTCAGCGCCTCATTATCCTCGGCACGGAAGTACTCGCCACCCGTGGTCGAGGCTATCTTTCTTAATAGCTCCTCATCAATCTCCACATCGGCCATCACGTACGACGTGTTACCGAACATATCTACCGCGGGGAAGGGAGCCTTGCCGCGACTACCCACACCTATGGTATATACCTTGATGCCGAGATCGCGGGCTATCTCTGCCGCCATCACGGGCGATATCTGTCCACGGTTGTTGACACCATCCGTTAGGAGCACGACAACCTTCGACTTGGCACCACTCTCGCGCAGACGATTTACCGCCGTAGCCAAGCCATTACCTATGGCCGTGCCATCCTCCACAACGCCACTACGCAGGCGCGAGAGCATCGTCGCCACGGATGCCTGGTCGGATGTTAGCGGACACTGTGTGAATGCCTCACCTGCAAATGCCACAACCGAGATACGGTCGCCAACACGGTCGGCAACGAACTCCGAGGCTAACTGCTTGGCTGCCGTAAGGCGGTCGGGCTGGAAGTCGCGCGCAAGCATCGAGCCCGAGATGTCCATCGCCAGAACTATATCTATGCCTTCGGTCGTTGTCTCGCTCGAGGAGCGCACATCGACGGGACGTGCCAACGCCACAACGATAGCCACAAGTGCCGCGAGGCGTAACACGATGGGTAGGTGGCGCAGCCAGTAGCGCAGCGTACGTGGCACCGCCACAGAGCCTATGGTCGACACCTTGAGCGTCGCACCTCGCCTGCCTACGAATATGTAGTAGAGCAAAAGCAGCGGTACAACGATGCCTACAAGGAGTATATATGGATTTAAAAAGTGCATAATGTTACGTTAGTTACCAATTCTTCTTTCCGCGAATGATGACAGCCTTTTCGCCCTCCTTGAGCTTCTCCTGCGTCTTATCCTCCTCGACCTGTATAGCGTCAAGCATACGTGCCTTATCGCTCGTCAGCTCCTCGGGGCGCGGAGCCTCACCCTCGCGCTGCTCATCGCTCTTATCCTCGTTGGGACTATCATTGTTCTGGTCCTCGGGACGCTTATCCTCGTTTTGCTTGTTCTGCTCGTTGGCGTTGTTGTCGCTGTTCTGCTGTTGATTCTGCTCCCTATTTTGGTCGCTCTGCTGATCCCGATTCTGATCTTGATTCTGGTTCTGGTTCTGATCCTGGTTTTGGTCGTTCTGCTGATTGTTGTTTTGCTGCTGTTGCTGAGCACTACGCTTCTGGTCGACTATGCGTTTTGTTAGCACATAGTCGTACTTCGTCTCGCGGTCATCGGGGTTGAGTTTCAGCGACTCGCGGAAGGCGTTTAGTGCCGCCTCGTAGCGCTCCTCCGTAAAGAGGCTCTGACCGAGGTTGCGTAACACCTCGGCACGCTGTCCATTGCTAAGCAACGTGTCGGCAGCTATATCCTCATAGTTGCGAAACGCTGTCTCGGCGGTATATGTCGAATCCTCGGGTGTGCTCTTACGCGTATGGTGGTAGGCATTAGCTCGGTTATACAGCGCCTCGTAGCTTGTCGAGTCGTGCTCCAAAGCCTCGTTATAGCGGTTGAGGCTCGAACGGAAGTTACGACGCTCGAAGAGGTCGTTACCATCGCGCACAAGGCCGCGCTCCTTATGGTACTGTGCCGTGGCATCTGTGCCCGAGAACATCATAAGCACCACAACAATGAGCATAGCGTATATAAATCTCTCCCTTCTCATCACTCCTCAATATTGGTGTTAATGGTTATCTCCTCCTTGCCCTCAATGCCGTTCTCCATAACCATCTTTGTATTCTCAACGAAGTAGTAGGCCTTGGTGTAGTTATCCTCGTTATCCTCGGCTGCAGGCTCCGCCTTGGCAAACTTAACCATATTGGCCGTGCGCATGATGGACACAAGGTTCGATCGGCTCTCGAGCGGAAGCTCCACATCGCGTAGGGCTGCGATGATCTCATCCGTGGTCATCTCCATAGCACCTATACCCCAGCGTCCGCCTATATAGACACGGAGAATATCCGTGAGTGCCGTGTAATAGTGCTTATACTTACCATTCTGCCACAGCTTGCGATTCTTGAGCTCGACGAGTGCCTTGATAGCCACCACGTGGGGCGGAATCTTAGGCCCCGGCTTCACAATTGCCTCCCTGCGACTGAGCGTGCGACGTATATACCACACCAGGAGCCACACCAGGAGCGCTAAGAGGATGAGCGTAATGGCGCCATAGGCTACATAGTCGCGTATCTCTGCAAAGATAAAGGGGAGGTCTTTCTGTGAGTGTATACCCTCATCGCGGAGCATCTTGGCGGCAAGCTCACTATCGACACCAAAACCCTCGTTCGATGTGGGATCGGCCTTCAGAAAGAGCGTAGTGTCGAGTTCGGCATAGCTCTTGACCACCAAACGCAGCGTATCATCGGCATAGAGCGTGTCGGGCACATCGCGGTTCTTCTCGAAGTAGAGAATCGATGGGCGCATAGGTATCTCGCCCGTCTCCATCACAGCCAGCCTATAGCGCTTACGTAGGTGCAGACGACGGCCATCCACCTCAACCGTATCTAACGGGTAGTCCTCGACAAGCTCGAATATATCCTCGTCGTAGGTCTCGTATGTCGACATCGAGCGCTTAGCCATGCGCTCCCTATCCACCTCCTCCTTTGTAGGGTTACCATCAAAGTCGGGAATGCCTATCTCTGTGGCACGATCCTTCTCGATGTCGATGATATAGTCGACGCGGTCACCCACCTCGAGGCTCTCCTTCGAGAAGCTGCCCCTGATTGTCGGACGCTCGGCAACGGCCGCAACGGCCACGACGACACCCACCAACAGCAGTGCGGCACGGCGTATGTAATAAGAGGTCTTCATCGTTGTTTAAACATCTTTATCAGTTCCACGACATAGTCGCCATCGGTAGCCACCTCGGCAATATCCACGCGGTTGTGCTTCAGGAGGCTCGCCATAGCCTCACGACGGCTGTCGTAGCTCTCCCTCCAGAAGTCACGCATACGTCGCGATGAGGTATCTATCCACGCAGCCTTACCCGTCTCCGAGTCGACAACCTCAAGGATACCCACATCGGGAAGCTCTCTATCGCGCTCGTCGTAGACACGCACAGCCATAATATCGTGCTTCGACGAGGCTATCTTCAGCGCATCTTCCAACTTGAGCATATCGCTCTCGGCATTCACAAGATCCGAGAGCAGAAACGATGTTGTGCGCTTCTTATTCACCCCCACAAGATAGCGCAGCGCCTCCGAGATACTGGTCGACGTACCCGTAGGCTGAAAGCTCACAAGCTCGCGAATGATCATCAGGATATGGCTACGGCCCTTCTTTGGAGGTATGAACTTCTCTATGCGGTCGGAGAAGAGTATGCACCCCACCTTATCGTTGTTCTTCGATGCCGAGAATGCCAACGTCGCCGCCACCTCCGTGATGAGATTCTTCTTAGTAGACTCCTTCGAGCCAAACATACGCGAGGGTGACACATCCACCAGAAGCATCATCGTCAGCTCGCGCTCCTCCTCGTATACCTTGACATGGGCGCGGTCGGAGCGTGCCGTGACGTTCCAATCGATGTCGCGCACATCATCACCCACACGGTACTCCCTCACCTCGGCAAACGACATACCGCGACCACGAAAGGCCGTGTGGTACTTGCCGGCGAATATCTCGTCCGAGAGTCCGCGGGTTTTAATCTCGATGCGGCGTACGCGCTTGAGTATGTCCTCGTCGTTCTGGTACATTACGGAACTATGACGTTGTTAAGGATGTCGGTGATAATCTGCTCGGTGGTGATATTCTCAGCCTCGGCCTCGTATGTGAGGCCTATACGGTGGCGTAAGACGTCGTGACATACGGCACGCACATCCTCCGGGATGACATAACCACGGCGCTGAATGAAGGCGTAGGCACGCGCAGCCTTAGCCAGGGCGATGCTGGCACGTGGCGAGCCACCATAGGCAATGAGCGGCTGCAGATGCTGCAGACGGTACTCCGCAGGCTCGCGCGTGGCGAAGATGATGTCGATAATGTAACGCTCGATCTTCTCGTCCATATATACCTTCGATACCACCTCGCGGGCACGCATAATATCCTCAGGTGAGATAACCTTTCCCACCTCGGGCATACCCTTGCCCGAGAGGTTCATGCGTATGATGTCGAGCTCCTCGGCACGCTTCGGGTACGAAATCTTAGCCTTGAGCATAAAACGGTCGACCTGCGCCTCGGGGAGAGGATAGGTACCCTCCTGCTCCAAGGGGTTCTGCGTAGCAAGCACAAGGAAGGGCTTGGGTAGCGGGAAGGTGCTATCGCCGATTGTCACCTGCTTCTCCTGCATCGCCTCCAGCAGTGCCGACTGCACCTTTGCCGGCGAGCGGTTGATCTCATCGGCGAGGATGAAGTTGGCGAAGATGGGGCCATGCTTTACGGTGAACTCCTCGTTGCGCTGCGAGTATATCAGCGTACCGATAAGGTCGGCAGGCAAGAGGTCGGGAGTAAACTGTATGCGGGCAAACTTAGCATCTACAGCCTTCGACAGTGTGGTGATGGCCAGCGTCTTGGCCAATCCCGGCACACCCTCCAGAAGGATATGACCATCCGAGAGAAGGCCTATAAGCAGCGTGTCGATGAGGTGCTGCTGACCTACGATTACGCGCGATATCTCCTTGCGTAGCGTGTCGACAAATACAGACTCCTGCTCGATGTGAGCATTGAGTTCCTTGATGTTTACTACTTCATTCATCTTATATCTCGTTTTATATTTTCACTCTCTTTTATGCTCTCACGCGGCTCTTTTCCCTCGCCGCCACAAACTCAATTACGCCTCACGGGATGAACATCCTCCGTGCTCCTAACGACCATACGGCGTAATTTATTGCAAATTTAGAAAAATTCTCAATCATTTAAAAACCAACCTCGAAAGATTACTCTTCGGGGAGCTCATAACGTGTTCCGATGAAGGGTCTCTCCATATCTATCGACAAGGCAATGTTGATGCCGCAACGTGTCGTAGCACGCTCCGCCATAGAGACGCTCTTGCCCGTAATCGAGGCTACGGCAGCCGCAAGGCCTATGTCATAAGAGATGTCGCCCCATGAGGTGCGTGGCAGGGGGAAGTACTCATCCTTGACACCCAGGGCGTTATCCACCGATAGGTCTACATCGGGTGTGATACCCTCACCCCAGGCGCCAAAGCCCTTGGCGTTGTAGCACATAAAGGTTATCGGAGCATACTCCACGGTTGTCGTGCCGAAGGTGCGGCGCGTGACATCCATACCACAATTCTTACCCTCGGTCGTCGTGCCTATGAGCGTCACGGGGATGTCCAAGCCACGAAGACCCATAACCACAAGCTCCGAGGCCGAGGCCGTATAGTCGGAGCATATCACCGTGAGTGCGTCGAGGTTGAGGTCTACGCCCACATCCTCGAGTACGCTCGTTGTATTTCCCAACGATGTCTTATTGCGCGGATTGCGACGAAGCTCCACAAGTGTAGCCCCCTCATACTCCACGCCTAATATTGCCGAGCATAGCGCTACGGCCGACGACACGTGACCACCGCCATTGGTACGCAAGTCGAGGATAAGGTTGTCGACACCCTCGGCCTTAAGTGAGGCAAGGGCGGCAAGGAGCTCCTCGTCGTAGTCGTTGTCGAAACCCGTATACACGAGGTAGCCTATGCGCTTGTCGCTATTGGGCACGGTGATAACGCTATGGTGTGCCACGGGGTTAGCTACATACGCCCCCTTCTGTAACGTGGCGACAATGGATGCATCGTTGGCACTTGTTGCCGTCTGGCGCTGGGCTATAAGGCGTAGCTCCGAGGCGGTATTATACTCTATGGAGTTGAAGAGCGAGACGTAGTTGTTGTGGTCTATATCCGCACCATTGACAGAGATAATCATATCGCCACGGCGCAGGTCGGCAGCCTCTGCCGGCGAGCCGGCATAGACGTTATTGATGACAAAGCCGAGGTTTTTACCCTGCTCGTCCAACGAGACGATGGTGTAGTATAGTTCGAGACCGAAGCCCGTGGTTGAGGCTGCGGTGCGTGTCGTGCTGCCGGCATCGCGGATATAGGAGTATAGGACACGCTGACCCTTGGCATTGACATAGCCGTCGTCACCATTTGTCTCGAGGCGTTGCAGCGAGTTTGCAAGATACTTGTCCCACCTCAACGTGCGATTGAAGGAGCCTCCGCGCTCCATAACCTCATCGAGCCAGTAGTACTCCTCCTCGAGGCGCTTGTCGATATAGTCGACAATCTGTCGGCTTGTGGCGTCGCCACCACCCGAGGGCTGATCGATCGAGGGGTATGACGGCGATGTACACCCCACCATTGCAATAAATCCCAACAATATTATAACTACTCTCCTCATATACTCTTTGTTTTGTTATTTTCGACATAGTATCGACACACCTCCGTGAGGCCACAACTCTCACACTTCGGCCTACGTGCCAAGCAGGTATAGCGGCCGTGGAGTATCAGCCAGTGGTGTGCTATGGGTAGCAACTCCTTGGGAAAGCCCCTCTCGAGCTGCCGCTCGGTGGCAAGGGGTGTGCGGGCATTGCGGCTGAGGCCTATGCGTGCCGCCACGCGGAAGACATGCGTATCGACAGGCATCACCTCCCTACCCCACAGCACCGCACCTACGACATTTGCCGTCTTGCGTCCCACGCCCTGCAGCGACTGTAGGTCGTCGGGGTCGGTAGGTACCTCGCCGCCAAACCTCTCGACAAGCTGTCGTGAGAGTGTGGCAAGGTGCTTAGCCTTGTTGTTAGGATACGATATGCTCCGTATGTAGCCATATATCTCCTCGACCGAGGCCTTCGACATAGCCTCCGCCGTGGGATATGCCTCAAAAAGTGCGGGTGTTGTCATATTCACACGCTTATCGGTACACTGTGCCGAGAGCACAACGGCAACGAGTAGCTCGAAAGGATTTCTGTAGTCGAGCTCGCTCTCGGCCGTGGGCATAGCCACACTAAAATACTCTACGACACGACGGTAACGCTCCTTTGTTGTCATCACTTATCGGGTTTTACGCCACATACGCCAAAATATCTTCTTCGCAAAGAGACCGTATGAGGCTATGTTTTTTAAAAGAGGACGATGCTCACGCACATCCCTCAGCCAGCGCGAGAGATACTCGCCTACGCCTCCGTTGTAGGAGAGCACCCATAGCGCTGTATTGTGTTTGGTAAGCACCAACTCATCGTGCAAATGTCCGCCATTATAGTGCTCATCGTACCAGATGCTTATATCCGCAAGCGAGTCCACGAAGGCTATCTTCTCCCGATACTTCGGGCTGTGGCTTACGCTCTCACGAAGCACACGATGTACCGCTGTGGGACAATCTATGGCGCGGTATTTCGACCGCGCAGCAAACCACAACCACATGGGCAAGTCATCCGTGCGCCACTCGGGGTGCTCCTCGGGACATATCTCGCGATAGTACTGCTCGACAAGCTCGCGACGTGCCACGACGGTGCAGTTCTCCGCAGGATTACGGCGCAACATATCCTCGAAGGTTGTCGTACACTCGCCCTCGGGGTATAGCGTGGTGTTACCCTCCTCGTCAACCCTCTCGGAGCGTGTATAACACATTCCCGCCTCCGAGTCGGCCTCCAATAAGTCGACCTGCATCTGCAGCTTCTTGCGGTGGGTGAAGTAGTCGTCGCCATCGAGCAGGGCGACGTACTTACCCCTCGCTGCCGCAATGGTACGACGATAGTTCCTGCGCCAGCCTACATTCTCCTCCGAGGTGATGATGCGTATCGCCTCGGGATACATCCTCTCGTAGTCCGCGACAATATTCAGTGTGCGGTCGGTGCTGCAATCCTCGCCCACGACAATCTCCACACGGAACGATGTCTGCTGGCGTAGCACACTCTCGATAGCCTTGGCGATATAGCGCTCATGGTTATAGGTGGTCATTATGACCGATAGCATCACCTCCTCCATACTACGCCTTAGTTAGTTTTGCGAACTTAGCAAGCAACGTCTTCGAGCCATACTGTACAAACTGCACAACGACCTTATGATCGGTGGCTAAGGGCTCGATACGCTCGATGGTGCCTACGCCAAACTTCGGATGCACAACACGCTCGCCAACGGCATAGACACAGGCTCCGAGTGTCGATGACGCCTCGCCCTGACGTACACCCACCGAGCGCATACCGGCACGGCTCGGGTCGATGGGCGGCGGGGTGCTTATAATCTCGGGGCGCGGGCGCTCCTGTCGCTCGGGGCGACTGCTGAAGCCGCTTTGTGGCTTCGAGCCATAGCGGCTCTTGAGCGATGCGAACGTCGGGCGCTCATCCTCATCGCGAAGGTAGCGCTCCCAGCGATTGCGACCACTGAGTTCCTCAATATCAAAGTTGGCATCGAGGTACTCCTTATCTATCTCCTTAAGGAAGCGGCTCGGCGAGGTATTCTCGGTCTTACCCCACACGCGACGCATCTCGGCATAGGAGAGCATCGCCGCCCTCTTGGCACGTGTGATGGCCACATACATCAGTCGTCGCTCCTCCTCGAGCTCCGTGAGCGATTCTGCCGAGCGACTCGAGGGGAACAACCCCTCCTCCATACCTACTATATATATATAGTCGTACTCCAACCCCTTGGCCGAGTGTACGGTCATAAGCGTCACCTTGTTACCGTCATCCTCGGTATCCTGGTCGGTCTGGAGCATCACATTCTGCATCCACTCGTCGATGGTAGGCGTCATATCCACCTCCCTAAGACCCTCGTCCATCTCGCGGTTACACTCATCCTCATACGAGCTCATCATCGCCAGCAGCTGGTCTAAGTAGTCCTTCGCCGTGTCGCTCTCGGGCTTCTTCTCCGCCTCCAACAGGTGGAGTATTCCCGAGCGTGTCATCACCTCCTTAGCGAAGTCGCACACGCCCATCTCCACGCGCATGGCCGAGAGTTCGTTTATGAGCCTCACAAAGTCGGCAACCTTACGCACCACAACCCTCTCGACCGAGTCTAACACCTCTGCCGAGGCCACCAACTCGTCCACAGCATGCCACATGGATGTCCCCTTTCTGCGCGCTATCTCCTCGATGCGCGCTATGGTTGTGTCGCCAATACCTCGTGCCGGGTAGTTGACAATACGCTTGAACGACTCGTCGTCGTTGGGGTTGAGGATGACACTGAGGTAGGCAATCATGTTGCGCACATCCTTATGATCCAAGAGCGACATGCCCTTATATACGCGGTAGGGTATGCCGCGACGTGCCAACGCCGCCTCGAACAAACCGTGCTGCTTGTTTGTGCGGTAGAGAATGGCAAAGTCGCTCCACGCGGCACCCTCACGCTCCCTATCCTTAATATCCATAGCCACCTCAACGGGCTCGTAGCTATCCTCCAGCACGCGCACAAGGCGTATCTTCTCGCCACGCTCGGCTGCCGAGAAACACCTCTTCTCCAAGCGACGCGAATTGTGCGCGATGAGCGAGTTAGCCGCCTCGACGATTGTCTGCGTCGAGCGATAGTTCTGCTCGAGCTTATAGACACGCGCCGTGGGATAATCCCTCTGGAACGATAGTATATTCTCAATCTTGGCACCACGGAAGGCATAGATACTCTGAGCATCGTCACCCACGACACATACATTCGAGTGCTTCAGTGCCAAGCGGCGCACGATGACATACTGCGCCATGTTGGTATCCTGATACTCATCCACGAGGATATACTTAAACTGCTCCTGGTAGCGCTCCGTGACCTCGGGGGCATCACGCAGGAGGATGTTCGTCTGCAACAGCAGGTCGTCGAAGTCCATCGCACCATTACGCTTGCAGCGCGCACAATACTCGTTGTATATATCCCCCACTTCGGGCATCTTAGCCTCGCGATCCTCGCCCATAAGCACCGCATTAGCAATATACGCATTAGGGGTTATGAGGCAGTTCTTGGCCATAGATATACGCGCAGCCACAGCCTGGGGTTTATAGCGCTCCTCGGGGAGGTTTTTATCCTTGATGATGCTCTTAACGAGGTTTTTAACATCGTTGGGTTCGTATATCGTATAGCTCTCGGGGAAGCCTATGCGCGTGGCATTCTCCCTAAGGATGCGGGCAAAGACCGAGTGGAACGTGCCCATACGTATATAGCGGGCACGGGGGCCTACCAACGTCTCGATACGCTCGCGCATCTCGCGTGCCGCCTTGTTCGTAAACGTAAGCGCAAGAATCGAGGCGGGGTCTACGCCCTGCGACAACATATACGCTATGCGCGTCGTAAGCACACGTGTCTTACCCGAGCCGGCACCTGCGATGATAAGCGAGGGCCCCTCGTAGTTTAGCACAGCCTCGCGCTGTGCAGGACTTAATTGTTGCAATATATCTTCATTCATCATTCTACAAACCATAAATTAAGACTCCGGCGATGCCCGACACTACAATCAGGAGTATCGGGTTAACCTTACGCCACGACCCGAGGAGCGTGAGGCCGAATATCGCCCAACTCCACAGGTCTATAAAGCTGCGCCCATCGTCACTTGCGGGGAAGATGAGCAGTAGCGCTGCCGAGGCTATCATGCCCACAACCACGGGGCGCATGCCCTGCACCGCACCTCGCACATATACATTCTCCCTAAGGCGCAGGAAGAAGCGCGTGATGAGTATCATTATCGTCAGCGCCGGCAGACAGACGGCCGTCGTCGCCACCACCGAGCCCCAGATGCCCGCCACCTCATAGCCAATATACGTTGCCGAGTTTATGGCTATAGGCCCGGGTGTCATCTGCGAGATGGCGACAATATCCGAGAACTCACCATTGGTAAGCCACGCATTACGTACCACCACCTCGCTATGTATGAGCGAGAGCATGGCGTAGCCACCACCAAAGCCGAAGAAGCCTATCTTCAGGTAACTCACAAAGAGTTTTATCAACACCGAAATCCCCATCGTTACGCCTCCTTACCACGTTTTGCCACCCACAAGACTCCACCTAAGGCCCCTGCCATGAGGAACCACACGGGCGAAAGGCCATAATACCACACGACAAGAGCTGTGGCGGCGGCTACGGCCATGAGCCACATATTCATACCCCGTGCAAGACCCACAATAGGTGCCACGATGAGTGCCACAACCGCGGGGCGCATACCCTTAAAGGCGGCATCCACCCACACATTATCGCGTATGTCGGCAAAGAACATCGCCACAACAAGGATTATCATAAACGAGGGCACAACGACACCGAGCACTGCCATGAGAGCACCACGATACCCACGTAGCTTATACCCCACAAATACCGCTGTATTGAGGGCTATAGGCCCCGGGGCTGTCTGTGCAATGGTCAGAAGCTCGACAAACTCACCCTCACGAAGCCAGCGACGATGGTTGATGACCTCATGCTGGATGAGGGGTATCATCGCATAGCCGCCACCAAAGGTGAAGGCCCCAATCTTCAGAAACGTCCAGAATATCTCGACCAACAAACGCATCCCTATCGTCTGAAACGGTAATAAGTACCAAAGGGTATCTGCTTCTTACTCCTATCCTCGAAGTACAACTCACCCATCTGCTCCGCCTTGGGCACTCCAAAGACCTGATGTACCGCCGTCCGTGCCAACATCGCCGAGAGACCCATGGAGTACAGATTGAAGACAAGGAAGGCACCCTCACCCTCCAGTAACGAGGCACAGCACTCCAACATATTGGCTATGTCGTCCTCCAAGACCCACTTCTCGCCATTGGCACCACGGCCATAGGCCGGAGGGTCGAGGATGATGCCGTGATACTTATTCCCGCGGCGCCTCTCGCGCTCCACGAACTTTGTCGCATCCTCCACAATCCAACGTATGCCGTCGAGTCCCGACGACTCCATGTTTTCGCGCGACCACGTGACCACCTGCTTAACAGAGTCCACATGTGTCACCTGCGCCCCCGCAGCACGTGCCGCAAGCGACGCACCACCCGTGTAGGCAAAGAGGTTTAAGACCTTGGGCTCTGCCACACCCGACTGCTGCAGCTCCTTGATGCTATCGTAAATAAACTCCCAGTTTGCCGCCTGCTCGGGGAAGATGCCCACATGCTTAAACGACGTGAGCGCAAGGCGCATCTTTAGGTGCATACCCTTGTAATCGAAGGCTACGCTCCAGCGCGACGGCATCTCGGGCTTCAGGCGCCACTCGCCACGCTCCTCGCTCTTCGCATCGCGCAGGAACGAGGCATCGGCCTTGAGCCACGCCCTGTCGTCGAGGCTCTTATGCCAGATGGCCTGTGGCTCGGGGCGGCGCACGACATATCGTCCGAAGCGCTCCAATTTCTCGCCATCGCCCGTGTCTATAAGCTCATAGTCGGGGATATGGGGTGTTAGTTGCTTTATCATCGTTGTTTACATTTTATTCGTTTGTGCAGTCTACGAGCGACATGCGACACTGGGCACAGTCGAAGTCGAGGCGGTAGCGATGGCGACCATGCTCAAGGTAGAGCGTATCGCGCAGTTTGGTACCCCTCTTTAGACACTCGCCAATCTCGCGGCGCAGGCAGTAGCTCGACTCCATCACTCGCTCGCCCACGGTCGTAGACCAGCTGTCCAGGCCCTCGACGATATGCTCCACGCCGTGGCGCTTATAGAAGGCTCGCGAGAGCGAGTTTACGACATTATGCTGTGGCGTGAGACGCTTCACGGGGTACTCTATGGCGCTATTCTCGCCACGCACGTATTGTTGCGTGTGGCTCGTTGCCACCCTCGCTGCAGCCAACAGCGACAGCGCCTCGCGGCGAATCTCAGCAAGGAGTTTAGCCGTAGCAAACCACTCGGCACCCACGACATCGACGCGCGTAACACGGAATATGCTATCGCCACTCTTAGCCATCTGCTCCTCGGCCACCGAGCGCATCTTCTCGGCACTCTTCGACTCTTCGAGCGCCACGCTACGCTCAACGCTCACCGTATGTCCCTCCTCGTCGCTATATGTCGCTGTGATGCCATCGCCTGTCAACGTAAGGCGACACGTTGCATCTATGGCGCGACGTATACGGCTACGCTCCACCATCTGCGTGAAGCGGTGGTCGTAGTTGCGATATATCTCCATGCCGGCCTTGATGCCATCCATGCGGTTGGGAACAATAACATCGCCCTCAACGTGGTTTATATTCGTGCCTATGATGCCCTCACCCGAGGTGAAACATACACCGTCGCCCGCAGATAACGGCACACGGCTAACAATGCGTAGATCGCGACGACCCACGACAGCCACAGAGCCTATATACTCGCCCACAGCCTTGGGCGTATTGAACGAGGCGACACCCGCACGCTTGCCCGAGAACATATACTCGCCACCATCGCGCGTAAAACTCTTCTTCCTGTCGGGTGTGAACTCCACCTCCGAGCGCCCTACAGACGAGCGCCGACAGTCGGGGCGCGTGGCAAGCGCCTCGTCGATCTTCCGACGGTAGTAGCTCACGACATTCTTTATGTAGTTATCGTCCTTGAGTCGTCCCTCAATCTTAAACGACATAACACCCGCATCGATGAGGTCACCGATACGCTCCGAGAGGTCGAAGTCCTTGACCGAGAGAAGGTGCTTTCCTCTGATAAGCTTCTCTCCACTACCCGTAACCAAATCGTAGGTGAGGCGGCATGGCTGCGAGCACTCGCCCCTATTTCCCGAGCGCGATGACTGCGAGCGCGAGAGGTAGCACCTGCCACTATGACCCACACATATTGCGCCATGGACGAAACACTCGAGGTCGACGGTCGTAGCCCTGCGTATAGCCCTAATCTCGTCGAGCGAGAGGGCACGCTCCAAGATAACACGCTCGAAGCCACACTCCTGCAGGAAGTGGGCACCTTCCGCGGTCATGTTACACACCTGTGTCGAGGCGTGGAGAGCCACAGGAAGGCCCATCTCATGATATGCCATATCCTGCACGATGAGGGCATCGACACCCACATCTATAAGCTCGCGTGCAAGCCTCTCGGCAGCCCGAAGCTCGCTCTCATAGAGGATGGTGTTGAGCGTGACAAAGACCTTAACACCAAAGAGATGGGCATAATCCACGACACGCGCAATGTCGGCCGTAGTGTTTGTCGCAGCACGTCGCGCACCGAAGCCCTCGGCACCGATATACAGGGCATCGGCACCACAATCTATAGCAGCAATGGCAGCGTTGTAGTCGCGCGCGGGCGACAGCAACTCGATATATCTCGTTTTTGTGGTCATCACATATATGTATACAATAGTGCAAAGATACGAAAAATTTAATTAGTATTTAGTAATTAGGATTCGAAAAAAAGTTGTACCTTTGTCATTTGAAATAGCAAAAACCAAAAACTATGCTTACACTAAAGCAATTGCGCGATAATAGGGATGATGCTGTACGCCGTCTCGAGAAGAAGGGTGTTGACGCTGCACCCATAATCGATCGTATCGAGGAGCTCGACGACCGTCGTAAGGCCCTGCAGGCAGAACTCGATGCTTGCCTCGCGGAGCAGAACCAGGCGGCAAAGCAGATTGGCGCCCTTATGGGCAAGGGTCTCAAGGATGAGGCCGAGGCCAAGAAGCAGGAGGTGGCTACCCTCAAGAGCCGCTCGAATGAACTTAAGGAGGAGTCGGACAGGGTTGCCGTAGAGCTCCAGAACGAGATTGTCAAGCTCCCCAACTTCCCCGCAGAGATAGTCCCTGAAGGTCGCACGGCCGAGGATAATGTTGTGGTGAAGCTTGTAGAGAACTACACCGAGCTTCCGGGCGAGGCACTGCCCCACTGGGAGCTTGCCAAGAAGTACGACATCATAGACTTCGACCTCGGAGTGAAGCTCACAGGTGCCGGCTTCCCCGTATACAAGGGTAAGGGTGCAAGGCTACAGCGCGCCCTCATAAACTACTTCCTCGACTGCAACACAAAGGCCGGATATCAGGAGGTTGAGCCCCCAATCATGGTAAATGAGGCCTCGGGCTTCGGTACGGGACAGCTCCCCGACAAGGAGGGTCAGATGTACCACGTCACAGCCGACGGATACTACCTCGTGCCTACAGCCGAGGTGCCCGTGACGAACATATTCCGCGATGTCATCCTCGAGCAGAGCGAGCTGCCGGTGAAGATGACGGCCTACACTCCCTGCTTCCGTCGCGAGGCAGGCTCGTATGGTAAGGATGTGCGCGGACTGAACCGCCTGCACCAGTTCGACAAGGTGGAGATTGTGCAGGTGTCGCACCCCGACAAGTCATACGAGGCACTCGATAAGATGGTGGCGCACGTCGAGAGCATCGTGGCATCGCTCGGTCTACCCTATCGCATCTTGCGCCTCTGCGGTGGCGATATGTCGTTCACATCGGCACTCACATACGACTTCGAGGTATACTCGGAGGCACAGAAGCGTTGGCTGGAGGTATCGTCAGTATCGAACTTCGAGTCGTTCCAGGCAAACCGCCTGAAGCTGCGCTATCGCGACGATAACCGCAAAACACAGCTGTGTCACACTCTAAATGGCTCGTCTCTTGCACTGCCTCGTATCGTGGCAGCACTGCTCGAGAACAACCAAACGGAGGAGGGAATACGCATTCCCGAAGCATTAATTCCGTATACAGGGTTTGATTTTATAAAATAATTACTATATTTGCACTATAAAATAGCATTCACTCATTAAAAACTATAAGTTATGGCTTACAAAATTTCAGATTCTTGCGTTGCATGTGGTACATGTATCGACGAGTGCCCCGTTGAGGCTATTTCAGCAGGTGACATCTATGTAATCGACCCCAGCAAGTGCATCGACTGCGGTACTTGCGCAGGCGTATGTCCTTCAGAGGCTATCGCTCCCGAGGCATAATCGACGCATAGCTAAAGATTGAGAGGGGGATGACTAAAAAGTAAATTTGTCATCCCCATTTTGTTAAGAGGTTGAATAAAAAGATGTAGTTTTAGGCTTGCGAAGCCCGAAAAAGCGCAGTTTACTTGGCATCTACCTTAAAGTCCTCCTTTTCAAAGGAGGATTTAGGTGGATTGTAAATATGTAAACGAAAATGCGTCAGCATTTTGAGGGCAAGCATAACGCAGAAATACACTTTTTATTCAGCCTCCTAACGCTTAGGAGAGTGAATAAAGAGACGTGAGAGTAGAGTTCGACATAGCACGACGACTATCAAGTCGTAAGGCAGGAGCTAAGGCCGGCATTATGGAGCGTGTGGCGACGATAGCTACGGCTGTGAGCGTAGCCGTCATCATCATCACGCTATCGGTTGTCGTGGGCTTCAAGCGCGACCTACGCAGTCTCATCGCGGGCGCCACAGCCGAGATAACGGTGACAGCACCGCAGAGCGGTGGTGTCGTCTCGGGCAAGCGCATAGAGGCGAGCACGGCGATGATCGAGACTCTCGACGACAAGGATGTAGTGCGCCTTTCGCCCTATACGGCCAAGGAGGGGGTGCTTAAGAGCGACCATAACATCCTCGGCGTACTGCTCAAGGGTGTAGACAGCAGCTTCGACTCCACATTCTACAGCGAGCACATCGTTGCGGGCAGCTTCCCGCGCTTAGGTCTCGAGCCCCGCACGAAGGATATACTCATATCCGAGGAGATGGCACACAAGATGAATGTCGCCGTGGACGACCGCATAGAGATGGTCTTTGTCGATGCAGATGGCAGCATCCTGCGCGACAGGTTTGTCATCAGCGGCCTATACCATACGGGCGTAGATATAATCGACAGCGGCATCGTTCTTACGGATATGCGCAACGTGGCACGCCTATACGACGGCAACGAGACGATGATCACGGGCTACGAGCTATGGCTCGCAGCAGATGCCGAGAGTGGCGCCGTAGCCTCAAGGCTCAACAGCAGGCTTATAGATTTATACCTCGAGACGGGGTGTCAGGCCGAGGCCTTCACTGCCGAGGAGGTATTTCCCGATATATTTGGGTGGCTGGCAACGCACGATGTGACGGCAATGGCCGTGGTTGTCATCATGATCATCGTGGCACTCCTGAACATGACCACATCGCTGCTTATCATCGTCCTGGAGCGTCAGCGTATGATTGGAGAACTCCGAGCCTTAGGCATGCGCCGCGGTGCCGTGGTCGAGATATTCCTCTTCAGGGCACTCTTCATCACCGCCCGTGGTGTGCTATGGGGAGCCTTGGTGGGCATCGTGCTCGCCGTGATACAGCACCTCTGGGCTGTGGTGCCTCTGCCCTCCGAGGGTTATCTCTTAGAGGCTGTGCCCGCAGCGCTATGCTGGGAATGGTGGCTCGTGGCGATGGTCGCCACAATGGCAATAACGCTCGTCGTGATGCTCCTACCCGCCGCCCTCGCAGCAAAGATATCGCCAGCAAAGATTATGAGATACGAGTAAACGATTTGTGAGATATGAAACCATATAACGAAGAGCAGACAAAGAAGGAGCAGGTTGAGGATATGTTCGATAACATAGCCCCCACGTACGATAGGCTCAACCATATTATGTCGTTGAACATCGACCGTATATGGCGTCGTCGTGTGATGCGCATTGTACGTCGCAGCAAGGCACACACCATTATGGATGTGGCCACAGGCACGGGCGACCTCGCCATAGCTATGGCCAAGAGGGTCGACCGCACACATATCCTCGGCATAGACCTCTCGGAGGAGATGCTTGCCGTAGCACGCAGGAAGATCGAGAAGCAGGGCCTCGAGGAGCGCATAACATTGGAGAAGGGCGATGCCGAGAACCTCGATATGGTCGAGGATGGCACCATCGATGCTGCAACCGTAGCCTTCGGCGTGCGTAACTTCGAGAATATGGAGCGCGGTCTCAGTGAGATATACCGCACGCTGAAGGTGGGAGGCAAGCTCGTCGTACTGGAGTTCTCGATGCCGCGCAACCGCTTCATACGCTGGATATACTCGCAGTATGCCCATCGCCTACTGCCACGCATAGGTGCTGCAATATCGAAGGATGAACGTGCCTACACCTACCTCCCCGACTCTGTCGAGGAGTTTCCCTCGCCCGAGCGCTTCAGCGAGATGCTCAAGGGCGTGGGCTTCACAAGCGTGACATATCGCTCGCAGAGCTTCGGCATAGCATACATCTACGTAGCAACAAAGTAGTGGTTATGCGAGGGTTAGCACTTCTTTTCATCGTAACGTGTACGCTGCTATGCACAAGCATCGAGAGCGTGGCACAAGGTAGGGAGCAAGTGCTTGCCATCGAGGGTATTACACGTGTAACCCACCTATCATCCTCGGGTGCAAACCTTTACCTTCGGGTTAGGAATAACGGTCGCCACACGATAGTGGCAAAGCGCGGCGAGATAGATATTATGGTCGACGGCAACGTTAAGAGCACTATATCGCTACGCGAGAAGGTGGTAGTAGCAAAGGGTCATGAGGGCGAGATACTGCTCCCCCTAAGATTTCGCAGCACGAGTGCCCTGACGCTCCAGAGCCTCCTACGGCGCATCGCCGAGGGTGAGAGCCAAAACATATCGGTAACATACCGACTGCGTGGTGGCACAAGGCTCATAAAGCGAAACTTCCGGGGTGAGGATATTGCCATATCGGAATTTTTAGATACCTTCGCAATACCGCAAGGTGCAATAACACGCCTCGAGGAGGTGTTAAGATAATGTAATATACTATAAGGTTGGTGCTATAAATCGGGCAGATATGTTTTAGAGATTATCTCAAGGCTATATCTCACCTCTACAGCGAGCGCAATGCGGGCATTGTAACCGCAGAAAGATGAGACAGAAATAGGCCCATAAGCTGCCGAAAATGAACCGACCGACAACTAAAACTTTTACACTAATTTGTAAAGACATCTTAATAACATACGGTTATGCGACATATACTTTTTACTATTGCCCTCACGTTAATCACCTCACTCCTTGGTATCGAGGTCTCGGCACAGAACATTGATAGGATGCGTAACAACCTTGCAGTACGCACGATGGATGGCACTTATGTGAGTGTCGAGGAGGATGCCTCGGCAAAGGCTGCCATCAGCGCCGTGGAGGGTAGGGCCAAGGCTAAGAGTGTCAACGGCTACCGCATAGTGATATTCTCGGACAACGGCCAATATGCTGGCGATAATGCCAAGCGTGTACACACGACATTCCAGAAGACCTTTCCACATATCAACGCCTACCTTGTCTACGAGAGCCCCTACTTCAAGGTGTCGGTGGGCGACTGCCTCACGATGGAGGAGGCACAGATACTTATGGCAAAGCTCTCCTCATACTACCCCAAGGCCTTCCCCAAGCGCGAGGATATAAAGCTCAGCGACCTACAACGTGTCGTGGCCGAGGAGAATATACCGCGCGACTCCATTACACACAAGTAGTATTGCTGGACTGTTGAGGAGACAAAAAAATGGCATATATTAATGATTTTGTGCCCAATTTGTTGTTAAAATAGAATCTCTTTTATAAATTTGTAGTCGGAAAATAACCATTAATTAAAACTTTATAGCTATGAAGAAGATTTTTGCATTTGCAGTATTATTTGCTGCAGTATCATTGGTAGCTTGCGGTGGCGAGCAGAAGAAGGCAGAGGACGCTGAGGAGAAGGCTGCAACGGAGTGCTGCGAGGAGAAGGCTTGCTGCGAGGAGTGCTGCGCTGAGGAGGCTTGCTGCGAGGGTGAGAAGTGCTGCGCTGAGGAGGCTTGCTGCGAGGGCGAGAAGTGCTGCGAGGAGTGCCCTGAGGCTGAGCCCTGCTGTGGCGAGTGCGACAAGAAGTAATTGGCGCGCTATTTAAATAGGTAGGAGAGTGAATAAAAGGTGTCGTAATACACTGACTCTCCTACTTACAACGCACGCTCGACAAATTTCGAGGCGATGGGAATGACTAAAAAGTAAATTTGTCATCCCCGTTTTGTTAAGAGGTTGAATAAAAAGATGTAGTTTTAGGCTTGCGAAGCCCGAAAAAGCGGAGTTTACTTGGCGTAAATGAGCATTTTGAGGGCGAGCATAACGACAAAATACACTTTTTATTCAG